>CAZLJQ010000005.1:0-132006 GCA_964559875.1 uncultured Acidobacteriaceae bacterium
GCAGAGCCTTCTCCGATGCGGTCCGTAAACACCAGCGCATCGATTCCTCCCATGCTGACGACCGATGCGCCGATGGCCGAGCGCACGCTATCGGCGAAAATTTCGAAGGCCATCCGCGCCCGGATATTGCCTTTGCCTGCAGCCGCTTCAATCGCGGCCATGTCCGGCGACACGCCGGAGAGGCCCAATAATCCGGAGTGATGATTCAAGGCCTCGTCGATATCTTCGACCGTGAGTCCACAGCGTCGCTGCAGGTGAATCAGTATGCCCGGATCAATAGAGCCCGGCCGGGTTCCCATCATGATTCCCGCCAGCGGCGTCATTCCCATCGTGGTGGCAACTGGCACGCCACCACGCACGGCCGTTACCGAGCAACCGCCTCCGAGATGACAGGTGGCGATGCGCAGTTCAGACAACCCACGGTCCAGCATCTCTGCGGCACGCCCGGCGCAGTAGGCGTTGCTGATGCCGTGAAATCCGAAACGCCGCACGCCCCACTTCTCGTACCACTCATAAGGCAACGGAAACAGGTATGCGCGCTCCGGCAAAGCGGCGAAGAACCCTGTATCGAAAACCGCGACCTGCGGCACGCCCGGTAACGCGGCTTCGGAGGCTTGTATCGCCTGCAACGCAGGAGGATTGTGCAGCGGCGCGACTTCGGCGAAGGCAACAATAGTCGCCTTCACGTTATCGTCGATCCGAGCCGCGCTCTGCAAATTCGAGCCTCCGTGCACCACTCTGTGCCCGACAACGCTGATGTTGTGCTCCTCGAGCAACGCACGAATGGCGCGTGTGGCCGCTGCGCCGTCATCGGCCACGTCAACCGTCGATTGCGTCTGCTGCTGATGGCCGCAACGCAACGTGAACTTTGCCCTGCGCCGGTCACCGTCAGCCCAGTCGATCGCGCCCGAAACCAAGGTCTCTAGAGCCTCGGAATCGAACAACCCGAATTTCAAGCTGCTCGATCCCGCATTGAAGACAAGAATGCTCATCATTACGCTCGCAAATGAAAGCTGCTCTACTTTCAGTCTACCGCTCGATTCCGGCGGACTGTTACCCTAGGGAGGAGAGATGGCCGAGACCTGCGCTGAAGCTAGTCGGCCCGCTTGCTGTTCGCTCGCCGCGGCTTCGGCTCGCTCTTGCCCTCGAGATTGAGCGCAACTGCAGCGCGGATGAGATCCTTTAAGGCTGCCTCGTCGACCTCGTCGCCTTCGCGGATATCGATGGCGCGCCTGATATTCCCGTCGAGACTGGAGTTGAATAGACCTGAACGGTCCTTCAACGCTGCTCCCTTGGCAAATGTCATCTTGACGACGTTCTTGTATGTCTCTCCCGTGCAGACGATGCCGCCGTGGGACCAGACGGGAGTCCCCATCCACTTCCACTCTTCCAGGATCTCAGGATCTGCCTCATGTATGATTCTGCGCACTTTTGCGAGCGTCATCCCACGCCAGTCTCCAAGTTCCTTGATCTTCTCGTCGATGAACGCGGAAGCAGATTCCGCCGGGACGGGTCTTTTCATGTCTCCATCTCGCGACTAATCCCGAGGTGTCAGGGGCTTCAGATTCTCGAGCATCGTCGGAATGAGTTCGGAGACCGTGGGGTGTATGTGCATCGCGCGCTCAATGACCGTGTAGGGAGCCTTGGCGTACATCACGTCCAGAATGCTATGAACAACTTCGTCACCGCCAGTGCCTAAGATGGAGGCGCCCAGAATTCTCTTCGTATCAGCGTCGACCATAACCTTCATGAAACCGAGCGTTTCTCCCTTCTCCACCGCGCGTCCAACACTGGTCATCGGCAACATCCCAATAAGCGCTTTTCTACCTGACTTCCTTACCTGTGTTTCGCTCATCCCCACGTGTCCCAGTGGAGGATCGATGTAAAGGGCGTAGGCAGGAATGCGATCGCTGACTCGGCGATGATCATTGTCCAGAAGATTTGCGGCGACAATCTCAAAGTCGTTGTAGGACGTGTGGGTAAACCCGCCCTTTCCGTTGCAGTCGCCTAACGCCCAGATGCCGGGCACGTTGGTGTGCAACTCGTCATCGACCACTATGTTTCCCCGAACGTCACGAGCGATGCCCACTTTTTCCATCCCGAGATCGTCGGTATTCGGCTGACGGCCAACCGCAAGGAGTACATGCGTTCCGATCTCTTGCGGCGAGCCTTCCTCGCAATCGACGTTTATTCCAATTCCATCTTCTCGCTTCGAGAATCCGATACATTTGGCATTCAGACGAACATTGATTTCTTCACGCTTCATGATGTCGAGAATCGCCGCAGATATGTCCTCATCCTCGCGTAGGAGCAGGCGGGAAGCCATCTCGACGATGGTCACCTTGCTGCCGAAGCGGCGAAACATCTGCGCAAACTCGAGGCCAATGTAGCTGCCTCCAATGACGACGAGATGCGGAGGCAGGTAATCGACCTCTAATATCGAGGAATTTGTAAGGTAGCTGATCTGATCCACGCCCGGCATTGGCGGAATTACGGCGCGCGCACCCACGTTGATGAAGATCTTATCGGCGCTAAGCACTTCATTCCCGACGCTCACTTCGTGCGCAGATATAAAGCGCCCGTGGCCCGCGTAAACACCACAGTTCTTGTGACTGCGAAGCCGGTCTTCCGCGCCCTTGCGATCAGACAGCCGGATCTCGTTCATGCGCGCGTGTACTCGCCCCATATCGACAGAGACCTCCCCCGGCAGGCGGACTCCATACTCCGGGCCGCGGCTTGCAAGGTGCGCGGCGTAGGCGCTGGCCACCATCGTTTTGGTAGGAATGCATCCAGCGTTGACACAGGTTCCACCGAAGAATTTTCGCTCGATGATCGCGACCTTCATTCCGGCATCCGCCAGTCGAGTCGCCAGGAATGGACCTGACTGGCCGGTGCCGATAACAATGGCATCGTATTTCGTGCTCATAGATATCCTTGATACTGAGAAACAGGTGCCATCATCGGTCGGTCTCCTTCAGCAAAATCCCTTCTTGTAATTCAAACTATTCCGATGCCAAGCCATAGCTGGGAGTTTCGTTTGGGGCAGAATCGCACGACTGAATTCGCACTATCACGCCGACTCGATCCAAGTTTCTAGGACAGCAACCCTCTCCAGCAGCATGAGCCAGTTCCGTAAATTAACACTCGTTCAACAACGAGAGACCCGACGCCGGGCAACGCCTCCGCCACGCCGTGAATCGCTTTCGTAAGCGCAGCCTGAACAGGATTAGAAGCGGGGCTGAATATCAGACAAGAAAACAGCAATCGTCACCGGTGTGGTAGTAATGCGGGTTTGGTCGAGGCCTTCCTGAAGGAAGGTTATAACGTCGTCGCAACATCTCGTCATGTAAGTGCGAATGAATTCCATCGGAGAGACATAAATGTCACAAGAAACCAATTGCAATCGCCGTCAATTTCTTGGCACTGCCGCCATGACGATGGCCGCTGCCCAGTTCTGCATGATCGCTTCCGCCGACGCGCAATCCAGCAAGATAAACCCGAAAGATGTACCCCCAATCAAGCTGGGGACGAACACGTCATTCACTTCACTGAAGCAGATTGACGCCGGTCTTCTGAACGTTGGCTACGCCGAAGCTGGCCCCGCCAACGGCTCTGCGGTCATCCTTCTGCACGGCTGGCCTTATGACATTCACAGCTACGTCGATGTAGCGCCTTTGCTGGCGTCGGCAGGCTACCGAGTGATCGTCCCGTACGTGCGCGGTTATGGCACGACGCGCTTTCTATCAAGTGAAACGGTCCGGAATGGCCAGCCAGCGGCGCAAGCTGTCGATACCATCGCTCTGATGGATGCTCTCAAGATCCAGAAGGCAATCATCGCCGGTTACGATTGGGGAGGGCGGACAGCCGACATCATGGCGGTACTCTGGCCCGAACGCTGCAAGGGGCTGGTCTCCGTCAGCGGTTATCTGATCGGCAGCCAAGAATCCGGCAAGACGCCATTGCCACCAAAAGCTGAGCTCCAATGGTGGTACCAATATTACTTTGCCACCGAACGCGGCCGCGCCGGCTACGACAAATACCGGCACAATTTCGCGAAGCTAATTTGGCAGATCGCATCGCCGAAATGGAACTTTGACGATGCCACGTTCGATCGCAGCGCAATGTCCCTTGACAACCCGGATCATGTCGCCATCGTGATCCATAATTACCGATGGCGGCTCGGCTTGGCTGAAGGCGAGCCTAAATATGACGATCTGGAAAAACGCCTTGCCGAATTCCCGGCCATCACCGTGCCTACCATTACCCTTGAAGGTGATGCCAATGGTGCACCACACCCGGACGCCAGTTCCTATGCCAACAAATTCTCGGGCAAATATGCGCACAAGGTCGTCAAAGGTGGCGTCGGGCACAATCTGCCTCAGGAAGCACCGCAAGCCTTTGCCAAGGCGGTTGTCGAAGTCGACGGTTATTGATCGGCGTTCGCATGTAGGTCCTGCGGGCTGACATTTATGTAGTCACTGGTCGATGTTCGGCAATAAGCTCTTACACGCATCTATCAACTCAACTTCTTTTTCCTTCAGACCACACCGATCCAGAAAAGCGTGGTCGATCTCAAAACAATCCTGCGGCCGGTAGGGATCGAGACCCGTGCTCGCGCAGGCCGCTATGTGAACCGCCACCAGTGGGCACGGTTTGCTAACTGGACTTACTGACGGGTGATGATGCCAAGCCACGGCTTCGACCACGTTTACGGGGAGCCCCCAGATTCCGAGCAGATAGGCGCCTAGTTCGGCGTGGCCGCAACCGAGTACTTTGAGCTCAGCGTCCTGAGTGCTGATGTTTTCAGCGTCTGCCACCTTGACGATTGTTTTGTATTCCGAGCTGAGTTCAGACGCGAGGATGAGCTCTCCAAGATCGTGAAGTAGCCCTGCGGTAGAGCAGTCGTCCATCAACGCGCGATCTCCGGCACCCAATTGAGCAACTCTTCGAGACATTCGGCTGGTGGCGATACTATGGTTCAAGAGCCAATCGCCTCGACCGCGCGGAAAGCCATCAGCATGAAGCTGCGAAAACAGTTCAAGGGTTAAAACCAGCGATTTGACGATTTCGGTTCCAAGCAGTGACAAGGCGTAGGTAGGGCTGGCGACGTGCCGTCCCAGTCCGAAGAATGCCGAGTTGACCATCTGCAAGACCTTCGAGGTTAACGCCATGTCGTGCTCGATGATCTCGCCGACGTCCTTAGTTGAACAGAGTGGTGACTCCAACTTGTTGACGAGCTCACGATAAAGAGACGGCATGGCAGGCAGGGTCTTGATTCGTAAAATAACTTCTTTCAGCGTCGTGCTTTCTACCAGATTTCTAAGTGCCAAAGCGCTCATCAGCTTTTGACGAAGCTCCTCGAGGTCGCACGGTTTTGCCAAATACTGGTGAGCCGAGTTCACGGTTCGCAGAGTGGACTTACGGTCGCACTGGCCCGAGAGGATAAACCTGAGAGTTTGCGGATATTGTGTCCCTACGTGCTCCAGCAGTTCAGCTCCGCTCATTTCCGGCATGCACATATCGGTCACGATCACGTCGAATGGCAATCGCGCCATAGCCTCCAGAGCCGCAGCACTGCTGGAGACAAATTCCATCTCCCATTCCGCACGCATTCTGCGCAAGCCACGCTGGAGCCCCATTAGCAGCATCGTCTCATCGTCGACGAACAGGATTCTGGGATTTGACATCTGATTTCTCCTTGTAGCTTGTCCTTATCTCAGCATTCCGATTTAGAAGAGGATGGGCGCAGCACCATCACGTCAGTGGGGATCGAACCGGATTGGCTGAAGTTTTGGAGCCGTACCATGAGGGGGAACGTGATCTCCTGTTTTTTCGCTACAATCAGCATTCCGCTATGGGTGCGCACATCCTCGTCGAGAATCATCCCGGGAACCAGGCTGGATACGGGACAGCGCCGCGAATCCATGCGTTCGCACTCCATTTCCACTTCAGACAGTGCGGCTAGAATCGACGAAGTAAACTTACTCGGCGATGACAGTAGCTCTTGAATCGCTTGCTCCTTCGACTTTCCCTGCATCAGCAGCCGGTCAAATGCCAGAACCGCCCTTAACATCTGCGCGCCCAACCAGGTGCTTTCATCCGCCGTCGATGAGTCGCCCGCGAGTCTCTCCAACGTCGCATCGTTCTGATGTGCGATCATCCAGCCAATCGATTCCATACGGGGAATGTTTGATAGCAGGCGCTGAGCAACCGAGGGATGTGCATCGAAACAAGCCTGCTGCTCGGCGGATAGTTTGCCTCCTGAAAACACTGCATCAACAGTTTCGGGCAGAAGTGTGACGCAGCCTAGCTGCGACATCATGGCCGCGACCTCAAAACGCCAAGGCGAACTGAGATGGAGTTTGGCCGCGAGGTGTTGAATATACTGTCGAATCCGAAGTGCACGGCTAAACGCGCCGGGATTGACCAGACTTAGAACCTCGGTAAGCACCCTGATGCTCCCGCTCAAGGTCTCTTCCAGCAGTTCCTTCTCTGCGGTGACCAGCCGATACTGCTCAATTCCCGCGGCCAGAGCCGCTACCAGCGTTTCCTTGGTGGCTGGCTTGGTCAGAAACCGGAAAACTCTGCCATCATTAACAGCCTTGATTGCCGTGTCTAAATCATAGTTACCGGTGAGCATTATGCGCGTGCTGTCCGGGGCCAGGGTCCTGATTCTGTTAAGCAACTGGATACCGTTCATGACAGGCATTCGCATGTCGGAGACGATAACCGCGTACGGCCCGGCGCTCGCCACCTTGGTTAAGGCGGCCGCACCCCCAATCGCCACGTCGATCGTGAATTCGCGGCGTAAGTTTCGCTGGTAGCCAATCAATGCCGCGGCTTCATCATCAACGAACAACACTTTTTCATTCATAGCGCTGACCTTGCCTCAAGTTATTCCCACACCACCAATGTTTCTCTTGCGACAAGGACCCGGCAGAGATCAATTCAGCACGGGATTCAGCGGTATGCGTATGATGAACGAGGTCCCTACGCCCACTTCACTCTCAAACCAAATCCTGCCGCCATGTTTCTTCACAATCACAGAATGTGCTAATGCCAATCCTTGCCCAGTGCCTTTGCCAACTTCCTTTGTAGTAAAGAAGGGCTCAAATATCCTCGGTCGAATTCGTTCCGGTATCCCCGCGCCAGTATCCCGAATTTTGACTTCCAACCAGCTGTCCTCTTGCTTGGTTGTGATGGTGATGACGCCTTTCCCTTTGGGGGAGTCATCCTTAGCGCTCACTTCTGCGATAGCATGCGCAGCATTGACCAGGAGGTTCAGGATGACCTGATTGAACTCAGCTGCAAAGCAGGGTACAGGGGGCAACTCCCGATCCAGGGACATTTGCACGTCGGCTACGTATTTCCATTCGTTTCGCGCTACGGTTACGGTAGTTTCAATCGCCCGGTTAATGTCTACAGGTTGCTTGTACTCGGCTCCCGGGTGTGAAAACTCCTTCATGGATTGAACAATCTTCGCTACCCGTTGAACCCCGTCCAGCGAATGAGCGATTGCTTGCGGTACTTCAGCGAGAGCGTAGTCGAGATCTGCTTCTTCGCTCGCCGTGTCAAAGGCAGCAAGCGTCTCAGGGATAATCGTTCCTTTTTCGCCCTCGCGGCGCATAGCCCGAGCCGCCGAGATAACAGCGCTGATTCCGTTCCACGTCTCTCCGAGAAAACGGGTGTTATCTCCGATAAACTGCGTCGGCGTGTTAATTTCGTGGGCGATACCAGCCGCAAGTTGGCCGATTGCTTCCAGCTTCTGGGCCTGTCGAAGTTGATTCTCCAGCGTGATTCTTTCTGTTAAATCTGCGCCGATGAGAAGAACTCCAGGTAAAGCATCGTCATCATTCTCCAGGCGGAGCGAAGTAATACCAAGGAATCTTGTTTGGCCGTCCTTCGAGAAGGGGACATTGTCGATTCTCTTACTGACTTGTGCCTCGGAATGGCTAATGAATTCGCTTTCAAGATTCTCCTTCAGCCATTGAATCCCGCAACTCCCAATGGATTTCCCGTAGACATCCGCGGCCTGCAATTCAAAGAGGATTTCTGACGCCGAGTTCCAGCGAATGATCCTCCCACGATTGTCCAGCCCGATCAGGATCGAAGGAATGGCGTTGAATAGCATCTGGAGTTCATTATGCGCAACCAGAAGGGCTTCTTCGGCTCGTTTGCGCTTCGTAATGTCGTGATTGATTACCAGAACCGCCGAGGGCTTCCCCTCGCTATCGCGCTCCAGGACCCAGCGGCTTGCAGAAATGGATTCGGCTCCGGATCGGCTCACGCGGCAAATCTCGCCTTCCCAGCCTTCAGTCGAATACAGTTCGGATTCAATCTCCTGGAAAGGCTTCGGAAGACGCACCTGCAACAGTTCATGGGCATTTCTGCCTATGGCTTCTTTCTTCGTCCAGCCGAATTGATTTTCCGCGCCTTTGTTCCATAAAGCGATGGTGAAATCCCTTAAATTAACTACATAAATCGCATCATGGCAAAGATCCAGTAGCTTGCCCAGTCGTAGGCTCTCCGTCTCGATCACGTTTGGCACACTCCGTTCCGGGGAATCCATAACATATGCGGCAGGAGCACGGCGGTCCGCTCTGTTGGCTGGTTGCTATCGGCAGCTCTGTGCAGAATCTTCAGTGTTGTGAGAATGAGAGTTTAGCTAGAAAGCGGCATGGGCCATCCGCATCCCGAGTGGGTGCCTGCGTCCTGTGACTTTGTGTGCCCGTTACCTAGATAGATAGTGTCGTTGCTTATCTGCATGGCTGGCTTCGGGGGCTCAGCCGTTAACTGGCAGCGGATAAAGACCATTACACCGCTGCCCTAGCAAGAGAGTCTTGCGCCACGTTCTTACGCTCTCTCAAACTTCGGGCAAAGTTTGTACTCAACCGGCCACAACGCGTGAAGCCGTTCACAACGCAGCTTGCCCCAGCAGGTCCATGAACCAATGTAACTCGCTCGCTGATGTGGCAATACTCAACATGCCGATAATTTGCAACCAGGAGTGCCGGTCAAGGAGCCCGGTGCACGCTAATTTTGCTGATCATCCGAACCCATCGTGCGGGACGTTGATCCGCCGGAACGACCAGTTCCAGCGGGCCGTGCTTGTCGTCGAGCGGCTTGCCATCCAGCGTGTCCGCCACCAGAACCTGATTCTGCTGAAACAGTGGGTCGACTTCTATGAGAGACAGGACGACTTGATATCCGTCCTTAGCGCTGACGACGATGTAGTCGCGCATCTCTGGGCCTCGCAGCTTTTCACCCGCTGGGACCGCGACCTGGTCGAGTAGGGTACGCAGCAGAACTCCCTCGTACTGCTCCTGCTTTTTCGTATGTGGATTAGTCACCGTCAATGTTTGATGTGGCATCTTTTGGAATTCGGATTGCGATATCGACTTCTTCGCGCCACCCTCAACTTCCAGTGCAAGCTGCGCCATCATTACGATGCTTGACAACATTACGGCTGTGATTACCAGACACTTCGCGATTCGCTGCATTCGCCGCCCTCCTTGTGCCTTGCGGAAATCTTGAGCCCCTAACGATTGTGATCCGTCGACTTTCGTGCTTCAAAGCGATCATCCGCGACAACATTCTTCGCCGATTTACCCGCATACCATCCCACTCGCGTCACGTTGAAACAATCGAAATCCGGAACGTAGGGCTTGATGTCGAGCAGAGGCGTGCCATCCAGCATATCCACATCCGAAATGTGCAATCGGTTCTCGTCCACACCAAGAAGGCGGACCGCAGAGAATCCAATGTGATTTGGCCGGGCTGGCGAGCGGGTGGCAAAGACGCCGCGTTCCTCAGTATCCAGATACGGGCGAGCGGTCAACTGAGGCGGAGCCGCGCGATCAAGCAAGTAAATCAGCCAGAGCCGCTCAAATTCTGCAACATCGCGCAGGCCCGGGACGAACTCCGGATACAATTCAATGACCCCGTTGGCGCCGTTTGCCACCGCGCTTTGAATCGGAGTGCCTTCCGATCGTTGGAATGGGGTATGGATCACTCCGATCGGGTACAGAGCAGGAATTGCGGCGCGGGAAGATTGTTCGTCGTTGTTCACAGTTCCTCGTATTCGCTTCATCAGTTGCGTATAGAATACATACCACCATCGAGGGAGCTTTCAAAGCGACAATGGACGTGCAGAATAGTCTCGCGCAGTTAAGGACGAAACGGGGGCTGGGCGCCTCGCAGTTGGCTGCAGCAGTTGGCATCAGCCGTCAAACGGTCTATGCCATTGAGGCAGGCACCTATGTCCCGAACACCGCGGTCAGCCTCAGGCTGGCTCGCATCCTCGAATCTTCCGTCGAGGAGATATTCCAACTGGAACCGGAGGAGCAAGCAACCGATCAGACGGCTGAGGCAGTTGTGCTGGGCGATCCGGAGTCATTGCCAGCCGGACAGCCGCTGCGGCTTTGTACCGTCAACGGACATCTCGTAGCGGTGCTTCCCGATGAGGGGGGCTGGGGGTTACCGGCCACGGATGGGGTTCTAATCGCGCCTCTTTCCGGTGGGAAACGTCTTGCCAACGCCAAGGTTCAGGTCTTCAAAACCGGCTGGAATAGTCCCTCCCGGATTTTGATTGCAGGTTGCGATCCGAGCGCATCCATCCTTGCGAACACATTGCAACGGCAGGGTTGTGACCTGGTGATCGCCTACCAGAATAGTTCGCGCTCGCTGGAACTGCTGCACAAGGGGCTGGTGCATGTCGCCGGCACACACCTGGCGGGCGGGGACGGAGGCGATGGTGCTCTATCGCCAGCGAAGATGTTCACCAGGAACTCTGTTGCCGTTATCTCGTATGCGGTTTGGCACGAAGGACTTGTGGTAGCCAAGGGCAATCCCAAAAAAATCTCAGGAATCGCCGACCTCTTACGCAAAGACGTGCGCATTGCAAATCGCGAGCCGGGAGCAGGCTGCAGACTTTTGCTCGACGATCTGCTGCGAGAGCATGGCATCGCTTCCAGCAAAGTGAAAGGCTACGAGCGAATCAGTTTCGGACAGCTTCCCCCGGCACGCCTGGTACAGAGCGGCGAGGTGGACTGCTGCATCAGTACCCAGGCGGTCGCACGCTCGTTGGGACTGGACTTCATTCCCTTGGCAAAGAGACCTTATAAGCTTGTCCTTCGCCGAACCCAACTCAACCTGCCGCCGATTCAGACACTGATTGAGACCTTGGGCCGTGCCTCATTCCGCCGCGAGGTGGAAGCCTGCATTGGCTACGACATGCGCACGGCTGGTGATCGTCTCGTCTGATTCCCTGCCCCTGCAATGATCAAATAGGAGCAAGCAGGGAGCGCAACAACGGAGTAGCCGGGGCGCTGTACAGCTCATCCCATGTGCCCTGCTGCACGATTTTCCCGCGCTCCAGCACAATGGCCTGCTGAGGACACAGCCGTTTAAGGACTTCAACTTGGTGATCGACCGCGATCATGCTGAAGCCCATGGTCTGGTTCCAGAAAATCAGATCGTCAATCAGCTCACGGACTAACTGCCGGTCCAAGCCTGCGAATGGCTCGTCCAGCAAAACCAGCGGAGGCTTGCGCGCCAGCATTCGGGCCAGGCTCACACGGCGCGCCTGCCCTCCAGAGATTAACGACGCCGGTGCCGACCACAGCGGCCCCAGATGCAGACGGTCGCGCAAGGTTTCGATCCACTGATTCTGTTCACCATCTGCCGCAATCTCTTTGGGAACGCCAAACCTCACGTTCTCGCCAACCGTCAGATGAGGAAACAGCCCCGGCTCCTGCGTCAAATATCCGAGTCGGCGCCGATGCAATGGCAGTGACGGCGGAAAGAGTTGGACATCGCCCACCTCGGCGAAACCGCCGTCCGCGTCTTCGATTCCAGCGATGCATGCCAGCACGGTGCTCTTGCCCGCACCCGATGCGCCGAACAATCCGAGTGCATCGCCGCGTTTCAACTCCAGCGAGACATCCACGGTCATCTCGCGACGCTTTTTGACGATATGGGCTTTAAGCATGGCGTCGCTGTGCCAGCACGTGGACCAACCAGGGAAGCGGCAGAGCGACTGCCAGGAAAACCATCAGCAGTGGCATTACCGCGGGCAAACCAAAGCTCTGCAGGTTGACCCACAACTGTACCGGCATGCCTGAAGGATAATAGGCCGTGATCACGACCGCGCCAAATTCACCGAATGCCCTGACCCACGCGATGCTGAGGGCAACCGCCAAGCCAAGCCGCGAGAGCGGTAGCGTCACCCGCAGAAAAACCTTCCACGGAGTAAGGCCGAGCAAGGCAGCTTGCTTCTGCAGCATCTGTGGAACCGCATCGAATGCGGCCACTGCTCCCAGTACGTAATAACCCATGCCGACATACACCTGGGTGGAGACAAATGCCGTGGCGCTGTTCGTCATCTCGATACCGAAGTGTTCCAGCCACCCGCCTACAGCCCCATATGGACCGAATGCCAAACTCAGTAGTATGCCCAGCGCGAGCGGCGGCAGCAGAATGGGAATCAGCAATACAGCCTGCCACAACAGCCGTTCCCGCATCTTGCAATGCGCAATGTAAGTGGCAACCGGCGTGCCGATCGCCACAATGATCAGCATGGAGTAACTCGTCAGCAGCAGAGACACTCGCATGGAAGACATTGCCGGCCCACGGATATCCTCGCCCCATTGCCATGGACCGATGTGCGCGAACAATGCGGTAAATGGGTAGAGGAGCGCTACCGCGAATAGAGTGGCGGCAACTCTGGCGATCCAGCGGCGATCCATCTTCATCCGCGAAGCACGGAGGCGTCCCCCGGCGCGTCGTAGTAATAGCGGCGGAAAATCGCCTGTCCCCCATCGCCTTTAAGCCATGCCATAAATGCCGCAGCGCCCTTAGGGTTGGGTGCGTCTTTGAGTGCAAGAGCGTAATAGATGAGCGACTCGGGATAATACGTCTTTCCGCCAACGGAGAGAACTATCTCCGGATGGTCGGTATGCACGCTTTGGCCGCTCAAGTTCAACTCCTTGGGCAAGCTGATATAGGGTAGATTGAACGGTCCCGGCTGGATCTTATAGGCAGACGCGGCATCCAGTTCGCCGCTCTGCAGCCGCGCCTCAACCGTTTGCTCTTGAAATATCTGTTTCTCGTTGATCGTTGGGCCGAGCACCTTCTCCACCAGGTCTGCCTGCTTGTACATTTTGGCTGCCAGCATCATGGTGAAGATAATGTTGCGTCCCTGCGGATCGGTCACCGGATCGGTGCGTCCAAAACGCAGCCCCGGCTCCTGCAACACCTTCCACCAATCTGCCTTGCCCTTTGCCGCCGCTTCAAAGCGGGAAGCAAAACGGCTCTTCGGACTGTACGCAATGACCATCTCCGTGTGCGCAACGGGCTGGGCGGAGTCGGCTTTGCCAGCACGCAAAACAGCAAGCGCAGGTCCAGGCGTAACGGGGATGAAGACGTCCGGGCGGATGTTTCCTCCCACAATCAACTGCGCCAGCGCGCTCGATCCCTGAGCCCGGCCATGCATCTCCAGCTTGAGGGCCGATGCGGCCGCAGCCTTCACCGGACCCTCCATCATCGACCCCATGGAACCCGCGTATGCCACGTCCAACGTAGCCGGTTGCTCCGCTCGCAGCCAGCTGTTTCCGGCCGCGACCACCAGCGCCACAGAAACGCCTTTAATCAAAAACTCCCGCCGCCCAATGTCAGTGAATGAATTTTCCAATTGAACTTTCCTCCACACACTTCTCAGATTTGCGAGTGGCCATTCTCAACCGCTGCCCCCGTTCCGCAGAATCTTCAGTATGCCATACAAACGCGACACCTGTTCTGTATAAGAGATATTTTGGCGGTGGCCAAGTAACTGGAAACTCACGGGTCAAAGGCCTGAACGGATACTTTAGCGGCCAGTTACTGCGAGAGTTGCACTCACGTTCGGACTCAAGCTGAAGGCATACCAAGCTATCGTCCCCATCGCTGCCAGCACGACTCCGCCGCCCACGCAAATGTATCCCAACCATGCTTTGCCGCGCTCGCTCTGCGCCAGTTTCCAGAGAATTCCGCCCGACCACGCACCGTTAGCAATGTGAAACACCGCTCCCAGGATTCCAAGCAACAGAAGGATGATCGTGATGGAATCCAGAGCCGGCGAGATCCACGGGTGGAACTTGGCTGCCGTGTACGCAAACGCCGATCCGTTGAGCGCCCCGTTCGAGACGAAGCTCAACCCCCAGCCATGCATGCTCCCAACGTGCAGCACCAGGAAAGCCAGCATTGCCATCCCGCTCCACCGCTGTAAGAAGTAGCGCAGCTTTCCACCGCGGTCGCAGCGTTTCACGTCGTACTGCATGCCTTCCTTCGCAGCCAGGTACAATCCGCTCCCGGCCTGCAGCAGCATGGGGAGAAGAACCAGCAGCAGTACCGCACCCGGGAGATAGGCAAGTGAGCGGTGAACCAAGCCAACCGTTCCCTCGTAGCTGTGCGGATTCATTCCAGTCAAGCAGATGGAAAAATGCACGCCCACAAAAAGCGCCAGCCACAAGCCGACTGCGGAATGGAGTTTCCTGGGCGGACGCAGCTTTCCGCATTTGCATGCCGGCTTGGCTGTCGCTGGCAACGCCTGCAGTAAAGGATGGTTATACGCTGTTGCCGAAACACTTCCGGCAACTGGCGTCGCGTTCGCGTGACATGCACTCGTCTCCATGGGGCAACCTCGTTGACAGCAGCGGGATCATTTCGTCTGCCGCTTGATATTTGCTCTTTAGTATTCAGAGTGCTGCTAAATCGTCCGCCATACAAGACAATTGTCTTTATAGCTGTCATTCACAAAACACATAGGGGCCGGTGGCTCATTCCGGCTGGGGTTGGTGCGCATGAGGAAAGCTTTGGTGGCAGTGGAGTTGGTGCGGCAAAGGACTTGCGACGCGAGGTCCGGCGGCGGCTCTTATTCCGCCCTTGACAGTGCGGCGTCCGCGAACAGAACCCAGCATTCTCCCGCGGGCGCCTCAACGCTATTGGCTAAACCAAGCCTAGCCACTTCCAATAGGTTGCGCCCAATAGCAAGACAAGCAGATAGGCCGCGATGGTCAGCGGAATACCGGTGCGAATAAAATCGCGAACCTCGAAAGTTTCTGTGCCATAAGCCACCATGTTCTGTGGAGCATTTACCGGCAGGATGAATCCGAAGCTGACGACATATTGCAGCACCATGGTCAATCCAACCACGTTAATGCCAGGAGTCTTCACCGTCTGCAAGACGGAGATAATGATTGGGATCATGGCTGCCGCCAAGGCTGTGGCGCTGGCAAACCCAAGGTGAATAATGATGAGAAAAGCCGCAAACACCGCAAGAATCATGAGAATCGGGGTCGTCTGGAGTCCGAAAAGGACCACGATGAGCTTTGCCAGCCAAGCTGCCGCCTTGGTCGCCAACACTGCCGAACCCAGGCTGACTCCCACGCCGAATAGCATCAGCGTTCCCCACCCTACGCGAGACTGAGCATCTTTCCAGGTCATGATGCCAATACGTGGCAGGAACATGATGGCAATGGCGACAATCGTAGTGGTAGAAGTGTCAAAAGGATGAAGTATTTTCTCCGTCGACCAGAAGAACAAGAGGATGAGCGAGAGGATCATCAGCTTCTTTTCGCTCGCCTTCATCGGGCCGAGCTCGGCCAAAGAGCGTGCGATTGCTTCCTTGCCGCCTGCGATCTCATTGGTTTCCGGCGGTATGGTCTTCATCAATACAAAGTAAAGAATGACTGACATGATGGCTGAAAAGGGAGCGGCCGCCATAAACCAGTAGGGCCAGGTGATTGTATGGCCTGTCATTTTCTCGATGAAGTTGACGGCGATCATGTTCTGCGCTGAAGCCGTCTTGATGCCGACGTTCCAGAGGCTATCAGCTTGCGCCACGGCAATCATCATCACGCTTGCGAACTTGCTCTTGAGCGGAACTCCAAAAGCCACGATGATGCCCATCACGATTGGCACCATGCAGGAGACGCGAGCCGTAGTGCTCGGTACCAGGAAGCTGAGCACGAACCCCACAAAAATGACGCCGATCAGGACGCGATTGGTCTTGGCTCCGATTTTGGAGAGAATGAACAGGGCAATGCGCCGGTCGAGCCCCGTATGCATCATGGCCGCTGCAATAAACAGCGCCGCGCCCACCAATGCGACTGCGGTGTTCGAGAAGCCTCCCAGCGCCATCTCCAGCGCCTTGGTCGTTCCGTAGAGTACCTTCGGATTGGCGACATCGGGCGACATGCCCACAAGCAGCGCCATCAGCGCACAGATGACCACTGCGCTGACCGGATAGGAAATCGAATCCGTGATCCAGACGATGACCGAGAACAGCAGGATCGCCAGCATCCGCTTGCCCGCCACCGGCAATCCTTCCGGAGTAGGCATCATGCAAACCGCAATCAGTGCGATCAAGCCGGCGATGAGCCCATATCGCTGCAGAAAAGACTTCTTCACCGCGTTCACTAAATCTTGAGAGGGCTTTTGGACATCGGCGTTCAAAGCGGTAGTTGTGTGTGACATGTTTCGCTGTGCTCCTTCCTCGCGTTCACGGAACAACAATCGATCAAGTCAACGCACCCATGGCAGCCGCAGCGGCGGAGGCGATTGAATCAGTCTGCCTTAGCCTGGCGGGTTGAGCTCACTGCATTCGCAAAACGGCTTGGTTCCGTTGCGCTGCACGGGTGTATCTGTCGAGAACAGGAACATACCCCAAGAACCTTAAGATGTAAAGTTAAGTATGCAAACCCATTTCGGGATACATGGATCGCGCAGTAGTCCATCCTTGAAGCCCACAAGCAGCCGGTAAAAAAGAACCATACTAAACACGAATGCCGTCACGATTCTCGGTCAACCCCGTTTTCTCCCTCTTGCCCGCCAAAACTGGATTAACTCCGTTCCTCGCACAGACGAGCTTTCATCATTTTTTCATCAACCCTTCACAGGTCTTATGCGTACTCGGCTCAACATTGGTGCTAGTTAATCCGCGCAAGCCGGGCTGACATTGACGATCTCGACTGCGTCATCCTTCCACCATTCCCGCGTTAAGTCACTGCGGGCCTGTACGTTCTTCAGTCTCATGAGGAATACGCCGGACAGGAAACTCGAACCAATACGGAGAGGCCATGAATCAAGGACATCTAACTGTTGGAATTCTCGCCCTGGCTTTACTGGGCGCAGTTGGTGCGGTGGCACAGCAACCGCCCGCTGACACCTCCCAGCAATCCTCCCAGCAACCCAAGATTCTGCACACAGAGACCATCACGGTTACGGCCCCTGGCGAAGTTCGCACCGAACAAACCGTCAGCGATGCCGTCATTCAGGAGGCGGCTCCCGGCACCAGTCCCATCCGGATCGTCTCCCAACTGCCCAGCGTTGATTACACTTCGGCCGATCCTTACGGAGCTTACGAGTGGGCGGTGCGCATCTCGGTGCGCGGCTTCAATCAGAATCAGCTCGGCTTCACTCTCGATGAAGTTCCCCTCGGCGACATGTCCTACGGCAACTGGAACGGACTGCACATCAGCCGCGCCGTCCAGGATGAGAATGTCAGCCGCATCGTTTTGTCCCAGGGCACTGGCGCGCTGGAAACCGCTTCCAACAGCAACCTCGGAGGCACCGTCCAGTTCTTCTCGGCCGATCCTTCGGACAAGCGCTCCGTTACCATCGATCAGTCTTTTGGCAGCTTCAACGCCTATCGCACCGTGGGACGTTACGAGAGCGGTTTGCTCGGCGGCAAGACCAAGTTCTACGTCTCCGGCGTCAGCCAATTTACCGATAAATGGAAGGGACACGGCGACATCGGCCAGAACTACTGGCAGCTCAATGGCAAGGTTGTCCACTTCTTCAAAAAGGGCGTGCTCACCGCATACGTCGATTACTCCAACCGTCACGAAACCGACTACCAGGATCTTTCCAAGGCTTACGTAAACGTACTCGGCTACAACTTTGATAACTACGGCAACTGGGCGCAGTCTATCCAGGCTGCGAACGCTTGCAACGGCATCGGCACCTACCCCGGAGCGGTCAACAATCTGACTGCTGCACAAGACCCCTGCGACGCCGCATACTACGCCGGCGCCGGCCTCCGCAAAGACATCCTCGGCTACGTCAGCTACAAAACCCAGATTACGGACAAACTTTTGTGGAAGACCACTCTCTATGGCCATGGCAATGATGGCATCGGCCTCTGGTTCACTCCTTATACTCCAACCCTGAACTCCAGCTTCGCACCGGTTTCTCCCATCTCCATGCGCAGTTCGGAATATGGTATCCAGCGCGGCGGCTTCCTCACCTCGCTCACCTATGAGACCGGCCGCAACAAGCTCGAAGGCGGTGTCTGGTTCGAAAAGGAAAACTTCACCCTGGCTCGCCGCTTCTATCCGACCAGTCTGACTGGCCCGGATCAGTCGCTCGACAGCTTCCCCAAAAACCCGTTCTACACCCAGTGGGCCTATGATTTCGCCACGAACGTCTATCAGATCCACCTGCAGGATCAGTTCAAAGTCACCAAGGCTCTTATCGTTTCGGCTGGCTTCAAGACGGTTGAGACCAACACCGACGGTACGCTCCAGAGTTTCAACTCCCCGGCTATCGAAGCGGCCAGTGCTGCCAGTTATGCCCAGGGAAGCCTGACCTCCGGCAAGCCGTTCCTGCCTCAGTTCGGCGCCAACTATAAGTTCAATAAGAACAACGAAGTCTTCGGCGATGCCGCCTACAACGTCCGCGCTTACGTGGCCGGCGGAAACGGCTTCGGACCTGCACCCTGGGGCGTCACTCAGGCCGCTTTCAATGCCCAGAAGAACACCATCCACCCCGAAACCTCATGGACCGAGGAAGTCGGCTACCGTTACACCACCAATAAGGTTTCGGCACAGGTCAACTACTTTCACGTCAACTTCTCCAACCGCCTCTTGGCGCTGCAGCAGGGCCCCGGCATCGCCGGAGACGCCTCGCTTCTCACCAACGTCGCCGGAGTTACCACCAACGGCGTTGACCTTGCGGCAAACGTTCCACTCGGCTATGGCTTCACTCTTTACAATGGCCTAACCTATAGCCGCTCAACCTACGACGACAATGTGACGACTTACGATCCAACACCCGTCGTCGGCCTCTACAAAGGCAAACTCGCGGTCGATGCCCCCGAGCTCCTCTATAAAACCTCGCTGGGCTACAACCACAAGGGCTTCTTCTCCACCATTGGCGCCGACTACATGTCCAAGCGCTACTACTCCTATGACAACACTGGCAGCGTCGATGGCCGCTTCCTCTCTGACTTCGCTGGCGGATACAAGCTTGAGCAGGCAGGTGCCTTCCAGGATTTGAAGGCCCAGCTCAGCGTCTACAATCTCTTTGACAACAAGTACTACTCCTCCATCGGTACGAACGGATTCGTAGGCAGCGATCCTACCGGCACGGTGGATACTCTGCAGGTCGGCCCGCCCCGGACCTTCGTGGGCTCGCTCTCCGTACGTTTCTAACCAGCGCTTCCAACTGTTAACCTCCAGGGTGCGGATTCAATTCGCACCCTGGATTTCATTCAGTCCCACATACTCCGAATAGAACTTCGTTCCCCATGACAGTTCATCGGGAATCGCTCGATTGAGGATGAGATTCATGCCTTGCCTGAGAATGATCCGTATCCGTTTGCTCGCTCTTTCTGTGCTTCTCTTCGCTTCTTCTATCGCCGCCGTCAGTGCCACCCAGCCGTCCGCCTCGCCCATGGTCCTGTTCATCTCAGTCGACGGTCTAAAACCCGAGGCGGTCCTGCACGCGCAAGAGCACGGACTCAAGCTACCCAATCTCGTCGCCATGACCGCGGACGGAATTTATTCTTCGGGAGTGCTTGGCGTATTGCCCACCGTAACTTACCCAAGCCACACCACTCTTCTCACCGGCGTCTCTCCCGCCAAACACGGCATCTCGGCCAACACCACATTCGACCCCTACAACAGGAATCAGCAGGGCTGGTACTGGTATGCGGAAGACATCAAGGTCCCAACCCTTTGGGATGCAGCCCACGCAGCCGGCCTGACCACCGCAAACGTCTATTGGCCCATCAGCGTTGGTGCCCGCATTGACTACAACCTGCCTCAGATCTGGCGCACCGGAACCGACGACGATCTCAAGTTGCAGCGCGCACTCTCCACCCCCGGCCTGGAACCCGAACTGGTGGCCGCCCTGGGCCGCTATCCCGGAGGCATGGAAGAAACCGTCGATGCCGATGAGATTCGTACCCGCTTCGCTGTAAGGATCATTGAGACGAAACGCCCAGCCTTCATGACCGTCTATCTCACCGGGCTCGATACCGAGCAACACGCCTCAGGTCCCTTCAGCGAAAAGTCCAACGCGGTCTTGCAGCGCCTCGACGCGCTCGTCGGCCAACTCCGCGCCGCCGCTGAAAAAACCGTCCCTGGCCGCGCCTACGTCTGCGTCGTCTCAGACCACGGATTCGCCGCCGTCCAGCATGATGTGAATCTCTACGAAGCATTTCTCAACGCGGAATTATTCGCCCGTGACTCGTCTCAGAAGATCACCTCTTGGAAAGCCATGCCCTGGCCCGCGGGCGGCGCCGCGGCCATCGTTCTAAACGATCCCGCTGATCGCGCCACCGCCGCCAAGGTCGATACCCTCCTGCATCAGTTGGCCTCCGACCCTGCAAACGGCATCGACCGCATTCTCAACCACGAAGAACTCCAAAAAGCCGGAGGCTTCCCTGAAGCCGCATTCTTTGTCTCTTTCAAAATCGGCTACGAACTTGGCTACGCCTTTGCGCCACCTCTGGTCTCAGCCCCAGCCAATCTCGGCATGCATGGCTATTTAGCCCGCAATCCAGAGATGCGTTCGTCCTTCTTTCTCGTCGGTCCCAACGTTGCTCGCGGCAAATCCCTCGGCGAAATCGATATGCGACAGATCGCTCCAACCCTCGCGGAAATCCTGCAAATAAAACTCCCCGACGCCGAGGTGAAACCACTCGACATACACTAACGTGGTTCAACAAGGGTCCCCGACATCCCTGGCCGGTTGTGCTACGATGACCGGCCGGAGGCAATATGCGGAAAGCATTCCTACTTCTAGTAGTTTCCGTCCTGGTACTCCTGCCAGGGACCTCGTTTGCCGAGGAACCTTTCGATGGCACTTGGCACACCAAGTTAACCTGCCCGCCGAAAGGGAGTACCGAGGGTTACACCTTGCGCTTTGACAGCGTCATCCAGAACAGCAATCTTCGCGGAGAGCGCGGCACAGCCGGTGAACCCGGCTACCTGCTTCTTGAAGGCAAGATTGCGAAGGATGGCCACGCCAAGTTATCCGTTTCAGGCATAGTCGCTTCCAGAAAATATGCCCGTGGTGTCTTCACCGGCAAGGGTGAGGAGTATGGCTACAACGTCAGGGCCCAGTTCGGAGAGAAAGAAGGCTCGGGCACCCGCGATCAGGGCCTTGGCATTGTAGGCCGTCCCTGCACATTCGACTTCGTAAAGGAATAAAACAAAAACAGATTGGTAGCCTTGGAGACTCAACCATTAGAGCGGTTTCGGAGATGCGGTGTCCCGAAGCCGCTGGTCGTCCCTTAGTCTCACTCCGGCAGAAAGCGGTAGCCAACACCGCGAACCGTGATCAGGTATTTCGGCGTGGCTGGCGTGTCTTCGATATAACGTCGCAGCCGCACGATGAAGTTGTCGATGGCGCGCGTGTCGGTGTCTTCGTGCAGCCCCCACACCTCTTCCAGAATCTGCTTGCGGCTCACGTTCTCATTGCGATGCTCGATGAAGTAACGCAGCAGCGAGGCCTCCATCAGCGTGAGCTGAATCTTTCCCGCTGGTGCCACCAGCTCCAGCGTACTGAAGTCGAGCCTGCGTCCGTCAAACGTAAACACGTCGTGCGGTGCCGGAGGCGCGATAGCCGCAGGCGCAAATTCAAGCACGTTATTCTGCGGCACTGCGCTTTCATCCATCGCTGGGGCTTCCTCAGATTGATGTTCCTGTGCCAACTGTTCGCGCTGCCACTGCGTGCGGCGCAACAGTCCCCCAACCCGGGCGATCAATATTCGCAACTCGAAGGGCTTGGGCAAATAGTCGTCGGCGCCGGAGGCAAATCCCTTGAGCACATCTTCCGGACGCGAGCGCGCGGTGAGCATGAGGATGGGAACGTAGTTGTGCGCCGCGCGCACCTTGTCCGCCACCTCGAATCCATTGATCCCCGGTAGCATGATGTCGAGCACGACGGCATCAAAGCGTTGGCCGCTTTCCATCAGAAGTTCGAGAGCTGCTTCACCGCTCTCCACCGCCGAGACCTCGTGGCCTTCAGCCTCAAGATTGAAGAGCAGACCCTGCGCCAGGTGAACTTCATCTTCGACAATTAAAATACGTGGCATCGCGATTGATGGTAGCGCACGCGGCGGGCACAAGGCGAGTGTGAAACGCGCGCAACCATTCACTTTCTGGTCAATCGTTGAAAAGTGCGAAGTGACTCATCGAGCAATCGTTCGGAAATCCGCGCAACCATTGCCGGATCGATCAACATGGCTTCCTCAACGATTATCCGAAAGAGCAATCGTCTGGTTTGCAAATCTTGGTTGCGAATCTCGCTTTGCAAACTTGCCTACGGATAACCTCAGGCCTTGACCGCCTGCCCCGCGCGCGCCTGCGCGGCCATGTGCAGCGCTGCTTCCTTGCCTGTACGCACGCAATCCGGCACGCCGATACCTTTGTAGAAGTTTCCCGCAATCGAGATATTCCGCATTCGCTTCAGCGTTGCGCCAATGCGTTCGATGCGCTCCAGGTGTCCTGGCGTGTACTGCGCCATGGCGCGGTCCCAGCGATACACCTTCACAAACCACGGCTCGGCCGCGAGCCCGGTGATCTGCTTGAGCTCCTTGCGCACCGTCGCAATCACTTCCTCGTCGCTGAGCTTCAACACCGCTTGATCATTGGCTCCGCCGAGGAAGCAGCGCACCAGCGCTTTTGTATCCGGCGCGCGGAAGGGAAACTTCGTGTGAACAAAAGTAGTGGCCAACATGCGCGTGCCCTCGCTGCGCGGAACCAGAAAACCAAATCCCGGCGGGCACGATTTCAACTCGTCGCGCTGATAACCTAAGGTCACGGTGATGGAGGAGCTGTACTCAACCTTGCCCAAGTCGTCAGAGAGCTGCGCATCAATCGCGGCCAGCATCTTTGAGGCTATGCGCGCGGGCGTGGCGAAGATTACGGCATCAAAACGCTCGGCTCCCTGCGGCGTAATCAGCTCCCATCCTCCATCCTTTTGCGAAAGCTGGCTAACCTCGGTTGAAGTGCGCAGGCTCTGCGGATTGAGGCGAACAACAATGGCATCGATCAGTTGCTGCATGCCGCCCTTCAACGAGCTGAACAGCGGCCGGGCCACAATTCCTTTGGCCTTCCGCATCTCTGCCAACTTCTTGCGTGCAGCCAGCATGGCGCGGCAGAGCGAGCCGTAGCTCTCTTCCATCTCCACAAACTTGGGCAGCACGGCGCGCACACTGAGTGAAGCTGCATGGCCGCCGTAGACGCCGGAGAGCAGCGGGTCGGCGAGGCGGTCCACCACCTCGGCTCCAAAGTGGCGCTCCACCAACTGCGCGACGGTTTCATCTTTATCCACCGGACTCGGCGGATGCAACAGCTCACCCAGCATCCTGAACTTGGTGCCCCATGAGAAGAGCGGAGAGAGCGCCGTGGGGATCACCTTGGTAGGCACCATGAACATCAGGCCATCGGGCATGGGAACCAGGCGTCCCTTAACCAGAATGTAGGTGACGCGCTGTGCATCGTTGGAGCCGATCAGATCGCCGGCGATACCAAGCTCGGTGCAGAGCTGAGCGGCCCATGGCTTTTCGGTTAGGAACGAGTCGGGCCCGCCCTCGACGATGCAGTCGCCGACCTTGTCACTGAACATGACGCCGCCGAGGCGTTCGCTGGATTCGAAGAGCGAGTACTCAACGGGTGCGCCCGCGGCACGCTCCTGCTCCAGATAATAGGCGGCGCTAAGCCCGGAGATACCACCGCCGATGATTGCAATACGCATGAATGAAACTCCCCGAATTCGATTCGCACGTCGTTTGCACTTGCCGGCGATGGACGTCCACCGAGGCAGCCGCGCCTCTACGAGGGCTGCACCATTGCGGCCAGACGCGTGCGTGCCAACTGCGCGACGGCCCGCGCAAAGAGCACAGAGTCATTCAGTGACTCGGCCCGCGTCAGTGCCATGCCGCGCGCTGCGGCAAAATTCTTGAACGCAATATCAATATCGTAGAGCACCTCGACGTGGTCGCAGACGAAGCCGATGGGCTGCACGAAAAGATGCTTGTGACCTGCGGCGGCCAGTTCCTCAATCACGCTTTCAACCGTGGGGCCGAGCCACTCTCCGCCGCTCATGCCCTGGCTCTGGAAGGCGAAGCGCCAATTTCCATCGATCTCCGGAACACTGGCGGCCACAAGTTGTGCGGTCTCGCGCGTCTGTCGCTCGTAATCGTCGCCAGCTTCTATTGTCCGCACGGGAACGCTGTGCGCGGTGAACAGAACCGGCATAGGGGCGTTGGCTTCCAAGCAGGCGTGTGACCAGCCGTCGCGAAGCTTTTCAGAAAATGCGCGAATCAACAGTGGCTCAGCGTGCCACTCGGAGACGAAGTCCACAGTGAAGGGAGCCTTGCCGGATACAGTTGCTGACGGGTACGCGGCAAGGACGCCGCTCCGTCCGCAAGCGCTGGTTTCTCCGACAACAGCTCGGCGGTAGAGGCCAACACTGGTGCGCGAGTTTTGCGGTGCAAGGCAGATGGCTAGGGCGTGGGTGACGCCATCGGCTGCCATCTGCAAAACCGCGTCGTGAATGTAAGGCTTCCAGTTGCGCATGCCGACGTAGGTGGGCATGCCCAGTTCCTGTGAGATGCGCGCCGCCTGCTGCATGGTGATTTCCGTAAGCGGCGAGCGTCCGATGAGCGAGTAGCGATGCTGTATCTCCTCAACGACAGCAGATGGAAGCTTCCGTCCGCTGGTTACGTTGGCCAGGTAGGCCGGAATCTCCTCGATACGATCCGGAGTTCCGTGCGCAAGCAACAGGACGGCAGTTCTCTGCATGGTTATCGTGTCTCGGCAGCAGCGCCACGAACCTGCGCCGAATACTCCTGAACGAACCTGGTCAGGTTCTTCACGTTGTCCACTGGAGTTTGCGGCAGAATGCCATGACCGAGATTGAAGATGTGTCCCGGGCGTCCTCCGGCAAGATCCAAAATGTTCTTGGCACGCTGCTGCAGCTCGCTCCATTCCGCAAAGAGCAGGATGGGGTCGAGATTACCCTGCACGGCGGGACGATAGTTCATCCGCTTCCAACCCTCGTCGAGCGGAATCCGCCAGTCGAGTCCGATGACATCGGCTTCCGTCTCATTCATCGAAGGCAGCAGGGTCGCACTGTCGGTGCCGAAGTAGATGATGGGTACGCCGGTCTGCTTGAGAGCGGAGATGAGCTCCTTGGTGCGCGGCAAAATGTATTTGCGGTAGTCCTCCACACTGAGACAGCCGACCCAGCTATCGAAGACCTGAATCACATCTGCGCCGGCCTTGACCTGATCGGCAATGTAGGCGGAGAGCACAACGATAAGCTTGCGCAACAGCTCATCCCAGAGCTGGGGATGGTTGTACATCAGCTTCTTTACTTCAAGGTAATTGCGCGAACCACCTCCCTCAACCATGTAGCTGGCGAGAGTAAAAGGCGCGCCGCAGAAGCCGATGACAGGCAGCTTGTTGCCCCAATGTTTGACGCATTGGGCAATGCCCTCGGAGACATAGCGTAACTCTGGTGCGCCATCGGTGGTGAGAACATCCACATCCGCAGCAGTGCGTATGGGCCGCTCGATCACCGGGCCTTCAGAGGCCGAGAAGTGAAAGGGCAGACCCATCACTTCAAGTGGAAGCAGCAGGTCGGCAAAGATGATGGCGGCATCGACGCCCAGAGCTTCGGCAGCCGTGATGGTAACTTCAGCGGCGATCTTAGGCTTCTTGCAGATTTCGACGAGGGAGTGGTGCTTGCGGACTTCACGATACTCAGACATGTAGCGTCCTGCCTGGCGCATAAACCAGACCGGGGTCGAGTCAGTGGGAAGTCCTTTGCATGCGCGGACGAAGATGGAATCGGGCGAAGACATCTAGATTGAATTTATCAGACAGCCGAAAATCCCGCTTGTGATGAAAGTCACACGGCAACGAGGAGCAGGCTTTGCGATCCGGAGCACGAGACAACAGCAGCCAGAGTAGCTGCATCAGAGTAGACGCAGGTGTGAGTTCGACTTTCGGAGAAAGAGGAAAGCCATGCCCTTTGGTCCTGCCTGTAAAATGGAGTTGGCGCGCGTCACCGACCCTGCTGCGCCGGATCAGCCAGTCCACACCACTGCCGGAATACCGGGCGAAGACCCATGCTATGGGGTAAATCAGAGAAGCGAGATCGCAAATGCGCCTTCCGCAATGAAGGCCAGACGCTCAGGGCAAGCATGGGGTGCATTTGTGCTGGAACAAGTAGAACGCGTGTTCGATGCGGTGGAGAGTGTATTTCATCGCAGCCGGCCACTCATATGATCTGAAAGGCAGACGCGGCATCGGCTGCGCTTTCTCGGAATAACATCTCAAACTCAAGAGTACGGACAACGGCAAGATAAAAATCCCCGCCCAAGCCAATTGCTGACTTGAACGGGGTACCCTCGTGTTCTGTTCGTCCTTGTGTTTCGTTCTGATTGCAGCTTTAGTGCCTGAAGTGACGCACGCCGGTGAAGACCATGGCGAGGTTCAGGCGGTCGGCAGTGTCGATGACCTCCTGATCGCGCACAGAGCCGCCGGGCTGGATGATGGCCGTGGCTCCGGCCTTAGCAATGACCTCGACGCCATCAGGAAACGGGAAGAAGGCGTCACTGGCGGCGACGGTTCCGGTGAGAGGCAGCACCGCCTTTTCAGCACCGATGCGGGCAGAGTCAACGCGGCTCATCTGGCCAGCACCGACACCGACGCTCTGGCCATCGCGGGCATAGAGGATGGCGTTGGACTTGACGTGCTTGCAGATCTTCCATGCGAAGAGCAGAGCACGCAACTCCTCAGCGGTGGGCGGGCGTTTGCTGACCACCCTCAGGTCGGCTTCGGCGAGGGGACGGACATCGTTATCCTGCACCAGGACTCCGCCGGAGACGTTCTTGAGTACCCACTTCTGCTTGAGGTCGGCGATCTCGACAAGGCGAAGATTTTTCTTCTTAGCGAAAGCCTCGCGAGCTTCGGGGGTGAAGCCGGGGGCGGCAATGGCTTCGACAAAAAGCTTGGCCATTTCAGTGGCTGCTTCGCCGTCGATGACGCCATTGACTCCGATGACGCCGCCAAAGGCCGAGATTGGATCGCACTCCAGGGCGCGCACGTAGGCCTGCTTCAGCGTGGCTCCGGTAGCGGTGCCGCAGGGGTTAGTGTGCTTGATGATGGCGCAGACAGGCTCGCTGAACTCCTGGGCCAAATCCCATGCGGCCTGGAGATCGACGATGTTGTTGTAGCTGAGCTCCTTGCCCTGGAGCTGCTGACAGTTGGCCACGCCCCGGCCGCTGCCGTCAGAATAAAGCGCTGCCTTCTGATGCGGATTCTCGCCGTAGCGGAGATCGAAAGCCTTGTGGAAGTGGAGCCGCAAGGTCTGCGGAAAGCTGGCGCTCTGCCCAATGTGGCTGATGTCAAAGTGCGCGGCTTCGTCCACGGTAATTTCGGCTAGCGCGTTGGCGATGGCCGTGTCATAGGCGGAAGTGGTGGCAAAAGCCTTTTGGGCAAGGCTCCATTTGGTTTGCAGCGAAAGCTCACCGGCGCGCTGCTCCAGCTCAGAGGCGATGGCGTCGTAGTCATCTGCCGAGGTCACGATGGCAACATCCTGAAAATTCTTGGCCGCCGAGCGGACCATGGAAGGTCCACCAATGTCGATATTCTCGATGATCTCCTCGAAATGCACGCCTGGCTTGCTGGCCGTTTTCTCAAAAGCGTAGAGATTGACCACCAGCATATCGATGGGTTCAATGCCATGCTGCTGGACAGCGGCAACATGGGCCGGGTTGGAGCGCACGTGCAGAATGCCGCCATGCACCTTGGGATGCAGGGTCTTGACCCGGCCATCGAGCATCTCCGGGAATCCGGTAAGGTCGCTGATGTCGCGTACCGGCAAAGCGGCTTCGCGCAGCACGCGGGCCGTGCCTCCGGTGGAGATCAGCTCCACCCCCTGAGCGGTGAGCCGCCGTGCAAATTCAACCAGTCCTGTTTTATCGGTGACGCTCAGGATGGCACGTTTGATCTTCGCCATGATTTCCTCGCTATCGATGGAACATAAGGTGGAGGACGAACTAGATGTCCTTACGGGGGCGCGCCTTGAGACGCACCTGCCCATCTTTCACCATTACAGTGTACTCGACGGTCTGGCATTGAAACTGGGAGCGGATCTGGCTGGACTTGTTTTGCACGAAGCTGGCGAAGGAGTCGAAGGTGCCGAGTGGCTGCCCGGCGGATTCACGAGCCCGCACCATGGCTTCATATAGCGCCACGACCTCGATGACGTCGCTGGTGAAGATAAGAAAGCTCTCGGCCTCATGAGCCTCTGCCACGGCACTGGGGGACGGCACATCCAAGTGTCCGAAGCCGCCAACTCCCAGCAGCATGTCCTCTGGGCGACGATAGCCCTCATCCTTAATCTTGGCCTTGCGGCGCCATAGATCGGAGAACACCGCGTATCGCTGGGCTATGGCACTGAGGCGGAAACGCTGCGGAAAGGTGAGGTGGCCATTCTCCAGATTGCGCCGGATGATGTTCTGGACGCGCGACTCGGTATCGACCGGCGGTTTCTTGGAGCCTCCGGAAAAATAGATGTCGTACTCGATTTTGAGGCGGCGGAAGGAATCTTCCAGCAGCGTTAATTCTTCATCGATGGTCAAGGGCGCACGCGAGGATAGCCATGGAATAAGGCGCAACAGAGCTGGGCATGGTTATCCATAGATACATGATTACTGGAGATCATAGTATACGCAACTTCGCTCGAATGGCTCTTACGGCGGGAGGACGCGAAAGGACAAGGACGAATCGCAAAAGAATTGTCTAGTTAGTTACGACAGGTTGGGCCTTAACTCGCATCTAAGCTCGTATGTTTCGTGGGGAAAAAATTCGCATCGCGATTGCCGATGACCATGCGGTCTTGCGCGAGTCTCTATGTGCGCTGCTCGCCGGGCATCGCGATTTTGAGGTGGTGGGCACGGCCAGCAACGGCGTGGAAGCCCTGGAGTTGGTTGACAAACTGCATCCCGATGTACTGGTGCTGGACCTGTTTATGCCCATAACCGATGGGTTTGAGGTGCTGCGGCAACTCGACCACGGTGAGGTTAAGGTGGCCAGCCTGGTGCTTACCGGCTCGGAAAACCAACCGGATTACGTGCGGGTGGTGCGGCTCGGGGCGCGCGGGCTGGTGCTGAAAGGCGACACGCCGGAGAAGTTGTTCGAGGCCATTCGGACCGTAGCCGATGGCGAGTTGGCATTCAGCGAAGAAGTGGCGCAGGGAGTGCTTATGGCGATGTCAGCGGAGCCGGAGAAAGAGCGGGCGGTCAACCTGCAACGGCTCAGCGAGCGCGAAAAGCAGATCGCCTTCTTGGTGGCACGGGGAATGAAGAACAAGGATATCGCCGTGCAACTTTCGATCAGCGAAAATACGGTGAAACGGCACCTGCAGAGCATCTTCAGCAAAACGGGTGCACGCGACCGCCTGGAACTGGCCGTGATCGCCCTGACCGAGAGCCCCAGCGCAGCTTAGGCTGCAGGTCAACCATCATCTAGCCGGCTGAGACACCGAGGATGCAGCAAAAGAACTGGCTGCGGACGGCGGAGTACTCAGCGGGTGACAGTGACGGCCATTTTCTTGACCATCGCCAGCACCAGCTTGCGGTCGCTGTCATTGAGTCCACTGGCGTAGCGCCGGATTTGGGACAGGAAGCGCACTTCTTCTTCGCTGAGCTGGGGCAGACTCTTCCCATTGCTGCCACCATCCTCGGGGGATTCTGCAAAAAACTGTCCGAGTGGAATCTCCAGCGAGCTGGCGATTTTAGCGAGCGTGTCCAGGGAAGGAACGGTGTGCCCGTTCTCTACACGTGAGAGATAGCAACGCAGCAGACCAGTGCGCTTCTCGATGTCACCCTGTGACATACCTTTTTGCAAACGAAAGTTACGGATTGTTTCGCCAATATTCATAATTCCGTTATTTTCTGAACGCGCCAACAGCCGCGTACACTCTCGTGGTGTGGGGGAATCTGAATAGTAATCAGTGTGCAAACCCGAGTGCAAGTGAATTCTCACAGAGTTACTGCCTGTCACACTGCTGAGTGATTCATCTTGAATTTACGGGGGAAGCGACGAGGGCCAAGAAATCGGAATTCCGGCAATCCTGAGTAGCGCTTAGGAGGCGGTAGAGGTGTCTAATCTAGGCATGATTCCCTATCGACCCCGGGTTCACTTTGCTCTGGCGTCCCTTCTTTTGCTCTCCTATTCCACACTGGCCTGTGCGCAACAGTTCGGCAGCCTGGAGCGCGAATCCGGCACTGAGGCTGCTTCGGCTTCGATTCAACCCCCGGCGAGCATGTCCGCTTTGCCGGATGCGCCACTCCCGCAGAAGCGGCCTGTATCCACCACTTCCGGGGAGCAAACTCCGGCACAAGATGATTCCGGCGAGGGGAAACAGACCAAGCGCATTTTGGGTATCCTGCCAAACTTTCGGGCGGTGAGCGTCAACACCCGCTTGCCAGCCCAGACTCCGAAGGAGAAGTTCGTCGGCTTCGCCCAGGACAGCTTCGACTACTCGTCCTTCATCCTCGTCGGTTTGCTGGCCGGAGTGTCACAGATCCAAGACTCCAGCCCGGAGTTCCACAGCGGAGCCCCGGCCTTTGGCCGCTACTACTGGCATGGCTTTGCCGACCAGACGGATGAGAATCTCTGGGTGGAGTTTCTGCTACCCGCCGCGCTTCACCAGGATGCGCGCTACTACACCTTGGGAAACCAGAGCGCGGGCAAGCACAACGGCTTCGCCAAACGCACAGGATATGCGATCTCCCGCATCCTCGTCACCCGGACGGATTCCGGCGGAAACGGCTTCAACTTCAGCGAAGTTGTGGGTTCCGGGGCATCGTCCGGAATCTCCAACCTCTATTATCCAAGTTCGGATCGTACATGGACCAAGACCGGCCAGCGCTGGGCGCTGAATCTTGGCATCGACGGAGTTTCGTTTGTGATCAGGGAATTCTGGCCGGATATCAACCGTGTCATCTTCCATAGCAGTGCCAAAGAGGGCGCTGGAACCGAAAGCACGACCGTTAAGCCGTGAGTCCGGAGAATTTCTATCCGGCACGGTGGATTGCCGAGAAGAGCCGTTCCGCCACACCTATGGTCAGCAGAGCAAGCATGACGTGCACGACCTGAATGGCTCTCAGTTCATGAAAGACGAGCGGGAATTGCATGAAGCCGACCACGGGCAGCAAGAGCGCGAACACGACGCCCAGAATCCCGGGGAGCACGGCTTTCCTGGTCAAGGCGACAACGGCAAGCACAAAGACCACGATGGCCACGAGGAAGCCAGCTCCAATATGCGGCGCGAGATACGGCTGGTGACCAGTGGACCACAGCATGGCTCCAAGAACGATGGCTGCCATGCCAAATACGCGTACCAGCATGATGAGAACTTTTGCCATTCCTCACTCCTCGGTAACGATCAGAATCGTCAACTGGATGCTACCGCGAAAGAGCATACCTGTGCGCGCTTGTTCCATCGCGCGCTGCCAAGATCAGGAGAGCCCCTCTTGCGTTTCCTCGTCGTAGAGTTCGGGGAAGGCTCGCTGAACCTGGCTGGCAATTGCACTGGCCACCTCCAGGTTTACCAGCGGGCCTCGGTTCATGCCCGGGCAGTAACTGGCGGCCTCGCGGCGCTCGCTCGGCTTGGCAAGCAGCTCCGGCCAGAAGGGGAAGGAGCTGCACTGCAGCGGCTTGACCGTGTGGACTGAACAGCCATTGACGAACAAAAAGGGACACTGCTTGTGCCTCAGCTTGCGAAAGCGCAACAGCGGCGCGGCGCCGCACAGATAGCGCCGACGAAACTCCGCGCAGGTGATGCCGAGGTGGGCAGCCAGACGTGCAATGTCCTCACCTGTCACATAGACAAAACCCTTTTGCTCACAGCATCGGATGCACCCGGGCTGGCACTGGAAGCGCATGCCAGAGTGTACCGTGAAATCAAGGAAACGCCCGTGAGAACCTGCCGGGAATCGCCTATGCCGCTGTGTTTCTCTGCTATGGCGAGTCCAATTGAGCCGTCCCTGAATCTAAGCAGAGTGGAATCCGCAGTCGTCGTTTACGGAGGAAGCTTGTGCTAGTGGCAATTCTGAAGGAAGCGAGGGCGGACGAAACTCGCGTGGCGGTGATGCCCGATTCGGTGAAGGCGCTTACTGGAAAAGGCACCAGCGTTGCCGTTGAAAGCAGCGCTGGTTTGCAGTCTGGAGCCAGCGACGCCGATTACGAGGCGGCGGGCGCCAGCATCTCAACCAATCGAGCGGAGCTTCTGGCCTCCGCCGATGTGTTTCCTGTGGTTAACGCGCTGCCTGCCGAAGACCAGGAGAAGCTGAAGAGCGGCAGCGTAATGATCGGCTTCCTGCGTCCGCTGGATGAACCTGCAGCGCTGACGACGGCGGTGAAGCGCGGAGTCACGCTCTTTTCCATGGAGCTGGTACCACGCATTACACGGGCACAGTCGATGGATGCGCTCTCGTCGATGGCGACCGTGGCCGGGTACAAGGCGGTGATTGTGGCCGCCGATCATCTTCCCAAACTATTTCCCCTGCTGATGACCGCCGCAGGGACCATTCCTCCGGCCAAGGTGCTGGTGCTGGGCGCGGGCGTGGCTGGATTGCAGGCCATTGCCACTGCCCGACGTCTGGGAGCCGTGGTGGAGGCCTACGACGTGCGTGCCGCAGCCGGTGAACAGGTGAAGTCACTGGGAGCCAAGTTCATCGAGGTCGATTTGGGCGGCTTGCAGACCGAAGACAAGGGCGGCTATGCCAAGGAGCTGAGTCCCGAAGCGCTGGAATTAGGACGCCAAGCCATTGCCAAAGCGGCGAAAACCGCTGACGTCGTCATCACCACGGCGCAGGTTCCGGGACGGCGTGCTCCGTTGATGATTCCTGCGGCTGCGGTTGAGGAGATGCGCCCCGGCTCCATCATCTTCGATCTGGCCGCGCCCGCCGGCGGAAACTGCGAGGTCACCAAACCGGGCGAGACAATTGTCTATCACAGCGTCAGCATCTTCGGCCCTACGAACATTACTGCCGAGATGCCGGTGCACGCCAGCATGCTCTATTCACGCAACCTGAGCAATTTTTTGCAGCTGATTCTCAAGCAAGGCGAGCTAAACATCAACCGCTCCGACGAGATTATTGCGGGCGCCTGCGTTGCCTTTGACGGGCAGGTGGTGAACGAAAGAGTTGCGGCGGCGTTGAGCGGCGCGTAAGTAGCCGCAAATGGAGGAGATTGTGAGTCCACTGGTTTTAGTTGCCATGCAAGTCAGTCAACCATCCACCTCCGAAGCCATGGACCCGATGGTTCTGATCGCTGCTTTGTACGTTTTTGCCCTGGCCGCTTTTCTGGGCTATCAGGTTATCTCCCGCGTTCCGCCGCTGCTGCACACGCCGTTGATGTCGGCAACGAACGCCATCTCCGGCATCTCGCTGGTTGGCTCGCTGGTGATTGCGGGCGCGTATAAGTTCGACTTTCACAAACTGATCGCCGGAGGCACGGAGGCCCACGCGTCCATGGCGACATTGATGGGCTTTATTGCGGTCTTCACTGCCACGGTCAACGTGGTAAGCGGCTTCGGCCTGACGGACCGCATGTTGAAGATGTTCCGCAGGGACATCAAAGGCAAGGAGGCCCACAAGTAATGGACCCCACGACCCAGGCAGTCCAGCACTTTGCGCAGGCCCCGAACTACATCCTCGAATTCACTTATCTGGTCGCCTCCATCCTGTTCATCTTCGGACTGAAAGGGCTGAGCCATCCTGACACGGCGCGTCGGGGCATGTTCCTGGCCGAGGGCGGCATGGCAGCAGCCATCATCGGCACTCTCTTCCACCATGACATCCACTTTTTCGGATGGATCATTGCCGGACTGATCCTCGGTTCGCTGGTTGGCGCGGCCTTTGCGATCTGGGTTCCGATGACGGCGATGCCACAACGGACCGCGCTTTCTCACGCCTTCGGCGCAATTGCCGCCGCGCTGGTCGGCATTGCCGAGTTCACCATGCACGCCGGAACCATGACTCTGTTCACCCGCAGCGCGCTAGGGCTGGAGGTAATGCTCGGGTCGCTGACGACCACAGGCTCACTGATCGCCTGCGGCAAATTGCAGGGCGTCATCCGGGGGACGCCGGTCCAGTTCAAGGGGCAGCAAATCCTCAATCTGGTGATTTTTGTCGGAATGATGGGCTGCTTTGGCTACTCGCTCTACGATCCTTCCGCCGTATATTTCTTCCATGGGATGGTTGCGCTCGGATTCCTGTTTGGAGTGATGCTGGTTATCCCAATTGGCTCGGCCGACATGCCGGTTGTGATGTCGTTGCTGAACAGCTATGCCGGGCTGTCTTCAGCCGCCACCGGATTTGTGCTGGGAAACAACATCCTGATTATTGCCGGTACGCTGGATGGCTTCTCCGGCTTCATCCTGTCAATCCTGATGTGCAAGGCGATGAACCGCTCAATCACCAATGTTCTGTTCGGCGGCTTTGGCGCAGTGCATCACGCCGCAGGCGCAGGAGCCGCGGGAGAGATGCGCGAGATCTCACTGGAAGATGCAGCCGTGCGGCTTGCGTATGCCAATAAGGTTGTCTTCGTTCCCGGCTACGGACTGGCCACGGCGCAGGCGCAGCACGCCGTGCGCGACCTAGCCAACGCCCTGGAAGAACGCGGTGTCACGGTGAAGTATGGCATCCATCCGGTAGCCGGACGTATGCCTGGGCACATGAATGTATTGCTCGCCGAGGCCAATGTTCCGTACGGCGAACTGTACGAGATGGAGCAGATCAACCCTGAGTTCCCGAGCACCGATGTCGCCGTAGTAGTGGGCGCCAACGACGTGGTGAATCCGGATGCACGCGACAACGCCAATAGCCCCATCGCCGGAATGCCGATTCTGGAGGTGGACAAAGCAAAGTCGGTGATCGTGCTGAAGCGCGGACAGGGACGTGGCTTCTCCGGCTTAGAGAATCCCCTGTTCTTTAAACCTGTGACATCGATGCTCTATGGAGACGCAAAGTCTTCGCTGGCCCGGTTGGCGCAGGAGGTGAAGAACGTCTAAGGCTTGCATTGCCGCATGCAAGCCACTGGCGTCCTCAGGTGGACCGATTGGTTTTGCGTAGGATTCTCATGGCTATTCAGCCGCCTCTTCGGGTTCGGGCAAGGTGTCACCTGGCCGCGCCATTAGCACATACAGGGTGGGTAGCAGGAAGACGCTTATCATCAGCGCGACCAGCAGGCCACCGACGATCACGATGGCGAAGGGACGCTGGGAGTCAGAGCCGATATCGTGCGACATAGCCGCCGGCAACAGCCCGAAGGTGGCCACCAGCATGGTCATCAGGATTGGCCGCAAACGTAGTGTGGCTCCATTGATGGCGGCATCCATCACCGACTGCCCACGGGCGCGAGTCTGGTTGATGTACTCCACCATGATCACGCCGACCTGCACCGAGACGCCGAAAAGGGCCAGAAAACCGATACCGGACGAGACACTGAAGTGCGTGCCGGTCAGCAGCAGAGCCAATAGACCTCCCAAAGGCGCCAGGCTGACGTTGAGCAGAACCAGCACGGACCACTTGAAGGAATGGAACATGGTGTACAGGATGAAGTAGATAAAGAGAACGGTGAGCGGAATGATCATTTCCAGCCGGGCATTGGCACGCTTCTGGCTCTCATACTCGCCGGCCCAGTCCAGGTAATAGCCGATGGGCAACTTCACCTTCTGCCCCACCTTACTCATTGCCTCCTGCACAGCGCTGCCGAGGTCGCGCCCGCGGACGCTGTATTTGATGGCGATATAGCGCGAGTTGCCCTCGCGATAGATCATGGATGCGCCGTCTTCGACCTTGATGTCGCAGAGCTGGCCTAGCGCCACACGCTCGCCCGAGGGTGCAAGAATGCGAATGTTGGCGATGTCGTCGATAGTGCGCCGGAAGGGCTCCTGATATCGCACTACCAGGTCGAAGCGCTGCTCGCCGCGCAGGATTTGGCTTACCGGATTGCCACCTACCGCCGTCTGGATGGCATCCTGAACGTCAGCTACGTTGATTCCATAGCGATCCGTCTTCTGACGATCTACGATGAGGTTGACATTGGGCTGGCCGAGGACGCGGAAGACACCCAGATCGGTGATACCGGGCACCGTTCTCATGACATCGGCAATTTCGTTGGCTTTGGTTTCCAGATCCTTGAGATCGGTGCCAAAGACCTTGACCGCCGACTCGCCTTTGACGCCGCTGACCGCCTCCTCCATATTGTCTGCAATGGGCTGCGAGAAGCCCCAGCTCACACCGGGAATCTTGTCGGTCTCCTTGCCCATGGCGGCAATCAGTTCCTCCTTGTTTTGGTGAAATTGCGGACGCCAATCCTTGCGAGGCTTCAGGTCCACGAAGAATTCGGTGTTGAAGAATCCGGTTGCGTCGGTGCCATCGTCGGAGCGGCCGACCTGCGAAACCACCTGCGTCACTTCGGGAAAGCTGGCGAAGATGAGCCTGGCCTGATCCATCACGCGCTTCCCCTCAGTGGGACCGGTACTGGGGTCCAGCGTTCCACGCGCCCAGATTGCGCCTTCATCCAGATGAGGCAAAAACTCTGAGCCGATCGCTCCGCCGAAGGCAAGATAGATGGTCAGAAGCCCTGCGGCGCAGGCGGTACCGATGGTTACGAATCTGTGCCCCAAACTCCACTTAAGAGCCTTGCCATAATGTTGAATCGTCCATACTAACGCAGGGTTTCGCCACTCATGGGTTCTATGACGGAAAAGGTAGTGCGCCAATACGGGGGCGAGCAGCAATGAAAAGAGCAGAGCACCAAGCAACGCGAATGTGACCGTCCACGCCATAGGCCTGAACAGGCGGCCTTCGACGCGCTGCAAAGCGAAGATCGGAATAAAGGTGGTAATGACGATCGCACGGGCGAAGAATACAGGTCTCTGAACCTCGTGCACGGCAAGGCGGATGGTATGACCAACGCTGACCTTTTCGCTTGCGGAGTCGTGGAGGCGGCGCAGAATGTTCTCGATCATCACCACGCTGCCGTCAACCAGCATCCCGAAGTCAAGCGCTCCCAGAGAAAGCAGATTTGCCGGAACGTGACTCAAGCCCAGCAGAATTGCGGCGAAGAAGAGCGCGAAGGGAATTGTTAACGCCACGGTGAGGGCTGAGCGGACATTCCCAAGGAATATAAACAGAATGAGCACAACCAGGATGATGCCTTCGCTCAGGTTACGAAGGACGGTGTGGGTGGTGTAGTGCACCAGTTCATCGCGGTCGATATGGGGTACGATCTTCACACCCGGCGGAAGGATGTGTTGGTTGATGTAATCGACCTTCTGATGAATGTTTACCAGAGTCTCTTCGGCCTCGGCTCCCTTGCGCATTTGCACGATGCCTTCCACCACATCGTCGTTATCGACGACCCGTCCATCCTCGCGGTGAATGGCCTTGCCCAGGCGGCCGAGGCGAATGCGCGGCCCCTGAACGACGGTGGCAATGTCGCGCACCCGCACCGGAGTGCCGTTCTGCGCCTTCAGCACGGTAGCGCCGATGTCGTCGGTGGTTTGCATCAATCCCACCACACGCACGTTGTAGGCCTGCTGGCCTTTCTCGATGAAACTTCCGCCGGCGTTGACGTTGTTGGCCGCCAGCGCTGTCTCCACCTGCGCGATACTCAGTCCGTAGGAAACTAGTTTGTCGGGATCAACCTGCACCTGGTACTCGCGCGTTTGGCCTCCGAAGATGGAAACGGCGGCAACGTTGGGCACCGACATAAGCTGCTTGAAGACTACCCAATCCTGCAGCGCCTTCAAGTCCATGGTGGTGTATTGCGGATTGTTGCTGACGAGGGTGTAGAAGTAGATCTGACCGGCGGGGCTGAAGTCGGGGCCAATCTGTGGATTCAGACCGCTGGGTAGATTCACCAGTGCCAGCTTCTCCATCACCTGCTGACGATTCTGCAGATTATCGCTGTCATCGTCGAAGATGACGGTAATGAACGACAGACCCGCCAGCGAGGAGGAGCGCAGGTGAGTCATGTGGCCCACGCCGTTCAACTGTGTCTCGATAGGGATGGTGACCTGTTGCTCGACCTCTTCAGCGGCGCGTCCTGGCCACTGCGTGATCACCCAGGCATATTTGTCGGCCACGTCCGGATAGGCCTCCACCGGCAGGTGGTGAAAAGCGATGATGCCCCAGATCAGCAGGACTATTCCGGCGCTCAGGACCATGAGTCTATTCTTGAGCGCAAAATCTACGATCTTTCTGATCATCGGGCTATTGCGACTCCCCGGCGCTGGAGAACTGCAGAGCTTTTTCCACGACTTTGGAAGAAGGCGTAAGCCCAGTGATCACTTCCTGGTGACCGTCGGGCAGCACAGCTCCGAGCTGCACTTCCTGTCGCCGGAACTGGTTGCCGCCCACCGGCAGGAAAACCCAGTCCTTGTCATGCAGGCGAACCGCGGCCGAAGCCGGAATAACAACCCGAGTCACAGGTTGAGTGGATTTGAACGAAGCGGTTACGAACATTCCCGCGCGCAAAATTCTGCCCGGGTTATCAATCTCGATGCGAACCTTGGCCGAACGCGTGTTGGGATCGAGCACGCGGCTAATGTTGCTGACCCTGCCGTGGAAGACGCGGTCCGGAAAGGCATTTGCCCGAATGACTGCGATGTCGCCCTGGTGAACCTTGGCCAGCACGTCCTCATAAACGTCGCACAGTACCCAGACGCGAGAGAGATCGGCAATGGTGAACAGATTGGGCGAGTTGTCCAACGAGCGGACGCCGGTGCCGCTCGCCACGTTCTGCTCCACGATGGTTCCCGAGATGGGCGCGACAACATTGAGAATCGGAGACGGATGTTTGGGATCGCCGCCCAGGATATGTATGTGATCGAGCGCGGTCTTCAGGTCCACCTCGGCCTTGTTCTCGACGTCCTCGGCCATCTCCAGATCCCTTTGTGCAATGGCACCCCTGTCATACAGCAGTTGGGAGCGTTGCAATTGCTTACGTGCTAGGACCTCATCGACCTCAAACTTCTGCAGGTCCGAGAATGCCGCCGAGACGTCAGGACTGCTGATGCGAACCAGCACCTGGCCTTTTTTCACATCGTCTCCAAGGCGGGTGCGAATATCCACCACGCGGCCTCCCGAAAGCGAAAGCACGGGCACGGTCCGGCTGACATCTGGCGAAACCGTACCGTTGACGCGGATTTCGTCAAAGACACTGCGTGTGGTGGCTTCGGCAATGGTGAAGCGCTCAGGAGCCTCGATCTGAATCACGCTGGAGTCCGTCTCAACGACTTGTGTTTTGAGCGGCTCCGATTTCGCGTGCGAGCAACCTATTCCGCTTGCCAGCAGTGCCAGGGCACAGACCAGCCCAAACCTACTCCATGAACCACTTGCCTGAGGAAAAAGGACTTTGAACTTGTGACTGCCTTGAGAGCTGAAACCACGCATCAAGAGGCTCCATCTTGTACCTGTCGATTCTCACACACGCCAGCGCACACGAGTTGCGCGGGATCGCGACGGTTCTGAGAACTAGTCTGATTCGATATTAGACGGGAGAAATTACAATTTGCCCAGCATGGAAACGCTATCTTTGCGAAGTTTGGCTACCTTTCGGCCAATACTCTATCTGATATTTGCAGAATACGGTGGGCTGCGCCACGGAAGAGGAGTTCCCGCGCACGCGCAAACTGACAGAACGCGAACAGCAGGTGCTGGCTGGCGTTCATGAGCGGCTAGCAAACAAACAGATTGCCGAACACCTGCAAGTCCCCGAGAGTTCCGTGAAGGCTACTCTTCAGCAACGATTGCAACGTACAGGCGTTCGCATCCGGAGCCAACTCGTAGGAATCGCTCTCGACAATATCGCGAGCTGATCTGACGCCAAGCATCAACGACCGGAGGGCCGTCTGTTGTCCGGTACCGGCCGCTAAGTCCGTTGTTGCCTAGGCTGTTGGCGGAGCAGGGCCGTCTTTCTTAGCTGCGGCAGCCGCGGCGGCCTTTGCAGGATCGTCGTTGACAGCGTCCTTGAAGTTCTTGATTCCCTGCCCCAGCCCTTTGCCAAGTTCTGACAATTTGCTCGGTCCAAACACAAGCAGGGCAATGAACAGGATCACGAGCAAATGCATCGGTTGCATAAGTCCTTCAAACATCTAATGCCTCCAAACGTGCACGCGCACGCCGATATGCCGATCAGGTTAGCTGCTGGCATTCCTGAACGCTGTGCCCTTGCTCACAATTCTAGACTATCTTTCACCAGAACGAACTGGATATTCTCCAGAATCACTAAGCAATCAGCCGATAGCTCGTCCTAAGACTGCTCAACTCCTACTAGCTTACCCCACCTGGCAAAACGAATCCAGCCACCCGCCGGGCTCACCCTAAATGCTTACAGATGAGATTGTTGCGTCCCACGTGGACGGGGTGACTGCCGCAGCGTCTGTTCGGCATCTATTGGAGGCTCGGGGTTTGGCTCGAACTTGGGATTCTGCGGGTGAGGCCGGGATCAATTGGGTAGGAACGATTCGCTTTTATCATCCCTTAACACGAAATGGTTACTATCCATTCAGCTCAGAAATATCATGCAGGGAAGATCGCTTGAATTCTAATCAGGCATTCCTGAAGAATCAGGTTCAGGCAGACTCTCTGTCTATAGGCTGCAATTAAAAACGCGACAACTTAAGTGCGTGCCAGGATATTCCATGGTGTATCGAATCGAAAAACAGGAAGTGTGCCGGGAACTCATAGACTCACTTCGACACATCGTGTGGTCGGCGGAAGCCAACGGCGCCGTTGATTTCATCAGTGAGTGGGGACTGGCCTATGCAGGTATATCCGACGCGGGCGAGGGCGTGGACTGGCAGTGGCTTGAGTATGTGCACGAAGAGGACCGAATCCGTGTCACGAAAGCGTGGAGGCAGGCACTGGATACGGGGAAAGAGCACAAAGTTGACTTCAGGCTTCGCCGTTACGACGGGCTGTATCGCTGGTTTGAATCCCACGCGGTGCCAAAGAGGAATGAAAGCGGCAGCGTTGTGCGATGGCATGGAACCTGTACCGACATCCAGGAGTTGAAAGACGCTCTAGAGGAACAAAGATTACTGGAAGAACAGGTGCGGCAGTCGCAAAAGATGGAGGCGCTGGGAAGACTGGCGGGCGGAGTAGCACACGACTTCAATAATCTCCTGATGATCATTAACAGCTATTCGTCGATGCTCGCCGAAGAATTTGATGCAGATTCGCCGATGCGCCGGAAGGTCGCGGCTATACAGGAAGCGGGCACTCGCGCGACAATGCTCACCCGTCAACTTCTGGCCTTCAGCCGGAAACAGGTATTCAAACGGCAGGTGGTAGCGGTTGATGAGCTTGTTCAACAACGCAGAGACATGCTTGGCCGGTTGATCCGCGAAGACATTGCGTTCACTACTCAGCTTGATAGTGCAAACGCACACATTCAGATTGATCCAAGCCAGCTTGAGCAGGTGCTGATGAACCTGGTTGTGAACGCCAGCGATGCGATGCCGGGCGGCGGACGGTTGACCATTTGCACCGAATGCAGAGAGGTAGACGGGCGGCAGCGAGGAAAGCTGGCGCTGGAGCGGGGAAGCTACGTTGTGGTATCGGTCTCTGACACAGGCGTTGGGATGGACGAGGCGACAAAAGATCGTATCTTCGAACCGTTTTTTACGACGAAAGCTGCTGGCAAAGGTACTGGCCTGGGGCTGGCGACCGTGTATGGAATCGTGGAGCAGAGTGGCGGTGCTCTTGCCGTGGAAAGCACGCTGGGAGTGGGGACCACATTCCGAATTTATCTTCCGCAGAGCGGCAAACCTACAGATAGAGTGCCGGCCTTGAACCCGGAAGCGATTGGCGAGCCGCGCAAGCCATTCAAAGCCACGGTTTTGCTGGTGGAGGACGAGGAGAGCTTGCGCCGATGCCTGGCTGATGCTTTAAGTTCTCTCGGATGTTATGTGATTCAGGCGCGGGACGGCACGGAAGCGATTGAAATTGCGTCGCGGCAGTTGTTGTTGATTGACTGCGTTGTGACGGACATGGTGATGCCGCGATCGGGAGGCAGAGAACTGGTAGACAAACTACGGCGGATGAGGCCATTGCTGCCAGTAGTGTTCATATCAGGTTATAGCGACGTCGGTCCCACCGACGAGGAGTTGCAGGGAAGCGAAACCAGGTTCCTGCAAAAGCCGTTCAGTCCGCAAATGCTGCTCACAGCCGTCAAGGAGATGCTCGCGAGACTCCGGCTAGTTCATTCTCCAATCGGCCATAGAGCGGCTCTGACGATTTAGACTCCCCGAAAACATAGCGCGCAAATTGAGCACCAGGCGCGTGTGCCAATAAACACGAACCATTCGAGCAGATTGCGAAATGGAAGCTTTTGCAATCACCAGGTTCGAACTCATTAAGGTTTGGTGAATAGTGCTGGATTGACGCAAGCTGGGATAATTTTCATCTTTCATTTTCCTCACCGTAATCAAAGCGTCACCAACCCTCCTCCATACTGCAGTGGAACACGATTTTGAAGTTCCATTACGACCCGCCCAATCAGGAGGAGGCTCTTGCAAACTCGCTACGCGTGGTTTGACAGGGATCAATCGCTCATTCGTCAGTTCAAGACCGGCGTTTCTATCCATAGCCATACCAGCCGATCTAAAGAGAGCCTCGAGTTTGTTGGGCGCATTTTCGAATCCCACCCTCTTCTCCGCATGTTTATCCGCGTCCAGAATGGTACGGCAGTTAAGAAGACGGGTTTACAGATCGATTTTGCGAGAGGTTATTGGACTCCGCCTCTGCGCCCGCGCGCTGCTTATGAGTTGGAGAAGAAGCAGATTGAAGAGAAGCTTGGCCTGAATGCGCTGGTCTCGCTCTCAGACCACGACTCCATTGAGGCTCCGCTGCTGTTGCGCGTGGTTCCCGCGATGCACGGTACACCGGTCTCACTGGAATGGACGGTTCCCTTCCAGAGCTCCAAGTTTCATCTCGGCGTGCATAATCTGCCTGCCGCCCATGCAAAGGAATGGATGAACGAATTGAAGGCCTGCACCGCGGAGCCAAGCACCGAACGCGTATGCGATCTGCTGAGCACACTGCATGCGACTCCGGAGTTGTTGCTGGTCTTCAATCACCCGCTTTGGAATCTTTACGGCAATCCGGCGGGGGAGTTCGCGCAAAACCTTGAGGACTTCCTCGCGCTCAACAGCGGCTATCTCCACGCATTTGAGATTAACGGGCTGCGGCGTTGGGAGGAAAACTGCAAAGTAGCGCAGCTTGCGGCACGCTGGCAGCAGATTCTGGTCTCCGGCGGCGATCGCCACGGCTGTGAGCCGAATGCAAATCTGAACCTTACCCACGCCACCAGCTTTGCCGAGTGGGCCCAAGAGTTGCGCGTCAAGCGCGAGAGTCATCTAATCTTTATGCCACAATACGAACACTCGCTAGTAGCCCGCTGCTACCAGACTTTTCTCGATGCCGTCGCCGACTACCCGGAGCAATCCGATGGCGCACCACGTTGGGATCAGCGCACATACCATCCTGGCCACGACGGATCGGCGCAGCCGTTGAGTTCGCTCTGGGCTCATGTCCCTGGATTTCTTGAGGCGATTCTCAATTTCGCCCGCTTGGCGGAGACCACTCAACTGCTAAGCAAGCTCCGCATCTATGGCGGACAACCCGCCGGCAACATGCCCGAGATATCAGGGCAAGAAGAGCGTGCCTGATGATCGCCCCCCCCATTCGCGTTGCGCTCTTTCCCGATTCGTTGAACGAAGTCAACGGCGTAGCCAACACTTGCAGGAATTTCCTCGCCTACGCCGGCCGCACCGAGTCTCCCATGCTGCTGGTGAGCGCCAGCGACAAGACCGGCGTGATTCAAGACGGAAGTGTAACCCGGCTCGGATTGAAGCGTGGAGCTGTATCGTTTGCCCTAGAGAAGGACCTCCGCTTCGATCTCGCGCTCTTTCGCTACTATCGGCTCGTGACTGAGGAACTGCGTAGATTCCGTCCGGATGTAGTTCACATTACCGGCCCCAGCGACATTGGAATGCTGGGGTTGGCCGCCGCCCACGATCTCGGCATCCCAGTCGCAGCCTCATGGCATACCAATGTTCATGAGTACGCGGCGCGCCGCTCGGACAGAATCCTGCCGCGATGGATTTCTGGCGCATATCGCGCCAAGCTGCTGCAGGGCATCGAGGATGTAAGCTTCCGTCTCTCTGCCTACTATTTCCAGCTGGCACGCTTTCACTTTGCGCCGAACCAGGAGCTCATCGATAAGCTGCAGAAAGCCACACACAAACCCTGCTCGCTGATGGAACGCGGCGTCGATCTTGCGATGTTCAGTCCCACCTTTCGCGACCGTGGCAAAGGTGGAGAGTTTGTCATCGGCTACGTTGGCCGCCTCTCGACAGAAAAGAAGGTTCGCAGTTTCGCTGAGCTTTCGCGCGCGGTGAAAAACGCCGGCTACAAACACGTGAAGTTTGTATTCGTTGGACACGGCAGCGAGGAGCAGTGGTTGCGCCAACACATACCTGAAGCGGAGATGACCGGGGTGCTCCGTGGTCCAGCTCTCAGTCGTGCTTACGCCAACATGGACCTGTTTGCTTTCTACTCGGAGACCGACACGTTCGGCAATGTTGTGTTGGAAGCACTCGCCTCCGGAGTGCCCGCAGTGGTGACGGACAAAGGCGGTCCCAAGTTTATTGTCGAGCATGAGCGTTGCGGCTTCATCTGCCCCAGCAACGAGGAATTCACCGCGAGCGTGCTGCGCCTGATTGGCAGCAACTCCCTTCGGCGCGATATGGGCGTCGCAGCCCGTCTGCGTGCCAGGCGCGCCTCATGGGATAGTGTCTTCGCCTCGGTCTATGAGGCTTACCGCCGCGAGTTGCCGCAGACTGGAGAGGCCGCAAGGCCAGGCCGATTTCCAGAAGAAAAGGTCGGATTGACGCTCTGCTAAAAAAACTAGCCGACAGACGGACGATGCTCACGACTTCACTGGGGTTGTCTCACGGCGACAGCAAACTAATAAGGTCTTCCCCTGGAATTTAACCTCGCGCCGACATGCTTTTAACATCCCTGTAATGTTCCTCTACTACAGTTAGCTGACCTAATTTTTTCGGTTTTTGGGGCCGGTACCCCGAGATGTAATACCCGTCTCTCGCATGAACAACTTCAAGATCGGCGCGATGATTTCGTCAAACCCCGATGCAGGCGAGTGCCCGATTCATTCAATTTCAGCTCGCGTTCTAAATCAAGGAGATCTGCTATGAAGTTCCGGCTATGGACTTTGGCAATTTCATTCACGTTACTCGCAGTGTTCTTGTCTTCTTGCAACAGCAAGCCTGCCGCAGAAGGTGTAAAGCTGCAAGGAGCCGGGGCTAGCTTTCCCGCGCCTCTTTACACCAAATGGTTCAAGGCTTACACCGCAAGTCATCCCGATGTGCAAGTCGATTATCAATCGGTGGGCAGCGGCAGCGGCAAGAAGAGCGTGATTGACCACACGGTTGATTTTGGCGCTAGCGATGCCGCAATGGAACCGGAAGAGATAGCCCGCGTGCAGGGTGGTGCACAACTGCTTCCTATGACTGCCGGGGCCATTGTGATCGCATATAACCTTGATGGCGTAGACACCGGTCTCAAACTTTCCCGCAAGGCCTACAGTGGCATCTTCCTTGGCAAAATCAAGAGGTGGAGTGACCCGGCAATTGCCTCGACGAACCCCGGCGTCAAGCTGCCCGATCTGCCGATTAACGTGGTGGTTCGCGCCGACAGCAGCGGCACCAGTTACGTCTTCTCCAAGCACCTGAGCACCATTAACCCGGATTTCGCCAAAGCCATTGGCACCAACACCATGCCGAACTGGCTGGTGGGTACCAAGAGCAAAGGCAATGAGGGCGTCACGGCAAGTTTGAAGACCACTCCTGGTTCGATTGGATACGTGGAGTACGGCTACGCAAACAGCCAGAAACTAACCACCGCAGCTCTGGAGAATAAAGCGGGTAAGTACGTGGCGGCTTCCACGGCATCTGGTCAGGCGGCGTTGGCCTCAGTGACTCTGCCGGAGAACTTGATCGCCTGGGCTTCCGATCCGCCAGCAGCCGATGCTTACCCGATCGTTACTTATACCTGGATGATCTTCTACCGGAAATATCCCGACGCCAAGAAGCTCGCAGCGGTGCAGGATCTCCTGAAGTATTGCCTTACCGACGGACAGAAAGACGCTGAGGCGTTGGGCTACATTCCGCTTCCTGCCAATGTTTCCACCAAGGATTTGGCTGCGGTTCAGTCAATCACCTAACGCGTTGAAGGATGAGTTAATGGCAAGCAAAAGTCTCGCAGCTCCCGTGGCCAATTCGGCTCCGGGAGCGCTTTTCGCAATTCGGCCAGGAGAAATCACCCAAGCGCCATCACGCTGGCAAAGCATGGTGGACAAGGCATTTCGCGGTAGCAGTTTTCTGTTTGCCTGCTGCACCATCCTGCTGGTGACCTTTATCGTTTTTCGCATTACGGTTTCAGCAATACCAGCAATGCGCCACGAGGGACTTTCCTTCCTCTCCGGAAGGGTCTGGGACCCCAACACGGCCCAGCACGGGATTGCTCCACAGATTTGGGGAACGCTTTATACCTCCATTCTTGCCCTTGTGATCGGCACCGCCTTCGGTCTGGCCGCCGCTGTTTTCCTCAGCGAAGGGTACCTAGGGCAGATCATGTTTGCGATTCTGCGCGGCTTCAACCTTCACCTGCACCCCTTCTGGGCAAAGGTTCCAGACCGAATCGAGGATCTGTTACGACAGTTGATCGAGTTGCTGGCTGCGATTCCGAGCGTGGTATATGGCCTATGGGGAATATTCGTGGTTATCCCGCTGATACGTCCGGCGTGCAACTGGCTACACCTGAAGCTCGGTTGGATGGCGTTGTTCTCCACCGATCTGAGCGGTCCCGGCGTGATGCCCGCTGTGATCGTACTGGCCATCATGATTCTTCCCACCATCACGGCCATTAGCCGCGACGCACTGACCTCGGTACCACCGAAGCTGCGCATGGCCGCGTATGGATTGGGGGCGACACGGTGGGAGACGATTTTTGGTGTGATTCTGCCAACTGCATCGCGCGGAATCTTCGGAGGCATGGTTCTGGCCTTCGGACGCGCTCTCGGCGAAACCATGGCACTGGCAATGCTGGTCGGGAACTCGAACCGGATCAGTCTTTCGCTCTTTTCACCGGCCAACACTCTGGCGGCCTTGCTGGCCAATAACTTTCCCGAGGCTGGTCCCGAAGAGGTCAGTATTTTGATGTACGCAGCACTCGTGTTGCTGGGGATTACGCTGATCGTCAACATCTTCGGCGCAATCATCTTGCAGCAAGCCTCGCGCGCCGCGGTGGAGTAATCAAATGGCAACGGCAAACTTAAATTCGAATCTGAACATGACCGATCCCTTTGCGGGGGTCGACTTCGGTCAACTCGAACACTCGCTACGCCGCCCCCGCACGCTGATGGATTTTGTGCTCAGCGGCTTAGTGACAGTAGTGACGTTGTCAGCACTGGTCCCGCTCTTTAGCGTGATTTGGATGCTGGCATGGCGCGGTGGAAAACGGCTGAGCGTGGCGGTTTTTACACAACTGCCACCTGCTGCCCTGGAATCCGGTGGCGGCTTTGGCAACGCAATCGTGGGAACGCTGCTGATGGTGGGACTCGCCGTCGCGATCACGGTTCCCGTCGGCATCATGACGGCAATTTATCTCGCACAGAATCGGCAGAGCAAACTCGCGGAAGCTGTGCGATTCGCCTCCAAGGTCCTTACGGGCTTCCCCTCGATTCTCGCCGGCGTCTTTGCCTACGGAGCTATCGTGCTGACTACGGGAGGCTACTCGGCGCTTGCAGGCGCAGTCGCACTCTGTATCCTCATGCTCCCGACGATCGTCCTCACGTCGGAAGATGCCATTCGCATGGTGCCTTCGCGGATGAAAGAAGCCGCTATCGGTATGGGAGCCACACCTACCCAGACGGTCTGGATGGTGCTGCTTCCCACGGCCATTCCGGGAATTCTCACCGGAGTGATGCTGGCGATAGCACGCGCGGCTGGAGAGACAGCGCCGCTGCTATTCACCGCGCTGTTCAGCAATTACTGGCTCTTTTCCCATGGCCACGCGCAATTGATGCGTCCCACGGCGTCGCTTGCCGTATTGATCTACAACTTTGCAGGTATGCCATTTGAGAACCAGGTGGAGCTGGCGTGGGCCGCTGCCCTGGTGCTCGTGTTGCTCGTATTGGCAGCCAACCTGATCGGCCGGAGTTTCTCTGGCCGCCAGGTTCAACAGTCTTAGGAGATATCGTGATGGCAACTAACGCAATTCCGCAACCCGGTTCGAATCTTCAGGTAAGCCCCGTGCCTGCGCACAATTCTGACGTAGTGGTGGATTGCCACATCCGCGAGCTTTATTACGGGAGTTTCAAGGCTGTGCGCGACACTGCGATTCCGGTTAAGAAGAATTCCATTACGGCTTTTATCGGACCGTCGGGCTGCGGCAAGAGCACCGTACTGCGCTGCATCAACCGCATGAACGATCTTGTGCGCGGCTTCCGCTTTGAAGGCCACGTGCGCTATCGCGGGCGCGATATCTACGATGCCGCCATCGATCCGGTCGCAGTGCGCCGCTTCATTGGAATGGTTTTTCAGCAACCGAATCCGTTCGCCACCAGCATCTATAACAACGTTGCCTTCGGCTTGCGCCTCAATGGATACAAGGGAGACAAGGCACAGAAGGTCGAGCAGGCTCTCCGCGCCGCTGCCCTATGGGACGAAGTAAAGGACAAGCTCAGCAAGAGTGGCCTCTCGCTCTCCGGAGGACAACAGCAGCGCCTCTGCATTGCGCGGGCCATTGCCACGGAGCCTGAGGTTCTGCTGATGGACGAACCCTGCTCCGCACTGGACCCCATCGCCACCCGCAAGATCGAAGAGCTGATGCTTGAACTGCGCAAGCGTTTCACGATTGCGATCGTGACCCACAACCTCCAGCAAGCGCAGCGCGTCGCCGACTATACGGGCTTCCTTTACGTTGACACTACGCAGGGTGGACGCACCGGATACCTCGTTGAGTTCGGCGAGTCAAAGCAACTGTTTGGAGCTCCGATCCACAAGCATACGCAAGACTACATACGTGGGGAGTTCAGCTAGCGATTCAAGCGGAGGATTCCGATATCCGCATCTGCCGACTATGGCAGGTGCGGATATCGTCAACAAAATAGCTAATGCAAGCCGCGGCGACTCTGCGGCTTCTTTTATTTCTTCGGCGGAATCACCGGCACGAGCAGGTACGGCGTATGCTCTGGATCAATGTGCAGAGTAGTGCGCCCGCCGAAAATCTGCGGAGGGCGATCCCGTGGATCGTTATGCAGGAAGGAGCCGCAGCCGAGTAATTCATTCTTGAAATTGGACAGCTTCAGCCCAGTTGATTTTGCGTATTCATAATCCTTGCCACGAACGGAGAGCGCTACACGGTATCCCGCTGGAACCACGATACAAGTCGGCCAGATTTCAACATCGAGTTCGACCGGGGATCCGGGTTTCAGCGGCTGAATCTCATCGTGAGTGTGATACGGCCGGTAGGGTTCGGTCAGTACTGGATCGAGCTTCCGGTGCGATGCACGCAACCAGCCTTGGGCAATCGGCGTGTGCGGGTCGATTGCACCTTGAAATGTTATTTCGCGCAGGTCGGGTGTGAAGACCCGGAACACTAGGAACAGATCAGCATCGCTGGTAGACGAGGAAACGAACAGTTTGGCGGCCATCGGCCCCGTGATTTCCATTTGCTCTGGCAGCGGTTTGGAAACGAAGGTGAGACCGTCGCCCATCGCGTCAAATTCGAGGTTGGCCGAGCCCTTGACCGGGTCAGGCAACAATAGCTGCCGCGTTGGGTGAAGATAAAATTTGGTCCATTGGGTACGAGCAATCGGCCATTCATCTTCAAAACGCTCGACCAACCTATCAATATGGCGGACTTGCAGTTGCACCTTCGGCCGCTTATTCCAGCCGTTGTTCTCGCCTTTGAGGAAATGAGCGAAGAACTGTTTTTGTATATTGACACCATAGTCGGTATAGAAGTGCGTCCAGTGTTCCAGGTTATGCGCTTCGAGCCATTTTTGCGATGAAGCTGCCCTCACGAAGGCTTCGAAGTTCCCTCGTGGATGAAGACCCTGTCCGCCCCAGTTCGCCGTGGTCAGGAGAGGCGTGGTGATCTTGTCCCAAACTGCCGATCTGATCTTGTGATACTCATCGTCGAGCGGGTGGGAGAGAATTTCGTCACCATAGTCGCAACGATTGGCTGCCAGTTCTTTGTCAGACATGGTCACGTCGCCGCACACCAGTTCGTTGGTTACCGCGCTGCGAGGGCCACGTTCGCCTAACCCATACTGCACACCTTTAATCTGCATGTCGTACCAATTGGCATGGAAAGTGGACAGTATTCCCCCATGGTGCGTCGAATCGCGATACCAGTCTGCTTCCGCCTCCCATGCGCACATGGCCGCAAGATGGGGCGGCTGCTTTGACGCAACTGGCCATTCCAACTGCGCATAGTACGAGATTCCGTTTATGCCGACTTTACCGTTCGACCACGGCTGTACTGCTGCCCACTCGATACACTGACAACAGTCCTGAGTCTCGCGGGCGGAGAAGTGGTCGATATAACCGGGGGAGCGGCCGCAACCGCGCGAATCAACGCGAACGATGGCGTAGCCATCCGGCACCCATTTTTCAGGATCGACGACCTCCCAGTTCTGATACTTATTCGTCGAGCCGTAAGGAATGTCCGGATGATTGGTAACCATGGCATTCCAGGCGCTAGGATATCCTTCCTGGAAGGAAAGCCCTTTCGCGTATGGACCGTAAGTCAGTATTACCGGATAGCTTCCTGGCTCTATGGGACGGAATACATCGGCCTTGAGAACAAGTCCGTCATCCATCTTGATGGAGACATCCCAGTCGATCTGCATTCCATCGCGAATCTCACTGCGTGTACTGCTCCCGCTTGCTGGTGTGATGCCCGTAGCCATGGTTGGCTCCTCCTTATTAGCAGCGACATAGGTAAGGCTGCCATGCGAAAAGCACGGCAGCCTACCTAAGTTCCGAAGATCAACTTACTTGACAGTCCCGGCCAAAGCCGAACGTTCCGCAGCCGAAGACTGCAACTGCTGGTCGATTTCCTGCAGATCGCGACCCTTGGTCTCGGCTCCGACGAAGAGAAAGAACAACGCCGCCAGCAGATACCCGGCAGCAAGATAAGTGAACGACGGGACCAGTTTTTGAATCGAAGCAGCTGGGGTAACCGGATTACTGGAACCAACAATGAGAGCCAGTCCCCAGGGTCCAATCACCTTGCCTATACCGCCGAAACCGTAGGCCGATCCCATGCCGGTAGCACGCAGGGACGTCGGCCAGACCTCAGCCGAGTACGGCCCGAGCACAGCAAATATGCCATCGGCAAATGCGTAACCGATGACCATCAACAGCCAGAAGAGCGGGATTCCGAAAACAGTGCCGCTGTGCTGAGTGGCCATCAACACCAGCAGTACGGCCGCGGCTATGCCGGCGAGACCTCCCGTGAGTTTGCGGCCCATGATGTCGGAAAGCCAGGAGATCAAAAGCCTGCCGCAGAAGCCGCCGAGTCCCACCCAAATCATGAGGAACGCAGCCCGCTTTGGAGGCACTCCGAGTACCAGCACGAGCAGCGTAGGCGCCCATAGAGTTAAGCCATAGTAGCCCGTCTGAATGCCGAGGTTGGTGACCCATGAAGCGATCAAGCTTCGTGGATGACGAAAGAGAGCCGCAAACCCCGGTTTACTCGATGTCTCGGTAATACGTGCCGGAAGGGGCAGCGATTCAGGATCAACCTCCAGAGCCCAAGCCAGCGATTTGCGGGCTTCCTCCGGACGGCCTTGGTCGACCAGCCAGCGCGGTGATTCGGGAACCCACATCCGGATAAGAAACGTCAGCAGACCTGGGATCAGTCCCATTGCGAAGAGGCCTCTCCATCCCAGAACTGGCGCCAAGTAAGCTCCAAGTACGGCACCCAGCAGAAGGCCAATAGGAATTGATGCCGTGACTAAGCCACCAATTCGCCCTCGCTTAGAAGTGGGAACGAATTCCTGCACCAACGGCAGATCGACGCAATAGAGCCCGCCAACGCCGAAGCCCACAAGAAAGCGGAAGAAAGCGAGGTAGAACCAATTCCCCTGGGGGGTGAGCGCCAGAAAACCGGTGGCGATGGAAAAATTAACCACTGTCGCCATGAATATCTTGCGCCGCCCGATGGCATCAGCCATGCGTCCGTAAAAGAAGGCGCCAAAAATAGCTCCGATTCCGGCGGAGAGCAAAATTACGGCTGACTTCCCGAAGGTAAGGTGCCACGGACCGACGATGAACGCCAGCACGAAGCCCATAACGTAATAATCAAAAAACTCAAGCAGGTCGCCAATAATTGCGGCGGCGACAATGCGTTTCTGGTTACCAGTGATTTTCGTTTGGTTATTCAATACGTCGAACAAGCGACACCTCCCTCGGGTATCACATACGGCGGGGTTTTTGACCACACTCACCAGAGTTCAACGGAGCTGTAGAACTAATTGTCCAGGATAGCCACCGGACGCAAAGGCGACCCTGTCCCGCCCCTTATCTTCAAAGGCAGTGCGATGAAGGTGAAGCGCTTACCCACAAGTTTGTCCAGGTTGCAAAGGTTCTCAATGTGGGTGATTTGCCGTTCGGCACAAACCGTATGGCAGGGATAGCTCTTGTCGTACCACATATCGGGGCTCGCCGAGTCCACGCCGAAATTCACGCACCCCTGATCGATAATGAACTCCGTCCCCTCGCGGTCGAGTCCGGGATAGTCGGTCATGTATTCGGGCTTCCCGTAGAAATGCTCGAAGTGCCCAGTGTGGAAGAGAATGGTGTCGCCCTTTTCAATGTGCAGATTCCAGCGCTTGAGCTCCTGCTCGATTTTTGCCTTGCCGAATTGCGTCTTGATTGGAATATCGCTTACGTCCAGGCAGATGGCGGAGGTAATACAGTACTCAAGTGGAATCTTGTCGACAGGGGGCGCATCGGGCTTGCGCGAAAGATGGCTGATGGCATCGATGTGGGTCGGCCCGTGATCGCAGAACATGATTCCGCGAGTCTCGTAAGAGAAGCCCGTGCCCAAGGTCCTCTGGCACTCTTCGTGAGATACATGGGTCCAGACAACGGTTTTCAGGTGACCGGGATAAACTGGCATTCCCTGGTAGATTTCCTGACTCAAGTCAATGATTTGTCCCTTGAATAACATGTGAACTCCTTTCGGGTTGGAAAACACTAACGTTTCGTGCTCCTGTACAACGGCAGAAGTCAACGATTGACTGCGCGGGCAGCAAACGTACTGGGACAACCAAAATCCTCCGGAGCACCATGATCACGTTGTGCATCATGATGCTCCGAAAAACCTAACGCGACGGCTTACTATACTTGGTTCTTCACGGTACAAGCTCAACCTCTAACGAGCCGTCCATCCACCATCCACGGCAAGCACATGCCCGGTGGCCAGGTCAGACGCAGACGAGGCCAGATAGAGCACAGCTCCAGCGACGTCGGATGGCTTGCCAAGACGACCGAGCAGGACGTTGTCCAAGCAGTAGCGCTTGAACTCTTCGTCCTTGAACATCGGCTCGGTGAACTTGGTTTCCACGAACGTTGGGGCCACCGCGTTGACGTTGATGTTGTAAGGCGCCCACTCCACCGCAAGCAACTTGGTCACCATGTTGACTGCGCCCTTGCTGGCGCAGTAAGCAGCCCGCCGCGGGATGCCTACCGTGCCGGTCTGCGATGACATGTTAATGATCTTGCCGCTCTTCTGCTTGATCATTACCTTTCCCACCGCCTGACAGCAGAAGAAGAGAGCTTTGAGGTTGATGTCCAGTATCTTGTCCCAAGCCTCTTCGGTGACATCAACAGCCATCTGCTGGATGTTGATACCGGCACAGTTCACGAGAATATCGAGGTGCCCGAAGGTGGCAGCAGCCTTATCGGCCATCGACTGAATCTCGGATACCTTGGTGAGATCGGCCTCGATGGTCAGCGCACGGCGTCCTGTTTCCTCGATTGCTTTCTTCGCCGTTCCAAGCTCGTCGTGCAAGCGGTCCACCAGAACGATGTCCGCGCCGTAAGAAGCAAGTGTTTCGGCAACTGCAAAGCCGATCCCACGTGCCGATCCGGTCACCACGGCGACCTTGCCCGTGAGATCGAAAGTTGGAATGTTCGCTTTCATCGGGTCACCCCGGTCGCGGAAGCCTTAATTAACTTTCCGTATTTTTCTTTTCTTACTTTGCACGAGATGCCATGGGCGAGCATGTTTTCGTAGTTGCAAGCCCGTTCGCAAACATCGGCAATCTTGTAAGAAGCTTCCTTGGTGGCATACTGGTAAGTTACGGTCTTGACGAACTTCCCGACCGACAATCCGCCGGTATAGCGAGAGGCCCGCATGGTGGGCAGCACGTGGTTGGTGCCAATCGTCTTGTCGCCATAAGCCACGGTCGTTTCTTCGCCCAGAAATACTGAGCCATAGTTTTTGCAATGGTCGAGGTAATACTTCCAATCCTTGGTCTGCACTTCCAAATGCTCCGGTGCCCACTGGTCGCTAACCTTTACGGCCTCCTCGGGAGAATCGACGATCACGACGTCTCCGTTGTCGCGCCAAGCGACGCTGGCAATCTCGCGGGTTGGAAGATCGATCAACTGCCTGTCCACTTCCTTCATCACTTCGAGTGCGGTCTTTTTCGAAAGCGAGACCAGGCACTGCCGCGCATTAGGATCGTGCTCAGCTTGGCCGAGCAAATCGGCGGCCACGATGAGTGGATCGGCGGTCTCGTCGACGATGACCAGAATCTCGGTCGGTCCAGCCAACAGGTCGATGCCAGCGGCGCCGAACAATTGTTTCTTGGCTTCGGCAACATACTTGTTACCTGCGCCGACCACCATGTCAACCGGTCCAAGGCCTTCCATGCCGAACGCCATGGCGGCCAAGGCATGAACTCCACCCATGCAATAGATTTCATCGGCGCCGCCAGCGACCATGGAGTAAAGCGTGGCAGGCCACATACCCTGTCCCTTAACCGGAGGCGAGCAGGAGACAACCCGCGAGACGCCTGCTACCTTTGGCGTGATCACGGTCATGTGGGCCGAGGCCAGCATCGGGTAGCGGCCGCCGGGAACATAAGCCCCGCTCGAAGCAACGGGAATGATCTTTTGGCCAAGATGCACGCCTGGATAAGTTTCAGCCTCGAAGCCCACCAAACGCTTCATCTGCTCTTGGGCAAAGTTCCTAATCTGCGCCTGGCAGAAATCGATGTCTTCAACCTCCGACACCGGCAGTTGCTTCTTGGCTGCACGGATATCGTCTTGGGAAATCTTGAAGCTCTTTGGCTCCCAATGGTCGAATGTTTTGGAGTAGTGTCGGACTGCCGACTCGCCTTCTTTCTTGATTTTGCTCAGGATCTCCCGCACGGTGTCCTGTACGGCTCGGATATCCTCTTCTGGTTTTTCGATTGCCTTCTTTAGATATTCCGCCACTGAAAACCTCCTCTAGATTGAAACCTTAAAAATTAAATAGCTGTTTTTGGCACCGTCATCTTCTTGCTGCCGCAAGACCTTCTGATAATCACCTCGGGCTGCAAGACAATCTGCCTGGCCAACTGTCGCTTGCCCTCGATTCTTTCAACCAAGCAATCGACAGCAAGTGCACCCATTTCATATTTCTTCTGGCTGATCGTGGTGATCTCAACACCGCGCAGCGAAGTCGCTTCGATGTCGTCAAAACCCACAAGGGCAACATCGGCTGGGATACGCAACCCAGAATCAAGAATCGCTTCCCTGACACCCAATGCCATGTAATCGTTCTCAGCAAAGATTGCCGTTGGTGGCGAACGCAAAGCCAGTAGTTCGCGGGTCATGCGGTACGCGTCCTGCTTTGAATAACCGCATTCCCGGATCAACTCGGGCCTTACCGGCAAACCGTGCTCAACGAGCGCCTCGCGAGCCCCCTGCGTTCTTTCTACCGCTGTGGAAGTGTCAAGCGACCCAGTGACGATTGCGATCGAGCGGTGTCCCAGCCCGTACAGATGCTCAATGGCCATGCGTCCGCCGATAACATTGTCCATGACTACGCAGTCGATCTTCTTTTCCAGCCTGCGATTGTGGATCCTGCGGTTCACCAGGACAAAGGGAAAGCCATCGGTCACCAGGGGAGTAATGTGCGGATCGTTTACCAATACAGAGGCAAAGACGATGCCATCGACACCCTTGCTGCGTAACTCGCCGATGATGTCATTCTGACGATTCGCATCGTAATCCGTGCTGCATAGGATGATGTTGTATTTCAACTCCATCGCCTTGTCTTCTATTCCTTTTGCCAATTCCGGATAGAAGGGGTTCAGGATGTTGGTGATCACAAGCCCGAGAGTTCCACTGCGCTCGGTCTTCAGGGTACGCGCCGCGTGATTCGGCAGGTAATGCAGCTTCTTCGCGACAGCAACGATCTTTTTCTTGGTAGCCACACCGATTCTGGGATGATCCCTCAATGCCATTGAGACGGCCGTAGCCGAAACACCGGCGAGTTGGGCGATATCCTTAACCGTTGGCTTTCTGGACATGTGTTATCTACTCTGCTTTATCGTTACAGCAATGTGAACGTTGAAGAATTTTTCACTACCCAGTCGAAGCTGTCAAGTAAAAACTGCGAATGATTTCTCTGGCGTTGCTCAACTCAGGCTCGCAGCAACGCCCTTCACGACTCAGGAGGTCTGTGGCGTTTATCTCACTCTGGGCGTGTGGGCGGAGCACAAAAAACCTCGCGCGGGAACGCGAGGTCTGCGTTGCAGGATAAGGAACTTAGAAGAATCGGTAGGTGAAACCCATATTGACAATGGGGTAGACGCGGAAGGGCGCGATGTCATTGTTGACTTTTGCGCGCTGGGCGGTGAGGTGCGTCTGGAAGTCAGAATACGTGCTTACAGGCTGGCAGGTTGCTGGGTCCGTGGTTGCACAGGCACTGCCGGCCATAGCGATGTTGAAGGCGGGTGTGCCGGCGAAGGCGGCGCCGATCTCCACGGGGAAGGCGAGGCGGCGGCCGCTGCGCGGAATAACGTTGCCCCAGCCAAAAGTTGCGAGGGGTGCGTACTTGTTGGGGTAGGCGACGGTCGCGCTGCCGTGCAGAGGATCGGCGGCGCTGCTGTAGTAGTCCACGTCATTCAGGGTGATGGTTTGGCCCGCGGGGACGGTCGCGGCGGCGTTAACGTTGAACTGGTTGTAGGCGGCAAATCCGGCACTGAGACGGAAGGCTCCGGTCCAGGGAAAGAAATCGTATGTAGCGGAGTAGTTGCGCAAGCGGAGATTGGCGTTATAGCTGACGCCATCCTGGCTTAAAGTCTGCGAGTAATTGAAGAAATTTCCGTCCACGCGGAGATTTGTACGGCGGGAGATGGTGGTTGCCACCTCGACTCCGGCACCTTGGGTTCCACCCGTTACGCCCACGGCAAAGTGTCGAAAGGGGCGCGTAGAAAGCTGCGATTCGTGGTATGGCTTGGACTCCTCGATGACGGCTGCAGAATCGCTGGAGTAAGCGGTCTGCAGAACAAAGAACAACACGAAAGAGAGACCGGCGAAGTAGAGACAACGGGATCTCCGCGGCAGATTGGGGGTGCAATCCATTGAGACATTCCTTGCTTTGGGCGCAGATGCGCGCTGCAATTGATGAAATTGAACTTTGGTGGAAACCTCGTCCAGTATAGGTTTAATCGGCAGCAGTGGCTGAAAACTTTAAGGGAGGGTGGTTACCGGAGTGGGGGGAACTGATCCAGCACCTAAGGGTCTACGACAGAACGCCCAGCCGTAACTGGGCGTCTGACAAACCAATGCTTTTACTGTCCGCTGCCCTTTAAAATCTGGTCAGCCAGGTAGTTTTCGATCGACGCACCGTTGTGCAGAGACTCGTAGTACGCACTCTTCAACAGCTGCTCTCGACGATCGCGCAGTTGTTCGCGGATCGCCTGTTGCACCCGAGGATCATTCAGTTCGCGCTGTCCTGCCGGCTCCCTCGAGATCAACTTGATGATGCGGTAGCCGAAGAGCTGCCGCGCTCCCTCGTCCGCTGCGGGCAATGGTGGAGTGAATTGTCCTGGTTTCAGCCGACTGATTGCGTCATAGGCTTGCTTATCGCGCTTTAGAGCGTCCTCCGGGACAAAGCCCAGATCGCCGCCTGTTGCTGAGGTGTCTGGGTGCTCGCTGTAGTTCATCGCCAATGTCGCGAAGTCATCGCCACTTTCCAGACGGTTCAGCAGCATGGAAATTTTTTTCTTTGCCTCGGCCTCGTTCTGCGCCTTGTCGTTCTTCAGGTTTCGAACTTGCGGACTCGGCTGCGTCGTCACCAGTATCTGCGCCAGATGATATTGCGGCAGTATCAGGTTGAACTCCGACTTGTGCTGGTTGTAGTAGTTGGAGATGTCGCTGTCGCTGATGATGATCTTCGACGTGATCTCTTTGTTCAGCACCTTCTCAACTGTGATTGAGCGCCGCAGATCACGCTTAAAATCCTCCAGCGTAATGCCGCGTTCCTTCAGCCGCTGGTCAAACTCTTCTTTCGTAAACGGGGCGCGAATTTCACTCAGCTTGCTGTCCACTTCCTCGTCCGTCGCCAGCAATCCCAGTTTCTCCGCTCGTTGCGCCAGGATTTCGTTCTCAATCAGTTCGCGCAGAATGCTCAACCGCAAACTCTGTGCCTGCTCGGCCGAAGGTACCTGCTGTCCCTCAGTTTGATTGCGATAATATTTTTCGACTTCAGCACGCAGAATCTTGCGCCCATTCACCCGGGCCATCACGTCTCCGCCGCCACGCTGCCCCTTGCATGCTGCCCCTGCCAACAGGCCCAGCGCGCACAATCCCAGCAACGCCGCACCCCATATGTTCATCTTGCGAGTCAAATCGAAATCCTCCAGCTCTGTGTATCCTACTGCCCGGGCGCGCTTGTCGCGACCTTCGCGGGAGCCTCTACGCCGACGCTCTTCAGTTCCCTGTCCAGCACCAGTCTCAGCTCTTCTTCAGGCAGTGCGCCGTCCATCTTCATGCCATTGATAAACAACGCCGGAGTCGCCTCCACTCCCAATCCATCGGCCTCCTTGATACTGGCCTCCAAGTCGGTTTTTGACTGCGCCTTGACACAACTCTCCAGTACCGCCGCATCCGCCGAGTGCCGCTTTCCCATGTCCAGCGTGATCCGGTCCACCTCAGCCTGCTGCACATTAAGTGGACGCTTCTCGCCCTGAATCTCTCGTCCATTGGAGTGCACGTAATCAGCAAAGTCCCAATAGGCGCCCGGGCTCTGTTTGGCCAGGCATCCAGAGTCAATTGCCGCCCGCTCCGCCCACGGATGAATTTCAACCAGCGGGAAATCCTTGTACACGACCTTAATCCGGTCGCCATAGATCTTCAGCACATCATTGAGCGTCTGGTGCATGCGCGAGCAGTATGGGCACTGGAAGTCGTCATAGACCACCACCGTGAGTTTGGCGTCCGTGTTGCCGCGCACCGGACGACCCGCCAGATTAATCTTCGCCATCACTTCCGCTTGCGGATCGCGGGTCAAATCCATCTTCAACACTGAGAGCAGCGTCTTGCCGTCTTTGCTTAGCAGCAGCTCTCTTGTCTGTGTCTGCCCGCCGTAGCTCAAGGTCGCTACCACTTTGTCGTAGCCCGCAAACTCCTCGCTTGGCTTCCGTTCGCCCGCTGTCACATCAATATATGGAGGCAGTTTAAAGGTCGCGCGAACCTGCTTCTCAATGCTGCGATTCAGCTCAGCACTGCCCGGAGCTGGACTTTGCGCCCGGCATCCAATCGCCAGTAACATCAAACACAGAAACAAACGGCGCATACACCACTCCCCAACCCGTTTCGGATTGTTTTTCATAGGCTTATGAATTATCTCATGCGCCCAGCTTGAGGACACAAAGGGCAGGTGGCGCCGCTCCAATTAGCAAGGCCGCGTGCAAGCGGCACAAACCTAAGTATCTCCTCAACTTCGAGTCGTGGAATTTTCAGGCTATTGTCTTATTGCGGGCGATGATCTGATCTCTTGTGAGGGCAAATTCGCCCAGCGTTGTGGCTGGATAGAACATCATCCCAGGCTCTCCACCTTCAGCACCGCGTTCATTGAGCCCGAGCGGAATCCTTCCACGTCCAGCGCCACGAACTTAAACCCGCACGCTTTGATCTCCGCGCTCATCCGAGCAAACATCTCCAGCGTCAGCGCCCGCTCCAGCTCCTCGCGCGCAATCTCAATCCGCGCGACATCGCCGTGGTGGCGTAGCCGGAATTGCCGGAAGCCCATCGCCCGCAATGCGTCTTCGCCGCGCTCCACCTGCTCCAGAGCCTCCCGCGTAACTTTGCGTCCGTACTCAATCCGCGATGACAGGCAGGCCGACGCCGGCTTGTCCCACACCCGCAGTCCCGCCTCGGCGGCCAGTGCGCGAACATCCGCCTTTGTCACTCCTGCTTCTAGCAGCGGAGCTGCCACCCCGTGCTGCTGCGCTGCTTTCTGTCCCGGACGCCAATCGCCTTGGTCGTCTACATTCACTCCGTAGGCCACCGCCGCCCAGCCCTTCTCCGAAGCAAACTGCTCCATCACTCCGAACAGCTCGTCCTTGCAGTGGAAGCAGCGCATTGCATCGTTGCGCTGATACTCCTCATTCTCGAGCTCATCGGTGCGCACAATCTCCAGCGGAATTCCGCACTCCTCGGCGAACTGCACCGCGTCACGCATTTGCGCCCGCGCCAGCGAAGGCGAATCTGCCAGCACTGCTAACATCTCTTTGCCCAGCACCTGATGCGCCACCCATGCCAGGTACGCCGAATCCACACCCCCCGAATACGCCACCAGCACCCGCCCCAGTTGACGCAGTCTCGCATTCAGCCGCTCACGCTTGGCTGCCAGCTCCGTTCCCGAACTTACCTCTCTCAAATCCGCCATACATCTATTGTAACGTCCGTTACGCTTTCCAGATTCCCATCCGCTAAGGCCGAAGCGTCTTTCGTTTGTATGCCTGCCATTCCAGTTTATTCAACGATGGCCAGCAGGTCTCCGGCGTTGACGGCGAAGGATTCTTGAACAGCGATTTTGGTAACCTTGCCCTTCTTCGTGGCCTTAATCTCGTTTTGCATTTTCATGGCTTCGACAACAACCAGACCCTGACCGGCTTCGACCTCATCGCCTTCAGCGGCAATCACTCGAACGATCTTTCCGGGCATGGGGGCCAGGATTTTGGCGGGGCCAGCTTCGGCTCCGGCAGCCCGACGGCTACGCAACGAGCGCGGGTCACGAACTTCGGCGGAGAAGCGCTCAGAGCCGATGATAATGTGCGTTTCGCCAAGGAGCGAATACTCGCGCTTGGCTTCGTAATTGCGGCCTTCGTGGATGATGGAGAGTACGTCGCGCGCGGTCATGGCAGCATCCAGAAAAAAGGGCTCCCCATCGACCTTGCATTCGTAACCCTTTTCAGCGCGCTCAAGCTCAACCTGGTGCAAATGGCCATCAATCAGGACCTCGTACTTCATCGTCCCACCCCCTCGTTGCGTGCAGCAGACTTCCAGCCGCCGGACTTCGAGGTGCCGTTCCCAGCAACGACGGTGCGCGGCGTAGCGGCATGCAAGCCGTCATGATTGCCGGCGGGCTGAGAGCCGGGCGGTGGTTGCTGAGCAAAGATGGCAGCGGCGAGAGCAACAATCGGAACACGGCGCGTGGTGCGCGCATCAGTGACCGGCGGCTGTTGCAATAGGCGATCGAGAAAGCCGGTGTCGATGCGTCCCGCCTGGAAGTCCGGATCAAGAAGAATGCGGCGGAAGAGCGAAATGTTGGTCTTAATGCCGCCGATGAAGTACTCGACAAGAGCACGTCGCAGGCGGTTGATGACCTGCTGGCGATTCTCTCCAAAGCCGATGAGTTTGGCGAGCAGAGGATCATAGTCCAGGGGTACGACCCATCCCTCATACATGCCGCTATCGCGCCGGATGCCAGGACCGGAAGGTGAGATGATGCGGGTAATGCGTCCGGGTGAGGGAAAGAAGTTATTGTCGGGATCTTCGGCGTAAACGCGTAGCTCCATGGCGTGCCCGCGCACCGTGATGTCTCCCTGTTTGAAGGGTAGCTGCTCGCCTGCGGCGACGCGAATCTGGAGTTGCACGAGATCAATTCCGGTGACCATCTCGGTGACCGGGTGCTCCACCTGGAGACGGGTGTTCATTTCGAGGAAATAGAAGTTCTTGTGGGCGTCAACGAGGAACTCGACGGTGCCGGCGTTGTAGTAATTGGCGGCCTTGCCGACCTGGACGGCAACTTCGCCCATGCGGCGGCGCATGTCGGAATCAACGAAAGAGCAGGGAGCTTCTTCAAGGACTTTCTGGTGGCGTCGCTGCACGCTGCACTCACGCTCAGCGAAGTAGACAACGTTGCCATGGGTGTCGCCGAAGATTTGCATCTCGACATGGCGCGGGTTTTCGATGAACTTCTCGATGTAGACCTCGGAGTCGCCGAATGAGCGAAGGGCCTCGCTCTGCGTAGTTTCGAGGGCGGAAGCGAGATCCTTTGAGGTGGCGACCATGCGCATTCCCTTGCCGCCACCGCCTGCGGCAGCCTTGAGCATCACCGGATAACCGATGGATTCGGCAACGGCCAGGGCCTCGGCGGCGCTCCTGAGGCCGCTGTCCGTGCCAGGGACGAAGGGAACATCGGCCTTCTTCATATGCTGGCGCGCTCTGGTCTTGGAGCCCATCATTTCCATGGATTCCGGGGAGGGACCGATGAAGACAATTCCAGCTTCGCGGCAGGCACGGGCAAAGTTTGCATTCTCGGAAAGGAATCCGTACCCGGGATGAATGGCTTCGGCGCCACTGCGGCGCGCAGCTTCGAGAATTTTAGGGATGTTCAGGTAGGACTCTGAAGCCTGAGCAGGACCGAGATGTTCACAGAAATCTGCCTTGCGAACGTGGAGGGATCGGCGATCCACATCGGAATAGACAGCAACCGACTCAATGCCCATCTCGCGACAGGCGCGAATAACACGAACCGCAATCTCGCCGCGGTTGGCGATGAGGATTCTTTTGAACATCAGACGCGTTTCCTTATGGCGGACGAGGTTGGCCCCAAGTGGCATGGATATTATCAAAAACCAAGGGGAGAGTGGAATAAAGAAGATAGAGCGGAGAAGAAAGACTAACTCCCGCCCGCGTACATATCGGGTCATACAAGGATCGGCAGCTACTCCCCTGCGAGACGCTGGGGCGCTTGCCGGTCGGAACATTCCACTGCCTTTTCCCGCAAAAGTGGAACTTTGGAGAGATGCATTTTATTGGTGAGAGATAGAAAACGCGGATACTGGTTCAGAGGAGCAAAAAGCTGATCAAACGGGATTGTCAGCAGCCAAATTGGGCGGTCCTCATACGCCTCCTGCAACCATTCAAGACTCTCATCGAGATCATTCAATCCCAGGCAGACGAGTGCAATCCCGTATGCGAAGCAATTTGCATGAACGGAAACGTTGCGTTTTAGATCAGCCAATATCGCCCTTGCCTGGCCCTCGTAGCCGGAGATCGCGTACGCGTAGCCGAGGGCGCCCATGATGGTTGGATGGTTAGGATAAGCTTGGGCCGCGGCACTGAGTTCGCGCACTGCATCCTCAAGCCTTCCGAGCACAAGACTGATAAGCCCAACTACCACGCGAATGCCGGCCGAGTCACAGCCATTTGCTCTTGCTAACTCTGCGTCTGAAAGAGCGCGATCATAATTTCCTATCCGGTATTGCAGGTGGATGATTCCATAATTGAGCGATGGGGAGAGTGGATCCGCTGTCAACGCGCGCTTCAGCAGAATCTCAGCTTCATCGAATTCATGCCTCATGCAACAGATACTGGCCAAGCCGATACAAGCGAAGGAAAAGCTGGATCGATCGGATTGAAATGCCAGGACCTCCCGAAATTGTGCTTCGGAGTCGTCCCAGGCGTAGTCCTCCCACATTCGCACCCACGCTCGCGCACACAAGGCGTGGGGTTGGGTTGGGTCGTACCGGAGCGCTTTCTCGATGGCCTTCCTTGTGCTGGGAAACACACGTGAGGGCCGCACCACATCGTTGAGGGACGCACTAACATCGGCGCATGCAAGGATTCCATATGCCTCTGCATCCTGCGGGTTTAAAGCAATTGCCGACTGGCAAAACTCCACAATTCGGTCAAGGTTCTTCTCTGACCGGCACTCCCATAGTTCCCGGGCTTGGGATATTGGCGCAGCCCGCGGGGAAACCTCAAGAGCGGGCATCTGATCCGCGGAGTTCACTAGCCATGCATTTAATTCAGCAGCGTACGCAAAAACAGAGCCCCGGCCTGGCCCCTGTATCTGATGGACCGGCAGATGGCGCATGCTTTGCCAACGTTGGACAGTGCGTTCACTCCGCTGCAGGTACTCCGCAATGCGCTTCCATGAATCCAGACGAACATTCTCCATACGCACCCATACATGTCTTTCTGTTGAGTCCTGATGTGAGAAAGCTTGCAACGCTCTTTTCAAGTGAATGATTACACCAGAGGATTATACGGCGTCCAGTGACACGGAAAAAGAGAGTTCCTGTCGTGACATGTCGCAATATGTCGTTTGTCGATCTGAGTGTGAGCACTTACAGTGTTACGGAAGGACAAGGCCAGTTTCTAAACCGACTAATGTCCCACAGTTCCTGCGGACCATTGTTGGTCTCAGCTGAAAGCGAGTTGCTAAGTAAGCTGGGCAGAGCTATGGCCCAAAATAGCTCGGAGCTGTGAGGCGTAAGAGAAAATCCCCCAGGCTGGCAGCTTAAGGATTTTCCCCATGGGTGCGGCAGTAACGGTGCATTGGTTTTGAGTGAGGTCGGAATGCAAATAGATGATTGCTTCCAAACGTTGCCAGCGACCGACCCGCAATGGTATGCGATCTTCACCATGCCGCGACATGAGAAGTTCGTGGCCAAAAGCTTCGAACAGAGACAGATTGAATGCTTCCTGCCTGTCTATGAAAAGCTGAGCTCCTGGAAGAATCGTCAGCGTGTCAATGTAATGCTTCCGCTGTTTCCTCGATACATATTTGCCTGGATTGATCGGCCACAGCGTCTACAGGTGCTGCAAACTTCGGGAGTCATCCGAATCGTCGGTGCTGGCTCGTCGCCCACCCCGCTACCCGATGCAGAGATAGAGTTCTTGCGCACAGCGGCCGACAGGAAAAGAGTCGAGCCGTATCCGGACCTTGTAGTCGGAAACCGCGTGTGTGTGAAGAGGGGACCAATGGCAGGCATAGAAGGCGTGCTGGTCCGAAAGCAGAATGGGACCCGGTTCATCCTCACGCTGCAGCTGATACAGCAAAGTGTGTCCATTGAGATTGGGGCCGAAGACTTGGAAACGCTGCAATCGTAACTAATCCGATCCCGAGTGCTTTCGATTGCCTGCTTGCAACCCTCTATCCGTCATGTTGGCATGCATGAAAAGTTATGCTGCTTCCTCCGTCGCACAGTCTTCCTTAACACTTTGCAGAATGAAACGACGGCTCGTGGCACCGCGACTCCCGTACGTTTGAAATCTGGAACACGATCATTCCACTTGGATAGGAAATTAATGACAACTCTTCGAAGGCAAGACTCCGTGCTCCGAAGCAGAATTGTTGAAGCCGCCGCCAAGATGTTTTCACAGCAGGGCTATCACGCAACCAGCACACGCGCGATTGCGATGCTCGCTCACGTCAACGAAAATACCCTGTTCCGGCACTTCATTTGCAAGGAAGACCTCTTCTGGTTATCTCTTCGGTCGCGGCTCGCAGACTTCAAGGCAACGAAGGAGTTTCAACTGGCCTTGGACGAAAGTTCGGGCCCCGAGATATTAGTTCCCCAGATCTTAGAGCTGCTGGTGAATGCGGTTGAATCCCATCCTGAAATGATCCGTCTGATCTCGATTGCCTGGCTGGAGTTAAACGACAAAGCAGATCGCATCTTCCAGGAGTTCTTGACCCCGATTGTTTCTCTGATCCTCCATTCTTTGACCAGCTGCGTGAGAAGCAAGAAGCTGCGTGAGGTGGATCCGATGATTCTAACGGCGGCCATTGGCGCCAGTGTGCTGGCACACACTGGCGTGTTTAGGGTACTCAATGGCAGCACCCCGCGCTTTGCTGACAGCAAGCAAGCAATTGCCGCGTACAGCGATTTTTGGTTGGCGATTCTGACGCGAAACATCGATGAACCTGCTTGGGATTCCGGTCCAGTCCAGCTTTCCTCCCGTGCTAGAGGTGAATCGTAAGCTCACTCGGAACAGCACGTCTTCGCTGAAACAGAACAATTCCTACGATATCAAGGACAGAGACAGAGAATGAGCAACCAGGTAATTCATAGCCTCAGGAGTTCTGCTGCCCAGTCGCGCTGGGGACGAGTATTGAATGTGCTTTTGATGGGAGCGATCGTCCTCCTACTCTGCGGATTTCTCGCTGCCCAGGACCTCGCTTCCCAGGATGATGACTCCTGGGTGCCAGATCAACGGTCTCAACAGTCTCTGCGGTCTCCACAGTTTCAACAATCTCAAGAGTCGATGTCCGCGGAGCAGATCATCGCAATTCTGCAGCAAGATCCGGGAGCACTGACAGCGGTCAAGAACACGGCTGCCCAACGGCTGTCGGTGGACCCTAATTCGATTTCCGATGAAGATATCTTCGAACAGATTCGGCAGAATACAAGTCTTCGCGATCAGGCTGCCCAGGAACTGACTAAGCGCGGCTACAGTATTGACACGGGGACACAGGGCGAAGAGTCCCGGACACAGCGTCCGGACTATCAGAGTGAGCTACGAACGGGATCGCAGACGCAGCGTCCCGACCGTCAGAACGCAGACTCCCAGACAGGATTTCAGACGCAGCGTCCAGAGCCTGAGGATGCAGAATCCCAGACAGAATTCCAGACACAACGCTCAGAGCCACGAAGTGCGGAGTCACGTGCAGAGAGTAGAAAATCCGGAAGCACACCGCTCGCAAGGAAGAGCACTGTCCCGGTTCAGCGGCCTTTGAATCCCCAGGCTAGGCCGGACGATGAACCAAACATGCCGCATGGCATTAGCCGGAAGACACCTTATGGTGAGCTGCCCTCGCTCAAGGACCTGTACTCTCAGCTTCCGGCTTCTGAGATTAAGCTGAAGCGCTTTGGCAGCGATACGTTTCGACTCAGCACTGGGAACTTGAACACATTGCCCATGGACCTTCCAGTGGGCCCCGAATACGTTCTTGGCCCGGGAGACGGCCTTGTGTTGAATCTGTGGGGCGGACGTTCTGACCGGTTGAACCGAACGATCGACCGTCAGGGGCAGATCGCGCTGCCGATGGTGGGCCCGATTGCCATTGCAGGCCTCACCATCGCAGAAGCACAGACCGCGATACAGAAGGCCTTGGCAACACAGTTTCAGGGAGAACACGTTGAGATCTCCACCGGCCGGCTGCGCACAGTGCGGGTGTACGTGGTTGGAGACGTCCAGCGCCCTGGCGCCTATGATGTCAGTTCGCTGTCGACGCCGCTAAACGCCCTACACGAAGCCGGTGGCCCGACCAGCCGCGGTTCTATGCGTACCGTGCGGCAGTACCGCGGCAATCAACTGGTAGGGGAAGTGGATCTTTATGACCTTCTGTTGCGCGGCGTTCGCTCAAACACCGACCGCCTGCTTCCCGGCGATACGATCCTGGTACCGCCTGTCGGACCGCAGGTTACCGTCAGCGGAATGGTTCGCCGCCCAGCCATCTATGAACTGAAAGGGGAGCAGAGCCTGAATGATGTCCTCGATCTTGCCGGTGGCGTACTGGTCTCTGCCAGCATGAACCGAATCAATATTGAGCGTATCGACGCCCATCAGAGACGAACAATGTTGAGCGTGAACCTCCCGGACGACAAGGATGGCCTTGCGAAGAAGCTGGCGGCTTGCCGGGTACAGGACGGAGATCGCGTGCTGGTGTCACCGATTCTGCCCTACAACGAGCAGGCGGTCTACCTTGAGGGGCATGTCTTTCGTCCAGGCAAGTATGCGTATCAGGATGGAATGACAGTTAACGATTTGCTCCATTCCTACCAGGATGTAATGCCAGAACCGGCGAGTCACGCCGAGATCATCCGTCTGCAGCCACCAGACTTCCGGCCCGAAACCATTAGCTTCGACTTATCCGACCTCCTTACTGGTGACGATCCAATTCTCCTCAAGGCGTTTGATGTAATCCGCGTGTTCAGCCGGTATGAGATCGATTCCCCCCAAGTCAGCATTCGAGGGGAGGTGCTTCGCCCCGGTAAATATCCGCTCTCTAAGGGGATGACCGCGGCGGCTCTGGTGCGTATGGCGGGCGGCTTCCGGAGAAGTGCATATCGGGAGCAAGCTGATCTCTCCAGCTATGTTGTGCAGGACGGACAGAACGTTTTGACCATGAATAGTGTCGTCGCCATCGATAAGGCTCTAGAAGGAGACAAGAGTGCCGATGCGGTGCTTAAGCCCGGCGACGTGCTCGGCATCCGGCAGTTAACCGGATGGCAGGATATTGGCGCCTCAATCACCATCCGGGGCGAGGTCAAGTATGCCGGAACTTACGGCATAAGTGAGGGTGAGCGCCTCAGTTCCATTCTGAGGCGGGCAGGCGGTTTCCGCGAGGGTGCATATCCTGCAGGCGCGGTTTTCGATCGCATCCAGGTTCGCGAGCTGGGAGAAAAAAGCCGCCAGGAGATGATTCGTCGCCTTGAGACAACGTCGCTCAACGCCAAAGCGGACTCGGCGCAAGAACAGGTCAGTTTGCAGCAGTCTCTGACGCAGCAACAGCAGCAAGTTTTGACAACGCTGCGCACTCATCCTGCCAGCGGCCGGCTGGTGCTCAAGATCTCCGCGGACATCAAGCAATGGCAGAATACGCCAGCCGATATCGAGGTGCGCGCCGGCGACACCCTGTTCATCCCGAAGCGCCCGGACTTTGTGATGGTGATGGGACAGGTATACAGCCCAACCGCGATCAGCTATGTTCCGGGAAAAGATGCGGAATGGTATTTACGCCAGGCAGGAGGTGTGGCGCAGGACGGCAAGAAGAAGGCTATTTTCGTGGTTCGGGCGAACGGTTCCGTAGTAGGCCACGGGGGAGGGTGGACCGGCAATAGCGTAATGAGTCTTCGTATGCAACCGGGTGATTCCGTGGTGGTTCCGGAGAAAATCTATGGCGGCTCCCAGGTGTGGAAAAACGTGATGAGTACCGCACAAGTCATGGCGTCGGTGGCGCTCGTCGGCGTTGCTGCGGGGGCTTTCTGATAACTGCGGACGAAGCAAGAATAAGTTGCGTTCTATCTACAGCGTAATCATGAGCGAGGAACATAACTTGACTACATTGAAATCTGAGGCTAGAGGTCTAGCTGATTTTGAATACGAAGAAGATGAGCAGCAAGGCAAGCCTTTACACGTTCATATTTCCTTCCTATTGAGCAAATGCACTCTGCTCTGGGCGAAGCGGTGGCTGCTCTTCTTTTCCACCGTTGGCGTTATGCTTGCGACACTGCTGCTGATGTTCCTGATTCCTAACCAGTACAAGGCGATTGCCTACCTGAACCCTCCAGACCTCAACCCCACCTCGGGCCTGTCTCTGCTGATTGGAATGAAGGGCGGCATCTCGGCGGGCCTTAGCTCCTCGATGGGAGACATGTTTGGGCTAAAGAGTCCCGGACAGACTTATATACGCCGAATGCAGAGCCGTCCAGTACAGGACGCAATGATTCGACGCTTCCGTCTGCAGCAGGCCTATAAGACAAAGAGGATCGAGGACACCCGGAAGGCGCTTGCGGCAAATTCCGAGTTCTCAGAAGAGAAGAAGAGCGGTGTGATCGAAGTTGCAGTGCTGGACAAAGATCCGAATCGCGCGGCGCAGATGGCAAATGCGTATCCGGAGGAACTGGGACGCCTTACGGTGGAGTTGAACGCGCAGGCTGGTCGTCTCGAGCGCGAGTACTTTGAATCACAACTGCTTAAAGCAAAAAGCGATTTCAGGCACGCAAGCGAAGAGCTCAGTAAATATGGGGGGAAAAATGGTGCACTGAACGTTGAAGACGAGGGCAAAGAACTGGCCGGAGCTGTCGCGGCGATTGAAGGCCCATTAATCGCCGCAAAGTCTGAGTTAAAGGGATTGCAGCAAATCTATACTGATAAGAATCCACAGGTTCAGCAGGTCAAGGCGAGAGTTGATGAATTGACTCGGCAGTTGGCGCAAGTAATCAGCGGAAGTCAGTCTGTAACCCTGAAAGGCGCGACAAAAGATCCACCATCCTCATCAGACCCAAGCGTTAGACGCATGTGGGGACTTACTCCATCTTATCTGAGCTTGTATGGAGAGATGAAGATACAAGAAGCGGTAGTCCAGACGCTGGCGGAGCAGTATGAAATCTCGAAACTGCAAGAAACTCGCCGTATTAGCGATATTCAGGTTATGGATCCGGCTCAACCCCCGGAAAGAAAATTCACACCTCACCGCGCGACTGTATCGTTAATCGTCGGCATCCTCGTTCTTGTAGTCCTTAGCTCATGGATTCTGGTCAAGGACGAATGGGGGCAAATGGATACTGAAAACCCATGGAGACAAATCCTTCAGCCTGCCATCTTGGCGATTCGGTCGAAAATGACTCGCATCAAGCAGAGTGAACGTGCTAAGTCCTAAAATCAGTGCTGTTACTCCGACTCATAGCAGGAAGCAGAAAACCAGTTACGTCGCGGTGACTCAAATGCTCGACGCACCGAAGCAAAACTCATTTCCCGACCGGAACACCTAAGTGACGTGCAACTTGCTCGCTCGAAGCATTACCCCCGCTATGCTGCGGCAAGTCCGTTACGCGCGGAGCACGCAAGAACTGGTACGCAGGCGAAATACTCGGCGCAGAACGATCAGAGCTGACGCTTTGCTGCGAATGGAGGAATCCTAGTTGTCTATCGGAAGCGCCGCCGAATCCCGTTCGCTCAAACAGAGAGCGATTGCCGCGTTGAAATGGAACTATCTTGGCACGATGGTGCGTACCAGTTGCGGTTTGCTTATTGGGATTGTGCTGGCCCGCGTGCTGGGGCCGACGCCGTTTGGAGAGATAGCGATCGCGGGATTAGTAATTGGGTTAGGTAACTTGATGGCCGATTTCGGTTTTGGGGCAGCGCTGATACAACCGAAAGAGATTTCAGACGAAGAAATACGGTTTGCCTTTTCAGTGCAGGTCATTCTCGGCGCGCTTCTCTCCTTTGGTGGATTCTGTACCTCGGGATTGATTGCCCAAGCTTTCCATCAGCCGCACGTCGCACCGGTTCTGCGAGTATTGATGCTCACCTTCGTGCTGCAGTCAATTGGCCTGACCGCTTCCAGCCTGTTAGCACGCCAGCTTGCTTTCAAGACCGTGCAGACCATTCAGGTAGGTTCCTACATCGTTGGATATTTGACGCTCGGCATTCCGATGTCATACCTGGGCTTCGGTGTCTGGTCCCTTGTTGCGGCGCAGATTATGCAAACTATGCTTAACGCGGCGCTACTGTACAACGCGTCGCGCCATCCAATCGCGCCATTGCTGTCGCGGCGCTACGGAAGGCTCGTTGGATTCAGCGGAAAGGTTATCGGGTCCAGCTTGGTGAACTGGACCATTTTCAACCTTGATACCGCGATTGCTGGCCGCTGTTTCGGGGTCTTCGATCTGGGTCTATATAACCGAGCATTCTTCTCTGCGACAATGCCGGTCAATGGCGTGGTCATAGGACTGCAACAAGTATTATTCTCGGGGACGGCGCGTGTACAGAATGAACCTGAGAAACTAAAGCGCGTCTACCTTGGGGCGCTGGCAATAATGTCCTTGCTTACCGTCCCTATGTTTTCAGCAATTGCAGTGTCGCCAACGACAATCCTCACGGCACTCTACGGGCGCCAGTGGACTTCTGCTGCGCCGTTTCTGTCGGCGTTCGCCGTGGCCATGCCAGCATATGCGACTTTGGCACTCGCGGGCCCGTTTCTGTGGGGCGCCGGAAGAGTTGGTTCCGAGCTACGTGCCGAGTTGGTTGTCCTCATTGCTGCAATCGGTGCATTCACGACTGCTTACCGCATCTCGCTTCAGGCCCTCGCTTGGAGTGTCGCCGCAATCTACTTTTTGCGCTTCGTCTTGGTTACGCGCGCGCTGTTGGGTGTGCTCTTTATCTCCTGGTCTGAGATTCTGAAAGCGATGCGTGGATCTGCCGTTCTTGGCCTCTTTACGGGAGTTGGCACATTGCTGGTTGATAGATCGTTGCAGCGCCTGGCGGCCGGTGCAGTCTCTCGGCTTTGCGCCGACATACTGATGGGAGGCACCATTGTGGTCATAGGACTTGCCGTTCAGCGTCGCGCACTTTTGGGCGATGATGCGGAATGGCTCTTGAAGAATTTCTCCGGCAACTTGCCAGCTTTCCTACGATGGTTTTCACCATTCTTTCGACCTGCGGCCGTTGTAACAGAATTATCGGTGCCGACCGGAGACTCACATGACCGCTGAGCTCGTTGCTAACATGGCTGAAGAATACAGCGGCGGTGAAAACCGCCGCTGTATTCTATGCGACTCTACGAACGTTCACGTGCTCGTCACGCTGACGACTGATGAGATTATTAAGGGATATGAGCGGATGCTCCGGCGCTCGATCGCCAGCGAGTTTAGATCATGTGTCAAGCTTTCCTATTGCTGCTGCGGAGACTGCGACCTGCGTTTCTTTCTACCAGCAATAAGCGGATCGGAGAATTTCTACGAGCTTCTCCAGACATTCGACTGGTACTACCTACACGACAAGCCGGAGTATGCCCTCGCCGCAAGATGGATAACCCCGTCCGACAGCGTCTTGGAACTTGGTTGTGGCGCCGGCAATTTTGCCAAATGCATTGGACCTGCGCGTTATACCGGCATTGAGTTCAGTAGTAAGGCTGTGCAAATGGCGACCAAAAAGGGATTGCACGTACTGGCTGAGAGCGCTGCGCGGCACGCCGAGCAGCACCCTCAGGACTACGACGTAGTGTGCAGTTTCCAAGTTATGGAACACGTGTCTGAGTTGCGGAAGACGATTGCCGACTGCCTAGCACTGCTCAAGCCTAACGGCCGTTTCATGCTGTGCGTTCCGAGCGGCGATTCATTTTTTGGAACAGGTTTTAATAATCTACTTGATATGCCCCCGCACCACATTAGCCACTGGTCTGACAATGCGTTACGCAGTGTCGCAACTGTGTTCCGTCTAGATCTACTGCACATTGAGCATGAGATGTTGGCAGAGTTCCACAGGCGCATTTATCTCGAGCTACTTACGCAGCGCGCAATTAACAGGTTTTTGGGACGTCCCAACAAGCTCCTCGATGGGTCAGCAACAGCGCGCGTTGTGGCTAGAGTATCCGCCCAAGTTGGAAAGTTCCTAGTGAAGGGCTTCGACGATCCCCGCTTGTTTCCCCGAGGCCATTCGGTGATGGCTGTTTATTCTAAGCCATGAATGAACACGTACACCGTCATGGCATGACAAGCCTTGAACCGCTGTCGAGACTACGTTCTCCGAAGCCACGGTTTGGCGGGAGCTTCATCTTCGGTGCTGTTTCAGTAGTTACGCGCGATATGCGAGCAACACGATACCTTCTGAAAATCCACGCAAATTACTTCGCCTTTACGGAACGAGCTATGGGCGCGAAGGGGCCTCTATGAAAATCGGAGTTGCCGGACAGGTCACGTTGCCAATGCTTGCTCGCTATGTCGACAGGGGCTCGGAATTACCTCTCGGGTACCCATTCGCCCCGATGGCGACGTGGATCGAGGCCCTTCTGGCGAGGGGCCATCAAGTTGTATTGTTCACACTAGCCCCCGGATTAACCGAGCCGCGTACGTTCAGAGGAGACCGACTCACTATCCACATCGGACGTTATCGCCTGCGACATCGGGCCAGGGATTTCTTTGCAGTTGAACGCAAGGACTTGATTAAAGCGATGACCGAGGACCGATGCGACATCTTGCACGCGCATTGGACAAATGAATTTTCTCTGGCGGCTCTAGCCACGGGCTTTCCTACACTTGTTACCGTCCACGACCCGGCACTGCGCGTATTGAGACACAACCTGACGCCGTACTGGTTTGTACGTACCATCATGGTATGGGAGGTGGCACGTCGCGCAACCTACATGACCGCCGTCAGTGACGATGTCGCAAAACACTTTCGTCGTTATTTTTGTTATACGCGTCACCTATCGGTGATTGGAAATGCCGTCGCTGAATCGATTTTCAGGTTGAAGGGTTCCGTTATCCGGCGGCCAGATCATCTGGTGACGTTCGCCACTGTTCTTAGTGGATGGAGTGGACTAAAGAATAACCAGACAGCGTTACGCGCGTTTCACAAACTTAGAGAGGTACTGCCTCAAACACGCTTAATCATGTTTGGTGACCAACAGGGTCCCGGTGAGGCGGCAGAATCGTGGGCGCGAGCCAACGGCTTGGACGAAGGCATCCAATTTGCTGGCATGGTTCCATATGCCACACTCATGCAGCGGCTCGCCGCGGAAGTCGACGTCCTGCTCCATCCGTCATTCGTCGAAGCACTTTCAATGGCCGTCGCAGAAGGACTGGCCTTGGGCTTGCCCGTTATTGCAGGGGAGCACACCGGCGGGATGCAGTATTTACTCGAGAATGGACGCTCCGGGGTATTGGTCGATGTCGGTTCGGATTCTGCGGTTGCCGATGCAATGTTCAGATTGGCATCAGATGCTGAACTGCGCACAAAACTCGGGCGAGCTGCTTACGAATCTGCGACAAGACGGTTTTCCGCAGATACGGTGATGAGTGCCTATGAAAAGGAATATGAGCGGGTGTTAAAGAATTGGCCGCCAGACACAAGCTGCATGTGCGCCACGGCTGGTGGAGAGTGAGATGCAATTTCTTTACGTGCCAATCCTGATAAGCGCAATGGTCGTACTTGCAGGCTTGTCGCTGTTCTTTGCGTCTCGACCTCTGGCTGGCGCCGTGTTGGTTGTGGCTACTTATCTTTATGAAACTCTAGTGTATTCGATGCCTGTAATTTCGCTAGGAATACAAATCTCACCGTCAGATATAGTTTTTGCAATACTGTTTGTAGCTGTGACACTTCGGTTCGCGCTGGGGATGCGCAAACCGAGAAGAAGGGAGTGGATCCCGATCTGCCTATTCGTTCTCTTCTTTATCAGCCTGGCTCGGGGCATTGCCTTGTACGGAAGAGAAGCGGCTAGTGAGAGCCGGGGCTGGTTCTACTTCCTTTCCGGAGTACTCTATTTTTCTAGCTTCGGCGCAAGCCCTCGAATGCGAAAGAAATTGACGAACATATTGTTGACTGCCGGCGTCGCCCTGGTAGGCGTAGCGATATACCGATGGATGGCTCTTGCGGCTGGCTTCACCATTGGGGCTGAATGGGCTGTCGCCAGGGAGAACTCCAGGGTGTTGAATGCCAGTCAAGCTAATCTCTTGGCTATGGCATTCTTCGCTTCAGTATTCCTGAATCTATCTAACGTGAGGTCCAAGTGGCAATGCAAGGCATTTTACTTGTTCGGACCGGTACTCGTGGTACTGCAACACCGGACGGTGTGGGCCGTTATGATCGCAGGACTGCTATTGCTGGGGTTGCAGGACGCTCGTTTCCGGAAAAAGGCGATCATCGCAATCATTGCAATGGCAATTGCGGGATTAGTGATGACCGTATTCTTTTTCGGACACCAGTCGGAAGTCATTACTGCGTCATTACAGGACTCTGCGACTAATGGTGACACTTTCCTGTGGCGAGTGGAGGGATGGTATCAGTTATTGTTCAACAATCCGGCCCGGAACACGTTCAACGATACCATCGGCCAGCCTTTTGGGACCGGATACGAGCGCACGTTCGGCGACGTGCACGTCCCCAGCAACATCGTACCCCACAATTACTACATAGAAGCCTTCCTTAGGTTTGGTTTAATCGGCTTGCTTCTGCTGATTTTCTTGTATGTGCTTGGAATGCGCCGCCTGAAACGGCTGCCCAGGCAACTACATAAGTACGCGTATCCCGATGTGCGGTTTTGGCGGCTGGTTCTTTTCATGCAGTTGGCTTACTTTTTCACATATGGAGCTTCTTACGACCAGTCGATTCTTACCGGAATGGCGATCGCAGGATTTCGGCTGAGACTCCCACGACCGACTCCTTCTGAACTGGCCGCACCAGAATAGCCATTGAGCGACACTTACAGCTTGCCGCAGAGCGATCCTCACGAGAAAATTATGCGAATAGCCGCGTTGTTGACTTGCTACAATCGCAAAGCCACAACTCTGGCATGCCTTGCTCATCTGATTAAGCAGGAACTGGCAGACGAGTTGACGGTCTTTCTGGTGGATGACAATAGTCCGGACGGCACTGGCGAGGCTGTCCGCGCACAGTTTCCCCAAGCTCGCGTGTTGCAGGGCGATGGAGCCCTCTTCTGGTGCGGAGGAATGCGCCGAGCCTTTGATGCCGCTCTGCGGGAAGACTACGACTTCTACCTATGGCTGAACGATGATACTTTGCTGGAGCCCGATGCAGTTGCTCGGCTGCTATCGTCCTACAAAGAGATCGCAGCCAAAGGATACGAGTCTGCCATTGTCGTCGGGTCCACTTGTGATCCGCGGACCGGAGCGCATACTTACGGCGGCGTCGTTCGCAGCAGCCTTATTCATCCCCTGAAATACCGTCTGCTGGAACCCGGAGAAGATCCCCTCCAGTGTGACACGATGAATGGAAACTGCGTGCTCATCCCGCGCTCCGTGGCTGCAGTGGTGCAGAATCTCAGCTCTGAATTCCGGCACGGCATAGGTGATTTTGATTACGGCCTGCGCGCTCGCAAGGCGGGATGCACGGTGTGGGCCGCACCCAAATATATCGGCACCTGTGCCTGGAACGATGTCGATGGCGGATTTCTCGATCCGCGATTGCCTCTGCGCAATCGCTGGCACCACATGATGAGCAGCAAAGGCCTTGCCCCCGGTGAGCACCTTGTATATGCGCGTCGTCATGGTGGAGCATTTTGGCCCTTCTTCTGGGCACTGCCGTACATAAGAATCGTCCTCAGTTCGCTTCGAGCTAAGTTGTACCACCGCCAGTCCTAACGATAGCCGGGAGAAGTTTGTGAATACCGTGGTGGCGCGCATGGCCGATACGAAACTTGCCTACGTTACCAACTTTTGCACCCACTACACGGGAGGCTTGTTCGAACAGTTGGCTCACCGCTTCAACGTGGACTACTACTTTTATTCCGCTGGGGATGAATGGTATTGGGAGGGTAAGCTGGGCACCGTCCGTAGCGGCCATTTCCGTTCGCAGTACCTGCCCGGATTCATGCTCGGCCGCACGCGTATCGCGCCTACCCTGCCGTTTCATCTGCTGACCAAGCACTACGATGTGTATCTCAAGTGCATCAATGGCAAGTTTGCGCTCCCCATCACCTACCTTGTTGCCCGCTTGAAGAAAAAGCCGTTCGTTCTTCGCACCGAAATCTGGACCGATCTGGAAACTCCGCTGCACAGGTTGGTCGCGCCTCTGGTTCGTCACATCTATCGCCATTCGGACAGCGTAATTGCCTACGGAGATCACGTCCGCCAGTATTTGCGCTCCAAGAACGTAGCGCAGGAGCGCATCTTCGTCGCCCTTCCCATCGTCGATAACAGTTTCTGCAGTCAGACCGTCTCCGAAGAGGAGAAAGAGGCATTGCGTGCTGAACTGCGCATTCCTAAATGCAAGAAGGTTTTACTCTACCTCGGGCGGCTGACAGTCAACAAGGGTTGTAAGTACCTCGTTGAGGCATTCGCTTCGCTGCATCGTGACGATGCAGTTCTGGTCATGGCTGGCGATGGGGCCGAGCGCGCGAACCTTGAAGGTCTCGCCAAGCGGCATAACCTAGCCGATGCTGTTCGGTTTGTGGGCCATGTCGCGCAACCGATGACCCCGAAGTATTATGCAGTCGCCTACGTACAAGTCTTGCCGTCGATCACTACGGTTTTCGGCAAGGAAACCTGGGGACTGGTTGTGAATGAAGCTTTCAATCAGGGGATTCCGGTGATCGCCTCCGATGCGGTCGGCGCCGCGGCCGGAGGCCTCATACAGGACGGCGTAAACGGCTTGATTGTCCCTGAACAGGACTCGCAGTCACTGGCACGGGCATTGCATCGCATTCTCGAGGATGAACCACTCCGCGGACAGATGAGCGCCCATGCCTCCACCACCATTGCAGACTATACGCCAGAGCGCATGGCCGACGTCTTCACAGATGCGATCCGATACGCCATGAAACCCTAGCGGGCAAGCTTCAAAAAGTTTGGACGTTCCCGCGCTTTGTGCATCACTGCCATGAGAATCCTTGTTCTTCATAATCGGTATCGTCAGCGCGGTGGCGAGGATTTATGCGTCGAAGCCCTCGATGAGTTGCTGAAATCGAATGGTCATGAGGTGCGGCTGATTGAGGCGGACAACAAAGAAATCAAAGGATCGGTAGCTGCCATGGGGGCCGCCGTCGGATGGGTCTATTCGCGCAGATGGAGAACGCGCGTCGCCAGGGAAATCGCTTCTTTTAAGCCTCATGTGGCACATGTGCACAACGTGTTCCCGCTGCTGTCCCCCTCTGTGATCTATGCCTGCAATGCCGCTGGTGTGCCCGTCGTCCAGACTCTCCACAATTATCGCCTGCTGTGTCCGAATGGGTTTCTGTTTCGCTCTGGCAAGGTCTGCGAGGCTTGCGTGAAAACGATTCTTCCGTGGCCAGGTGTCGTTCACCGCTGTTATCGGGGTAGCGCATTGGGGACGGCGGTCGTGGGCACGGGATTAGCCATTCACCGTTTCTTGGGAACCTACGCGCGGCGCGTGGATTGTTTCATCGCAATTACCGAATTTGCAAAAAACAAGTTTGTCAGCACAAAACTGCCCGGCCATAAGTTCGCCGTCGTACCTAACTGGGTGGCAAACGATCCGGGGCCAGGCGAAGGTCATGGCGGCTTCTTCCTGTTTGTAGGACGGCTCTCACCAGAAAAAGGCTTAGCGACGCTACTGGAATCATGGCCGAAAATGAAGCTCCCGGCCCGGCTGAAGATCGTCGGCACGGGACCGCTCGAGGCCGATGTGGCCGCTGCTGCAAGATGCGGAGTCGGCGTGGAACATGTCGGCTATCAACCACCCAGCGAGGTGTTGAAACTCATGCAGCAGGCTATCGCCCTGATTATTCCGTCGGAATGGTATGAAGCTGGTCTCCCACAGACGCTGGCCGAGGCGTATGCGACCGGCACACCTGTAATCGCCTCGCGGTTGGGGAGCCTGCAGGAACTCGTTGTGGATCGGCGTACGGGACTGCTGTTTCCTCCGGGCGATGCCGATGCTCTTGCGCAAAAAATCGAATGGATCATTACCAATCCGCAACAACTGACTTCGATGCGAGCCGCTGCACGGGCGGAATACGAGGCAAGGTATACGGCCGAATCCAGTTACCGGCTGCTCATGGGCATTTACCACCGTGTGGTTGGTACTGCGGCAGTGAACGTCTAAGTAATCGCGCAGGGAGAGCACGTGGGAACAGAGGTAATATCTTCGAAACCCCGAACGCAGGAAGACCCAATGCACTTTGAGGTTCTCGGAGTGCGCTTTGCCGCTGTGCAGATACCCTACGTGATTCGCAAGATAGAGGAGTGGATCTCCGATGGTCCCTGGGCTCATTACATCTCGGTTTCGAATGTGCATAGCGTGATCGAGAGCCAGCAGAACGCCCAGTTGATGGAGACGTTGAACAGTTGTGATCTGAATGTTCCCGATGGAATGCCGATCGTCTGGCTGGGCCGTTCTCAGGGACACGACTTGCCGCGGCGCGTCTATGGGCCGGATCTGTTCATCGAGTTCTGCCGCGACACACAGGACAAGCATTATCGCCATTTCTTCTATGGCGGCACTCCCGACGTAGTGGAGGCACTTGTTCATAAGCTCAAAGAAAAATTTCCCGAGTTCCAAGTGGCGGGATATTTTTCGCCCCCATTTCGCCCACTGACCCCGCCAGAAGATCTGCAAGTGATTGATATGATCAACGCCGCCTCGGCTGATGTGTTGTGGGTCGGGCTCGGCTGCCCGAAGCAAGAATTGTGGATGCAGGAGCATCACGAAAGCATCCGCGTTGCGGCGATCATTGGCATTGGGCAGGCATTCAATATCTACGCAGAAAAACTCAGACAGGCACCACGCTGGATGCGGGAGAACGGCCTGGAATGGCTGTTCCGTCTTCTGCTTGAACCGCGAAGACTTTGGCGGCGCTATCTCGTCACCAACACCGAGTTCATTGTCCGGCTACTGCTTGAAACCTTGCGCGTACGCAAGGCAGACTGATTTGCACATCGATTACTGAGAGCAGATTCCTGCGCTACGCCATCTACTCACGCGCTTGCAATGTCTACGCGGTCTGAACGTCGCACCTGAAGTACGTGTAGCCCACGTCTGCTTGCAACACAATGGCTATCTGATACAGCCCATATCGTCTATCGCTGTCCTCATCAACCAGTATCCGGAATCCGCAAGGGAAGATCGTCAACAATGCCTATTGATTCAACGGAACTGTATGAGAACCTCAGTTCGAAGAATCCTTCGAATGCCACAGAACACATCAGGAATAGTAGCTCCAAGGCTGGCGGCAGAACCGCCTCGTTCACCCTGATCAGTGCTGCACCACCCTCAAAGCTGCCCAAAGCCATTGGCACAGTTGACCTTGGAGCCGACTTTATTGCCGTTACCGCTGCAGTATTCCTCGCATATTCCGCTTACTGTGGGCTGCAACTTGGACGGCATGTCAGCTATCACATCTCGCAGATGGCGGTTGTTGCGTGCTCCGTTGCGCTTTTCTACGTCCTGATGCTGCGCGCCAATGGAGCTTACACCCTGGCAACCAGCCTGCTCCGAGTGAGAGAAACGGAGCGCGTCATCGCAGCTTCTTCACAACTGTGCTTTTTCGCATTCGCGGTAAGTTTTTGGGCTGAACTTCATTTCTCTCGTCTGGTCTTCCTCCTCGCGGCGGTTTTTATTCCGATGCTGGTGCTGGCTGAAAAGCAGGCGATTTATGTCTTTGTTCATTCGCTCTATACCCGGAAGTGCACAACCCGTCGTACGGTCGTCTATGGCGGGGGCCTGAGCGGCAAACGAGCGCTCACCGTCCTGGCGCGCTCACCCAAACTCGGCCTCAATCCGATAGCCGTTGTGGACAATGACGCCAATCTGATCGGGACGAACATCAGCGAGTCCGCCTATGCTCCATCTCGGTGTCTGAAGGTATTGCCTGGACCGGTCACGGCGGAGATGTTGCGTAAACTCTCGGCTGAAGTGGTGGTGATCAGCTCACCTTCCATCAATGCAGAAACCTTCGCACAGATTGGTGGTGCAGCGGCAGCAGCCGGCGCAACCCTGTTATTCGTTCCATATGACAACGTCATTCACAACGCCGCGCTCTCCTACTGGAATGCCGATGGCCTGATTTTCGCCTCAGTTGAAGAGCAGCAAACCAGCACGATTTACGGACACCTAAAGCGCGCGTTTGATTTCTCGGTTGCGCTCCTGCTGCTCGGATGGTTGTTCCCTCTTCTGATCGTCATCGGCGTGGCAATTCGCTGGACATCTCACGGGCCTGCTCTGTTTAAGCAGGAACGCGTCGGAAAGAACGGCAGAAGATTTGCTCTGTACAAGTTCCGTACCATGGACGTGGCTGCCCCTCATTATGCACTATCGCCGACGTCCTCTCTTGATCCGAGAATCACCAAGATCGGAGCTTTCCTGCGGCGCACGAGTCTCGACGAGATTCCCCAGCTTCTAAACGTTCTCAAAGGAGATATGTCGCTGGTCGGCCCGCGTCCGGAGATGCCCTTCATCGTGGAGCAATACAACGCACTGCATCGCCAGCGTCTGCGGGTGGAGCAGGGGATCACCGGGCTGTGGCAGATCAGCGCCGATCGTGCGTATTCGATCCATGAAAATATTCAGTACGACTTGTACTACATCCACCATCGTAACTTCTTCATGGATCTTGCCATCCTTTTACATACGATTGTATTCGCAACAAGAGGTATCTGAGCACAAGAAATAGCGCACGAGATCTGGTAGCAATGCCTGAGGTAATAACATAAATGTCAGAACGATTTCACGCTCTCCGAGAAGGAAACTTCTTCCGTGAACGCTGGACTCTGATCGCTTTCGGTACCCTTCTCCTGTGCCTAGGGGTTTCTGGAGTTAGCCTGTGGATTGACGAGGCCTATTCGGCAAGGCTCGCCAGTCAGCCGTCCCTAACAAACTGGGCTGCCACATTGAATTCAATGTACGGGTCCGATCCCCAAATGCCTGGGTACTATCTTTACCTTTGGTTATGGGCCCAGCTGTTTGGAACAGGCGAATGGGCCATGCGGCTAGCAAATGCCCCCTGGGCCGCGCTGTTTACTACGTCGCTGTCGTGGGGAGCTGAATTCGTGTTCCCTATCCGGAGGACGTGGCTGATCGCCTGCCTTTCTCCCTTTATGTGGTTCTACATGAACGAGGCGCGACCCTATGCGATGCTAATGGCTATCTCCATGGTAACCAGCGTTGCGGTACTCGCGTATGTTCGTGATCCACAACGCTTCGAAGTTGCTCCGTGGTGGAGTATGGTCTCCCTATTAGCGTTATGGTTTTCTCACATGCTGGCAATTACGCTGGGGACAAGCCTCCTTATCCTATTGTTCATGTTACGTTCGGTGCCGGTGAAGAGGTTTGCGCGGCAATGGTTTTTACCTGTCGTCACCACCCTTCCCTTCTATCTCTGTCTGGCCTTTTATTATTTGAAAACTCTAATCAGCGGTAAGGGAGGCATGCTTGAGAAGCCTGGTCCTGCCAACCTGGCGTTTGCAGCCTATGAGTTTCTCGGATTCGGGGGACTGGGCGCACCGCGGAATGTGTTGCGCCAGCACCCGAGTTATTCCACGCTGCTTCCATATTGTGCAACCCTAACCCTTGGAGTTCTCGCAATTGGCTCAATTACAGTTGTATTACTCCTGCGACTACGCCATTCGCGCGAGCGGCGAACCATCGTTGGACTATCTTTCGCGTTAGTAGCAGGGATACTGACTACTTTCACGCTCTCATATGCCACTCACTTCCGGCTGTTGGGACGCCACCTGTCTAGCTTTTTTGCTATGAGCGTCCTGTTGATGCTCATAGGATTACTGCCGGACAGCGGTCAGCCTTATCCCAAAGTTGTTCTTGGTACCTTGTTGCTGCTGGGAATAGCTTGGTCTGTCTCTGACTTCAGGCAAAGACTGCTTCTTAGCTATCAGAAGGAAGATTATCGCGATGCCGCCTGGTTCGCGCAAAGGGCGTTGGTGCGCGGCGAACCGGTTCTCTGGTTCGCGGATAATGAAACTGCGAGGTATTACGGTTTGCAAACCACTCAGGGCTTCACAAAGGGAACTATTGCTTCCAAGCTTCCGAAGGAGGCTGTCTTCGGGGTTTGCTCTCCAGAGACGCTCGGTCAATCGCTCCATGACTATGGGTCTGTCCTAGTCGTGATGAGTGATCGAGAAGACATCTTCGACCCGGGCGGCGCCTGTCGTAGGATTTTGAATTCTCTAAATAGCAAGCGTGCGGAAAATAGATTTCCTGGATTTGAAATATGGCAGATCACCGCGGCCGAGAATGTTGCTTTGCCATTTTGAGGTTTGAATACCAGCGCTCTGCGGCATCAACCAAAAGCTCTTCAACGATCTCATGGCGCAACCCAACGACCGACTGCATGACTATCTCGTGAAGGAAATCTCTGTGAACGAAACGACAAGACAGCAGCTACTAAGCATCATTAAGCCCGCTTTGGGACCGGTGTGGACAACACGTTTCCGTTGTCTGGCTCATGGGCTAGGATTTCCCCGATGGGGGAATTTGCGTCGGCTGAAGCCTTTCTCGGACGACCATGGATGGGATCGCGGCACTCCGGTTGATCGATATTATGTGGACAGGTTCTTCGAACGGCATCGTGCCGACATTACGGGAGACGTTCTCGAAATCGACAGGAGCACGTACACCCACAGGTTCGGACACGACCTGCGAACCACGCATGCGTTTGACATAAATCCGCGATGTGAGGGTACTTTTTTCTGCGATCTTGCTCATTCCGAAAATGTCCTGCAGTCCGAAGCTTACGATTGTGTTCTGATGCCATGCACTCTTTCGTTCCTTCGCGAAATCGAGCTTTGTCTCCAGAATGCTCTGCGGGTAGTAAAACCAGGTGGAGTAATCCTCGCAAATGGCGGCGGACTCTTTCGGCTCGACAAGGCGGAAGACGATTTTTGGCGTCTTACACCTGCCGGGTGGAGGGAGCTGCTGCATCGCGTATGGCCGAGCTGCGAAGTCGTAGTGGAAGGGGAGGGCAATTGCCTTTCAGTCGTGGCAGCCAATCTCGGCCTCTCGCTGGAAGAACTGAGTTCGGAAGAATTGGATTATTGCGATGGGATATTTCCCGTTGTGACCAATGTTTTTTGTCGAAAACCAAAACATGAGGCGCGATGACCCAGAATGGCAATGAGCAATTGAGCACGACGAGCCAGACAACAGTGAGTACGTGCCAAATCTCTGGTAATGATAATGCGCTCCGTGGAATCCCGCTATTCTATAGAGTAGGCCTGAAAATTATGGATTGGCGCCGATCAATCGGATTTCGCCGTGCTGCTGTGCGGAAGGCAGGTGGGTCGAGAATCCTGACGGCTGACTTTGGGGCCGCTCTTCCGGTATTGATGTATCATCACATCGGCTCGGAAGTAACGGGGACCAACCCAGCACTTACCATTTCTCCGGCCCAATTTGAACGCCATCTTTGTTACCTCAAGCGCCGGGGTTACACTACGATCCTTCCGGCCGACTGGCTAGCCTACGTCACGCGGGGAAAAGCACTGCCAAAAAAACCGCTGCTTCTAACGTTCGACGATGCGTATGCAGATCTCGCTCAGCACTGCTTTCCGCTTTTGAAAAAGTATGGCTGCACAGGAGTGGTGTTTGTACCAACTGCAAACATCGCAGGCACGAATGTCTGGGATCAGCCCGACTGGCCCGTGCCTCACAGACTTCTATCTGCAGGACAGATCGCTGAATGGGCGGCTCAGGGCATCGATTTTGGCGCCCATACCCGCAGCCATCCGGATTTGCGCTATCTAACGCTAAGCGAAATAGAGAAAGAATTGGAAGGGAGCAGGCGCGACTTGGAGACGATCCTGGGAAGACAGGTTGTGTCATTTGCCTATCCGTACGGCTATTGCGGCGATCGCGAGGTGGAACTCGCTCTTTGCAAGTTTCCGCTGTGCTTTACCACCGACGAGGGTACGAACACCTTGGCGACGGACCTAGGCCGTCTGCACAGAATCATGATTTATCCGGGGGGACTGCTCGGGTTCCGCTTGTGCCTGGTATTTGGATTTGATCCGATCATTCGACTGCGTACTCTAGTGCGTCTTCGTACCAGATTGCGCAGATTTTGGAGGACACTATCTCGCGCCGGCTAGCGGATGAACTGACGAAAACATCAGTTCATCTGCTCCTCGATCCAACGGCGTAGGTATCACCTCAGTTTGTCTCCATCCTCGTAGCACCCTCTTTGTAATTATTCCGAAGAAGAACGACCTAATCCTTACCTTTAGAAACAGTGCCGCTGCGCGACAGATCCGCTTCGTCTGTTTGGGGTCCGAAAGTGCTCTTCCACTCTCTAATGGCTTTCACAATCATTGGCAAGTTGGACTCGTGGAAGACGTTTTTATGGTCCAGGGCAACCAACCGCTCATCGATGCCGCGGCGCGCCATCGTCCTCCAGCCGAAGCGGGAGACGGTGCCTGTGCAGATAAAGTGGAGAATCGGAGCGTCAATGGGGCGGGCCCGGTAAAAGGGGAAATAATCGACCTGTGGCCACTCAAGAAGCCGCTGAACAGCCGTAATATTTTCAATAGGAGCCAAAAGGCTGCGGACAGGAACCACCGCAGACCACACCAAGCGTCGAGCAAAGAGGTGAAGGATCCCGGATAACCAAGCCAAACGCCGCGCAAAGGAACGGGAATTTGTGGCCATCTCTGGGCAGTCGCCGTTACCCTCCATACGCCATTTGTGTCGGACCCCTTCAATCAATGCGGGCCAATCGAAAAAGAGGGAAGGATACCCTGGCATTGGCACGTCAAACAGAATCAGCCGGACATCTTGCCCCTCTAGAATAAGCTGGCGAGCTGCCTCAACAGCGACTATGCCGCCGTAGCAATAACCTGCCACGAAGTACGGCCCCTCAGCTTGCACCTGACGAATGAGCGCTGCCGTTGCCGCACCGGCGTGTTCGATGGTGAAGAGCTCCGGGCCGTGCAAGGTGTTCGCCGGGCGCACAATGGATAGCTCCATCTCATCATCGTAGAGACGCGTTGCCAACCGGCGGAAGTACAGGCCTTCGTCTGTGTCAGCAGGAATACAGAATAGCTGTTGGCTGAAGCTTCCTTCGCGGATCGGGAAAACCCGTATCTCACTTGAAGCACTCTGACTGGGCTTGACGTTCAGGGTCGTGCGTACTAGGTCGGTCAAATGAGCCAGCGTAGGCTCGTCAAGAAAGCTTGCCGCCGAAGCGCTTGTCAGACTGCCAAAATGCTCGTCAACCTCGACAAGCATATTGATTGCCGCCAGTGAGTCACCCCCCGCCTCGAAAAAGTCCTCATCAAATCCCAAGTCGTCGCATTCCAAGATCCGCATCCAAATCTCGTGGAGTTTGAAGAAGAGCCTGCGTTCCGTCAACTCGGCTGGCAATGCCGGCGAGACGTGCCGGGCGCTCAGATTCTCGGTAAGCAGCCACCGTTGCGGCTTACCCAGTTCGCCGCGAGGAATCTGATCGACAAAGTAGATGCGGCGCGGAACCTTGAACGAGGCTAACAACTGTGCCACATGGCGGCGAAGCTCTCTTTCACTTACGTGTGCTTCGTTTGGCGCACCGCGAAGAACTACAGCGCACGCTACATCTTCGCCCAAGGTGGGATGTGGAACCGCAAAAGCCGCCGCTTCGAGAACTGCGGGGTGAGTAGCCAATGCGACGTCCACTTCGGCGGGCAAAATCTTTTCTCCGCCCCGGTTAATCATTTCCTTCAGACGGCCCGTTACAAAGAGATTTCCATCCGCATCCATACGCCCGGCATCGCCCGTCCGAAACCAGCCATTCCGAAAGGCACTCTGGTTGGCTTCGGCGTTGTCCGCATACCCGGAGATGACAGCAGGGCCACGCACAACGATCTCTCCCTCTTTGCCAGACGGAAGAAAATCTCCGGGAGGGGTCACGATACCGATCTCAAGCCCGCAAGAACGCCCTACCGAGTTTGCAACGCGACCGCCAGAGAGGAATGCGTCAGTAGCGATTGGGCCAGTTTCCGTACTGCCGTAGTCGTTGAACATCGGCACGCGCAGAATCCGCTCAAGTTCCAGCTTTACCTCACTTGGAAGCGGAGCCCCTGCCGATTGGACGAAGCGCAGAGCAAGCACTTCGGCAGGAAGTTCGCGTTTCAGTTGCACAAGTGCGGCTTGATGCACTGCCGGCGCACAGTTGTACCAGGTGGGCCTCAGTTCGCGAAGCCATAGCGGGTAGCCGGTGGGATCAAAACCACCGGTTGCAATGACCGTGCCGCCAACAAGAAATTCAGCAAAGGTGCTTTCGATTCCTATATTGTGGCTCAGCGAGGCCATCAACAGTAGACGATCTGAGGCAGTTAATTGCAGTACGTCGCGCTTCGATGCAATCCGGGCATTGAGGTTGACGGAGGTACTCTGTGCCAGTTTAGAAGTGCCCGTGGTGGCGGAGGTAATCAGCAGCAGGATTGCATCAAGACTCGCGGCGCGTGTCTTCTGCAGAGAAGCCGGACGGCGAATCTGCCATTCTCTCGGAGACTGATCCTTGCGAGCAACCAGAACGGTCAGTCCCATCGCGCTGGCAGTCATGATCTCTGCTTCAAACTCCGGAGAAACAATGAGCGCTGAGACGTTCAGCTTGCGCAGGGCAGCCTCAACCTCGCTGACAGTCGTCCTTGATTGGAGTGGGGCGCAAACGCTGTGGCTCAGTACTCCAGAAACCGTGAGAACCTGCAACGCACCTTGCGGCAGAAGAACCGCAACAACCTCCTGCGAACCAATGCCTGCTTCCTGTAGCCTAAGATCGAGCGCCGCTATCTGCGTCCATAACTCCCTGTAGCTAAGTGTTAAACCACCAGGCTCTATCAGTGCGGGCGATTGTGGGGTGGACTCGGCATAACGTGCAATAGCATTAAGCGCCTCACAAGTGTGGGAGTGCATGTGGAATACTCCGAATCTACGCGGTGCAGGAGAGATTTGCTAACACAGATACACTCGATTGAGCTTTTCGTCAACTCATACTACCCCAATCTCCTCTTTCATGCCCATCCCGCAAGGATTCTGGCGGACGCCTTTCCGTAGAGAGACTTGACGCTAAGCGAGATGGCACTCGATCAAACAGTACGCTCCCGCTGGAATGACGCGGCTGAGCGAGAATCCGGCGGATTGAAGGAGTGAGCGGAAGTCAGCTTCTGTGCGTTCGCGACCACCGAGCACCAGCATCATCAGGTCCATAAGACCGGCAGGACGAACAGCGGAGTCAATCAGATTTTCAACCAGCAGCAGCGTGCCATCACGACCCATGGCGAGGCGCACGTTGCCAAGAATTTTGACCGCATCCTCGTCTTCCCAATCGTGGATTACCCTCCTCAAGACGTAGGCATCGCCGCCTTCCGGCACTAGGTCGAAGAAGCTGCCGCCCACAATCTTTACTCGCGCAGCTACGGTGCCCTTCAAGAGCTCCCTCGCCTCGGCTACTACCTGCGGCTGATCAAACAGAACTCCTTGCAGCTGCGGCGTGGCAGCAAGAATATTGCTCAGAAACACACCTTGGCCTCCTCCTACATCGACCAACTGTTTGAAGCGCGAGAAGTCGTAGGCCCTCAGCAGTGCCGGCGTGGTCCATATGATCTCCTGGGTCATAACGCGATCGAAGACTGCTGCTTCGTCTGGATGGTCGCCTAGGTATGAAAAGAAGCTCTGCCCGAACACTCGCTCGAAGGCCGGCTCGCCGGTTCGCACCGACTCAGAAAGCTCTCCCAACGGAGCCCACAGAAAGGGCGCGGGCAGAAACATCCCTTCGGACCGCAGCGACTGGGGATGATCTGAGCGCAGAACTTCAGTGAGCGGCGAGTTGCGGTAGCGGCCGTCCGGAGTTCTCTGGAACATTTCGATGCTGGTCAGCGCACGCAACAAACGCTCGAGCGTCGGCGCATGCGCGCCGCAAGCCGACGCCAGTTCCGCAACGGTCTTGGGCCCCGACGCAAGAAGATCGGGGACGCGGAACTTCACTGCCGTATGGATTGCTTGCGCGGCAAGAATACCGGGATAGATGTATTCGAGTGGTCTGATCGGCATCGGCAACTCTCTCTATTCTTTGAAGGAATAAGTATATACAAGCAGCTTTCGTATCCCGGAATCACCGGCTGAGATTGCCGGAAAACCATTTTCCTGCACTTCCCCTCCAAGTGTCGTGGCGGCGCATTAGCCAATATGGGTGCTTTGTATGCCCGGTACTTCGCCGCCAGTGCCGAATCTTCCACTCGGCTTCCCAGCGAATCCTATCGCCGGCTCTGTCGGGCCCAACAGCTTCGGCGTTGATGTGCAGCAGCACACTCGGTGCGAAGAAGGGGCGGCGATGTCAGAGTTCGCTGAAGACCGTGCCAAAAAGCTCAACAAGCGGAACTGGGTCAGCCTGATACCTTACGGCCTGAACCAGCAACACCCCAACAACTATCGCGATATCCTCGAATCAGTCTGGGAGAATCGCGACAATCTAGAATATGCCTTTCGAATCCTCAGCGATGGTTGCTGCGATGGATGTTCGCTAGGCACCAGCGGCATGCGCGACTGGACGATGAAGGGAATCCATCTCTGCGCAGTGCGCCTGCAGCTGTTGCGACTGAACACAATGCCCGCCATGGATGCGCGTCTCCTTGAGGATGCCGGACGAATGCGCGGGCTCCCCGAGCGGCAGTTGCGAAAGCTGGGCCGCCTGCCTGTGCCGATGGTTCGCCGCAAAGGAGACCGAGGCTTCAATCCCATCTCTTGGGACGATGCAACCGAACTGATTGCCGCCAGGCTGCGCGAAACCGATCCGAAGCGCTTTGCCTGGTATTTGACCTCGCGCGGGCTTACCAACGAAGCCTACTATGCCCACCAGAAAGTCGCCCGGTTCATCGGCACCAATCACATCGATACCAGCGCCCGTATCTGCCACTCGCCGAGTACCCTTGCCTTAAGCGCGACCGTCGGCTGTGCCGCGACCACCTGCTCTTACTCCGACTGGGTTGGCGCCGATCTCGTTGTTCTCGTCGGTACCAACCTGGCGAACAATCAGCCGGTCGCCACAAAGTATCTCCACTATGCCAAGAAGGCAGGCACCAAGGTTTTCGTGGTAAATCCGTACCGCGAACCCGGATTGGAACGTTACTGGATACCATCGGTGACCGAAAGCGCTTTGTTCGGTACCAAGATTGCCGACGATCACTTCCAGATCCACGCTGGCGGCGACATCGCTTTCTTCTCCGGCGTACTAAAGCATTTGGTTGAGCGCGGCTGGATCGATCACGAGTTCATCGCGCGGCGCACAACAGGATGGAACGAGACGGAAGCCAAGGTACGCAGTCTATCCTGGGAAACTCTGGAGAGCAGCTCAGGACTTACGCGCGAGGAGATGTACCGCTTCGCCGAAACATTCGGAAAAGCACAGCACGCGGTCATCGTCTGGAGCATGGGCATTACTCAGCACGTATACGGCAGCGAAAACGTGCGGGCCATCGTCAACCTGCAGCTTGCCAAGGGCAATATCGGCCGCAAACACACCGGTCTGATGCCTGTTCGCGGCCACAGCGGAGTACAAGGCGGTGCAGAGATGGGAGGCCAGCCCGGTGCATACGTGATGGGCTTCGCCGTGGGTGAGGAAAACGCGAAGAAGTTTGCCGCCGCCGATAAATGGAGCTTCGAGCCACCTTCATGGAAAGGCCTCAGTGCCGCCCAAATGGTTCTGGCCGCCGACCGCGGTGAAATCGACGCGCTCTGGCAGAGCGGCGGCAATTTCAAGTCAACGTTGCCGGAGCCTGAGATGGTTAACCGCGCGCTCAGCAAAATCAAGCTGCGCGTTCATCAGGACATTGTCGCGAACCCCACGATGTTTGTCGATCCCGCTGACACCGTCGTGCTGCTACCTTCCAGAACCCGTTATGAGCAACGCGGAGGAGGAACGGAGACCAGCACAGAACGGCGGGTGATCTACAGTCCGGAAATTCCCGGACCGCGCCCGGGTGACACCCGCGACGAATGGGAGATCCCGGTCATGGTTGCTCGCAAGTTTGACCCAGCGAGGGCCGTTGCGGCTTTCCCCTGGCGCGACACACAAGACATTCGGAATGAGATCGAACGTGTTTGCCCCGCCTACAAAGGGATTGCGAAGCTGCATAAGAAAGGAGATCAATTCCAGTACGGCGGTCCTCGCCTGCTAGTCGACCGGTGCCTGACGCCCGACGGACTCGGCCATTTCAGTGTGGTTGCGCTTCCGGAAGAGGTTGTTCCTCCTGGACAATTTCTGCTGTCTACGCGGCGCGGCAAGCAGTTCAACAGCATGGTACTTGCCGAGAAGGACCCCATCACCGGCGCTCGGCGCGATGACATCATCATGTCTGCTCAGGATGCCGAGCGCATGGGACTGAAAAACGGGGATGCAATCACCTTACGCAACGAACATGGGACGTTCTCTGGACGAGTGCGAATCGACCATATCAAACCAGGATGCTTGCAGGCACATTGGCCTGAGATTAACGTGATCATTCCCGCTGGCCGGTTGGATCCAGCCGGTGTGCCGGATTACAACGCAACTGTTGAGGTTTTCGGGGCACGCTGTTTAGGCGCGGTCGATCCTGCAACCAGTGACAGCATGGCCGCCGATTAGAGTTTCGGGAACCTCGCTCGGCGGAGAGTGGAGGCAAAAGGAAACGGATGGATTAGACACCCGACTACATCGTCGGAGCAGGGCAGTAACCCTACGGGCAGCTTGCGAAATATATCGGCTATGGATGCACTTTGGCATTGTTTTAAGAAATGGAGAAAAGCCATGGCCACGGATCGTCTCGCAAACCGCTGGGGGATTGCATTTGCAGCGGTCATCATGCAGCTCTGCCTCGGTGCTGTGTACGGTTGGAGCGTTTTCGTCAAACCGCTCACAAACTCTGAGCACTGGACACTTACGCAGGTTTCACTGAACTTCACGCTCGCTATTGTCTTCCTCGGCGTGGGAACCGTCATCGGCGGACTGTGGCAGGATCGCGTCGGCCCGCGTCGGGTGGCGACCGTTGCAGGAATTCTTTATGGCACCGGCTACATGCTGGCGGCATTGGCGGCCTCAAACCACTCTCTTGCTGGCATGTACTTGGGTTACGGAGTAATCTCCGGCTTTGGCATGGGAATGGGATACATCTGTCCGGTTGCCACTTTAGTGAAGTGGTTCCCAGACAGGCGCGGCCTGATGACCGGAGTCGCGGTCTGCGGCTACGGTGCGGGCGCGCTGGTGATGAGCCCGATCGCAGCTCGCGAAATCCTCACAATGGGAGTGCCTGCCACTTTCCTGACCTTGGGAATTGTGTACCTGGTACTGGTGGTGCTCACCGCCCAGTTTTACCAGAATCCCCCTCAGGGCTGGCGCCCCGCAGGTTGGGAGCCTCGCTCCGCCGTTTCCAAGGCGGCCTCAACCTACGACTTCACAGTTAAAGAGGCCATGTCGACACCTCAGTTTTGGCTTTTGTGGGTCATGCTCTTCCTAAACGTCTCTGCTGGAATCATGATCATCAGCCAGGCCTCGCCCATGGCACAGCAACTGGTGGGACTCACGCCCGTAGCCGCCGCCGGTATTGTCGGTGTGATCTCGATCTTCAACGGGCTGGGCCGCATCTTCTGGGCTGCAGTCTCCGACTTTATCGGCCGTGCGCGAGTTTACTTCCTGCTCTATCTGGTTCAGATTGGCGTGTTCTTCTCTCTGCCGCATCTGCACACTGCTGCACTGTTCACCTCGGCAGTTGCGCTGGTCGGCCTCTGCTATGGTGGGGGCTTTGGCACCATGCCGTCTTTCACTGCAGACTTCTTCGGTGCCAAATATATGGGCGGAATCTATGGCTGGATTCTGCTAGCCTGGGGTGCGGCGGCAATTCCGTCGCCTATTCTGATCGCGCGGGTCCGCCAAACTACAGGGACCTACCAGCCTGCGATATTGGTAATTGCCGTCGTGATGGTCTGCTCGCTCGCTCTGCCGCTCATCGCCCGGCGCCCGAAACGCAAGGTCGGGGAGGTCGTTTCAATGCCGAAGGATAGAGCTGCGGCATAGGCTACCAGGCAGTCTTGCGGACGAAACTCATCCGCCATGGCTTCCCCACCCTTGCCGCCATCCGCGTCCAGAACCTCCGCGGATGGCGACAAGAATTGCGATCTAGGTCGTCTCGATGGTCAACCCCTGCTTCGTTTTCGCAGAAGCCCGAGTCTCTACGTTCGGCAAAAAGTAAGTAAGGACGCCGATGACCGGCAGGAACGAACAGATGTGGTACACCACGCTAATGCTGGTCCAATCAGCTACCTTGCCTAGCACCGCGGCACCTACTCCCGCGACTCCAAAAGCAAAACCGAAGAACAGGCCCGAGATCATACCTACCCTCCCGGGGATCAGTTCCTGGGCGAACACCACAATCGCTGAAAAAGCGGAGGACAGGATCATGCCGATCACCACACTGAGGACGCCAGTCCAGAAAAGATTGACGTACGGCAGGAGCAGCGTGAAAGGCAGCACACCCAATATCGAGTACCAGATGACGTACTTGCGGCCAATGCGGTCGCCCACCGGCCCGCCGACCAGAATCCCGGCGGCACTGGATGCCAGAAATAAGAAAAGATAAAACTGAGCGTTCTGCACTGAGACGTGGAATTTGCTCATCAGGTAGAACGTGAAATATGTGGTAATGCTGGCCAGGTAAAAGTATTTCGAGAAGATAAGGATCAGCAATATGGTGATGCCTCCAGCCACTTTGCCGGGAGGCAGGGGCGACGCCAGTGGAGCGGACTTGGCATGAGCCTGCAGCTTTTTCAACGCATTTCTCTTATACCAACTGCCCACTTGGTACAGCACGATCATGGCCAGGAGCACGGTGAGTGAAAACCACGCGATGCTGCGCTGTCCGTAGCGAAAGACCACAAGCGCAGCCAGCAAAGGTCCCAGAGCTAATCCGAAGGTTCCACCCATTTGGAAGATGGATTGTGCCAACCCGTGCTGACCTCCCGAAGCCAATCGCGCCACCCGCGAAGATTCAGGATGAAATACCGAAGAGCCAATGCCGACTGCCATTACTGAAACTAGAATGGCGGGAAAGCTTGCCGCTCGTGAGAGCATGATCAACCCGGTAAGCGTGCACGCCATTCCGGCAATCAATGAAAACGGCCGGGGATGCCGGTCGGTGTAGAACCCGATTAAAGGCTGCAGCAGCGACGCGGTGGTCTGGTATGTGAGAGTGATCAGACCAATCTGTGTGAAGCTTAAGTGATAAGAGTTTTTCAGAAGAGGATAGACACCTGGTAGCAGTCCCCCGATCGTGTCATTCAGCAGGTGAGATAGACCAATCGCAAATAGAATTCCAAATACCGGGGCCTCGGCGATCAAGGTGTTGCGATCCTTCTCTTGAGCGCCGTAAACATTGGATTCGACAGACATGCAAAAAATGTTCCCTTCAAACGAACAGCCGTCCGGCTGTCGCTCGAGCACAATCAAGTTGTTGTATTTATGCGTAGCAGCGACGATTCACCGCCAGGCATTGAACAGACAGAATCTGATCGTCAACCATACAAGAATTGGCGCACGGGACTTGTTATTCCCTCGTGAACGCTGTCACAGAAATAATAGCAGCCTGCTGCCGCGCCAGCGAAGCTCAGAACAGCAGAGGTGCTCTGGAAGTTCGCCGCAAAATAGTGGAAAATCTGCAGATGTTCATTGATCTGCTTCAACGCGCGCCGAAGAAGCACCCCATGACCGTTACTGTCATGCTGCGCCATTTAGGCGCATTCGGCCTGTTCTCCTTCGCCATTCTGGACAGTTTACCTTTGCCCACATTTGGAGGCCCAGACATTCTGACTGCCATCCTCGCCGCGCGGCACCACGATCCGTGGTACGAGTATGCAGCCGCCGCAACCGCAGGTTCGTTGATCGGTGCTTTCATTACCTATAAGCTGGCGCGTCAGGCAGGTCTTGCATATCTCAACAAACACTTCAAGAGCGGTCGCGTGCCGACCATCATGCGATTGTTCGAGAAGTGGGGGACCGTGGCTCTCGCCATCTCTGCTGCTGTTCCCTTCCCATCCCCAACAAGCTTGCTCTTCGCTGCTGCTGGCGTTTCCGCTTACCCGGTGAAGAAATATCTCATCGTCGTCGGACTCTGCCGCGCTGTGCGCTACTCCCTTATTGCTGTTCTGGCCGACCACTATGGACGGCACTTCATTCGCGCCGTCCGGCATCCTGACCAATACTGGGGTTGGCTATTGTTCTTCGCTGTCATCATTGCCGGCATAGTCGCAAGCGGGATTGCGATAAATCGGCGGCTGGAGGCCTCTTCCAGCGCCGATTAGAAGACGGACTAATCTGCCTAGTTGTTATCGGCCCGGAAGGTGTTCGGAGAGCCTCACAAATCGATAGCCCTTCGCTTGCGCATTCTCGATAACTACCGGCAACGCTTCCACGCTATGAGTCCTGTCTCCTCCGGAATCGTGAAGCACGATAATCGCACCGTTCTTTAGACCTCTGGTAATTGCCCATTCAATGTACTTTTGGGGAGGCCGATAGGGGTCAAACGCATACGCAGAACCCAGTACTGCGAAGTAGCAGTGCTTCCGAAGTACCTGGATCTGATCGGCTCTGATCATTCCGCCAGCAGGTCTGAAGAGCTTAGGCGAGTCTAGTAAACCAAGCGATTGTTCGGCACGGAGCAGGTCACGCTCAAACTCATCATGCCCCAACTGGACAGTTCGTCGCCACGAATCACTGTGGTTTCCAACACAGTGTCCTTCTTCGCGTATTTGCCCCAGAACTTCAGGGAAGCGGCGAACCCGCTCTCCCACCAGAAAGAACGTGGCCGTTATTTTGTAGCGTCGGAGAATCTCCAGCACCTTGGGCGTGAACACAGGGTCTGGTCCGTCATCGAAGGTGATTGCCACCACTCGGTCTGGCGTGCGCATTTCCCAAATCAAGCTGGGAAACAACGCCCGCAGAACACCTACGATCGCCTGCGGCCAACCGACGATCAGCCCAACGACACTCACTATAGCTGTTGCAGTCAGAGCTGTTTTTCTGCGCATATCGAGCTACCTGAGGAGATGGGACGCGGTGAGTTCGGCAAAAGGCTGCACATACCACCTGCGCCTTCCAGGATATTGGTGATTCTGCATTGCTGTATTTTCCATTCCTGCAGTAACTTGGAATCAGGGAGAAGCCGAGATGGCAGAGCTGGTCAGAACCGGTGTTTCAATTGAACGGGAATTGCTGGACGACTTTGACAAACTAATCGCCAAGCGTGGTTACAGCAATCGTTCCGAAGCTCTTCGCGATCTCATTCGAGATGCGCTTGTTGCTGAGCAGGCAACGGGTAATAACCCAGTCGTTGCAACGCTCTCCATGGTTTATGACCACCATCGGCCGGAACTTACCGAGAAGCTGACCCAGGCGCAGCACCACCATCATGGAAATGTCCTCGCCGCGACCCATGTGCATCTGGACGATGAAAATTGCTTTGAGGTAGTCCTCATGAAGGGACGGGCTGCCGAGGTGAAGCACCTGGCCGATCACATGCTCAGCCTGCGCGGCGTCAAGCACGGCAAGCTGGTAATGTCCTCGGCAGGGAGGGTTGAGAAGTAATCCACGCGTCAGGCGCGGTGCACAGTCGTCATACCTTACTGCGCAACTTCCTTTCCTAACCGGTAGGTGAGGTTCACGCTCGCATACGAAGGGATGCGTACGCCCACCACCTCATTGACCGGGTTGCCAGGAACCAGTTTATGGCCGTCAAGTCCCACGGCTCCGGGCGCATATACTCCGGCAGCGCCGAAATTCTCCGTGGTCTGCCCCGTCCAGCCGGTGGCAAACATCATGTTCACACCAACATTGATCTTTCCGTCACGGAAAGGCCGCGCCACTGATAGGCGATACTCCTTGTTGGCCACACCGAGGCAGTAGTAATTGAGCGCGTTTGGGTCGCCGCTCAGGTAGCTGCTCTCGTTGCAGCCGCTACCCACTACCTTCTGTCCCACATACTCGAATTCGGCCTTTGCCTGCAGATGGAAGGGCAGCTTCTGATAGGTCCCAGAGATATCGCCGATCAGCCGCGGCGCCTCCGGGATGACGGAGTAGGATGTGTTCACCAGGCGCGCATCGGCCTGCTCGAAGGTCGCCTGCAGCGAACCGTTCGGGAGGCTTTGGCGCACGGTTACCGCCAGGAAGCGGATACGTCCCGGCCCCAGCGGGAACTGCAATCCCTGATCCGAATCGATCTTGCCGTACTCGGCGCTTTGCGTCTCATGGCCCAGGGTCAGCTTGACGTCGGTCCGGTGAAAGGTCTTGCTCGCCACTAGCTGATACGATCGCGCCGTCTCCACCGGATCAGCCGATGTCGGGCCGTTAAAGGCCGCTCCCGCCCTGGGATCTTCCGTGAAGAACGACTTGCCGAAGCTGAGCGAAATTAGAGGAACGTACCAGGACTGCTCGGGAAGAAACGTGATCGTCGCTTTCGGCGAATTCACTCCCACCCACTTGCTCCAGGAGTTCGCTGGAGTGATCAGGTCCTGGTTGTTGATTTCGACCTCATCGCGCCGCCAGCCCAGGTAATAGCGCAGATATTTACTCAGTTCACCCTGCCCGGCAACATACGGCGTCACCGGCGCGATCGTCACATTATTCGCGATAATCTTGACGAACGGTCCGTAGAAATACGGCGCGGCTGGATTGTAGAAATTATAGTGGTCCAGATCGTCGCGCCGCGGGGCCTCGCGCTCGTAATCCATCCCGGCCAACAGCGTAAAGGTCTTCGTGATTTTGTTTACATACCCTACACTGCCGCCGCCTACGGTGCGGAACTCGCTCTGTCGAATCAGTCCCAGTCCGAAGTCCGAATAGAGCGAGAGGTTGTAGGTGCGGAAGAATCCGGAGAGTTGCAGTTCTTGGTGATCGTCCAACTTCCACACATCGTTCAGCGCCACTAGCGCCGTATGCGTCTGGTCCTTCTGCCGATCGTCGATGGTATCTGGGTACTCCGTCCAGCCTGCCGCGGCATCGACGGAATTGAAGCCATAGATTGGTTTCAGTCCTGCCACGTATCCGTAGCCAAGGTAGGCAAGGCCGAACAGCGTCAGCGTATGATCTCCCGCGTGGAAGGTGCGACCGCCGTTGAATTTGAACTGCTTGCGGTGCTCCAGGCAATCAAGAAAGCCGTTGCCAAATGAGCCCTCCATCGCGGCCCACGAATTCGTCGAAGGACTCATCCCCGCCGTCGCCGTAATGTCGCGCTGATCTCCTGTCAGCATGATGAACGGATCGAGATGCGAGCGCAGCCCATAGATCGCCGCCAGATTCAGTGCGTGGTTGCCCTCTCGCACGTTGTATGCCCCGCCATCCACCTGCACGCTCTCAATCACGTTCGCAATATAAATATTCGGATCGGCGTAGCCATTGCCGTGCGCATTCGCCGAGAGGTTGTTGGGCACCAGGTAGCTGCCCACTTGAACAAACTGCGCAATCGGCTCGCCGTGGTCACCCGCTACGCCCGGAGCAAAGTACTGCGGAGCCTTGATGCCGCTCGACGCCGTCTCAATCGGGTAGCCGGGAATCGAAATCGGTGCGCCCGGACGTCCTGGATTGGCATCCAGCAAATCCTCGGAGGCAAAAACCTTCATCGCCGCATCGGGCGAGAGCACGTCACCCTCGTTCAAGTCGGCCGTCACCGTCACCGACTCACCCCGCGTTGAGAGCTCTTTCATACTGATCTGAATATTGGACTGGCCGCTCGAACTGACTATGACGGACTGGGTGACGGGCCGGAAACCGGAAGCCTCAACCTTGATGATGAACTGTCCAGCGCTGGCCGCCGACAGCTGAAACTGCCCCTCCGCGCCGGTCGTCGTCGCTCCCATGACGCACTCATGGTCAAAGAGCTTAACCGATGCTTTCGGCAGTGCATTTCCCTTGGGATCGGTGACATACCCCTTCAGGACATTCGTCTGAGAAACCAGCGGCGGCGGCAAGAAAATAAACAGCAGCACAGCAATTAAGTCCACGGACGCCTTCGCCCAGTCACCTCGCTTCATCCTTAAGCCTCATACGAAAGCCACCTCGGGCAAAGCCGGAGGCGTCCCATCTCTCCCAAACCAGAAATGATTGAATCGTAGCACGTTTTAATATTTCGTGCTACTGCTAGGCATACGCGTCTGTAACTGGAGCGGCAACTCGCCTGGAGTTTCGGTGTCAGGCATCACTCGCCTTCGCGCGAAACATTTTCTTCAGCGTTGAGTACAGCTTCATGGCAAGACGCCCAGGATCTCCCGCGCTGCTCGCTCCCCGGTCGCGATCGCACCATGCACCGTCCCGTGGAGTCCTTCAGTGTTGGTTGCTTCGCCAGCAAAAAACAATGTCTCCGCTACTGGCTGGGCAAGTTCGAGTTGTGCGCCTTCGCCGCCCACGCCCACGTAGCTGTAAGAGCCTCGCGCGTACGGGTCTGACTGCCAATCGTGTACGTGCCAGCTCTGCAGCATGCCCTCTACCCTCGGGCGTGGAACACCAAAGATAGCCGTCAGCGATTCCAAGGCCTTGTCCCTGATGAACAGTCCAGATCTTCCGCTCAGGCGCTCTCCGCGTCGCGATGCGGCCCATCCGGTCAAAATCGGCGCGGGGCCCACACCTGTCCACCATGTCGGAAACCACTCCTGGTGCGAATAGACCATATTCATGTCGCTCAGGGCACCGCTCGAAATCTGCTCCCACCATCTCTCGCGGAAAACCAGTGACGCGCGCATTGTCTGCCCCATGTAAAGCAGCAGCAATGCCGATATTTTGTCTTCCAATGCAGGGTCGAAGCGGACCGCACCTGGAGCGTCAGGCGCAGCCTGCATCACGCCCAGCGGCAGCGTCACGACGATGCGTGGCGCGCGAAACTCCGCAACTCCGTTCTCCGTCTGTGCCGCTATCTGAACCTTGTGCCTTTCCCATCGCACGGTCTTCACCGCGGTGTTCAGGCGGACGCTCACCTGATTCGTCGGCAATGCATCTCTCATCACTCGCAGCAGTGATTCATAGCCGCCGGCGAAGCGGAAAGAACGCTCCCCCTCCGTCTCATCTTCTGCTCTTCTGGCGCGGACTAGCGAATGCACGCTGATGCGCTCGGCAAGCGCTCCGTGGAATCCCTCCACGTACTCCAGCCCCCAAATCTTTTCCGCATCCTCAACCTGGCAGTACTCGCCCAAAAAACTGGCGAACGAGCGGTCCGGCCCGAGATCACTCATCTCTTCCAAAACACTTCTGGTATGAGCAAAGAAATTCTCGCAGCGCCGGAGCTGGCCGTCCTCTTGTATCCATTGCGCACCGCTGAACTCCTGCACTTCGAGATTCGCCGCACGGATTACGTCGAAGATGGTGCGCGGGCGTCCGTGAATAAACTCGGCGCCAGCTTCCACCGTCAGCCCACTCAGTGCGTGCGTCGTCCACACCCGTCCGCCCAGGCGTCCCCGAGCTTCCAGAAGGAGTACCTGCTGCCCTGCTTCGCCGAGCAACCGCGCCGCTGTCAGACCGGCAACGCCGCCGCCAATGACAATCACGTCCGCATCGTTTGTTGTCATGCTAATTGGATACAGGAATTGCGCCGAAGGCAGTACATATTACACAAGCGGGTTGGTTCTGCGCATCAGCCACATGTTGCACTTGAAGATGAATGAACCGGTCACCCCATCCGGCACAATAGGCGTCAGCTCCCGATCCAGCCAGTCTTCAGCCGTCTGCTGCTCTTCTTTTCCTGAAGCGATGGCGGCAAGAGTGTTGCTGCGTGTCAGCAAATAGCGGATCAACTGCTCGCGCGAATATGGCACCAGGTGGCTGAAAGACGAGCGATGCACCACCCCAAATCCACATTCGGCTGCCTGCAACTCGTCGATGTCCCTCATACCCCGCTGCGGCGCCGGAAATCGTTTCGCAAACCGGGAGCGCATCCAGCCTTTGCAGGCCGGAGTGTCCTCCATGTACGTCGTGAAGTGGTCGTTGTAAACCGCCAGCAGGCCCACCGGAGAGAGCACTTGCTGACACTGCGCATAAAAGCGATTCCGGTCAAACCAATGCAGCGCCGATCCGGCCGAAATCAGATCAAATTCTCCGGCTTTGAAGTTGAGTTGCTCAGCAAACCCCGCCTGGTATGTGATGTTCGGCAACAGCGTTGCCTGTTGTAGCATGCTTTCTGACGCATCGATGGCGATCACCTGCCTGGCAATGGCGGCCAGTGCCACCGAGGATTGTCCCGGTCCGCAACCAACATCCAGCACCCGCTCGAAGCGTTCGACCCCAGCGAATCTGCGCACACGCTCCGCCACCTCGGCGTGGAAGTACGGACGCGCTTTCGCATATCGCGCCGCAACCTCAGCACTCGTGAAATAGTTCGGGAGGGTCGTCGATCCCATGACTCACTTTTACCACGTCCGGTACGTGGCAACCTAAACAACTGGCGCGCTATCCCGTCGCTTGCCCGGCAATTGCAGCCTGTGCTTCCACTGCACCATGTTGTGGATATAGAGAACGATGCAGAACAGGTTTGCCGGTATGAATCCAAGTTGCATGGTTCGCAGCCCGATGACGCAGATAATCGCACTATTGGCCCCTGCGACAACCCATCCTTGCCACATCCGGCGGCCTACCAGGACGGTGGAAGCTATGGTCAGCATGCAGGAAATGTAATCGAGACGAAGCACAGTACAACCAGCATGCACCAGTGTCTCTGGAAATGCCACGCGTCAGAAGCCCTAGTTACGCAAAGCTCGCACCTGAGGTGCTCCACTTTACGCCGCCTCTCCACTTCGGCTGGAACTCCATTCCCGCATCGGCTACCGTTGTGTCTCGATCAAGATTGTCTCCACTGCGTCTACTCCGAACTCTCGGCTCGCTTCCTCGTGGCGCATCACTCGTAGCGCACCCTCGGCGAGCGCCCGCAGTTCGTCCTCTCCCGCATAGATCTTCACCGGTGCAATCCATTGCACCGCTTCGCAAATCGCTGCGGTCAGCCGGAGGCTATGGGCCATCCCGCCAGTCAGCAGAATCGCATCAACCTTCCCGCGCAGCACGCACGCCATCGCCCCAATCTCCTTCGCAATCTGGTAAACCATGGCGCGGAAAACCAAACCTGCGTGCTCGTCGCCCTCATCAATGTGCTGCTCCACCTCGCGCAAATCCCCCGTGCCCAGGTAGGAGATCAATCCTCCTTCGCGCGTCAGCATCGTTTCCATTTCCTTCTGCGTATAGCGCCCGCTGTAGCACAGCCGCACCAGCTCTATCGCCGGCACCGCGCCCGCCCGTTCGGTGGAAAACGCGCCTTCCTCGCGCGAGTTCGTCGCATCGATCATGCGTCCGGAGGCGTGTGCGCTGATCGTGTGTCCGCTACCCAGGTGTGCCACCACCAGCCGCATCTCATCGTACGGACGTTTCACCTCGCCGGCGTAGCGGCGCGCGGTCGCCTTCGAATTCAGCGCGTGCGACAGGCAGGGCCTCTCCAATTGCGCGCATCCTGAGAGCCGCGCAACCTTGATCCATTCATCCACCGATACCGGATCCACAATGTAGGCCGGAACTCCGATGCACGATGCAATTGCCTGCGCCAGGAAAGCTCCCAGATTTGCCGCATGGTCGCCGCGCGCAGCCCTTCGCAACTCCTCCAGCATCACCTCATTCACCCGGTAGGTTCCACCCTTCACCGGACGCAGCAAGCCGCCACGGCCCACGACTGCCGCAATTCCATCCAGCGGCAGCCCGCCTGCCTCCAACTCGTCCTCTATGCGCTGCAACCGCATTTGCAATTGACTGAGTACATCCGTGCCGCCGGCTGCCAGCTCTTCTTTGCTGTGTTGTAAATTGCGCACCAGCAATGGCTCTTCGTCGCGATACAGCCCGAATTTGGTCGACGCCGAGCCCGGATTGATAGCCAGAAGATTAGGGGCAAGACTCATCATTGCACCTCATTCCGATCCTCGGTCTTGCGTTCTCGAAGCTGTGCGCCCCGGAAGAGAACTCCAAGAGCCATGGCGTTCACCTTGTCGTCCGGGCTTTCCACGCGTGACGGAATAAGGACGGGCACCTGCGCCCCAACCACCACATGCGCGCACTGCGAGCCTCCCAGATACTTCACCGCCTTGCCCAGCAGATTCCCGGCTTCGATATTCGGAACTACCAGGCAGTCGGCCCTGCCCGCCACCGGATTTGTGATCCCCTTCGCCTTCGCTGCACTTAGAACCATTGCATTGTCCAGCGCCAGTGGCCCAAACAACTGCGCCTCGCCAAACTCTCCACTCTTCGCCATCTCTACCAGCGCCGCCGCATCTACGGTCGACGGAATCGACTCCGTCACCACTTCGGTGGCGCTCATCAGCGCAATGCGCGGATGTGTGAGTCCAATCGCGCGCAGAACGTCGATTGCGTTCAGCACAATCTGCCGCTTCTGCTCCAGCGTTGGCAACACGTTCAGCCCGCCGTCCGTAATCCCCACCAGCCGCGTCTCGCCTGCCAGCACGTCTTCATACAGCAGCACGTCGCTCAGCAGCCGACCTGTACGCAAGCCGACCTCCCGGTCCAGCACAACCCGCAGCAGTTCGTCGGTTCGCAGATGCCCCTTCAGCAGAATCTGCGCCTCACCCGAGGCCGCCATTCTGCAGGCTGCCCGCGCTGCCTCTATCGGCTCCGCCACATCGATGATCCGCGCTGAATCCAGCAGGCGTACCAGTCCCAGCGCCGTCGCGCGTTCTACAATTTTTGCGGCACTCCCCAATAACAACGGGGTTGCAATGCCACAAGCTATGGCCTCAGATGCCGCCGTCAGTGCAACATCGTCTTCGGCACCAATGATCGCAACCCGCGCTGAACCCAACGCTCGGGCCGCACTTCTGAGCTGGTCAAAATTGCGTATTGCCGTGCTTCGTCCCGGCAATCTCACTCCAAACATACACGCTCCTGCTAATCCGGCTTGGGAGGATGACTCAGCCATTATTAAATGTCTGTGCGCTAGATCACCTGCGGCGGTCACCATTCAGGTATAGCGAAAATCCGTACCGGCGGTGCGGCATATCTCTCCTCAGGTGCGGGAATTTCCTGTTTCTCGCCTTTTTGCTCCAGAAACCGTTTTCGCTCCCTATTCGGAAGTTATTTATTCTAAATTAGTTACCGCGGTATCAAGAAATCTTGGATTGGCACTCGGCTTGCTTTGTGATTACCATAGGCTAGTCGGACCGCAATTTTCTCCCGGAGCTTGCAGCATGAGCGATTCAATCGTACCGAACGCCCCCACCCCAGCCGCCGTCCCTTCTCATGCGAATATCGCCGCTAAGAGGATCAAGATTGGCGAGGTGGCTCAATATTTCGGCGTCTCCGTCGACTTGCTGCGTCTTTACGAACGCGAGGGACTTCTCATTCCCCTGAAGTCAGACAAAGGCACTCGGTACTTCACCCAGCTAGATTATCCTTGGATTGCGACCGTACTGCGCCTGGTACGTGAGGCGCGCCTCAATTTCGCTGGAATTCGCCACCTGCTGGCGCTGCTTCCCTGTTGGGAGATCCGTGGCTGCACCGCGGACGCCAAGGCTGGCTGCGCAGTCTCCGCTGGTGCCACCGCTCCTTGCTGGATTCATAAGAACTGTTGCAACCCTGGTGACTGTTACGCCTGCGATGTCTACCGCGCCGCATGCCAGTGCGAGAACCTCAAAGCATTCGTCGCCCATATTCCCGCCTGAGAACCTTCACTTCGTCGCAGCTCGTCCAAATGGCCGAAGCCCCGGAATCACCGGGGCTTCGAAGCTTTGAAACCTTATTCTTCAGTGCTCCCGCAGCGCGTCCGAATCCGGTTCCTGACTGTAGCGCGCGTTGTGGCGTACGTCGGCCCCGCTTACCCAGAAGATCACGTCCTCAGCAATATTTGTTGCATGGTCTGCAATCCGTTCCAAGCTCCGCGTAATCAGCAGAACGTCCAGGTAGCCACGCACCTTGTCCGGGTTGTTCTTCATCTCTCCAACCAAATTGATGAATGCCTCGTCTTTCATCCGGTCCACGATGGAATCCATCTCCAGCACCGCCTGCGCAACATCTGCCTTGGCGGAGAGGAACGATTCCAACGCCCGCCGCACCATTGTCGAAGCCGCCGTGGTCATGCGAGCGATATCCACCGGAACCTCGATCTCCGGCTCCTGGCTAAGATCCAGTGAACGCTGCGCAATGTTGACCGCGAGGTCGCCCACCCGCTCCAAGTCGGAGTTGATCTTCAGCACTGCCAGCACGAAACGCAGATCGGTAGCCATCGGCTGCTGCATGGCAAGCAGGTCCACCGACATCTCATCGATGGTCCGCTCACTCTCGTTGATCATCTTTTCCCGCTCAAAGACCTGCTGCGCCAGCCGTCCGTCGCGTTTGCGATAGGACTCCGATGCTAGCTCGATAGCCGATTCGGCCATCCCGCCCATCTCGAGCAATCGTTCCTTCAGTTCGTCCAGCCCTTGCTGGAAGCGGCTTCTCATTATCCAAACCTGCCCGTGATGTAATCTTCCGTACGTTTGTCGGAAGGTGTAGTAAAGATCTTTTCCGTCTTGTCATACTCAATCAGCTTTCCCATAAGGAAAAAGCCGGTGTGGTCGGCCACTCGCGCCGCCTGCTGCATATTATGCGTCACAATCACCACAGTGTACTGTGCTTTCAGCTGGAAGATCAGTTCCTCGATCTTCCCCGTCGAAATCGGATCCAGCGCGCTGCACGGCTCATCCATCAAGAGCAACTCTGGTTGCACCGCCAACGCGCGTGCAATGCACAGCCTCTGCTGCTGCCCGCCGGAGAGCGATGCCCCCGACTTCTTCTTCAGCACGTCTTTCACTTCGTCCCAGAGTGCCGCCATCCGCAGCGAATCTTCTACGGCTACATCTAGCTCGCGCCGCTTGTTGTAGCCGTTCAGCCTCAGTCCCGCCGAGACGTTGTCGTAGATCGACATTGTCGGAAACGGATTCGGCTTCTGAAACACCATCCCAATGCGGCGGCGCACATCGGCTGCAATGATGTTCGGTTTATAAACATCCATGTCTCCAACCATCACCGTACCCGACATTCGGGCTTCGGGAACGGTTTCATGCATCCGGTTCAGGCAGCGGATAAACGTCGACTTGCCGCAGCCCGACGGACCGATCACGGCCGTCACTGCATTGGCACCCACTTTGACGCTGACTTCCTTCAGTACATGCGCCTTGCCAAACCAAGCGTTCAGATCTTTTACTGCGATTCCTACACCCATCGAATGAGGGCTCCTTGCAATCTAGGCGTTGTTGGCCATGTTTCCGCGGCTCGTCACAACCCGTACGGCGGAAACGGCAGCAACAATCAAGACGATCAGTATTAATGCTCCAGCCCAAGCCTGCCGGTGCCAATCTTCAAACGGCGAAATGGCGTAAGAAAAAATCTGGATAGGCAGGGCCGCAATCGGCTGGTTGGGTTTGACACTCCAGAACTGGTTTCCGAAGGCGGTAAAGAGCAGCGGCGCGGTTTCTCCCGCTACACGTGCAAACGCCAGCATGGTGCCGGTAATAACGCCCTTGGATGCCGTACGCAACGTCACCTGCAACGTCGTGCGCCACTGCGGAATGCCCAACCCAAGCGCCGCCTCGCGGATCGTGTTCGGCACCATCAGCAGCATCTCCTCGGTGGTTCGCGCAATGGTCGGAATCATCATGATTCCCAATGCCACCCCACCGGAAAGTGCCGAGAAATGCTGCTGCGGCAGAACCACCATGGCATACACCGCTATCCCTACAACAATCGACGGAATGCCGTTCAAGACATCCGCCGTGAACCGCACAAACGTCACGTAGCGCCCGCGCCCGAACTCCGCCATGTAAACTCCGGCACCAATGCCCAGCGGCACACCGATGATCGAGCCCATTCCGAGAATCATCATCGAGCCGACGATGGCATTGGCCATCCCCCCGCCCGCCTCGCCGACTGGACGCGGCGTATGCGTCAGGAAGGCCCAATCGATCGAACCAATTCCCTTGTAGACCAGGTAGCCGAAGATCGCCGCCAGCGGTGCCAATACCAGCAGCGCAGCCAGCCCGGAAAGCCCAACGAAACACACATTCGTGGCGCGGCGCACCAAACTGAGCGGACGGGATACGCTAGGCATTGTTCCTCGCAGAGTATCCGCGCGTCACCGACCAGACCAACAATCGGGCGCACGCATTCACAATCACGGTCACAATCAGTAGCACCAGTCCAACTTCCACCAGTGCGCTCAGGTACATGTCGTCGGCTGCCTCCGAGAACTCATTGGCAATCACGCTCGCCATTGTATAGCCCGGCGCAAACAGCGACTTGGCAATCTCCGGCCGGTTGCCGATCAGCATTGTCACTGCCATTGTCTCGCCCAACGCGCGGCCCAAGCCCAGGATGATGCCGCCCATGATACCTGCACGCGCATTGCGCAGCACCGCCATCCGCACCATTTCCCAGTGCGTAGCCCCCAGCGCCAATACTGCTTCGCGCTGGCTTTGCGGAACCGCCACCAGAACTTCCCTCGTGATCGACGCGATGATCGGAATGATCATGATGGCCAGGATGATTCCCGCGGCCAACATGCCAATCCCGTAGGCTGGCCCGTCGAAGAACCCCGTCCATCCCAGGTACTGGCTCAGCCAGGGCTGAACAACCGTGTGCAGGAGAGGTGCCAGCACAAAGATGCCCCACAGTCCGTAGATGACCGATGGAATCGCCGCCAGTAGCTCCACGGTGAACGACACTATGCCGCGCAGAAATCGTGGGCAAAGCTCGGTAACAAACACCGAAACTCCCACCGCCAGTGGAACCGCCAGAATCAATGCCAGCAGCGACGACACCAGCGTCCCATAGATAAACGGCAGCGCACCGAAATCGCCCGACACCGGGTCCCACGTGTTGCCAACAAAGAAACTGAAGCCGAAGCGCGCGATCGAGAGCTTTGAGCGCGTAATCAGCTCATAAAAGAACAGTGCCATGACTGCAATAACGGAGATGGAACAGGTCAGCAATGACTTGCGGAACAGGAAGTCCATCAGCTTGCTTAACTTACCGGTGTGCAGCTCAATACGGGGAGCGTGCGACCCTGTCGCCGGAACCGCCTGCTCTTGCCCCTCTGCCTGAACCGTCGGGGTCTGGAAGCGCAGCAATGAATGGAACTCTGAGTTAGGACCTATGCTCACCCATTGACCCTATCAGAGAATTGTTAACAGGAGATGAATGCGGCGAATCGCTACTTAGTTCCTCCCGCCCAAAATGCAAAAAACCAGCGCGAACCTTTCGGCTCGCGCTGGCTTTTATTGTATTTCGTTCCTGAAATTCCTCGTACTTAGCTGAGGAACCCCTTGAGGCTATTTACGGCAGGACAAGACGGATCACGGTCATGACGACGTTGTTGTCGCCCTTCGGGTTGATTGATTTGTCTGCAGCAAATACCGTACCAGCCAATCCAGCGTTGCTGGACCAAGTGGTGCGTTCAAAGTATTGATACTCAGCGCCGTAGCGCAGCGTGCCAAACCGGCCGGTGTAGACATCGTAATAACCGGTCAGCTTGAGGCTGTAGGTGGCGCGGTTGCTGCCACCGCAAGCCGGCAATGCAGTCGCGGTCGTGGCTGGGTTGGCAACCTTAAACGCGCTGAAGTTTTCATAGTAGCAACCGACGTTGGAGGTAGCCGCAGTACCTGACGGTACGCCGTAGCCTTCAAGCACTCCGGTGCTGGTGTGGTAGAGGTCGCGCCAGTAGTACTCGTTACCTGCCGTGAAGTCGACTTCGGACCGCTTGGTCGGATGCGATTCAATACCGGCCATAACGCTCATAGCCTTCTCAGGCTGGATCTTGTTGTCGGTAGCGGTGCGGACGATAAAGTCGGGACCCTGACCACTCTGATAGCGGCCAACACCCTTGCCATACAATCCGGACACGAAGGCGTTCAGTTTGTTGCCCTTCACAACCGGTACAAACGCGCCACCACCGATGCCCCAGCCGTAGGCGGTGTAGTTAGCACCAGGTACGGTCAGTGTCGGCGCAATGCGATCACGGAACTCGCGGAGCAGGCCCTTCACTTCGAAGTGACCGAACTTCGCGTTGTCATAAGCTAACTTGGCAACCGCATCCGGAGCCAGGTTGGTGGAGTAAGGATTTGCAAAGGAGCAGCCGTTCGTTACGGTCGTCGTATACGTGGTGCCCGAAAGCGTTGTGGTGGCCGTCGGCGCGCAAGCGCTTACGTAGCTGTTGCCCAGGTAGCCGGCGCCGTTCGTAGCCACACCCTCAACGGTGGTGCTGGGATCGACAACGCTGCTCTGAATAACAGCCGGATTGACAGCTGAAATTGCGAAGTCAAAGTTCTTGGCAAAGCTCTTGGCGAAACGAACTTCACCGGTGCGGATGTAATCCGGGCCGACCTGCGTCGCCTGGTCAATTGAGTTCGGGTGGAAGAACGCATCGGCGTCCGTTCCCTTGCGGTTAATCGTGATCAAATTCCACATCTGACCACCGGTGATTCTCCAACCATTGCTGAACTTCGCACGGCCCCATGCCTGACGTAGACGGGGGCTAACGCTCGTGGTCTGGTTGTTGTTGGCGGTCGTGCCAAGCGCGGTCATATCAAATTCCCAAACGCTGACCAGATTGACCTTGCTTGACGGATCGCCTTCAAACCTCACGGCAAAGCGTGAGTTGCGCGTGGTAATGCCGGACTCAGTCAGGTGAGAGTTGTAGCCTGCGTTGACTTGGCTTTCAAGTGCAATGCTGGATTGCGTAGTCGCAAGGTCGTCAAGCGCTGCGCGCTGACGCCAGAACTCGGTTACGTCGATCTGGCCGCCCGGAGTAATGCGAACACCCTTGTAAGCGATGGTGTTCGGATTTTCCAGGTAGTCGACCCTCTTTACGACCTTCTGCACAGCCGCTGTGTCGGCAGCTACCGCAGCCTTCACATCGCTAAGATCGGCCTGCACCTTCTGCACTTGCAGGCTGGTGGCCTTGGAATCCTCGCAGCACGCAGCACCTTGCTGTGCGGTCTGCTGGGTGGACTTCAGCTGCTGCTGGGTCTGCTGCAACTGCTGCTGCGTCTGCTGCAACTGCTGCTGCATTGCCTGCATCGAGGACTGTTGCTGATTGAGCTGTTCCTTCAACTCGCGCAGCTGGTCAGCAGTCATGTCCTTCTTAGCCGCAACTGGCTTGGCTTTCATGGACTTTGCTACATGCGCCTTTTTTACTGGCTTGGCTGTGGTATCGGCTGTCTTTTGCGCCGCCTGTGCAAAGCACAAGCCGGATAGCGCGATAACCGCCAGCACCTTCTGATAGTTCCTCATGTCTAGTCGCTCCAAAGTGGGACACTCGCAATACTCCCGCTGCCAGTGGCAGCGGGATGCGAGATAAGTAGTGGTCTAACCCATCAAAGCCCGGCTAGCGTTGCCCGGACCTACGCACCCTCCACGAATCCCGGAGAGCTGGATGATTTTAGAGTAATCCCTGTACTACTACCAAGGACAAAGTTAAAAAACATCACACATTTTTCCAGATCTGGAGTGATCACACTGGAATCACATCACTCCCTCCGCTCTCTTCAGCGGCTGTCCAATCTGGTAGAAGGTGATCAAACCTTCTAAATATAATCCGGGTATTCACATTACACCATTGCCGCAACCTTCACCAGTATTTTTCCTGGTGCCGGCATGCGGCAATGGTGTTTCCGTCTCGTAAACCGGTTTAGTGAATTGTGTTGATCGTCGCCTGCAACTTCTTTACTACTTCCTTCGGCAGCGGAGCATATGTCAGCTCCGTAGTTTGCCGTTCGCCATCCCGCAGCATCCAGAGGAGGAAGTCATGCAGGACCTTGCCCTTCGCCGCATCCCGTGACTGCTGCGGAATCAGCAACCAGGTGAAACTGGCAATCGGATACGCATCCTTGCCATCTGCATTCGTGATCGAAACGCGATAATCGCTAGGCATGTTGGCTGCCGCGGCCGCGGCAGCAGCCGTCGTCGTAGCCAGCGAGGCCTTCACAAAAACGCCAGCCTTGTTGCGAACCACGCCGTAGGGGATATGGTTCTGCACTGCGTAAATCAGTTCGACGTAGCCAACAGAGCCTTCGATCTGTTGAATCGTTCCCGCTACGCCTTCGTTGCCCTTACCGCCAACGCCGACCGGCCACTTCACGCTTGTGTTCCTACCCACCTTCGAGTTCCATTCCGGGCTCACCTTGGAGAGGTAGTCGGTGAACACGTAGGTAGTACCCGAACCGTCTGCACGATGCGCCACAACGATGGCCAGGTTGGGGAACCGTACGCCCGGGTTCACCCTCGCAATCGCCGGATCGTTCCAGTTGGTGATCTTGCCTAGAAAAATTCCGGCTAGTAATTCAGGGGTAAACTTCAACTCCTGCCTCACGCCGGGGATGTTGTAGGCAGGAACCACCGCTCCGAGCACCGTGGGAATGTGCAAAAGCTTTCCCTTAACCTGCGACAGCTGTTCGTCCGTCATCGGGCCATCCGAAGCACCAAAATCAACCGTGCCTGCGGTGATCTGGCGGATGCCTGCACCTGAACCTAGCGACTGGTAGTTGATTTGTACGCCGGGATGCGACGCGCTGTATTGTGTGAACCATTTTTGGTAGATAGGATTCGGGAAAGTCGCGCCCGCGCCGTTCAGTGATTGCGCGGATGCGCCAACACACAACACGAGTGCGCACGCCAGCAGCTTCAGAGTGCGATTCATAAATTATCCTCCTGGGACCTATACAGAGTATCTGTCTTGGAATATCCCTGATTGGTTAATGGAATGTGAATTTCCGGTCGCGGTTTCTTCCCCATGGAAAACTTGCACGTTTCCCTCACAGCTTGCTACGGTCATTGCTTGTTCTTCATGTGATCTAAAAAGAGTTGTTCCACTGGACGATCATAGGCGCGCAGAACATGGCGAACCGTCCGGCCGCTCACCAGGTGGCACACTTCTTCCGCCATGTTTTTCACATGGTCTCCAGCGCGCTCCACCTCTTGCGCCATAAACAAAATATGAAAGCTGTCGAATCGCCGCAGTCCTTCTGCCGGTTCAAGGTGGCGGAAGGTGATCACGTTGCGCAGACGATCCAACTCCGTGTCGGCGCGCAGCACGTTCACCGCCTTGTCCAGCGAGCGAGTACGGAACGCAACCTCGATGTCGGCCAGCATGCGCTCCAGCTGCGAGGTCATTACCGTCAGGTCCCGAACATCGTCGTGGTCCATATGCGCGGAGACAGCTTCGGCACGGTTGACAAAGCTCAGCAGAAGATCGCCGATGCGCTCCAGCGAGATGCCAAACTTCATACAAGCCAGTAGCGCCCTGGCTTCATCCTCCGCAACTCGTGTGATGGTCGTGGTGACAAGGTCGTCGATGTCGCGGTCAAGCGAATCCAGTTCGCGCTCGCAATCGCGTACTTCACCTAGCAGGGCTTTAGACGAGGTGGCAATTCCTTCCGCGGCGGCCGAAGCAGCGCGATGCGCCACCCGAAACGCATCGAGCGTCAGTTCTAGAAGGTGCGACCCCGGACTCGGTACTTCGTTCGGTTCACCCATCGCGACGTCTCCTTGAGAAGAGAACCCCGAAAATGTTGAGAGGCCAAACTCACAGGCCCAGGTTCGGTACCCGTGTAGTGGCCTCTCAAGCCCCCTAGTTACGTTGATTCCACTCTATGGGTACTCGTTTTCAATTATATGAGTACAGCGTAAAAATCTTGTAAACTCCCAATTCGCCTTAATCCGGGTTCGACCGTGCTTCCGGAATGGAAAAGACAAACGTGCAACCGTGGTTCAGTTCGCTTTCGGCGGTGATCATACCACCGTGTGCCAGCATGATGTGCTTGGCAATCGCCAGTCCCAGTCCAGTGCCTCCGCTGTCCCGCGAGCGCGCCTTATCCACCCGGTAAAAGCGCTCGAACAGGCGCGGCAGATGCTCACTCGCAATGCCCGGTCCGTAATCCCGCACATAGAACTGTACAAAGCCCTCCACGTCGTGCGCGCCAATCAGAATCCGCCCGCCCTGGGAGGCATATTTGCAGGCGTTGTCAATCAGGTTGGAGAAGACTTGGAAGATCACATCGCGGTCGGCTGAGACCATCTTCAGCGCCTCGTTCACCACATCCAGCTTCATGCCGTAGTCCGAACCGTGGTCGTTAAAATATTCCGAGGCATCGCGCAGAAGCTCGGCGGCTGACACTGGACGCAATTGCAGCTTCTTATCGCCTGACTCCACCCGTGCCAGAACCAGCAGGTCTTCGGTCAGCCGCGTCATGCGCGAGGCATTCTTGCGAATGATCTCCAGAAAATCACGCTGCGTCTCTTCTCCGCCCACTCCGTCCAGCAAGGTTTCGGCATACCCTTGGATCGATGTCAGCGGTGTGCGCAACTCGTGCGAAACGTTGGCAATAAAATCTCGCCGCGTGGTCTCAATGCTCTCGGCATCCGTCCGGTCGTGCAGAACCACCACAAGTCCACCGGAAGGCATCGGCGCCACCGTGGCCACAAATACCCGTCCCGGAACAAAGTTGTTAATCCGCGCGGTGACCAATTTTCTGTATTGAGCCGCCTCTTGAATCGAAGCCAGAAAATTCGGGTCGCGCACCGTTTGGACCACCGGCTGGCCCAGCCGCACACCGGTCGGGGTCAGCGCTTCCATGCGCCGGTTGGCCCACTGCGCGCGGCCATCGCGAGACAGCGCAATCACCGGTTCCTGCATGCTGTTCAGCACTGCTTCCAGTGCGTTGCGGCTGCTCTCCACCTGTTGGAAACTGGTCTGAAGCTTTCGCGCCGTCGCATCCAACGCGGTCGCCACCCGGCCTATCTCATCATTCGGAAACTGCGACAGCAACCGCGCCGTGAAGTCACCTTCCGCAATCTTTCCCGCAAATTCCCTTATTCTCTCCAGCCGTACGCTCACGCTTCTTGTGGCCCAGGCTGCCAACAGAACCGCAATGAAGCCGGCCAGTGCGGAAGCAGACACCAGTGAGCGCCATATTTTCCGGTTGGCTTCGGCAATCGCGCTCAGCGGTACCGCCAGCCTCACCGCACCTCCCGGCACCGGCTGCGCGACATAGAGATAGTCCACTCCCAGGGTGTGGCTGCGTCGGGTATCCATGCCGGCTTGCCCGGCCAACGCCGCCTGGAATTCCGGACGGCGCGCGTGGTTTTCCATCTGTTCCGGCTCAGCACCGCTGTCAGCCAGCACACGCCCTTGGCTGTCAATCACCGTGACACGCGTGCCTGACGCTTGCGCAACTCCTTGTGCCGCTTTGCTCAGATCAATGGTAGAGAGCGGTGCGCTCGATAAGCGCAACGCGAACATCGCTGTCTTCTGTCTCAGATTGTCTTCAATCTGGTGCCGCAGGGAGTTCTGCCACGCGTGCGTAATTGCGATATCTAACGCTACCGTCGCCGCGGCAATGACCAACGTGAAAACCAGAACCAGCTTGAAGAAAATCCGATTCCTCACTTCAGGGCCTCAAACCTGTATCCCGCGCCGCGTACCGTCCGCAGATATTGCGGCTCCTCGGCATCGGTCTCGATCTTCTCGCGGATGCGCCGCACATAGACGTCCACCGAGCGTGGAGTCACGTAGGCGGTGTCCCGCCAAACCGCATCCAGCAATTGATCCCGGGTGAACACGCGTCCCGGATGCCGTGCCATATACTCCAGCAGCCGGAACTCCGTCGCCGTGGTCGCAACCTGCTTGCCTCGCACCTTCAGAATCATCGCGCCGCTGTCGATCTCGATCTCGCCCGTGCTGATGATCTCCGGGGCCAGTGGACGCTCAAACCGCCGCAGCACAGCCTTGACTCTCGCAACCAGCTCTCGCGGACTGAATGGTTTGCCCACGTAGTCGTCGGCGCCAAGCTCCAGTCCCAGCACACGGTCGCTCTCGCTGGTCTTCGCTGTCAGAAAGATGACAGGCGTCATCGCAATCGGCTGGTCTTGCCGGATGCGGCGGCACAACTCAAAGCCGTCCCCGCCCGGGATCATGATATCCAGCAGAAACAGAGCGGGCTTTTCGCGTTCCGCCTCGGAGATCACAACCGTAGCCGTCGCAAAAATACGGACATTGAAACCGGCAGCTTCCAGATGATGCTTCACCAGCCGGGCAATGTCAGCTTCATCTTCCACTACAAAAATAAGGGGTTTCATGTCATTCATTGTATTCAGCCTGGGCGTCCGCGGGAACAACCGGAGGATTGTTTTCACGCCGTTGTAACATTTCATGCCATTCCCAAGCGAAATGCAACAGAGCTTTTCGTTCCAACGGAAACGGGGAGAGCCTCGGCTCTCCCCGCGCACTCACCCGCTGTTTCTAATGAAGGAAGGGATTGATATACGAACTCCAGCCGCGCGTCAGATAGTCCGACAGTGTCAGCCCGGCCAGTAGCATCAGGAAGAAGATGGCAGCAACCACCGCAACCTTGGTCAGCGCCGTCGAGTATCGCAGTTCCATGAAGAACAGCAGCACCAGCAGCGCCTTTATGGTGGCAATTGTCAGCGCCACAATCGCGTTGAGGGGGCCAAGTTCCAAGGTCGCGGCAAACACCGTCAGCGCCGTCAGCACCAGCAGAGAGGCCCATACGGCAACAAAGGTCTTCACGGTAGGGTGTGCGTGTTCGCTCATGTCTTCTTTCCCGGCGTCAGCGACCGGAGGGCCATCTGTTGGCCCGTACCCGTCGCAAAGCCGTTGCTTACCCGTTGTGGTGGTGGCTGATCAAATAGAGCAGCGGAAAAAGATAGATCCAGATCAAGTCCACAAAGTGCCAGTACAGTCCAACCATCTCCACCGGCGAGTTGTATGAGGGACTGAAGCGTCCGCGCGCATTTGCGATCAGCAGCCAGGTCAGCAGTCCCGCGCCGATAATCATATGCATCGCGTGCATTCCGGTCATCGCGAAATATAGCGAGAAGAAGATTGCCACCTGCCGCGGATCGTAGTTGCCTGCATGCTCGAAGTGGAAGTCTGCTCCCGGAACCTCGTGGTGAACCCAGTGCGTGTGGTACTCCACGCCCTTAATACCCAAGAAAGCGAAGCCCAGCGCCAGCGTCAGGATCAGGAAGATCGCCGTCAGTTTGCGATTGCCCAGCTTTGCCGAATGTACCGCCATCACCATCGTCAGTGACGAGCAGATCAGCACCGCCGTGTTGATCGCGCCCAACTGAATCTCCATCGTCTGGCTGCCGGCAACCCAGGCGTTGTAGTACGAAAGCCGGTAGATCAGGTACGCGGCAAACATCCCGCCAAAGAACATGATCTCCGTCACCAGAAAAACCCACATGCCAAACGTGGAGGTTTCCTTCTGTTGCTCCATGTCGGCGAAGTGATGTTTCAGGTTGTGCTGTACCGCGATTTCGCTATCCGGCAACTTCAACCCCCTTCTGAGGCCCATGGTCGGGTGCATCGATCTCGTCGTAGTTATAGGCTTCCCACGTCACCACCGGCGTCTCATCGAAGTTAAACGTCGCCGGCGGCGAAGCCGTCTTCCACTCCAATCCGGCTGCGCGGTATGGATTTGGCCCCGCATCTTTGCCGTACTGCAAACTCCATACCAGGTAAATCATCGGCATAATGAAGCCCGCCGCGAGAATCGAGGCGCCCGCCGTCGACAACACATTCAGTACCTGGAACTCCGGCGGATACGCATGATAGCGGCGCGGCATCCCCAGGTAACCCAGCAGAAACTGCGGGAAGAAGGTCAGGTTAAATCCAACAAACACTAGCACCGCGCTCAGCTTGGCAAACGCCTCCGGATACATTTTGCCCGTCATTTTCGGCCACCAGAAGTGCAGTGCACATAGGAACCCTGTCACGCCACCGCCCACCATCACGTAGTGGAAGTGTGCGACTACAAAGTAGGTGTCATGTACGTGCAGGTCGAGTCCAACCGCTCCTAGAAATATGCCGGTCAGTCCGCCGATGGTGAACAGGCCAATGAACGCGAAGGCATACAGCATCGGGGTTTCAAAGCTGATCGAGCCCTTGTAGAGTGTCGCCGTCCAGTTAAATACCTTCACCGCGGAAGGAATCGCCACGAAAAATGTCAGTAGCGAAAAGATCAACGCGGCATAGGTCGAAATCCCGGCCACAAACATGTGATGTGCCCACACCAAAAAGCCCAGCACCGCAATCGCAATCGATGACATAGCCACAAAGTCATAGCCGAAGATCCGCTTGCGTGAGAAGCACGCGATTACCTCGCTGATCACCGCCATGCTCGGCAGAATCATGATGTAAACCGCCGGGTGCGAGTAGAACCAGAACAGATGCTGAAACAGCAGCGGATCGCCGCCCAGTCGCGCATCGAAGATGCCGAAGTGGAAGAGCCGCTCCAGTGCCACCAGCACAATCGTGATCGCCAGCACCGGCGTACCCAGCACCATGATTAACGCGGTCGCATAATGCGCCCAGATGAACAGCGGAAGCCTCCGCCACGTCAGCCCTGGCGCCCGCATTCGATGGATCGTCACAATAAAGTTCAGTCCCGTGAAGATCGAGGAGAAGCCGACGATGAACACACCCACCGCAGCCGTGATCACGTTCGTATTCGAATACGTGGTGGAGAACGGCGTGTAGAAGGTCCACCCCGTATCCATGCCGCCGGTCACAATGGCGTAGAGAATAAAGCTGGCCCCGGCCATGTAGATGTACCAGCTTGCCAGGTTCAACTTCGGAAAGGCCAGATCCTTAGCTCCAATCATCATCGGAATCAGGAAGTTGCCAAACACCGCCGGGATCGATGGGATCAGGAACAGAAAGATCATCACGATGCCGTGCATGGTAAACAGCTTGTTATACGTGTCGGCCAGCACCAGGTCACCCGCCGGAGTCAGCAACTCCAATCGGATCAGCATGGCGAAAAAGCCGCCGATGAAAAAGAAGAACGTGATCGAGCCCAGGAATAAAAGCGCAATGCGCTTGTGGTCGGTGGTCAGCAACCACGACTTGATCCCGTAATCCGCGTTCAGGTAATTCGTCTTCGCTTCGCTATGGCTCGCTGCTTCCATGATTCACCCTCTACTACTTTGCCGCCGGATGCACCGGTGTGGCCTGTGTTGCATTCTTCGCCGGAGCTGCCGTCTTGTCGCTCTTCGCCGCCGAACTCTCCGCCTTGGGAGCAATCGGATAGTCTCCCGAATTTGGTTCGCTGACCGGTAGCGGAAGGTTCGCCGAGCCATTGCCCAGCGCCTTGATGAAGGCAACCAGTCCAATCACTTCTTCCTCGCTCAGCTGGCCTTGGAATGTCGGCATGATGTTCTTGAAGCCGCTTACAACCTTCGCCCCCGGATTCAGAATCGACTCCCGCACATAGCTCTCATCGGCGGTCACCGTCAGTCCATCGTCCAGCAGCACCGGCTTCCCGAAAAGTCCCACCAGGTTTGGCCCGCGTCCCGCCGAGTCTGCCCTGTGGCACATTGAGCAGCCGTATTGCTGAAAGCTCTTCTCTCCCGCTGAAGCCAGCGATCCATCAACCCCGCTCGCCGCCCAGCGCTCATAATCCGCCGGCTCCATCACCACCACATCGCCCACCATCCCCGAGTGATTCGTACCGCAATATTGCGAGCAGAACAAGTGATAGCGTCCTGGTACCGTGGGATGAAACCACGTTGACGTATAGCGCCCCGGCAACACATCCGCTTTAATGCGAAACGCCGGAACGAAAAAGTCATGAATCACATCCTGCGAAGTCATGATCATGCGCACATCGCGTCCCGCCGGAACGTGCAGTTCGTTGATCTCCCTCTGTCCCTCCGTGTGCTGGAACTTCCACATCCACTGCTTGCCCACGGTATAAATCTCCATCGCTCCCTTTGGTGGACGCGTCTGCATGAAGAAGATCACCGCCGACCATACGAAGATGATCATCACAATCCCCAGCGGGATGCCCGTCCACAGCAACTCCAGTGCCGTCGAGCCATGGATCTGCGTTGCATGAGGATTGCGCGACTTGCGGTAGCGGATCGCAAAATACAGAATCAATCCCGCGACTAAGACGGTGAAAAATGCCGCAATCGCCACCAGGGCAAAATACAGTGCGTCAACGTGTCCCGCCATGTTGCTGGCGCGCGCCGGAAATAATGGCAGATTTGACCACATATCGATTTATGCCTGTCCTGTTCCGATTCTTTGATCGTGCTTCTCTTTACGAAGCAGAAGTACGATCATGCTGCCCAACACAACCACCGTTATAATCCCGGCCAGCTTGATAATGTTGGTAATGACTGCTCCGTAACGCCCCGTGCGCGGATCATAGTGATAGCAATACAGCAGCACCTCGTCGGCCAGCGATCCAATCTTGTTCTGCGAAGCCTCCACAACTCCCAGCCGCATATCTCTCGCCGAAAACTCCACGCCGTAGTAGTACTGCGCAATCTTGCCCTTCGGCGTAATCAGCATGATGCCGGCGGCATGGATAAACTGGTCCAGCTTGGGGTCGTACCGGTAGCGCCATCCCACCGCGCTCGCCAGCTTTGTAATCTGCGCTTGCTCTCCGGTCAAAAAATGCCAACCCTTGCCCGCCTCCGGATTGCCCAGATTTTTCAGGTACATCTCCTTCTTGTTTTCCGCCAGCTGCGGAGTCTCTCGCGGATCGATGCTCACGGTCACTACTTCAAACTGTTTTCCCGGCACAAATGTCATCACCTTCATCGCCGAGGTCAGCCCATTCAAAACCTCCGTGCATAGCATCGGGCACTGGTAGTACACCAGGTTCAGAATCACCGGACGTCCTTCGTGAAAGTAGTCGCCCAGCCGTACCGTCTTGCCCTGTTCATCCTTGAACGTCAAATCCAACGGCACCTGCTCATTCAAACGCTGGTCGATGCCCACTCCCTCAAGCCCCGGCGGTGCAACCGTCTTGGTCTCCGGTGGAGTAAAAATCTGTGCGCCCGCAATTCCGCATAAAGCCGCGCTCAGTACTGCACTTAACGCCACGCTCCAAGCCCATCTCCGAATTGTTCTTTGCCCCGGCATCATCTTCTGTCCCCGCGAAGCTGTCGCGGTCGCTCTCCCTCTACTTCCCCTCGGGAGGGTCAGCTTGTTTGCTCTGGTTTTCGATTTGTAACCCTTCGCCCTGCGCCGCAGGATACCCATACTGCCGTGCCGCGCCCGGATAGTTCGCCGGTGCTTCGCCGCCCGCACGCACCGGGAGCCGCGACGCCACTGTTTTCATCGCCTGCTCAATCGGCAGATGCACGTTGCCCTGAGCATCCTGCCATGGCTGCGCCGTAAGCGCTTCCGTCTCCTTCGCCAGAAACTTCGTCATGTCGCTCGTGTCGTCGAGCTGCAGCCTCGGCTCAGGAAACTTCTGCGCGTTCACATCCGCCGTATTCGTCAGGATGCCTGAACGCGGCGTAACCGTCTTGGGTGCCAGTGGGCTCAGCTCCGTATCGTGCTTTTCCGCAATCTTGGTCATGCCCATATACATCCCCAAAACGCCCAGGTGCGCGGCCACCGCAAACATTCCCAGCACCACGAAGAAGATCAGAATCCCCCTCGCTCCCAGATCGCTCTTGTCAAACTCCACGCCCGGATTCCGCGTATCGTCGTTCTCGTATCCGTGATTTTCATTTCCATGATTAGTGGTCATGGCTTGGCTCCCATAGGCGCTGCAGCATTGGCTCGGTCACCACCAGCAAAGGACGCCGTCCAAGCTGCCAGAAGAAGCTCCCCAGCCAGATGCTCACCAGTGCCAGGGGCGCTGCAAAATACGTCCAGTGATAGGTAAGGTGGTGCGCATCCACACCGGTTCCCGGAAACGGATTCGGCGCCACCAGCCAATACAAATCCACATACCGCATCACCAGCACCAGAAGCGCAACCGGGACCAGTTTGCGCGCGTCGCGCTTCAGTTCACGCGACAACAACAGCAGAAACGGCAGCGCAAACTGCAACATTACCAGCGACAGTGCTACCGTCTGCCAGCCGCCATGTATGCGGTACAAATACCAGGTGATCTCTTCCGGAAGATTCCCCGACCAGATGATCAGCCACTGCGAAAAGCTGAAGTACGCCCACACCATCGTGAAGGCCAGCATCAGCTTGCCGTAATCGTGCAGCTTGTCCGCCCCAAGAATCCTGTCGTATGGCGCGAACTCACGCAGCCCGCACAAAATCACGATCATCAGCGCCATCACCGAAAGCATTTCGCTGATCATGAAAAACATGCCGAAGATCGTCGAGTACCACCCCGGGTCCAGAGACATGACCCAGTCGGTTGAAGCCAGTGTGATCGTCAGACCATACACCAGCATTCCCGGCGCCGACCATGCTTTCAGCTTCTGCCATACGCGCGGCGAGTCGTCGCCATCCTGTTTCAGCGAACCGCTGCGCAGCGCCACTGCCCACAGGTTCCAGATCGCAAAATAGATTACCGCGCGAGCCGTCCAGAAATGGTCGTTCAGGTACGCGCTCTTCGCCGCCACCGATGCATGAGTCGCCACATACCCAGGGTCCAGCCAGATGTACAAGGTGTGCCGCCCCAGCCAGATCGGCAGGAACAGAACCGTAATCAGCGGGACATTGCCCACTGCGGCTTCCATCACCCTCCGGCCAATCATCCACCAGTTGCCGCCCGTCAGGTGCCCCAGCATCAGCAGCGCCATCGAGCCTAGCGTGAATCCCAGCACCAGCATGTAGCCGATCAGGTAGCCACGGAAGAAATGCGGCGCCGATGTAAACGCTCCCGCGACGGCCGCAATGGCCGCCACCACGCCAATTCCCAGCCATCGCGTCGCGAGCGATGCGGTCGCCGCCGGCGGATCAAAACGGTAGGAAGCGGGATAGGTCGTCGCGCTCATCTACTTCGCCTCCTGGTTTTGCGGAATGTGTTGCTGAATCTGCTGCGGAGCGTCTTGGGCCATGGGCTCTGCCGCTGTCGTTGTGCTACTCGCCTGCTCCGGACCGCGCGCCACCTGCGTTCCGCCCGGAACATCGCCGGCCTTTGCCGTCTGCGAAAGCTGCAGCGCACGTATGTAGGCTGCAATCCGCCACCGATCGGCCACTGGAATCTGTGCCGAATAGTCGCCCATCGCGCCCCAGCCATTCGTCATCACGTTGAAGAAATGTCCCACCGGAGCGTTCAGCAGTCGCGGCTCGTAATAGGAAGGAGGCTTCTTGAAGCCACGCTGCACCACCATTCCGTTGCCATCACCCAGTTGCGAATGGCAGGGCGAGCAGAAGATGTTGAAGCGCTCGCGTCCCCGCGCCAGGTCCTTTTCGCTCATCGCAAACGGAAACTGGTCCGCTGGCTTCCCATTCACCATCCCGGTGTAAAGCAGCGGATCGTCCTCCAGTTGTCCTCGCGCAATCGTTCCTTCCACCGGTGCTCGCGCCGAACGGTGATCGGCATAAAAATCGTTTTCGCGCAGCGGAACAAATTTCGGCTGCACCTGCATATCTAACCGGCAGGAGCCCAGCAGCAACAGCCCCGCCGCACTCAGCAGTATCGTCACTACCCGCCGCGCCGTCTTCTTGCCCGCAATTTCCATCGCTTCGTATGCCATGAGCTAGTCGGCGACCTCCGCTACATCGACCGCGTCCGTCGCCTGCAGAAACCGCGTCGTCTCTTCCAGTTCAAATTTCGGATCGTCGGCCTCGATGCACAGGAAGAACCGGTCGCGGCTGGCCGCGCTGAATCGCGGATGATTGAAGATCGGATGATGTGGCCGCGGCAATCCATTTAACGTCAGCATCCCCACCACCGCCGTAATGCCTGCAAACAGAATCGTCATCTCAAACGTGATGATGATAAACGAGGGCCACGAGTGCAGCGGACGTCCGCCTATGTTCAGCGGGAACGCCCAAACATTCACCCAGTATTGCAGCAGGTATCCGCTCAGTCCGCCCAGAATGCCGCCCATCAGCGTCAGCAACGGCACCTGCGTCTTTTCAAAGCCAATTGCTTCCGCTGCTTCTTCGATTGGATACGGTGTGTAGGCGTCCATCCGCCGGTAGCCCGCGTCATGAGCTTTTCTGCAGGCCATCACCAGCCCGTCCGGCGTTGTGAACTCGGCAATCACTCCATGCAGCGCTCCCTCAGTCATGGGCGGCTACCTCCTCGCTCAACTTCGCCTGCGGCAGCAACATGCGCATTTCGAAGATGGTGATCATCGGCATCAACCGCACAAACAGGAACATCGCGGAGAAGAACAATCCCAGCGTTCCGGCAAACACCGCGTAATCCCAGCGCGTCGCCACATACATGCCCCACGACGACGGCAGAAAGTCACGATGCAGGCTGGTCACAATAATGACGAAGCGCTCCAGCCACATGCCGAACAGAATGATCAGCGACGTCCCAAACAGCGCCGCCGGATTCAACCGTACCTTGCGAATCCAGAGCACTTGTGGAATCACGATGTTGAAGGCGATCAAACACCAGTACGACCACGCCAGCGGCCCCAGCATGCGGTTCTTCAGCACGAACCATTCGTAGGCGCTGCCTGAGTAGTAGGCATAAAACGCTTCCATCATGTATCCGTAGGCAACAATCAATCCCGTGCCCAGCATGATCTTGGCCGCGTTGTCCAGGTGCCGCATCGTGATCATGTCCTGCACGCCGTAAAATCTGCGGATCGGAATCGCAAGCACCAGCACCATGGCAAAGCCCGAGTAAATCGCTCCGGCCACAAAATAAGGCGGAAACACCGTGGTGTGCCAGCCCGGCAGAATTGAAACCGCAAAGTCGAATGACACCACCGTGTGCACGGAGAGCACTAGCGGCGTCGCCAATCCCGCCAGCAGCAGGTAGGCGCTCTCATAGCGCTTCCAGTGCCGTACCGAGCCCCGCCAGCCCATCGCTAGCAGCCCATAAATCACTTTGGCCACGGGGTTCGTCGCCGTGTCGCGGAAGGTCGCAAGATCCGGTATCAGTCCCACAAACCAGAACAGAGCCGAAATTGTGGCGTAAGTCGATACCGCAAACACGTCCCACAGCAGCGGACTGCGGAACTGCGGCCACACTCCCATCGTGTTCGGATACGGAAACAGCCAGTACGCCAGCCACGGACGCCCTGTGTGGATCAGCGGAAACATTCCCGCGCAGGCCACGGCAAACAGCGTCATCGCCTCCGCAAAGCGGTTGATCGAGTTCCGCCATCCCTGCTTCAGCAGCAGCAGAATCGCCGAAATCAGCGTCCCCGCGTGGCCAATGCCCACCCACCACACAAAGTTAATGATGGCAAAGCCCCACCCCACTGGAATGTTGATCCCCCAGATGCCGACGCCGCGGAAGAACAGATACGCGATGGCGAACATCATCATGTTCAACAGTCCAAAGAAGAAGGCAAAGCCGCCCAGCCAGCCCAGCGTAACCGGCCGCCGCAGCACGATCGAAACGATCTTGTCCGTGACCGTCTCCAGCGTATGGCCCGGCGTCAGAACCGGCGCCTGCCCTGGCAGCAGCCGTTCCATCGTTGCAGAAGCGTTCGTCTCCGGAACTTGTTCCATCATCCCCTACCGCTCCAACTCAGGATTCGGGTTTCGCACCGCAGCCATGTAAGTGGTCCGCGGGCGTGTGTTCAGCTCTTCCAGTAATCCGTAGTTGCGTTCTGATTTCTTCAGCTTCGCAACCCTGCTCTCCGGGTCATTCAAGTCGCCGAACAGAATCGCCTCCGCCGGACAAGCTTGCTGGCAGGCTGTCAGTACTTCTCCGTCCTTCACCTTCCGGTTCTGCTCTTCGGCGTTGATCCTGGCGTGCGTAATGCGTTGTATGCAGTACGTGCACTTTTCCATCACGCCACGGCTTCTTACCGTCACCTCCGGATTGCGTTGGAACTTCAACTGCGGCGTATCAAAATCCGAGAACAGCAGGAAGTTGAAGCGCCGGACTTTATACGGACAGTTGTTCGAGCAATACCGCGTGCCCACGCAGCGGTTGTACACCATATCGTTCAAACCTTCGCTGGAGTGCACCGTCGCTCCCACCGGGCAAACCAACTCGCACGGAGCGTTCTCGCACTGCTGGCATGGAACCGGCTGGAAGTATGTTTTCGGATTCTCAGGCGAACCCTCATGGTAGTTATCGATGCGCAACCAGTGCATGATGCGCCCGCGCTTCACCTGTCCCTTGCCCACCACCGCAATATTGTTTTCCGCCTGGCAGGCTACCTCGCAGGCCTTGCAGCCCACGCACGAGTTCAGGTCGATCGCCATCCCCCACTTGTTTTCCTTGTACTCGTAGGGCTCGTAGAGCGTCAGTCCCGCCGCCGGAGCCTCCACCATCTCGTGCGCAAAGCCCGGAGTTTTAATGAACTCCTCCAGCGTCGCCACCCGCACAATCGCCCGGCCTTCCATCGACTGGTGCCCTTGAGGAGAGGCCAGCCCATAGTGCCCACCCGTGGCCTTCAACTTCAGCCCGCCCGCAAACCACATTGCATTCGATGTGCGCAGTAGGTATCCGCTGAAGCCTTGCCCCGAGCCGGTTCTACCCGCGATCCCGCGCCCATATCCCAAATTCACCGTCACCGCGTCGTCCGGATGCCCCGGCGTAAGCCAGATCGGGCCCTTCACCTTGCGCCCGTTCAGTTCCAACTCCACCTCGTCTTCACTCTTCAGCTTCAGCTTTTGCGCCGTGGCCACGCTCATCAGCACCGGATTGTCCCAGCAAATCTGGGTCATCGGCTTCGGAGTCTCCTGCAGCCATCCGTTATTCGCAAAGCGCCCATCGTAGGTCGTGGCGTCGCGCCGGAAGATAACCTCTAGTCCACTCGTACTCGCTGCCGCAGGCGGCAACGCAACCTTCGCCGTCATTGTCTTTGGCGCAAGCCCCGAACCCGCCACAAATCCGTCATGCAGTGAGCGATCCCACCAGCTCCGGAAGTCGCCCGCATGTTTGGTCTGCCAATAGCTTTGCGTTAGCGCATAGCTGGAGGCCTCATTCTCATTGATCAGGAACTCGATCAGTTCGCTCTCGCTGTGTCCGCCGTAAAGAGGCGCAATCAGCGGCTGAATAAAACTCACCGTTCCGTCGAATGTCCGCGTATCGCCCCACTGCTCCAGGTAATGCGTCCCACTCAAATGCCAATGGCAATACTTCGCGGTCTCATCCTGGTAGAGCCCCAGGTGCACGCGCAGCGGAACTTTGCTGAACGCATCGAAGAAGCCCAGGTCCACCGGCGCGTCATATAGTGGATTCGTATTCATCACCACCAGCACGTCCACTTTTCCGCCAGCCATCTCCGCCGTAAGCTGCCGCAGCTGCTCCACCTTCCCTGTCGCCGCATACGGGTCCACCGGCTCCGTATAGCGCACCGTCTTTCCCGCTGCTCCCAGTGCCGCGTTAATCGCATGCGCCAGCGCATGAGTCGCCGGACTCTGCGCATCGCCCACCACCACCACAGCCGCGCCTCGGTTCGCTTGCAGATCCTTCACCAGCGCCGCAGCAAACTTCTTCTCTCTCTCCGTGAACTCGCCGCTTGCTTGTGGTACGCCCAGCGCCTGCGCCAGCGCCCGCGCAAACCCTTCCACCTCGCTCGCCTTCATATGTAGCCGATGGTCGGCCTTCGCCGCCGTATTCGTTGGAGAGCTTTCCACCGCGTAGTACCGCAGCATCTCTTCTTTCAACTCCGGACGCCGCCGATGAGAAAATTGCCGCGTGTACCATTGGAATCCCGGGAAGCCCGACGACAGGAAGTCTCCATCCAGCGAGAGCAGTACCTTCGTCTTTTGCAGGTCATAGATCGTCTCCACCGGCTGGCCAAAGGCCATCTGCGCGCCCGCGTACACGTTGTCACGGTTCACCGCCTCCCACTGGTACCACTTGGCCTGCGGATACGTCTTCAGCAACTCCTGCATCTGCGCCACAAATGCCGGCGATGAGGTCGCGCCGCTCAGCACGCGCAGGCCTGCGCCGCCTTTTGCCTTTTGCGCCGCCACCACCAGCCGCAAACTGTCCAGAGCCTGCGTCCAGGTGCGCGTTTCACCAATGTAGGTATTGGTCTGCGAGCGGTCCGGGTCATACATTCCCAGCACGCTCGCCTGGTTGAAAACGTCGGTTCCGCCCAATGAGGACGGATGTTGCGGATTGCCTTCGATCTTTGTCGGACGCCCTTCGTGGCTCTCCACCAGCAGCCCTGTGCCATAGGCGCCCAGCGGCATTGCCGTTGCGTAGAACAGCGGCTTGCCCAGCACCATATTGTTCGGCTGCTTCACAAAGGGAACAATCGCTTCCATCGGCTGCTTGGTGCAGGCGCTCAGCCCGGCCAACGCCATTGAGGCGCCCATAATCTTCATAAAGTCGCGGCGCGAGCTCTTGTCCGTCCACTCCGAGGCATGTTTTGGAAACTCACGATGCAGCATCTCCTCGAACTCAGGAGTCTGCGCCAGCTCATCCAGGGTGCGCCAATATTGCGGCCCGCGAGCCTCGCTCAGCTTCTCGCGAACCTCCGCCAGTTCCAGCTTGCCCTTCTTGCTGGGACACACACCGCCAGTCTCACTCTTCCGCTCTATGTCCATTCGCTTCCGTTCCACTCGTCAGCTTCTCCGCCCTCAACAGTTCCAGGGATGTTCTATACCGAAGCCGCCACCCTTGGCCGTCGCTCTAGCGGTGGCAGGTGTTGCAACTGGTAATGTCGCGCGGTGAGCGCACATTGTTCGCCTTCGCCAGGTAGGTGCCCAGTCCCTGCGGCCCCACTTGGCTGGTAAATGTCTTGAACGTCTCGCCCTCGCGAATCGTGACTGGATGTTCTGCCGATGGCTCCTCGTACGCCATGTTGTAAATCTGGTCGCCCATCGTCGCGGGATTCTTCGGATCTTCCTTCACATAGTGCGGCCGCAGATTCTTCTCCGGCTCGCGATGGCAATTGATGCACCACTCCATCTGCAGTGAAGCTTGGTTGTACATCAGCGCCATCTTGTCCACCCGCCCATGGCAGCTGTTGCAGCCGATCCCCTTGTTCACATGAATGCTGTGGTCGAAATACGCAAAGTCCGGAAGGTCGTTCGCCCTCGTCCACGCCAAACTACGCCCCGTGCGATAGCTCTCCCTCACCGGCTCCAGCATCGGTGCCGCCGTCCATATCTGTGAGTGGCAGTTCATGCACGTCTTCGTCGGCGGAATCCCTGCAAAACCGGAGACCTCAACCGTCGTATGGCAGTACCTGCAGTCGATCCCCAGCCCCGCTACGTGGTGCTGGTGAGGAAACGGAACCGGCTGCGGACGCGCCACTCCCGCATAGGTAAAGTAAGGCGAGCGCTGCAACTGCAACGCCGCCCACAACAGGCCCACCACCAAAATCAATCCGCCCAGGATGGATGCCCTTGCAATCGAGTTCGCACTGCGATGAAAGATCTGTGCCATGGTTGGAAACGATCCGTTCGCTTCTGCCCGCTCCGGGCATCTGCCATGAGACCAGGAACTTTCCTGGGGCTACATCCTCAAGCCCCTCGGTGTTCTCCGCTACTCACCGCAAATTTTGATAGATCACGTAGTAGTTTGAAATGTGTGCCGCAAGAAACCCGGATTATAACAGGAGCTTCCAGGCTGCGATTTTCACTCCATGGAAATCCCCGCTCGCCCGCAGTCCATTTAATTTTGTCTGGGATAAAACACGGTTCCCGGCCTACCTTCGTCGTTCTTTTTGCTGGCTGACGCAAGCTTTCTCCCCAACCGCCGGATTCGTCGCGCACCGCTCGCTCAACTCAAGTTTTTGGGTTCCACACCCCTGCGGCATCGCTCATAGGTGAGATGCGTCTAAACGCGTGAAGTGTGCATATTTTTCACAGTTCATCTTTAACCCAACCAGCTTCGTCCCAATTCGAAACCAATTGAAGACCCACTTGAAGACAAAGACACGAATCTTCTACCCTCCGTCGAATATCCTGTCTCCAAAACAGAAGGCGCAGCCGAAGCCGCGCCCCTTTTTCGTTCCAAACTTAGCTTTCTTTAGTCGCGCAAGTAAAAGTCCACTTCCACTTCCATCTTCACCGCAACCGCCACGCCGTCTTTCTCGGCCGGCTTATACTTCCACTCCTTCACCGCCTGGACGGCGTTTTCGTCCAGTCCATAGCCCAACCCCTTCACCACCTTGGCATCCACTACGTCCCCATTCTTATCCACCACAATGGACAGGGTCGCGGCCCCTTCAATCTTCTTTCTCTTGGCCTCGGCGGTATAGTTCGGGTTGGCCACCTCGGACAACTGCGGCGGCGTAATCTCGTCCGTCAAGGCAATTGCCTGCCCTATTGTCTGTGCTTTGCTTTGGCTTGCGTTCTGGTTTGGGTTCTGCGCCATGCCCAGCGCCACGGCTGCCAGCAGCACCACCAGTACTACGAAGAATATGCGTTTCATCGGACACCTCCATCCCGCCCACCACAACCACCAGCGGCGGATGATGACCCTCCACGCAGATTTCAGCTCTATCGCCTCTTCTTTGCAGTGACCCAGCTCACACCGCTCTCGCCAAAGCGCTACCTGCTGGCCAGTTGTTCTACGCCGTTCTACGGCCGCTACCAGCTTCCCTGTTTCTGACCCCACCACCAGACCAGACCGACGGTTGCGGTGGTCTGATGGCGACTCAGCACACCCTGTGCGTCGGTGAAGAAGCTGGGGGTGTTGGAGAAATCGCGCCGCCACTCGTACCGCATCAGGAAGCCGTCAGCGAGCAGGTAATCGAAGGTTGCCGTGCTTTCCTTGAGGGCCTGGTCGATGTTACTGAACGCACCGCCGTGGTCCATCAGGTATTCGGCGCGGCCTGCAAGTGCAAGCTTTGGCGTGAGCTGGTAATGGGCATAGACGGCTCCACCATCATCGCGTTTGGGAGTCGAAGACTCTCCGGGGGCTGAATTCCGCCAAACCCGCTGGATGACGTAATCGCCTTCAATCGCAAGCGCAAGTTTTGAGCTGGCGTTCCAGTTCACATAGCTGTCAAAGATATGCGTCCGTCCGTTCGGCGCGGGACTGATCGCAACGAAGGTGAGTCCGGGTTGCACCGTAACCGGGCTCGGCGTCGTGACAGCAGTGCGGTCGGGATTCTCTTGCCCAAGGTAGTAATTGAGGGTCCATGTGACGGACTTGCGTGGAGTAACTACAAAACCAAACATCTCGTCCTTGAATCCGTTGGTGGCCTCGGCCTGGTTGGTTCCGTTCACGACCCAGTAATTGGCGGCAAACCTGTCATTGAACTTGTAGTTTGCGCGGACTCCCATGTGGTAAAAGGGCAGGAAGTCGAACCAGAACGAGCGCGAATAGTTCATCTGGTCCTTGGTGTAATTCCCCTCAACTCCAAGCGAACTGCTCCATTTGCCAAAGTCGAGGGTCAGTCCCTTGCCAACCGGGGCGATATAGGTCCCATATGCCTGGAAGATGTTGCGGTAGATTTCCGGTCGAGGCTCGTTGAGGGGATTGCCTTGGGTGGTGTCGGTGGCCTGTCCAAATTGGAGGTCGACACGGGCGCCAAAGCGGCGTCCGGCCGCGAGATCGGGTGCGTGTTCCATCACTACGCTGGCCTGGCTCAGGCTGAAATTGTTGCTGAGCACATCGTAGGCGCGCAGTGCATTGACACGTCCGATGGGACTGTTGAAGTTGTAATCGTAGTAGCCGTCGAGCGAAACATTTACGGTCGTGTCGCGCAAGGCTGCGATCGCCTCATGATCGCTTTGCGCAACCGTCGCCGGTGCGGCGGCTGGCTGCGGCACCGCGGCCAAGGCTGGAGAGGCAGCGGGCGGCAAAGGTCTGGGCTCTGGAGAGGTGACAACCGACGCTGCCGACGAAGCCGCAGCAGCCTTATTGGCTAACTGCGCCTCCAGTTTATCTACCCGCTGCTGAAGCAGCAGCACCATGCTGCGCAACTCTCGCACTTCATCAGAACTCGTCTGCTGAGCGAATGCGACCGGAGTCGCCGAGATCAGAATCAGCGCCGGAATGAGGATGGATCGAATGGCGCAGGGTATGCGGAACCTGAAGATGTGCATGATGAACTCCAGAAGGCAACGAAACCGCCGTTCACTGGGACAGTGAGTCTCGCAGCTGGGCGCTGTGAAGATCGACTAAGTTTGGCCGGTGATCTCGAATCCGAGATGCTCGACGAGGTATTTCAATACGCGTTTTTCAAAGCATTGGCGAACTGACCAAGTTTAGTACCGATCTCAGGTGGGTGACGAACTACAAGGAAGGTTGTCTTGGTAGTGTCCAGTGTTTTGTGTAAACGGCTTTGGTTGAGTTCACGCGGATTGC
>CAZLJQ010000006.1:0-126296 GCA_964559875.1 uncultured Acidobacteriaceae bacterium
AAGCCGCTGCCTTCCCGGCGGTTCTGGGAAGGCTTTGCACACCGGAACGAGTAACAACGCGTGAATTCATTGCTTTTGAGATGTGAGTGCAGGGGTTGAGCTTGTGTCGGTGGCTGAGCAATTAGTTCCACTGCGCGGTTGAAGGTCTGGCGTGGGCGTTGACAATTCCGCCCACGTCGTGATGGCAAGGGAGGTCTCGCTTGTTCGACGTATCGAAGCATTTCAGGCGTACAGCTATCTAGCAATATAGTCACGCTTCAGGAGGCCACGATGACTAGAAGATGTCCGTGTGTAGTTCTATCTATCTTATTGACCGCGGTAGCCGGATTCACCCTACAAAACGACAGTAACAATGTTAAGTATCATTCACTTAGCGGGAAGGTATTGAATACAGCCAAGGAACCGATATCTAATGTTGCTGTTTACATAGCCATTCCAGGAAAAGGAAGCACTTCCGTTAAGTCATTCACCAAAGCGGACGGTTCCTATACGCTTGCCAACATTCCCGCGTCCGGCCCATTTTTTCTAGAGACATTAGCTACGAGCGATGGGAAATACCTAGCAAGCGAACTGCGTCGAGCCTTGGTTTTGGACAAGAGAGCAAATACGGCTCCAGACATCATAGTGTCAGCAAGGCCTTCCGATAACGCCCGCTATGTAGGTACAAGTGTCTGCGTAAATTGTCATAAAGGCATAACGCCCGAAATCACTGCAAAACATGCTGCATCTGCACACATGCGTATTGTGACTCCGGGACAGAGTCAAATTATAGATCCAGTCGGAGGATGGGGCGCAAACAATGACCCGGCCGGCAAGAACACTGGAATAATGGCAGCGCCGCCAGACGGTAGCAATGGCCCTGCAGTCGCAGTGACAGCTTGCCAAAAGAATGGAGTTAAAGGTTTTTCATTTGGCGGAAACACAAATGATGCCTGCAATTCCGGAATCTTTATACCAATTGCTGCTACGGTGGGCGGCCAAGGAAATAGATATATTGAACCCGGAAGCAACACACCTATGCCCAATGTTGGAGCTTTCAAGCAGCACTTCTACGCTAAGTTGCAAGATGTGCCTGCAACCACAAGCCCTAACTGGTCAGGTTATCCGTACAAGGGATCAGATAAGGAATTCTTGCTGCTTCCAGTGTTTATCGCGCAAAGTGGTGACAATTCTCCAAAATTTTCCTACTATCGTGCCACTCGGATGGGTAATGCAAAAAACGCCTGGGTTGACCAAGGGGAAACGTATTCAAGGGCATGTGCCGCTTGCCATGTTGTTGGGATGGAAGTGAAGGTTACTAATGACGAAAACATGTTTACCACTGAGTTCGGCTATCTTGAAATGGGAGTAGGATGTGAGAGTTGTCACGGTCCTGGTTCAGACCACGTTAGTAATCCAGGAAGAGCCAAAAACATTATAGTTCCCACTAAGCTCACTGCAAAAGCAGAACGCGAAACTTGTGCCAGGTGCCACAGCCTTGCCGCTCCCACGAGTGCCAGTCCGAAGGGTGCGTTGAAGTATCCTTGGAACGACAAATACACAAATTCGGTTGGTAACGGCAATTTTGTGCCTGGAATATACGATCTCGATGAGTTTATGCCGGGATGGAAAACTGGCAATGGATTCATCAGTTGGGACGGCGTTCATGGGAAATTTCATAAACAACAGTCTTACGAGTTAGAACACTCAGTGCATGCCAATAATGCTGTCGAGAAGGTGACATGCACCTCATGTCACTCTGCTCACAGTCTTTATCAGGGACCAAGCCACGCATTAGCGCGCGATTCCTCCGGCAACAAATATGACTATCAAGGGACTAAATTTAAGAACAACACCATTTGCATTCGATGCCACGCCGGCGTCGGACCTTTTTCGAATCTCACTAAGGCTGATGTAGCTGCCGCTAGCGCTGGCTATGGCCAAAACACGTTTCTTAACGATTCGAAAGTACCACTGTATGATCCCAAAGCGACCGACCCTAAGGTGCAAGCGACGATTAGAAATGCCATGAACAAATTGGCACAAGAAGTCGTTAAGCACATGAACAGTAGAGCGGCGATGGGCACGGCTGTTGCGTATACGCCTCTAGATGATTCTAGACCAGTCGGACGCTGCGTAACGTGCCATATGCCAAAAACTGGCATGATGGGCGGTTATACATCAGTCTCTGATCCAAATGACAAAGAAAAACGAGCCATGATCGAGGGCGATGTGACATCACATGTAGGTGATGTGATCTATCCATTCGATCAGTATTCGACGTACCAGGCATCTCGGGCTAACGCATCCCAGCAGAGTGATCCGAACAACAAGATGCCCGCATTTGCGAATGCTATGCCTAACTCTTGTTCGAAATGCCATGTGGGAGCTCGTTATTACATGAAATAACAAACCTGGGGTTTAGTGGTGTGTGAGCCCGACTGCAGGGCTGGCGCAACGTCTACGCTGGTGGGTGTAGCCGGAACAGTTTTCTGAGACGTGGGGAGGCGTGGCACGCTGGAGGCGGTAGGAATATCCTGAGGTGCGACGATGTTGCACCGGATCACATAATCCCTTTCGGGCTTAACGCCGAATCGTTGGGCAAGTTGAGTCCGGCTCGTGAGGGCTGCCGTTCCGCCGATCGGGCAGCCCCGAGAGAGCTAGCGTAGTGTTCACTGGACGTCGGCACTGGAAAGTGCACGCCGTTCTGTAGATAAAGGTGTCACGTGGTCAGCAGTTCGCGCTCTGACGGCCGCCGCCGTGGATTAGGTCTACATTTGTCAATCCTCTTCTGGCGACGATACTCGGTTCGCTTGGGTGTTGAGGCAAGAAGCAAAAAATCGGTCATAATCGGCGATAGCATCATGAGTGTTGTCAGCACCATCCAGCGTCTAAACGCCAAAGGTAGCAAAGTGCGAACAGCCGCCCGTGATGCCCAGTTCATGGGAGACGGCGCGGGTGGATCTCAAGGAGACGAAGATGAAAGTTAGAACAGTATGCTCAACTCTGATTTCACTGATATTAGGTTTAGGCATGTTACAAGTCGCGCAGGCTGAAGAGATTCACGGGCTTGCATCCATCGCTTTGCAAGGCACAAGCGATATTGTCAGAGATTATGAAAGGAAGACAGGAAACAAAGTTATTATTGAATGGCTGCCAGCGGTGGAGATAACTCAAAGACTGAAAGCCGGTGCAACCCCGGATTTCGTGTTTAATCCGTCAAAGTCTGTCGATGATTTCATCCAGTCAGGGGTTCTTCTATCCGATGGCCGTTTAGAAATCGTTCAGTCCGGCATTGGCATTGGCGTTCCTAGAGGAACCCCAAAGAGAACAATTGCAACGATGGAGGATCTGAAGCAAGCCTTGCTTTCAGCGAAATCCATCGTCTATGCGACTGGCCCAAGTGGTGACCATATTGAGAGCTTGATCAAGCAAATGGGTATCGGAGAGCAGATTAAAGGCAAAATCAAGATCAGCACAGGTTTTGTCGGTAAAGACATTGAGAAGGGCATGGGTGATATCGGCTTTCAGCAGATCCCTGAGATTATGTTGGTGCCTGGAATCGACTTGCTTGGCCCATTGCCTCCGGATTGCCAAAAGATGACTCCGTTTTCCATTGCGGTCGTTGCGTCATCCAAGCATGCCAAGACCTCAAAGGAATTCTTTAAGTTTCTGAAGAATCCTGCGCTATCACCTGAATACAAGAAACATGGGTTAGACCCGCTCTAGAGAGCGCTTAGTTTAATGCGGTGGCTGGTTGTCTGTTACCCTTGACTTCCGGCCACGTCCTTCCATAAATATGCCTCCGGCTCGCGCTTGAGAAAGAAAGTTGCAGGCAAATATAATTCACCAATGGACTGCAAAACGTATCTTCACATCACAAAAACACTCGGCGCCACCGGGGGCATGGGGCGCGATCTCTAAGGATCTGGCACGCACGAGTCATGCGGCGGGAAAGGATCCTTCCAGGTTGGACGCCCCCGGTCTGCTTCGATTGTCCCTCGGCATTGGCGCGCGCAACAGCGGCCCACCAACTCCCAACTGTGCATCGGTCACTAGCCTCTGCCGGCTACATGACAGAAGCTCATCAGCTACTTACCTTAAACAATGCACCCGGATCTGAGCCGAACCTGTTTCTTAAATACGCTCTGACAACCAAGGAAGTTGCTTAGCGAGAAGGAGAAAACAATGAAACAATGTGCACAAGCATCCGTCATTCTGCTGATAGCTCTTTTAGTAATAACATTACCAGCTTACGCCTCTACAAACGTAGAGGGAGAAGTAAATCCGCGCGGTGACTTTGTTGGTTCAGATGCATGCGCAAAGTGTCACCAAAATGTCTACGACAAGTGGAAGGTCACGCGTCATGCTAATGTTATGAGAAAGCTCTATACAAAAGAAAATCACAGCATTGACGCGCCGTGGGGAACTGAGAAAGAACCAAAATCAGCCACACTAGTAAGTGGCGAAAAAATAACGACCTTCATGAAGGGCGACAAATACTTTGTAACGATGCATAATGCTAGTAATCCTTCCCGCGATATAACGAGGCGCATCGATGCGGTCGGTTATATCTCTCAAACCGATTTTATGAGCTGGGACGAAGAAAGCAAATCACTCCTGTTTCTGCCATTTACTTATTGGAAAAATGATAAGACAGGTGAGCATTGGGGTAATTTTTTTTCTTTCTTATACTGGGATGACAATGGTTCTCTCCTTCCCGAGGAGAAGTTGAAGAATAATATTAAATTTCTTCGCTATGACAATCGCTGCGCGGATTGTCATATTACTGGCCTGTACGCGAAATCGTGGGTTGACTTGCCTGACATAGGTCGAGTTATGGATAAAAGTAACCTCTGGACAACCGCTGAGTTTGCGATTGGTTGTGAAAAATGCCATGGCCCCGGGGGAAGGCACGTAAAAAGCCAAAACAAGAAAGACATCGTGAATCCGGAAAAACTCGCGGCCAAAAATCGGTCCGACGAGTGTAATCAATGTCACCAATCTGGTTATTCAGCCAATTATGAACCTCCTCACTTAAATCCCTACATCAATGAAACTCCAGTCCTATTTGATAAAGATAATCCACTCGGCCCTGGAAAACTCTTCAACGTAGGTGAGGGCCTGGATAACTTTTATACTTTCTCTCTGCGACATCAATGGGCTGGTACTGAGTATTTCCAGGAAAGCAAGTCAGCTGCAATGCAACTGGCCAGCTCTAAGCACGGCAAGAGTGGCTTAACTTGTACGACATGCCATGACCCACATACTCAGAAAACAAGAAAACCGACTAACGATCTCTGCTTAGACTGTCACCAGGATAAGGGAACTGCGGCACATCAACTGGCTATTCACAAGACCATGGGTGTGAGCTGTGTTGATTGCCATATGCCATTTATGGCAGGAAGTAGGTCTCGTTCTGTTCGTTATGATAGCCACTCTCACCACTTCAAAGTGCTAACACCGAGCGATTCACTGAGACAATTCGATTATCTTGGGACATTTACTAAACCCGATGCGGATCCGAAGCAGCAGCAAACGAAACTCTGGAAGATGATAAATGACAAGGGCGGCTGTTATGATAGTTGGAAATACCCGCCGAACATGTCATGGTGTACATCCTTCGATGTCCTGCCAAATGCCTGTTCCAGTTGTCATCATTCTGAGTTCCCGTTACCCGGAAAATTTGATGATGAACAAAGAAATAGACTGGTTCGTGGACAAAAAAGATACGAGACATTCCTTATCGAAAGGACCAAGTAGTTTGTAATGCTCAAGGGATTCTCAGTCTATTTGGGAGCCCTTGAGCTTCTTTCTTCTAATTTTATTCACTACCCTCTATTTGTAGCGGGCGTCACATGCCTGAAGGCGCCACAATCCCGTACTGAGACCGCTCCGAAGAGAACTCTCGACTTCGGCTACATCGTTATAGGGCACTAGGGTGCAGTTTAAATGTGTGTTTCCGGTGATCAACAGGGATATGCTTTTCTCAAACTCGCGCCGGAAGAACAGTATCGCCTTTTTATGGCTTGAGCCGAGAAGGTATCCCGTCTCGAAGCCAATACCAAATGATGATCCAGAGACTTCCGCGATGAAGAGGTCGCATTCCTGAAGCCACTTCATGTCTCTCGCGAATATCTCTTGCGGAGTGATAAGCCGGTCTCTCTCCCAAGCGTTGTCGTCGACCAGGTGCCGAGTGAGCACGTCGTGACCAGCCTCTTCGAGTACGTGCACGACATGTCGCGCTGTTTCAATGGTGGCCCGGTTTCCTGCCACAGTGAAGCCGAAGTAGATTTTCATAGTGATAAAGTATCCAGCAACATAGAATTTGGCAACTCCTATAGCAATACCTCTAACGTAATCGTTTGTGCAACGAACAAGATCGACGCAACCTTCTGAAACATCTGCGGAATATTTGCTCTCATTTGTTTTGTTCTCTGCGGGGTGTTCTCCGGTGTACAGTGTTTGACGCTTAGCAAACGGTTGGACTGAGTGATGCCTATCCAAGTCACACGCCTTGGCACTCGACAAATTGAACCCGAAGGAAATCAGGGACGACCATAAGGCTGTCATGCTGCCGTTTATCGCGGAAAGACGGAGAAGGATCGAGCGAGTCTGCTAGTCCCTGGCCGATTCGAGAGCTTCATGGACAATGCTCGCATCATAGCGGACGAAATGGGCCGGCAAGACGTTCAAGTTCAGACTGCCCCTATACGCCAGGATGACCTTACCCAGCCCTCTTCGGGGATGCTGTTGGAGGCTCTCACTCAATGATCCGCCTCTGCACGGGAGCATTTCTTTGGCTGGCGTTGTCCCTTTCCGCGGCGGCAGGCACATTGCCGGTTCCTGGGACTCTTGGCCGCTGGCGGGACTGGGCCGCAAAGCCCGACGGAGTTACAGACCGTGATCAATTGCGTGTGCAGCGGCACGAGAACGGAGGCCGGATTCGATTCCTGCGCGACGAAGAAGAGGATCGGATACGCAACTCCATCACGAAATTGTTTCCCGAGCACCAAGATGAACTGACTATCTCCATAGGAACCGGTATGCGCTTGTCAGAGCAGTACGGTCTCATCTGGAGGTAGGTAGATTTCGGGCGCAAGGAGATACATCTTGCAAAAACAAAGAATGGAGATGCCCGCGACGCTCCGATGAACATGGATATGCTCGCGGCGTTTCAAAGGCTGAAGGAGCAGACGGGTGCGAAGAAGGGAACTCGTGTATTCGAGATCAAGAATCCTCGTGCTTGGTTTGAGACATTCAGGGACGATGCCAATATCGAGGGTTACCGTTGGCTCGACAACCGTCACACGTTCTGTTCGAGACTCATCATGGCTGGAGTCGGCCTCAAGACCGTTCAGACGCTAGCCGGTCGCAAGACGATTTCCATGACTGCTCGGTATTCCCACCTTGCACCGAATTCACTCCATGAAGCGGTCGAGTCTCTCTTGAAGAAGAAGGGACAGAAAACGCCAGCGGACACCACAACGGACACCAGCCGTTCGAGGAGAAAACGCACCGTGTCTAAATGACCACATGCGAATGTGCAAGAAACACATTCTGAAAGCTTTATGGTACCGGGAGGGGGACTTGAACCCCCACAACCCTTTCGGGTCTGCGGATTTTAAGTCCGCTGCGTCTGCCAGTTTCGCCATCCCGGCCTGTGGATCGACTATCGCAGATTGAGCAGCCAGCGCCAATCGGTCCCTGCGAATGTGTTGTAGAAGCGTCGGCAGGAGTGCTCCTGCAATTCGCGCTTCCAGCCTAAACAGTTTCGCACAGCAGCCGCGCCCCTGCCAATGTTTCCGCGCCATCGCCGCCTTGCATGCTCCAGTTCAACTCGCGCCTCTGTAGAGAACACTCTAGGGATGTGCTAGTATCCGTTGCACAAAATGAGGCGCATTTCAGCCAATTTAGTGTTGGTGCTCTTTCTCTGGAGCTACGTAGGTCCAGTGGTTCTGGTTTTCGCCGAACTGGACCTTCCTGTCTGCTGCCGCAGCCAAGGCAAGCATCATTGCACGTGCTGCATAGCGCGGTTGGGGAGCGACGCAACACCGGCATTTCGCACGAACTCTCCGCAATGTCCTTGCCGTCTGCTGGGCTCCGTGGTCAACGGCTGCGACATGGACGAGGCTCTTAAGTCCTTCCCTATCGAGCCGCCTACCGCAGATTTGTTTTCACAAAGCGACCACGTTTCCTTCGTATCCACTGCTCGAATCTGCAATTCGGGGCGCAGTCCTCCCGCCTTGTCGATCTAACAAATCCGGAAAGCAAATCCATTCGGGTGTAGGCCTGCATTTTTCCGGAGGCTGAACCCATGGTTCCATGGCGGAAGCTCTTTTGTTTTATCGAACAGCCCATTCGGCGATGCTCGGACTTTAGGAGAATTGTTATGGCACGCAAGGTTCTGCCCTTGGTGAATCACAAGACTGCACTCATCATTACCCTGGCCCTGCTTTTGAGTAGCAATGCTGCCTTCGGCAACGTCTTCGGAGCCATTCGTGGCGTTGTTCACGACCCGCATCATCGGCCGATTCAAGGTGCCACGGTAACGCTCCAAGCCAAGTCGTCGGACTGGTCAAAGAGCGCCACCACCGACTCTAATGGTGAATTCCAATTCAACGCCGTCCCGCTCGGCGAATACTCCGTCAACGTCGCCAGTAAAGGCTTCGAGCCGGTTTCACAGAACGTCATCGTTATCTCGGGATCTGTGCCCGTTCTTCACATCCAATTGACGGTCGCCTCGGCGAATGAAAATGTCTCCGTCTCCGCCTCGCCTGCGATCCTTCCCACTGACAGCTTTACTCCTGTAACGCTTGTCAGCGGTCTCGACATTGAGCGCACCCCCGGTGCCGATGCCACCAACAGCATGTCCATGATCACCGACTACGTCCCCGGCGCCTACGTCACGCACGACATGCTTCACATGCGCGGTGGTCATCAAGTCACCTGGCTTCTCGACGGCATTCCCATCATCAACACCGCCATCGCGCAGAATCTCGGTCCCCAGTTCGATCCCAAGGATTTGGACTACGTCGAAGTCAATCGTGGCAGCTATGGAGCCGAGTTCGGCGATCGCACCTATGGCGTTTTCAACCTCATCCCTCGCACCGGCTTCGAGCGCAACAGGGAAGCCGAACTCGTCCTCACCGCCGGCAATTTCTACCAGACCGATGATGAGCTCAGCTTCGGCAGCCACACCGAACGCTTCGCCTATTACGTCAGCGTCAATGGCAACCGCAGCAATCTCGGTCTGCAGCCGCCCGTTCCCCAAGTCGCGCACGATGCTGTCAACGGCGTCGGTGGCTTCGGAAACTTCATCTATAACTACGGTCCCACCAATCAACTCCGCCTCGTGACCTCAGTCCGCCGCGACTATTACCAGATCCCCTACGATCCCAATCCCAATGACATCGAAAACGGATCGATTCCCGCCAACGGATTCAGTCCGCAATATCCCAGCATCGGCCTTCGCGATGGCCAGCACGAAACCGATCTCGGCATCCTTTTTACTTGGCTGCACACCTTCAATTCGCATCTTCTTGCCACCGTGTCGCCCTTTTACCACCGCAACAGCGGAGACTACGCCAGCAATCCCCTTGACGTTCCCATCGCCACCACGGAAAACCGCGCCTCAACTTACGTCGGCGGTCAGGCCACTTTTGCCGCCAATTATAAGAAGAACGATCTCCAGCTCGGATTCCTCAGCTTCTATCAGGCCGATAGCCAACTCTTCGGCGCCATCTTCAATGATGGCAGCGGAAATCTCCCGTTCACCATCAACGAGAGCCCGTCTGCCAATCTCGAAACCTTCTACATCGACGACAAATTCAAACCCTTTTCTTGGCTGATGCTATCTGCCGGCATGCGCCCCACCCGTTTTTCTGAAGGCAACTTCTCCTCCGGTTCCATCCAGCCTCCCGTCTCCGAGTCTGCCATCAGCCCACGCTTCGGTGCCACCGTCACCGTTCCTCGCCTTCGCTGGACATTCCGCGCCTTCTACGGTCACTACTATCAAGCGCCGCCCATCGAAACTGTTTCCGGTCCGCTCATCGCTCTATGCCAGCCGCCAAGTTGTGGCTTCCTGCTGCTCCGCGGTGAGCGCGACGAAGAGCATCAGTTCGGTGTCTCCATCCCTTACCGCGGATGGGTGCTTGACGCCGACAACTTCAAAACCAATGTCGCCAATTTTCTCGACCACAACAACATCGGGACTTCCAACATCTTCTTTCCACTCACCGACTCCCGAGCTCTGATTCGCGGCTGGGAACTGACGCTGCGCTCGCCGCGCATCCAACACCGCGTCCAGTTCCACCTCGCCTACTCCAACCAGATCGCCGAAGGCGGCGGCGTCATCACCGGAGGCCTGGTGAGTTCTGGCCCCGTCTGTCCCGGAGGCATCAACACTCTTTGCCCGCTCGATCACGATCAGCGCAACACGCTCAACCTGGGTGGCGATGTCACCCTCCCCTGGCACGCCTATGCCTCCACCAACGTTTACTACGGCTCCGGATTCAGCAACGGCTTTCCCGGCCAGCCCTATCCCGGAAACTATCTGCCTTCGCACACCACCTTCGACCTCTCGTTAGGCAAGGACATTGAGAAGCGCTACACCGCATCCATCACCGCGCTGAACGTAATCAACCATCGCGTCGAGTACGATAACAGTCTCACTTATGGCGGTTTCCACTGGAACCTGCCACGCCAAATCTACGTACAGTTGCGCTATCGCTTCCACTACTGATCCCCGCCTTCGATATGTCACCAAACGCAAAAATCCCGGGAGGATTTCTCCCCCCGGGTAAGGTGCTCAGGGCGGCCATCTTCCGGCCGCCCTTGTCTCGCACTGATTAGACCAGGAAGAACTCTTTGGTGATCTCGATGTACTTTTCAGCCGGAATCTGCTTGGCAATATCGCTGTGCGCTTTGCCGCCGTCCTGCGCCAGGGCCAGGTTGCCGGAGGAGGCAGGGAGGTAGGCGGCCAGCTTCTTGGCGCTGTCTGCGACCAGGTTGCGAGCCATGTTGCCGCTTAGCAGGTTGCGGAAGTTGGTCTTCGCGTCCGGACTCTGCACCGTCATCAGCCAGCTTTCTCCGTAAGGATCAGCCGTAAGGGTCGCGGGGTGGCGAACCACTTCGTCGTTGATGTCGCTCACTGTGCCTTCGATCGGGGAAACCATCTCCACCAGCTCGCCGTTGACCTTGAAGCTCCATACCTTCTGTCCCTGGCGAATCCACTGTCCGCGCTGCGGCAGGTTCACTTCCTCCGCCTCGCCGATCAGCTTGGCGGCAAAATCGTCGATCCCGGCCCGCACCAGATTCGGGCTCTCGCCCAACGCCCACGCATGTCCCTGATGGAAGCGCAGGTGTTCGGGAATCTCAAAGCCGGCGACGATGGGCTGGGCCTTCTGAGTAACCGCATTGGCGAAGGGCGCGGTCTGCAATACGTACTCAGGAGCTTTCTTGTTGGTGAAGCGTTCGATAACCAGGAAAGTAATGAAGAGTGCGAGAACCAGGATGACCGTCATGATGTTAACCTCCGCCCTACTCTCGTTGGGCTGCTACTTAAGATTCGCGGCTCTCAGCTTCTTCCCGTGCTGACCGCCTGCGTACGCCCTCTCTAGTGCATTCCTCTGGCCAATGCCGAGTCGGCCAGTCAGCACGCAGAAAACAAGCCAGTTAACCCGTCGGTTCCTTTGGGAGAGAAATTTCGCGACAGCAAACGTAGTTGCGAATCACAACACGCGAATGCGTGACTGCCCCTGCATTGCAGAGACTTTCCTATGAAGAATCAATCACTTACAGCGGAGATAATCGAATACGAGTGATTTCGTTACACTGTTGCGCTTTGCATCGGCGATTTCGAATTTTCCACAGCCCGTCAGACCGACGCGCCCGGATACCAAAGAAAAAAACCGCCGAAGCGGGCTCTTCTGTCACAAATCCAGCGAGAGCTTCTTACTGTCGAGCTTCCGGTTGCTCCGTCGAGGCCGCAATCGCCGCAATCGGACTGGCTGCCGGAGTCTCTGGCAGCGGTTGTTCCAGCGCAAGCTGCAACACCTCGTCCATCGAATCCACAAAGTGCAGCTTCATCTCCGTTCGCAGATTCTCCGGTAGGTCAGCCAAGTCCTTTTCGTTTTCCGCCGGCAGAATCGCTTCCAGGATTCCCGCCCGGTGCGCAGCTAGCAGCTTTTCCTTTAATCCGCCAATCGGCAAAACCTTGCCGCGCAGCGTAATCTCTCCCGTCATGCAGATATCGCGGCGCACAGGAATGTTGCTCAGGGCGCTGGCGATGGCCGTTGCGATCGTAATGCCTGCCGACGGCCCGTCTTTCGGAATCGCGCCCTCGGGCACATGAACGTGGATATCCACATTGCGGTAGAAGTCGCGCGGAATGCCCAGTCGCTGCCAGCGCGAGCGCAGGTAGCTCATTGCCGCCTGTGCCGACTCCTGCATCACGTCGCCCAGCTTGCCGGTCAACGTCAGCTTACCTTTGCCGTCGATGATCGCGACCTCGGTAGTCAGGATGCAGCCTCCCACCTCGGTCCAGGCCAGTCCTGTAACCAGTCCAATTTCGCTCTGGGCGTTCGCTGGTGTATCGCGGAAGCGCATCACTCCCAGATAGGTGTTCAGGCTCTCCGCCGTAATCGTCGAGGAGAAGCTTCCGCCCTCGCGCACCACCGAGCGTGCAATCTTGCGGCAGACGTTGCCGATCTCGCGCTCCAGGTTGCGCACTCCAGCCTCGCGCGTGTAGTAACGGATGATTGCCTTTAGCGCTTCGTCCTCAAACTGGATGTTAGCCGTGGTAAGCCCGGCCTCCGCAAGCTGCTTCTTCACCAGGTACTGGCGCGCGATCTCCAGCTTTTCCGGTTCTGTATAGCCGTGTAGCCGCAGCACTTCCATGCGGTCCTGCAGCGGGCTCGGAATCGTGTGCAGCACGTTGGCTGTGGCAATAAAGAATACCTGCGACAGGTCATACTCCACGTCCAGGTAGTGGTCCACGAACATGTAGTTCTGTTCCGGATCGAGCACTTCCAGCAGCGCCGACGATGGATCGCCGCGGAAGTCATTCGACATCTTGTCCACTTCGTCCAGCATGAAGACCGGATTGCGCGTCCCTGCCTTCTTCATCATCTGGATAATCTGCCCTGGCAGTGCGCCGATATAGGTACGGCGGTGGCCGCGGATCTCGGCCTCATCGCGCACTCCGCCCAGCGACATGCGCACGAACTTGCGTCCCGTTGCCTTGGCAATGCTCATTCCCAGCGATGTCTTGCCCACGCCCGGAGGCCCCACCAGGCAGAGGATCGAGCCCTTGGGATTCTTCACCAGCTGCCGCACCGCCAGGAACTCCAGGATGCGCTCTTTGATCTTCTCCAGCCCATAGTGGTCGCCGTTCAACGTGCGTTCGGCAAAGTCGATGTCGCGAATCTCCTTCGACTTTTTCTTCCACGGCACCGCCAGCAACCAGTCCAGGTAATTGCGAGAGACGGTGGACTCGGCCGACATCGGGGGCATTGCTTCCAGCTTCTTCAACTCCTGCGTCGCTTTCTCCAGCACGTCAGGAGGCATCCCGGCACTGTCGATCTTCTTCTTCAGTTCGTCGAACTCGCTCTTTTCGCCGCGTCCCAGCTCTTTCTGGATCGCCTTGATTTTTTCGTTGAGGTAATACTCTTTCTGGGCGCGCTCCATCTGCCGCTTCACTCGCGACTGGATCGTGCGGTCCATGTTCAGCTTTTCAATCTCAATGTCCAGCACGTCGCTGATGCGGTTTAGCCGGTCCGCCGGGTCGAAAATCTCCAGCAGCTCCTGCTTTTCCTCAATCGAGAGCTGCAGATTGGCGGCAATCGTATCGCTCAGCCGCCCAATGTCGTCCATCCGCACCGTGGCGGCAATCGTCTCCTGGTTCAGCGACTGGCACAGCTTCACGTACTGCTCAAACAGCGACGAGACGCGCTGCATCGTCGACTCTATCTGCGCCGTGATCTCCGGGGCATAGCGGTTCACCCGCACCGATGCCATATAGAAGCCATCCGTCTCGGTCACCTGCAGAATCCGCGCCCGCTCAATACCCTCCACCAGCACCTTGATGTTGCCATCAGGCATCTTCAGGCTCTGTACAATATTGGCAATGCTGCCCACCTGGTAAATCTCGTCCGGCTTGGGTTCATCAACTCCCGGATCGTGCTGGGTGGCGAGGAAAATCCTTTTGTCGCCCGTAAGAGCCTCTTCCAAGGCGCGCACACTGGACTCGCGGCCCACCACAAAGGGCGTCATCATGAACGGAAAGATGACAACATCCCGGATCGGCATCATCGGCAGCTTGCGGGTTTCGAATTTCTCTTTAATCAGGCTCACTCAGCCTCACTTCCTCCGTGGTCGCCCAGGTCGACGCAACTAGCCTCGCCGCCGGATGCCACTGATTGTTTTCGAGCCTACTACAACCCCATATCGGCGGCAACAGGAGCTCGGAGCACGAAATTCTGCAACAACTTACCTCATCCTCGCAGAATTGGTAAGCCGTGCCCTTGCTGGGAAACCTCCACTTCAAGGGTATCTCGATTCATACCATGGGCTTGCACCCATGCCGCAATGGAACTTCGCTGCCCAGGTAACTCCGCTTCAACATAAACGCCCAGCCGGTTGAGGCTGGGCGTCACGCCAACTTTTCCGAAACCCTGAAACTTTTTGCCTATGACGCCTGCTTCTCCACCCGCGGCATGGAAACGTCGCGTTGTTCCACCATCTCGCGCGTCACTTCAAATTCCTTGATCTTTTTCTGCCCGGGTAGCTGGTACATCAGGTCCAGCATCAGCTCTTCCAGAATCATGCGCAATCCGCGTGCTCCCACCTTGCGGTTCAGAGCCTCACGGGCGATTGACGACAGCGCCTCTTCGGAGAAGCGTAGCTTCACGCTCTCAAACTCGAACAGCCGCTGGTACTGCTTGACGATGGCGTTGCGCGGCCTAGTCAGGATTTCCACCAGCGCAGACTCATCCAGGTCGCTCAGAATTCCCATTACTGGCAGGCGGCCAATAAACTCCGGAATCAGTCCGAACTTGATCAGGTCCTGCGGCTGGGCCAGCTGCAGCAGTTCGTCGTCCCGTTTGTGAGGCACAATTGCCGCGTCGCGCTGCGCCTCTTCTCCGGTCTTGAAGCCCACTGCGCGCTTGCCAATGCGGCGCTCAATCACCTTTTCCAGCCCCACAAACGCTCCGCCCACAATGAACAGAATGTTTGTTGTGTCCACCGGAGTGAATTCCTGGTGCGGGTGCTTGCGTCCGCCCTGCGGCGGAACGTTGGCGACCGTGCCTTCCAGAATCTTCAGCAGTGCCTGCTGCACGCCTTCTCCGGAAACATCGCGTGTAATCGAGGGGTTCTCGTCCTTGCGCCCGATCTTGTCGATTTCGTCAATGTAGATGATGCCCGTCTGCGCCCGCGCCACGTCGCCATCGGCGGCCTGCAACAGTTTGAGGATGATGTTTTCCACGTCCTCGCCCACATATCCGGCTTCGGTTAGCGTAGTCGCATCCACAATCGCAAAGGGCACATCCAGCATCTTGGCCAGCGTCTGCGCCAGCAGAGTCTTGCCGGTACCCGTCGGTCCAATCAGCAGAATGTTCGACTTTGACAGTTCGATCTCGCTGGTGCGCTGCCGGTTCATGTAGATGCGCTTGTAGTGGTTGTACACCGCCACTGCCAGCTTCTTCTTCGTCCGCTCCTGCCCAATCACATACTCGTCCAGGAACGCCTTCACCTCCTGCGGTTTGGGCAGATGGTTGGGGCTCGCCGTGGTCTGAGCCTCGCTGCGGTCGTCCTCGAGAATCGAGTTGCACACCGCAACGCACTCGTCGCAGATATAGGCGCGTGGATAGTCGGAGGGTGACGAGATCAGCTTCGCCACCGCATCCTGGGATTTATGGCAGAACGAACATCGCAATACTTCGTCAGAACCAGACCTGGGTCTCACTGAGTACTCCTGTTGCTTTTCCGGTTCACCCGGAACGCTTGAAAACTGGCCTTGGGCCTGGTTGCTGCCCCCGATTCGAACCGTAAATCTCCGCCGTCTCCGCCCGTCCTCCACAACCTAAGTGGGAAGCGTGTAGACGCCGGCAAGATGCCTATCGTTCGTCTACTCTGGAGCTGAGACGTGCGTGCTGCAATAACGTAAGTACCCTAGTCCTGCATTTTCTGCCCGGCTGGCCGCTTGGTAAAGTGACCAATAAGGGTCCCATTTATTACCTCGGGAACTCCCGATCATTACCCGTCGCCCGGGCTCGTTGCCGCCTGCGTCTCTACCTGCACAACCGCCCGGGCGCCGTCTATCACCCGTTTCTATCTCTTACTTATGCTTGTAGATGATGTCATCTACGATGCCGTACTCTTTGGACTGCTGGGCGTTCATGATGAAATCGCGTTCGGTGTCGCGTTCCACCTTCTCCAGAACTTGCCCCGTGTGCTTGGCCATCAATTGGTTCATCAACTCGCGCATCCGCAAAATCTCGCGTGCGTGAATGTCAATATCGGTGGCTTGCCCGGAGATTCCGCCACCCATGATCAGTGGTTGATGGATCAGTATACGCGATGTCGGCAGGGCATACCGTTTACCCTTCGCGCCCGCCGTCAGCAACATGGCTCCCATCGACGCTGCCTGCCCAATGCAGATCGTCACTACATCATTACGGATGAACTGCATCGTGTCATAAATCGCCATCCCCGCCGTAATGGAGCCGCCGGGTGAGTTTATGTACAGTGAAATGTCTTTTTCCGGGTCTTCGGCGGAGAGAAACAGCAACTGCGCGATGATCAGGTTTGCGACATTGTCATCAATCGGGGTACCCAGGAAGATGATGTTATCTCTGAGCAACCGGGAATAGATGTCATAGGCGCGCTCGCCCCTGCTGGTCTGCTCGATCACCATCGGCACAAGCATAATTTTCCGGCTCCTTTGCAAAATCCGCGGCTTCAAAAGCCCCGGTCCTCGTAAAACTGCTCCGCTTATTCGATGCTGCAGAAGCGGCACATTACAAATCTTTTTCCGTCCGCGCTAACTTGCGTTGGCGCTCTATCTACTCAGATCGCTTATACAACGCATCCAGCGCGCGGTCGCAGCGCAGTTGCTCGCGTAGTCCTTCCAACCCCTTCTTTTCCTCAAGCTGCTTGCGCAACGCCACCGGGGTTTGCCGGGACTGCTCCGACGCCATCGCAATTTCCTTATCCAGATCCTCGTCGCTGATCGTGATCCCTTCCAGGTCGGCGATCCTCTCCAGCAACAGATTAGCCCGAACATCGCGCAGCGCGCCTTCGTGCTGGCCTTCGCGCAGCTTGCTCAGGTCCATGCGCTTGATGTCTTCCGCCCTCAGTCCCTGCGAAATCAGTGAGCGCAGGCCGCGTTCCAGCCGCTGATCGACAGCGTTTTCCACCAGCAGCGTCGGCACGTCGATCGCAAACTTCGTGGTCAGTTGCTGGAGCAGCTCTTCCTTGGCCTTGTGTTCGGCCTGGTGCTTCTTTTCGCTCTCCATGCTTTCGCGGACCCGGGTGCGCAGTTGCTCTACCGTCTGCATCTCTTCCTGCCCAAGTTCTTTCACCCACTCGTCGTTCATCTCGGGCACGCTCTTTGTCTTGATCCCCTTCACCTCGACCTCGTAGTGCAGGGTCTTTCCCGCCAGCCGCTTGTCGCCAAAGTCCTCGGCGTAGGTCACGTCGAAGTTTCGCGTCTCGCCAGCCTTGGCTCCGCGCAGGTTCTCGCTGAACTCCGGCAGCGTATTTTCGCCGCCGATGTCCACCAGAACGTCCTTCATCTCCACTGGCTCGGCGCCTTCTTCCTGGCTGGTGCTCTTGAACGCCACTGAGGCGAAGTCGCCATTGGCCAGTCCACGATCCTCGTCCATGTTGATGTAGGTCGAGTTCTGCTCGCGTAGCGCCTGGATCGTCTTCTCCACGTCCTCGTCGCTCACCGTAATCGGCTCGCGCACGACCTTCACTTCCTGGTACCCGGTCACATCGAAGGGCGGCAGAACTTCAAAGATGGCCTTGAAGCGCAGCGGTTTGTCTTCTTCCAGTTCCAGTTCCACCACGCGTGGCTGGCCTACCGGAACCAGGTTCGCCGTCTTCGTCGCCTCGCGGAACGCGCCTGGAATCAGGTGCTCGACGACCTCCGACTTGATCTCATCGGCAAACTTGCTGCGCACCAGCGTCTCCGGCACTTTGCCGTTGCGGAAGCCCGGGATACGGGCATGTTTCTGGAATCTGGCCAGCGCTTTCTTCCATTCGCGGGCGACCTCTTCCGTGGGAACCTCGACCGAGACTTCGCGCTCGCAGGGGTTTTTGATTACTTCGGCGGTTGATTCAGTAGATGTCAAATCGGTGGATGTCAAAGGAGTAGCCTTAAGTCTTCTGAAGATTTGGGAGGCCGGGGGGCCCTCGCTCAGCTGTGAGCACACGCAGCGGCGCAAACGCCAACTGCGAACGATTCAGTGTATGAGACTGGGCAAGCGCGGGTCAAACCGCCGCCCATAAAATTTCTTCCAAACAAGAATGTGGCCCGCTCCGATGCGGGCCACCACCAGCGCCAGCAGCCGGAGCGGCTCTCTTGCCGCGTACCCCGGCTGCGAAGCCTTGACCTGTCACCTTACTACTTGTCCGAGCTAGGCGAACTCGTCGGCGAACTCGAGTCCTTGTCGTTGGTCGTCGAGTCGTTGCCGCTTCCGGTCGTTCCCGTCCCCATCGTGCTCGAGCCCGTAGCGTCCGTACCGCCATTCGTCACCCCGGATGTTCCCTGGTCCGTGGTGCTCCCGGTACTGCTTCCCATGCTGCCCGGCTGGCTTTCGTTCTGTGTCCCCGGCTGGCTGCCGGTCTCCGGCGTCATAGGCTGATTTTGATCGTCGTTCGTCTGTTCGCCATTGCCAGCCTGTGCAGCGCTGGAACCTGCTCCCGTGTTGCCGGATGGCCTGCCGGGGGAGCCGATTGCGCCCCCCGTTGCTTGAGCAAAGCCAAGTGTGCCGAGTGTAAGTGAAAGTGTCGCGACAAATAGAAGCTTACGCATTCTGGGTTCTCCCTGTACTTGGTTAGGGGCCGTCTACCACGGCCGGCTCAACGTTCAAGTGGCGGCTTAAGTGGGATGACAGTCTGCGCCAGGATGTTGGGTACTCACGCGTCAGCACCAAGCAAATTCCAGAGCTGCTCGTATTGCACCTCCGGGCGCCGACGAATCCAAACCGGCTTCAGCCTCAGTCACTTGTCCGAACTAGGCGTGCTGTCCGGCTCTGATCCGCTTGTGCTGCTATTCCCCTGGTCTGGAGTTTTCCCCGTGCTGCTTCCCATGCTGCTCGGTTGGTTTCCGTTTTGTGTTCCAGACTGGTTATCGATCTGGGTGTTGGCCTTGCCAACCTTGTTTTCATTAGACTGTTCAAAGTTTCCGGTTCTTTCACCAGCGATTCCGTTCGGAGCTGTACGGACGCTGTCCGGCGGGACACCAGGGTCTGTACTGGCCGGGCCAGCCTTGTTTTCCTCGGAGGTCTCGTAATCTCCAGTTTTTTCACCAATCACGCTGGGCCTGTTGTTGTCCTTCGGGCTATCAGCGTGTGAGGTAGGCGGGCCAGTCTTGTTTTCTGGAGCGCTCTCGAAATTCCCGGTTTTCTCACCTGCCGGTCCGGTGGGCGTATCCGACCCGCTTGTGCTGCCCGATGCTTGGGCATAGGCAAGTGAGCCGAGTGAAAGTGCGAATGTCGCGATCAAAAGAAGTTTACGCATCCTAGTCTCTCCTCCACGGTTATGGGCCTTCTGTCACGGCCCGGTTCAAGTTTCAAAGTGGCGGCCTAACTTGGATGAGCGTCTGCGGCAACGCGTTGGGTCCCGTGCGTCACCAGCAAGCGAATTCGAGAGCTGCTCGTCCTCACCGAATCTCCAGACAAAAATATGGCCCGCATCGCGCGGGCCAGAGTCTCTGAGTCAACTGGGAGAGCTCATCCCAGTGTTCGCGATCGAAGGGAAATTACTGCCCTGCGCCCGCCGTGGAAGGTGTGCTGCTCGAAGCGCCAGAATCTTCATTCTCTGCGTTTCCGGCGTTGCTCCCCATGCTGTTCGGCTGGCTTGCGCCCTGAGTCCCGGCGGTCTGCGTGCCCGCAGTTGCTCCAACGGAGCCATGAGGGTTAACCACGTTCTCGTCGGAGCTTTCAAAATCTCCGGTCAGGCTGCCAAAATCGGTGGAATCCCGATCGGCCTTTGCGCTATCGCCGTTTCCGCCAATGTACCGCCGCGGTCCGCTATAGCTTTCAAAGTTTCCGGTCTGTTCCGTGGGGACGTCCACTACATTGCCATCCCGTCCGTAAATGTTGTCGGCCTTTGCGCTGTCGCCGTTGTTGCTGGGGACCGAGTTTTCAGGAGCGTTTTGAAACTCTCCCGTTAGGCTGCCAACCTGTGAAAAGGCAAACGTTCCAAGTGAAAGTGTCGCTACCAAAAGCAGTGCACGGCCTCGTGATGTACGCATTTCAGATTCTCCTTTTGTGAACTGTCGCAACGCTTGATCGCTTTCGCGCGCCGCCGTTGTATGGGTAACTGAACCCCGGCTAACTTATTCCCGGCACCCGGCCGGAAACCCACGAAAGAAACGACAGCCGTCAGTTGGGGGCCGTCTCTCGGACGGCCTGTTCACAATATTTAAGTAGTTAATCGTATTGGGGTTACACTCCCGTTGCCTGCTCGGTCCGGCGCGGCGTCACTCAATGCTCGCCACGCGCCCGCAGTGGGGTAGCGCGCCCCGGGGACTTACTGCATAACGCGTCCAAGTCCGTCCGCCAGCAGGTCGTTGTACCTCTTCTGGCTTTCGGAGAGTGCGCGCAGAGCCTTCTTCATAAGGCCGTCATTCGTGTCGTATGCGGCATAAACCGTTTTTGAATCCTGTCCTCTAAAGGGCGTATCAAGATGAGCGATATTCAAATTCATATTTACTTGCTCCTGCTGATCTAGATGCCCCAATCTAGACAGCGATTCCTATGAGCTGGATGAATTCATTTTATGGTAACGATAACTAAACGATATGTTAATCTGGCTCGATCGCGGCACGCAGCCAGGCGTCTCATCTCCGCGCATCTATTACCGAACCAGTTAATCCAGCAACTCCAACGATTCACCACTTCGCCAATTCTCAGGAGCGTTCTGCACCATCATTGGTGCAATCAACTCTCTTCTAATCGCTCCTGAATCGCTCAAAATGCTGCGGAGAACGTCGAAAACTGTCCCAAATTCACTCCAAACCTGCCCCAATCAGATCTCTGTCTAGCAGAAAATCACGCCGAATTTCCACAACTGACTGATTTAAAAGCAGATAGGCTTCACTTTCGAGTGAGGGAATGACCTCTCAATTTGCTACTCTGGAACGAGGAATGATTCAGGCGAGATAGCTCGAACTGTAGGCGAGCTCCGTAAGGGTGGTCATAACTCTTCTGTTTTCAAATTTTTAGCGGGAAATATAGGAGGGGTAGGTATACCCTCAAACTCATCGCCAATCTTGAGATTTTTCGCTCTCAAAAGGCCGAAACTTTTCACTCCGCGCGTTGCGAATCTTGTCGATCTCAATCACCGCAATCCATTCGCCCGGACTTGCCTTCTGCCACACAATGCGCCCGTGCAGCATGCGTGCAATCGCCTTTGGCGGCAGATCCTGATGGAAGTCGAAATAGCGCGTTTGCACATACGTCCAACCCGGAATGTGCTGGAAAAACCCTCGCGGCGGCTCGTATTTTGTCGAGAAAGCCACCACCACATCGAAGTTTTCTTCTTGTTGCGCGGCGCGCAGAATCTCCTCGGCCGTGAAGCTCTCCATCCGCACTACCGTCAGCGGCTTGGCAACGTACCCTAGAAACGGCCGGTTCAACTCGTCGGAAGCTGGCCAGGCAGTCAATATGCGATCTTCGGCGTAGTGCTGCTCCACGTATCGTGCCGCCTGCTCATGCATGTTCACGAACCTCGCCCAGGTCAAGTTGTCCTCCGGCGAGATAAACCACGGCGGATTGAAGAACAGCGCCACCACAAACGCTGCCGCGCAACCCGCGATCCACCACTTCCACTTTGGCGCGTAGCGATGCAGCACATCCACCGCTGGCAGCACCACCAGCGGAACCGCCGGAATCATATAGCGCGCCAGCAGCGCTCCTCCCACGATTGAAAACTCCGCTACCTGCGCCAGCACCACCAGTGCAAATAACAACTGCACATTGGGCGCCAATGCGCTTGCGGCGGGCCTTGCGCCTGCGGCTGGCAGCGGCGTAGCCGCGTTACCCATCACACCGGTCCGCCTCGTATCCCACAGCAGCAACAGCGCCGCCCCCGTCAGCACGAACAGGTTCATGTATCCGGTCACGTGCCAAAGCCGCATCACTCCTGCCAGCAGAATGCGCAGCGGCGTCACCGTCGCTCCCACGTTGTAGCGCAGATAGTCAGGATTGCCGAAGACGTGTCCTGTGCGGTGGAAGTGATACGCATACCAGCCCACCAGCGGAAGCAGCGCCAGCAGCCAACCCGCACACTGCCCCAGTGTTCGCCGCGGCAGGAACCATTTCCCCCCCCAGCGTGGCCACCAGCGGGCAGCGAACCATCCCATCAGGTCGGCCCCCAGCAGCGTCAGCGTGACCGCTACCGTGGTCTCCTTTGCCACCGCTGCCAGCGCTGCAAAGGCTATCGCCTGCCAGTGTCGCCCGCAGATGTGCGCATACAGCATCCACAGCACCAGCGCAAAGGCGGCAATATCCAGCTGCGCCATCGCCGACTGGGCAAACACCGTGGGAGACAGTGCGGTCAGCACCACCGTCGCCGTCGCCACCTGTGCGTTGGCCACCCGCCGTGCCAGCAGCCATAGCCCAGTGAAGCCAAAGGCCGCCACCAGCAGCATGGCCGTGCGCGTCACCAGCGGAGAGTACGTCGTGAGCTTCCAGCACAGGGCCAGCCAAAGCATCACCAGTGGCGGATGCGCATTCGATAGTGTGGTGTGCGGGATCAGGTCGCCGGTCAGCAGGATGTCCCGCGCCGCCGGAATGAAGTATCCAGCCTCGTCCCAGAAGTAAGGCAGACGCAGCAGCCATAGATGGAGCAGCCAGAGGACGGCGAATATCAGCCCGAACGCTGTCAAGCCCCCCCCGGTGCCCCTTGAGGGGTGTGCTCCTCTCCCCGGCATGGATTTAGTGGATGGGCCCGTTTTGCACAAATTGCGGATCGAGTTTAATTTCGCCGAAGGTCTGCTCATAATTCGCCACATTCTGATGCAGCATGAGCGACAGCGCCTTGGCCTGCTGCGGACTCAAATAAATTCCCTGAAAATTAAGCAGATCGATCCCCGGACCATCGCCCGGAATCGCCTTTCCAAAGGCGAGGAAGAAGTCCCACACACTCATGCGAATCTGCACGCTGTTGGCATAACCTTCGCGATATTCGTTGGAGTTCTGGATACGGATCTCGGGCTGATCGTTGAAGTTGGACATGGCAGAGTCTCCGACAGACAGCCTAACAAGTTTGGCGGGGAATGGCACGTTCACGCAGTCGTTATCTCTTGGCGCCACAGCTGCATCTCAGATATCGTCCCCGGTTGAGCGGAGACCTTTGAGGTGACCAATGCGCAGCTTGGAGCACGCGGAGCTGGTTGCTGCCAAACCATTCCTGATCGAGCAGGACTACGCCGCCTACACATCCGATCAGCACGTCTTGTGGGACGAACTCGTTGCCCGGCGCATGGCTCAGCTCGAGCACTGCGCCTGCCGCGAATATCTGCAAGGCTGGCACGCGCTCGGACTGGGGCAGAAGCAGATCCCGCACTTGTCCGCCATCAGCCAACGTCTGCGGCAGCGCACCGGATGGAGAGTGCAGCCCGTCTCCGGATTCATGCCCTCGCGTGCCTTCTTCGAGATGCTGGAGGCGCGCCAGTTTCCCGCCACCACCTGGCTGCGCAGCCGCGAGTCCATGGATTACACGCCCGCGCCGGACATGCTGCACGACGCGCTCGGCCACCTCCCGATGTTCGCCGACCAGAGCTTTGCCGATGCGGTCGCCGAGTACGGCCGCGTCTGCCACGCAATGGCCAGCGAAGAGCAGCTGGAGCGCATGGGCCGTCTCTACTGGTACACCTTCGAGTTCGGCCTCATCCGCCAGGACGGCGAAGTCAAGGTCTACGGCTCGGGCGTGGCATCCTCGCAGCAGGAGTGCACCAATGTCCTCTCCGGCGGCTGCGAGATCCGGGACTTCAGCGTCTCCGAGGTGCTGAACACGACGGTGAAGGTGGATGAGATCCACAAGCGGCTCTTCGCCATCAACTCCTTTGCCGAGATACTCACTGCCGTCGCCGAGGCGAGGAAGATCGTCGAACAGGATTAATCCGGAGGTCGGACGTATCGGTGGCGCGCCTTCGCTTGCACCGAGGACCTTGCCGGACCGCCGCCGGAATAATCCGGCGATAGAATAAGTCCGATGGGAGCAGCGCAACCATATCGCGCATATCGCGGACGTATCGCGCCCTCGCCCACTGGATATCTGCACCTCGGCCACGCATCCACCTTCTGGGAGGCCTTTGAGCGGGTGCGTGAGCAGGCAGGTGTACTGATCTTCCGCAATGAGGACCTGGACACGCTGCGCTGCCGGAGTGAGTTCGCCCAGGCTATGGTTGAGGACCTGCGCTGGTACGGAATCGAATGGCAGGAAGGACCCGATGTCGGCGGGGCATTTGGCCCGTACACCCAGAGTGAGCGGCGCGCGCTCTACTTGGATGCTTGGCGCAAGCTGCTGGCAGGAGGATGGATCTACCCCTGCTCCTGCTCACGCCGGGAACTGGCCCAGGCAGCAAGCGCGCCCAATGACGACAACGACGAGCCGGTCTATCCAGGAACATGCCGCAGCCGTCGACTGGCTGCCAGCTCTCCCGCTGGCATGAACTGGCGCTTCCGCGTACCAGATGGCGAGTGCATCGAGTTTGTCGACCGGCGGGTAGGCCTCCAAGCTTTTGAAGCCGGCCGCGACTTCGGCGATTTTGCGGTGTGGCGGCGCGACAACGTTCCCGCCTACCAGCTAGCGGTCGTGGTTGACGACGCGGCAATGCAGGTGAGCGAGGTCGTGCGCGGCGAGGATCTGCTGCGTTCGACGGCCCGCCAGCTTTTGTTACAACGGGCACTGGGGCTGCCTTCGCCGCAGTACTATCACTGCCAATTACTCAGGGATGACAGCGGGCTTCGTCTCGCTAAACGCCACGATGCGTTGAGCCTGCGCGCCCTGCGCGCACAAGGGCTCACTCCGGAAGAGGTGCGAGAGATGGCGCAGCAGAAAAAAAGTAGTGTTGTTCAGAGGGAAAAGTGACTTAAATCACAGAGCTCGGACTACCAGGACCCGCTATGATCAAATTGCGCCCGGGTAAGCTTCTGTTGTAGCTTTAGATATCGCAGAACCCATAGTTTGCGCAAGGAGACCTTCCATGGCCCACGTCATTACCGATACCTGTATGAAAGACAACCTCTGCATCGATTCCTGTCCCTCGGAGGCCATCCATCCGCTGAAGAGCGAGCCCGCATGGGAGACCGTACCCCAGCTCTACATCAATCCCGAGGAATGCATGGATTGCGGTGGCTGCGTGTCAGAGTGCCCCACCAACTCGATCTTCCCTGCCGATGAGCTGCCTACGGACAAAGCGGATGCGGCGGAAAAGAACGCGGCATACTTCAGCAAGTAGCACCGGCTCAATCTTGACGAGCACAAGCGCCTCTCCGTGCTCTGTTTTAGCCTGCGCGTAAGAAACGATTCATTCCAGCGCTTCCGCGTCGGAATGAATCGGACTTGCTCCTTCCTTGCCCGTTGCATTGCATGCAGCGCTGGTAGAAGATGCAAGAGTATTCATTCGCTGCAGGAGTTTGCCCTTGAACTATCCACAATGGCAACTTGCATTCCCGGGCGGCATGTTGATTGCGCTGGTCGCGGTTTTGCACGTGTTCATCTCGCACTTCGCCGTCGGCGGAGGCTTCTTTCTGGTCCTGACTGAAAGCCTCGCCCGGCGGCAGCGGGACGTGGTGCTGCTTGATTACTGCCGCCGCCACTCCAGGTTTTTCGCGCTGCTTACCCTGGTCTTCGGCGCTATCAGCGGCGTGGGTATCTGGTTCACAATTGGACTGGTTAGCCCAGAGGCCACATCGATGCTCATCCACACCTTCGTGTGGGCGTGGGCAATCGAATGGGTCTTCTTCTTTGTGGAGATTGCGGCGGCCATCCTCTACTACAAAACCTGGGATAGCCTGCCGGCGCGCGATCACATGATCGTGGGCTGGATTTACTTTGTCGCGGCGTGGATGAGCCTGTTCGTCATCAATGGAATTCTTACTTTCATGCTGACGCCCGGACGCTGGATTGAGACGCACAGCTTCTGGGACGCAATGTTCAATCCCACATTTTTGCCCTCGCTGGCGGCGCGCACGGCGGTGAGTGTGATCCTGGCCGGCATCTTTGGCTACATTACTCTGCCGCGGAGAGAGGGACGAGAGAAAGTTGCTCGTTGGGCCGCGCTGTGGATGATGGCTGGAGCGCTGGTGCTGCCGTTGTCGCTGTGGTGGTACTTTGCCTGTCTCCCGCAATTCTCTCAGGTGTACCTGAACGGAGTGCTGATTGGAGTGCGCCATGCTGTTCGCGGCGGCGTGGGTTTCACCCTGCTGGCGCTGGTGATCGCTCTGGTGTGCGGGGTGTGGAAGCCGCGCTGGATGCGGCCCCCAGTGGTGGCGCTGCTGGTGATTTGTGGTCTTGGCATGATTGGCGCGGGCGAGTATCTGCGTGAATTTGTCCGCAAGCCTTGGGTGATTTCCCAGGTTGTCTATGCCAATGACGTGCGCGCTTCACAGGTGGAACAGCTACAAGCCACGGGAGTGAGCCACACTGCCAATTTCCTGCTTACCGACGACACGACAAGCATGGCTTACGGAGAGAATCTCTTCCACCTGCAATGCGGGAGCTGCCACGCGGTGGGTGGATATCGCGGCATGAAGCGCCGCGTCGATGGCTGGGACGCTGAGTTTGCAGCTGACATTCTGCAACACATTCCAATGATGCACGGAACCATGCCGCCCTATGCGGGCAATGAAGAGGATCGCAAGGCCCTGGGAAGCTACCTGGCGTCACTGAATCAACCGTGGCATTTCAACATCACCGACGGGAATCGGTTGGAGATTGGCGCGAAGGTGTTTGAGGCGCGCTGCGGGCACTGCCACACTGTCAACGGAAACTTCCGGCCACTGCGTGGGGTTTTTGAAAATGAAACGCCGAGTCAAGTGCAGGATATGTTCTCAGCGCTGGGCGCGATGAGCAGCAACATGCCGAATTTTAATGCGCCCGACGATCAGGCTCAGGCGTTGGCGTCCTACATTTCGCATGAAGCCAGTAAGCCGGTATCGGTGAAGCCTGCCCCGGCCGCTTTGCCGAACGCCAATCATTCGCAACTGACATACCCAGCCCTGTGGCAGGAGGTACGCTGATGCACACGATTGCGATTCCTCATGTTGATCCACTGCCAGTGCCGGGTCCGGTGTGGCTGTTTACGGCGCTGCTGCTGGTGGTATTCACCTTGCATCTTGCAGCCATGAATTCCGCTCTTGGAGGCGGCATTTGGGCGCTGTGGAACTATTTGCGCGGACGGCACTCGGATCATCCATACTCGCGGCAGTTGGCCAATGAACTGGCGGCCATGCTTCCTACGTTCCTGGCTTTCACGGTGACGCTGGGAGTGGCAGCACTGCTGTTTGTTCAGGTGCTCTTCGGTAATTTCCTGTATGCCAGTTCGATCCTGATTGGCGTGTTGTGGCTGGCTGTGATTCCGTTGGTGATGGTCGCCTACTATGGGTTCTACTACTTCTCGTACGCGGCAGAGAAGGGGAAGGGAATTGCCGGATGCGTGCTGGCGATTTCGTTATGCGTCCTGCTGGGAATCGCGTTCATATACGTCAACAATATGACGCTGATGCTTGGCCCGGAGCGCTGGCTCGGAATGTATCGAGCGCATCCGAACGGATGGAATTTGAACCTTGGCGACCACAGCGTTGTCCCACGTTATCTGCACATGGTGAACGGTTCAATTGCCCTTTTCTCGGCGATTCTAGCGATGCTCGGCATGCGCAAGATGAAAGTGAATGCCGGATACGGGCGATGGTTGGTGCAGCGTTCAGCGCTGGTGTTTGCAGTGTGTACGGGCCTGCAATTCCTGCTGGGAATGTGGCTGCTGTTGGCGATTCCACGCCAGATCGCGATGGTCCTGTTGCGTGAGCCGCTGGCAGGTTCGGTCTTTGGACTGGCGCTGGTGTCAGTGATCTCGGCCATGTTGCTGATTCTGCTGGGAAGCCTGGCGGAGAAGCCCAGTTCGTTGGTTTATGCGGGCTTTGCGATGTCTCTGGTCACGCTGTTCCTGATGGTCTGCCTACGCCACCTGCTGCGGCTGGCTTATCTGAAGCCCTACGCGAATCTGGGGGCACTGGCGGTGCGCCCGCAGGTTGGGGTGATCACGTTATTCCTGCTTCTGTTTGTAGGCGGATTGGCGACGGTGGGTTATATGCTTTGGCTAGTGGCGCGAAGCGGAAGAACGCCGGTAAGTACCGCAACTCCACAGTGATGCGAGGGCTGCGTCATGCTTGGATGGGCGGCCATTTGGCCGCCCTGAGTTTTATGCGGAATATTCACGGCAGGCGAAGGCGAAAAACGTAATCATTGCGCCAGAAAAGGATTGACGCCGTTTGCATGGGAGTTGCATACTTATACGGTCATTTGAATAATAATGCTGTGTTGGGAAACCTAATGTCGAAGCTTTCGCGTCAAAACCTGATTCTGGAGTTGGTTCAGCAGGAGTCCGTTGCCAACCAGGAGCAATTGCGCAAGTTGCTTTTGCGGCAGGGATTTGATGTGACCCAGGCGACTTTGTCGCGGGATATCAATGACTTGGCCCTGGTGAAAACGCCCGATGGCTACAGCGTCTCTCATGGTGATCAGCAGGCAGAGCCGGGATTTCACTCAGCGGGACGGCTGGTTCGCGAGTTTGTTATTGAAGTTCGCGAGGCACAGAATCTGCTGGTAATCAAGACCGCGACGGGTTCGGCACAGCCAGTGGCGGCGGCAATCGATGCGGAGGGCTGGACGGAGATTGTAGGAACGGTCGGCGGCGACGATACGATTCTGGTGATCTCGCAAAGCAAGAAGAATGCGCACCGGATCGCGCTTCGGATTAAAGGAATGATGCAGTGAGCAAGGCGAAGCTGCAGACCGCGGTCATGGGCGCTACTGGTTACGCCGGATTCGAATTGTCGAAACTTTTGCTTCGGCATCCACGGGTGGCAACGCCGCTGTTTCTGTCTCGTGAGGGTGAGACGTCGGCGCATCCTCTGGAGGAGTCGTATCCGGAGCTGGCGGGTGAAGTGAGCTACCCGCTGCAAGCGTTTTCGTGGGAACTGTTGAAGTCGCGCGGGGTTGATGTTTTGTTTCTGGCCACACCGCATGAACTTTCGCGGGAGCTGGTTCCAGAAGCACTTGCGCGGGGATTGCGCATTGTCGATTTGAGTGGTGCCTGGCGGTTGAAGGAAGCGGCGAACCGCGCAGTGTACGGTTTTGAGGACCGCGATACGGCGGTAGCGGCGGAGTTGGATCGGACGGCCGTGTATGGGCTACCGGAGCTGCATCGCGATGCGATTCGTGTGGCGGGGCTGGTGGCGAACCCGGGTTGCTATGCGACTTCGGTGATTGTGCCTTTGGCGCCGCTGGTGCGTTCAGGGCTGGTGGACACGGCGCGCGGCGTGATTTGCGATTGCAAGTCGGGCGTTTCTGGCGCGGGCAAGAAGCCTACGCAAAAGACGCACTTTGTGGAAGTGGCCGAGAATTTTTCGGCGTATTCGGTTTTTGGACATCGCCACACTGGCGAAATTCTGGAACAGGCGGGACTGCATGCAGACGAACTTATCTTTACCCCACATCTACTGCCGATTCCTCGTGGCATTCTTTCGACGATCTATCTAGGGCTAACCAGGCCCGTTACTTCGGACGAAATCGATGCTGTGTTGCGCGAGTTTTATAGCGGCGCCCATTGGGTGCGAGTTTTTGGGCATGGCAAGTTGCCGCAAATTCAATACTCGCTACGCACAAATTATTGCGACGTGGGATTTCAACTGGCCCCGGATGGAAAGCGCCTCATTGTGGTGTCCTGCTTGGACAACCTGATGAAGGGCGCCGCTGGCCAGGCGCTCCAGAATATGAACGTGATGTTCGGGTGGAGCGAGAAAGAGGGATTCTAGTGATGAAGCTAGTGGTGAAAATTGGCGGAGCGGCGTTGGAGGACAAGGCGTTGCTCAAGAAGTGTGCGCAGGCGGTCGCCGACCTGGCAGCCGAAGGGCACAAGGTTGCCGTGGTGCACGGCGGAGGCAAGGCGCTGACTCAGACACTGGCGCGGATGGGTAAAGAGTCAACGTTTGTGAACGGGCTAAGGGTCACCGATTCCGATACTCGCGACGTGGCTCTGATGGTGCTAGCAGGACGAGTGAACAAGCAGCTTGTGGCCGCGATCACTGCCACGGGACAGGCTGCGGTTGGACTGTGTGGTGGAGATGGAGCGGCATTTCTGGCGCGGAAGAAGAAGACCAATGGTGCCGATCTCGGTTTTGTTGGCGAGATCAGCTCGGTGGATTCGCGCTGGATCGAGGCGATCTGGGATAACGACGGAATCCCTGTGATCTCCAGTCTCGCGCTGGGCTCCGATGGCGAGTACTACAACGTGAATGCGGATCAGATGGCTTCGGCGTGCGCCACGGGATGCCAGGCCAACGCGCTGATCTTTTTGACTGACGTGGAGGGTGTGAAGGGCGCCGATGGGACGGTTATCCGGTGGCTTTCGATGAGCGACATCCCGCAACTGGTTGAGAGCGCTGTGGTTCGCGGCGGAATGCTCCCGAAACTGCAAGCCTGCCAGGATGCTCTGCGCTCGGGCGTGCACCGGGTACGCATCCTGCCCGCGCTGGAAGCCGAAATGCTGCCGGCGTTTTACCAGACAAAGATAGAGTGCGGTACGGAGGTCATGGCATCGTGAGTTTGAGCAAGGTACAAAAGGCGGAAGAGAAATATCTGCTTCACACTTACGACCGGCATCCGATTCTGCTGACACATGGCAAAGGTGCTTATGTGTACGCCGACGATGGTAGCAAGTATCTGGACTTCCTGAGCGGAATTGGAGTCATGGCGCTGGGGTATTCACATCCAGCGATTACCAAGGTACTCAAGGAGCAGGCAGGCAAGCTGGTGCATTGCTCCAACCTTTTTTACACCGAGTTCTCTGCGGTGCTGGCGCAGAAGCTGGCCAAGCTTTCCGGGATGGATCGGGCATTTTTCTGCAACAGTGGCACCGAAGCATGGGAAGGTGCTTTGAAAATTGCGCGTGCGGTATCCAGCGGCAAGGGGCTGAAAAAGCGCACCAGGTTCCTGGCGCTTGAGAACTCCTTTCACGGCCGCACGATGGGAGCGGTGGCCACCACGCACACCGAGAAGTATCGCAAGCCGTTTGCTCCCGTCATGCCGGGAGTAACGTTTGTGAAGTTTGACGACGTCGAAGATTTGAAGCGGAAGTTCGATGAAGACGTTTGCGCTGTGTGTATCGAGCCCATACAGGGCGAGGGTGGCATTCATCCAATCAGCCGTGAGTTCTTGAATACCGCACGCGAGTTGACCCAAGGCAGCGGTGCACTGCTGCTTCTGGATGAGATTCAGTGCGGTATGGGACGCACGGGAAAGATGTTTGCCTACCAGCACTATGGCGTGAAGCCGGATGTGACCACACTGGCAAAGCCGCTGGCGTCAGGGCTTCCGCTGGGAGCCGTCCTGGTGACAGAGGAAGTCGCGGGAGCGATTCATCCCGGCATGCATGGCACCACCTTTGGCGGAGGACCGCTGGCCTGCGCGGTGGCGCTTGAGGTTCTGAAGGTGATGGAAGAAGAGAAGATTCTGGCTCATGTGAAAGACGTGGGTGGATATTTTCTTGATCTTCTGCGGCAGCTGGATAGCCGTTACGGATGCATCGTAGATGTGCGCGGCGTTGGACTGATGGTGGGAGTAGAACTGGATTCCGCGGATCTTGCCAAGACGGTGCAGAAGACGATGCTGGAGCACAAGATCATTGCCAACCGCACGCACGAAAAGGTAATCCGATTCTTGCCGCCCTTTGTGGTGACGAAGAAGCAAGTGGAATTGGTAGTAAAGACGCTCGATCAGATTTTGTCCTCCTGCGCGTCATCTGGCGACGCTGCGCCTGCACCCAAGCGCAGCCCTCGTCAAAGGCTCCCCAAGGCACTAGCGAGCGGCGCGTAATGAACTCCCCGGATTTTGATCCGGATCAGGATTTCCAGGAGGATAAATCCATGGCAACACGGATTGTGGAAAAGGATGCGGTGAATAGCGCGGTGCCGGTGCCGTTACTTAGCGATCTGACGGCAATGAGCGACTTGACTCCCGCAGGGGCACAGGGGCTACTGGAACTGGCGGCGCTGGTAAAGTCGCGGCCTGCAGATTTTCGCACGGCACTGGCTGGAAAGCAGATCGTGCTGTTCTTCGAGAAGCCTTCGTTCCGCACGCGATTGACCTTCGAGTCCGGCATTTATTCACTCGGCGGTCATGCCATGTTCGTGGACCAGTTAACCTCACGCATTGGCGAGCGGGAGCCGATAAGTGACATGGCGCACAATCTGGAACGCTGGGTAGATGCACTGGTGCTGCGCACGTTTGCGCATAGCACGGTGACTGAGTTGGCCCGCTTTGCGTCCATTCCGGTGATCAATGCGCTCAGTGACTACGAGCATCCCTGCCAGGCACTGGCAGATTTCCTGACCTTGCGCGAGAAGTTTGGCGACCTCAGCCAGGTCCACCTGACCTACGTGGGAGACGGCAATAATGTTGCCCACTCACTGATGCTGGGCGCGGCGCTCTTCGGCAGCCACATTGTGGTTGGAACGCCTAAGGGATTTGAGCCGCGAGCCGAGGTGCTGGAACTTGCGCGCCAGATTGCGGCTGGTACCGGTGCGACAATTGAAGTGGTGAACGATCCGGTGAAAGCGGTGAAGGGCGCAGATGCTGTTTATACCGACGTTTGGGCCAGCATGGGCCAAGAAGCTGAGATCGCGGAGCGGGCGAGAATCTTCGCAGGCTTCCGAGTGACGCCGGAACTGTTTGCCAACGCCGCTCCGGGGGGCGTGTTTATGCACTGCCTGCCGGCCCATCGCGGCGAAGAAGTGGAGGCGGCGGTAATCGATTCGCCAGCGTCCGTTGTATTCGACCAGGCGGAAAACCGTCTGCACATTCAGAAGGCGATCCTTCTGCAGCTATTGGGAGGAAGCGTACGCCGCTTCCCAACGAGGAGTTTTAATGTCTAAGAAGAAAGTTGTACTGGCATATTCGGGCGGCCTTGATACTTCCATCATCATTCCGTGGCTCAAGGAAAACTACGACTGCGAAGTAATCGCATTTGTAGCCGACGTGGGGCAGGGCGAAGACATGGAAGAAGTCGCCGTCAAGGCGATCAAGACCGGCGCGTCCAAGGTCGTTGTAAAGGACCTACGCGAGGAATTTCTGACCGAGTACGTCTGGAAGTGTTTGCAGGCGGGTGCAGTGTACGAGCATAAGTATCTGCTGGGCACATCGATGGCGCGTCCGATCATCGCCAAGTACCAGGTGGAAGTTGCGTTGGCAGAGGGTGCGGAGGCTGTTGCTCACGGTTGTACCGGAAAGGGTAACGACCAGGTACGTTTTGAACACGCCTTCCAGGCGCTTGCACCAGAGCTGCAGATTATCGCGCCGTGGCGCGAGTGGACGTTGAAATCGCGCGAAGACTGCATCGATTACGCCGCAGCGCGCAATATTCCCATCGTCGCCAGCCGTACCAAGATTCACTCGCGTGATCGCAACATTTGGCACATCTCGCACGAAGGCGGCGAGTTGGAAGATCCGGCAAATGCTCCGCTGGATACGACGTGGCAGATTTCGAATTCGCCACAAGCCGCTCCGGATAAGGTCGAAGAGGTGGAGATCGGCTTCGATAAAGGTGCTCCGGTTTCAGTGAACGGACAAGCCTTGCCGCCGGTGCAACTACTCGAACTGCTGAACGAAATCGGCGCGCGCAATGCCATTGGCCGCATCGACTTGGTGGAGAATCGCTTTGTCGGCATGAAGTCGCGCGGCTGTTATGAGACGCCGGGCGGCACGCTGCTTCTGCTTGCGCATCGTGAGTTGGAGGCACTTTGCCTGGATCGCGATCTCTCGCACTTCAAGGAGCACGTTGGGTTGAAGTATGCGGAACTGGTGTACAACGGTTTGTGGTTTACGCCACTGCGCGCCTCGCTGGATGCTTTTGTCGCTTCCACCCAGGCGGAGATGACCGGCACAGTGAAACTCGCGCTGTACAAAGGCAATGTTGGCATCAGCAGCCGCAAATCCGAGCATTCACTCTTCAATGCGGACCTGTCGTCGTTCACCATGGGCGAGAGCTACGATCAGAAGGACGCCGCTGGATTCATCAAGATTCTGGCGCTGCCGGCACGTGCGCGCATGATGAATGCGAAGAAGAAAAACGCGGTTGAGGTGACAAAGTGAAGATGTGGTCCGGGCGGTTCAGGCAACCGCTCGATCCTGAATTTGAGCGCTGGCAAAGGTCGTTTCCATTTGATCAGCGCCTCCTCCAGGAAGAGATTGCAGCCAGCCGCGCGCACGCGAAAGCCCTGCTCGCGGCTGGTGTTCTTTCCGGGGATGAATATACGACGATGCTGCGCGGATTGCAGACTCTATCTGCTTCCGGGCAGGAATTTCTAGACGACGAAGAGGCTGAGGACGTTCATCACTTCGTTGAAAAACATCTGCAGCGCATCATCGGAGAAACCGCTCTCAAACTCCATGCAGGACGCAGCCGAAACGAGCAGATTGCAACCGATCTGCGTTTGTTCGTGCGCGCATCGTGCGATGAGATTTCCAATCTGCTGCTGGCAATGGTGCAGGCCACTGCGGCGCGCGCCAACCAGGCGGGGATGGCGGCCATGCCATCGTACACGCATCTGCAGCGCGCCGAGCCAGTACTGGTAGCGCACTGGCTGCTGGCGTATTGCGAGATGTTCCTGCGTGATGTTGACCGGCTGCGCGATTGCCGCAAGCGGGTGAACCTCTGTCCATTAGGCTCAGGAGCGATTGCAGGAGCTACGCTGGCGCTGGACCGCGAACTGGTGGCCGGGGAGTTGAGCTTTACGGTTCCCACGGCGAACAGCATGGACGCGACCAGCGATCGGGACTTTGCGATTGAGTTTGCACAGGTACTCTCGATCCTAGCAGTACATTTAAGCCGCTGGGCTGAGGAGTTCATTCTCTTCTCGACCTTGGAGTACGGCTTTGTGCATTTGCCCGAAAGTTATTCGACGGGATCAAGCGCGATGCCGCAGAAGCAGAATCCCGACGGGTTGGAGTTGATTCGCGGCAAAGCTGGACGAGTGATCGGAGCCGCACAACAACTGGTTATCACGCTCAAAGGACTGCCGCTGGCCTACAACAAGGACATGCAGGAGACGCAGGAGCCTGTGTTTGTTGTGGCAGGGACGGTCAGCATGATGCTGCGGGTTGCCGCGGGATTCATGCGCGAGGTGCAGTTTGATTTCGATCGTATGACGCGCGCGGCGACTTCGGGCTATATGAATGCGATGGCCGCTGCCACTTACTTGGTGGGTAAGGGTGTGCCGTTCCGACGCGCACATGAAATTATTGGCAGGGCGGTGCGCCTAGGGATGGAGCAGGGACTGGAACTGCACGAGATGGCGATGGCCGATCTGAGTTCGATCAGCGAAGCGTTTGGCGAAGACTTTTACGCGAACATAACCCTGGAGGCGGTGCTGGACTGTCATGATGTATTCGGTGGTACAGCGCGCCGCAAGGTCGCCGAGGCGCTGGAGACAATGGAGCGGCGGGTGAGGCAGTTGCAGGAATCCGAGGCAGCCGATGTACACGCGTAAAGCAATTTTGCCGGACGCGGAGAATCTTCGCCGGTTAATTGCCGACTTCTCCGCGGATGGCACGCTGCTGCCTAGGTCACTGGCGGAGATATGTGAGAACATTCGCGATTTCACCGTTGTGGTGGAGGGCGACGATCTGCTCGGCTGCGGCGCGCTTCATCTCTACGGCATGCATCTGGCCGAGATCCGGACGATTGCCGTGTGGCCGAGATTCAAGGGTACAGGAGCGGGGCGGCTGCTGGTGGACGCTCTTCTGGAAGAGGCCGAGCAGCATCACGTACACTGCGTTTGTCTGTTCACACGAATCCCTACGTTCTTTGCGCACCTGGGGTTTGCCGAGGCCAAGCGTGAAGAACTGCCGGACAAAATCTATAAGGATTGTGCGAACTGTCCCAAACTGCACGAGTGCGACGAGGTTGCGATGTATCGCGGAGAGTTGCCGCAATTCGCAATTCTTCCTCGTCCTGCAAAACTGCAACTGCGGCTGGGACAGCCGTTGGTAAAATTGGAGAGATGAATCTGCACGGGCCGGATGAACCGGTATATCTTCCTCTGGGATTTCTTTGGTCGGCCACCAAGGCCGGCATCAAGGCTAGCGGACGCAGCGACGTTGCGCTGGCTGAAGCTCCGTTGGGCGCAAGCACGGCGGCGATGTTCACCCGTAATCGCGTGGCGGCTGCGCCGGTGGAAGTGGGCCGGGTGCATTTGCGTAAGAACAAGGGACGCGTGCGCGCCTTGCTGGTGAACGCGGGCAATGCCAATTGCGCGACCGGAGCGCCGGGAATTGCGGTGGCAGAGCAGAGCTGTGCCGAGCTGGGTGCCGCACTGGAAGCTGCTCCACAATTCATTCTTCCGTCATCGACGGGGATCATCGGCGTGCCGCTGCCGGTGGAGAAGCTAGTCGCGGCGATACCGGCGGTAGTTGCCGGACGGGGCGATGACGTAGATGCGCTGAAGGCCTTTGCAACGGCCATCATGACCACAGACACGTGCATGAAGTTGGCCTCCGCGGAATTTTTCGCCGGCAAGAAGACGGTGCGTGTTGCCGGAGTCTGCAAGGGCTCAGGAATGATTCACCCCAACATGGCGACGATGCTGGTGTATCTGTTCACCGATCTTGATGCGGAGCCAAAGGAGTTGCAGGTTGCCCTGAAGACTGCGGTCGATACAACGTTCCATGCGATCTCGGTGGATGGCGACACTTCGACAAATGACACGGTTCTGCTGCTGGCTTCGGCGGCAAGTAAGGTGAAGCTTGCAGGAAGTGGCATAGCGAAAAAGTTTGAAGTTGCGCTGCGCGGCGTATGCGCCTCATTGGCCGAGCAGATTGTGCGGGATGGGGAAGGCGCGCAGCACTTGGTCCGGCTGCAGATCGTAGGGGCGAAGTCAGTCGGTGAGGCGCGAACGATCGCCTGCTCGATTGCGAATTCGCCGCTGGTCAAGACGGCTTGGGCAGGATGCGATCCGAACTGGGGACGCATTCTTTCGTCAGTCGGCAAGAGCGGGATTGCGGTCGATCCGGCAAAGATCAATATCTTTTTTGGAGCGCAGCAGGTATGCAAAGGCGGCGTGGCGTGTCCATTTGACGAGAAGCAGGCGCACGAATATCTTAAGCAGCGTGAGTACGAGATCAAGGCCGAGCTCGGTCGAGGCAAAAGCTCGTTGGAGTTCCTGACCTGCGATCTGACTGTGGAGTATGTGCACATTAACGCGGACTACTCGACCTAAGTTCGAGAGTGTCTTTCCGGTTTCAAGGGCTCGCCATTGGCGGGCCCTTCGTGCGATAAAGGCTCATGACACACGAACGGCTGGTTGAAATGGCGGAGGCATGGCTACGGCGCTCGCGCTGCGGCATTGTGCTGAGCGAGCAGGGCTGCTCCAGCGGCGAGATGCCTGATGCTATCGGCTGGAAGGGCAAGAACCACTCCATCGTGGTTGAGTGCAAGATCAGCCGCGCGGACTTTCTGGCAGACTCAACCAAGCCGTGGCGTCGGAATCCTGAAATTGCGCTGGGTTGCGAACGCTACTTCGCTGCCTCCAAGGGAATGCTGAAGGCGGAGGAGATGCCCCCAGGATGGGGACTGCTGGAGGTCACCGGGCGGGAACTGAAAGTGGTGAAGAAGTCCAAGCGCAATCTGCGCCAGCTTGAGGGACTGATGAACGAGATGAATCTGTTGCTGGCTAGCCTGCGCCGGGTCGAGGTGCGGATTGAGCCTCAGCGGATTGGCGACTTCTTGAAGTGGAAAAACCGGCTGGCCAGCTACAACCGCGGCACGCTGCCGGAGGGCATTGTGGCTCCAGAGCAGGAAGAGAATTCACACTTGGTTTAATCGTGCCCCGGCCTGCCGTACAATTCAAGAGTCATGTTCGCAAAGATACAGCGCATTCATTTTGTAGGGATTGGCGGAATCGGGATGAGTGGCATCGCCGAAGTACTGCTGACCCTGGGATACCGCGTCAGCGGCTCCGACCTTCGTCACTCCGCGACCACCGAACGGCTCAGCAAGTTGGGAGCACAGATTTTCGAGGGTCACTTAGAGTCTAACGTTCATGGAGCCGAGGTGGTGGTCACCAGTTCGGCAATCTCGCGCGGCAACCCCGAAGTTATCGAAGCCCGCAGGCTGCACCTTCCGTTGATTCAACGGGCGGAGATGCTGGCCGAGTTGATGCGGCTGAAATACGGCATCGCCATTGCGGGAATGCATGGGAAGACGACAACCACCAGCATGGTCGCTGCGGTTCTGGCTGCCGGTGGGCTGGACCCAACCGTGGTTGTTGGAGGACGCGTGGACTCGCTGGGTTCCAACGCGCGGCTTGGCACCTCGCAATACCTGGTTGCCGAGGCCGATGAGAGCGACCGCTCATTCCTGAAACTATCGCCGATCCTGTCAGTTGTTACCAACATTGATCGCGAACACATGGACTGTTATCGCGACATGGAGGACATACAGTCCACTTTCGTGGAATTCATGGACAAGGTGCCCTTTTATGGAACCGTGGTTGCCTGTACGGATAACGATGCGTTACGCAATCTGCTGGCCCGCGTGGAGCGTCGCGTGCTCACCTACGGCACGCGCGAAGATGCCGACTTCCGGGCCATTGATCGAATGACGGAAGACGCGACTGGAGAGATGCACAACAGCTTTGGGGTGAACTTCAAGGGCAGCGACCTGGGCCGCTTCGATCTATTTGTTCCCGGCACTCACAATATTCTGAATGCCACGGCAGCCATTGCGGTGGGCATGGGACTGGAAATTCCAGTGGAGCGCATTCGTGAGGGCATCGCGCAATTCCGTGGAGTCGATCGCCGCTTCCAGAAGAAGGGAATCGCCGCTGGAGTTCGCGTGGTGGACGATTACGGTCATCATCCGACGGAGATTCTGGCAACGCTTGCCGCAGCGCGACAATGGATGGGCGACGCCGGGCGCATCCATGTGATATTTCAGCCGCATCGATACACACGTACATACCTGCTGATGGATGAGTTTGCCGGCGCGTTCCCGGAGGCGGATCGCCTCCTCGTGCTGGATATCTACGCGGCCAGCGAGCAGCCGATTGCGGGCGTCAGCGGGCTTACACTGGCGCGGAAGATCCAATGCAAGAATGGTCATCCTGCTGAATTCGCTGCCAGCTTTGCTGCGGCGATTGAGGCCGTGGTGGAGCAGGCGCAGCCCGGCGATGTGGTGCTGACGCTGGGCGCGGGAACGGTCTCACAGCTCGGACCGCAGATTCTAGAGAAGCTCAACGTACGCGAGCAGGCGGCTGGAGCCTGAAACGGATTGGATTGGCTGCACCATGCAATGTGCATGGTGGGGGAGCCTGCATAATCAATAGCTGAATCCACTGCAAAAGCAGGTATAGTGAGCGAATAAGGCGCACGCTGCCTGCTTTTTTCTTCTTATGGCGCGCAATCAAGGACCACCCTCCGACGATCCGTTCTACCGCCGTGGCCAGGCGGGCCGCAATTCCTTTGCGGATGACGCTCTGCCTCTGGACGCCGGACTGACGGAAGACGACGAAGAGGACGACCAGCAACTGTATCGGAGAGCGAGCAAGCGCGTTCCGGTAAGGCGCGGAGCTCTCCCTCGAAAGACAGCGTCGCGCGTGCGAAGCGTGGTGTTTGCTCTGCTGGTGCTGGCGGCGTTGGGTGCGGCAATTTACGAGGTACACGATTTTGCTATCCACTCGTGGCGTTTCCGGGTGCGCGATACCGAATTGGCGGGCGAGGCCCCGAATTCGCGTGCCCAGGTGATGGAAAGGATGCGCGACGTGACGGGACGAAACATATTCCAGATCTCTCTGGCGGAGCGAAAGCGGGAGCTGGAGAAGATTCCCTGGGTCGAGTCGGCGGTTGTGACGCGCCTATGGCCGAATCGCCTTCGCGTAATGGTGAAAGAGCGCGTTCCGGTAGCATTCATAGCGGTTGGAGATCGTATTGAATTAGTCGATGCCCAGGGTGTGCTGATGGAGATGACGGCAGGCGTGCAGAGCAGCTACTCTTTTCCTGTAATCCTGGGAGGGAGTGAGAGTGATCCGCTTTCCACGCGTGCGGCCCGAATGAAGACATTCTTGCGGCTGATGCGTGAACTCGATGGGGACGGCACCGCAAATGCACAGTACTCGCGCAACGTGGAGGAAGTGGACCTTTCCGACCCGGAGGATGTAAAGGTGATAACGAAGGGTGGCTCCGGACCGATTCTCCTGCATTTGGGGAATGAAAACTTCCTACCGCGCTTTATGGTGTTTCTGACCAATGTGCAAAAGTGGGAGCAGGAGCGCGGTAAGCTGGAGTCAGTGGATTTGCGCTATGGGCGCGAGGTGATTCTGAACCCTGATATGCAAACTGCGCCGCCAAAGCCATCACCCAAAGTCTCTGGAACTGATGCCCCGCCGCCGAAGGTGACCGCCAAAGCAGCGAAGAACGGAAATCGTCCGGAAAAGAAACGGAAGTAGATGGGTAAGCGAAACGAAAACATCATCACGGTGATCGACCTGGGAAGCGCGAAGACCGTGGCTCTGGTGGTGGAGACCACGGAGGCGGGCCTGCGCTACCGCGGCCATGGGATTGCTCCTTCGGCAGGAACCCGTCGTGGCGTGGTCGTTGATCTGGAGTCTGCGGAAAAGAGCGTCTCCGACGCTGTGGCCCGCGCGGAAGAAGTCTGCGGGCTTTCTCTGGAATCGGCGGTGGTCGGCGTCAGCGGTCCGCACATCCGTTCGGTCAATAGTCACGGAGTGATTTCACTTGGTACGCGAGCGCGCGAGTTAACCAATGCGGACGTGCAGGCCGCTGGAGACCGGGCGCGCGAAATTGCGATACCGGAAGACCGTGAGATTCTGCACCTTCTACAGCAGGAGTTCGTGGTGGACGACCAAGATGGCGTGCGCCAGCCGGTCGGCATGTTGGGCCGCCAACTCGAGGTGCGGGTGCATGTAATCACGGCAGCGCACTCGGCGGTACAAAACGTGGTAACGGCACTGAATCGTGCCGGAATGCATGTGGAAGATACGGTATATGAAGCGCTGGCCTGCTCCGAGTCGGTGCTGCGGCGCGATGAGCGCGAGTTGGGTGCGGCGGTGATTGACATCGGTGCGGCAACAGCCGACATTGCCGTGGTACAGGAAGACGTGGTGATTCACTCTGGGGTTGTGCCTCTGGGAGGCATCAACTTTACCCGCGACATTGCTTACGGCCTGGAGACTCCGCTGATTGATGCAGAGAATTTGAAGCGGCAGTTTGGCTGTTCGATGGTTACCCGAATTGCCGAGCAGAACGAGATTGAAGTTCCGTCCGTTGGTGACCGTCCGCCGCGCATGATGCGGCAGCGTGACCTGGGCGAGATTCTGGAGCCGCGGGCGCGGGAGCTGATGGAGCTTCTGCGCGACAATCTGCGACACGCCGGAGTTCTCGATATGCTCGGCGGAGGAATCATTCTTACAGGCGGCGGCGCGCGGTTGCTCAGTCTGACGGAGAGCTGCGAAGACATATTGCGGCGCCCGGCACGAATCGGGTTGCCCATGGGGATGGCTCAGCTTCCCGTAGAGTTGCAGGAGCCTGAGTATTCGGCTGCTATTGGAATGGTTTTTTACACGCAGCGCGCGCGCGTACTGAAGAGCAAGGAAGAAAGCGGATTCGGCGCACGTCTGCGGGCTCTGTTTGCCCGTGGATACACGGTTTGAACGAGACAAGGATGAGGCGGCAATGATGGAAGAACAGGATATCCGGATTCAGTTTCACGAAGAAGCGCGCAACAACGCCAAGATCAAGGTGATCGGCGTGGGCGGAGGCGGTAATAACGCGGTCAATCGCATGATTGAAACTGGCGTGGAGGGCGTGGAGTTCATCGCCGCCAACACCGACCTGCAGGCGTTGCAGATGTCGCGCGCGCCAAAGAAACTGCAGTTGGGCGTGAAGCTGACGAATGGTCTTGGAGCGGGAGCGAATCCCGAGGTAGGCCGACAGGCGGCGTTGGAAGATACCGATCGCATCATCGCGGCCCTTGAGGGCGCCGACATGGTGTTTGTGACCACCGGGTTGGGTGGGGGCACCGGCACTGGCGCCGCGCCTATCATTGCTTCACTGGCCAGTGAGATGGGTGCGCTTACTGTCGCTGTGGTCACCAAACCGTTTGCCTTTGAGGGCAAGCGGCGGATGAATCAGGCTGAGCGTGGGCTGAGCGAGCTGATTGATTCAGTCGATACGGTGATCGTGATTCCTAATGAAAAGCTGCTCGCCGTGGCCCAGGATGCAGGGTTCTTCGAGTCTTTCCGCGTGGCCGATGACATTCTGCGGCAGGCGGTGCAGGGAATCTCCGACATCATCACCATTCCGGGCATCATCAATCGCGACTTTGCGGATGTGAAGGCGATTATGGCGGGTATGGGCTACGCCGTAATGGGTACTTCCACGGGCCGCGGTGAACGCAGGACCTTGGAGGCAGCGCAGCGAGCGATCGCCTCGCCTCTGCTGGAGGCGGGTGCAATCGACGGCGCGCGCGGCATCCTGCTCAACATCACCGGCTCAAGTTCGCTGAAGCTGGCCGAGGTGTACGAGGCCTCCACGATCATTCAGAGCGCAGCCCATGAAGACGCCAACATCATCTTCGGTGCCGTACTCGATGAGAAGATGAAGGACGAAGTGAAGATCACAGTGATTGCCACCGGTTTTCGCTCGGAGGCCCAACGTTCTTCGCGGGACACCATGACATCAACCTCGGCGGCGATCCAGCAGGCGCGGCAGGCGCATTGGGCGCCCCCACCAGAGCCTCAGATTACTCGCCGTGCCGATGTTTCCTACGAATCGCAAGTTGAGCCGGTGGAATCCCGCGACGCGCAGAAAAGCGCGCCAAGTGTAAGCCAGGTTCCTCCGGACGCGCCCGCGGTGGAGGCTCCTACGCCGCCGGTGCCGTCGTCCCCGACCCGGATATGGGAAGCCGTGCAGCCAACTCGCCCCGCCCCTTCACTGGAGGCCCTTAGCGCAGAGGACGAGCGCGATGAACTCGATGTTCCTGCGTATTTGCGCAAGAAAAATTCTGATCTCGGCTAACTACTGTTGCAGGGCATTGATGACGATCTCCCAAGGGGAGCCGTGTCCCCGCGGCGCACGGAATTCATTCCGCACTCCAAGTTTGAGCTGTGCTTGAGTTGGTTCCGCGAAGGTCCTGCTTTTTGATTTTTTGGCGGGGGGGACTCAAAAGGGTTAGCCTTCACCGAAATCTATCTGTGTTAACAATCAACAGAGCCGGATAATCTGCCGATAGGTTTGTAGGTGGAGCAGATCCCGCAAATCTGGTGTGTGTTGCTCCTTCAGCGTGCATCAGAGTTGGATGGGAGTGTACTTAGGTCACCGGGGAGAATCACTGAGATGGGCATTTGGGGCTTGTAAATGAAGGATCAGCTCACATACCATCGGGGTACTCACCACCTGGAACGCAGTTTTTGAAGCCCTGAATACCAGGGGGCAGTTGAGGTGTAGGCAACAATGATGTTGACTTTAGTTCGAACCCGCAGTCTGAAAGCCGCACTGGTTGCGATGCTGGCGTTGTTGCTGGCGCTCAGCTCTTTTGCCGCAACCGTATCAACCCGTCATGAGGCGCGGAGCAATCGCAAGATCAAGGAGAGCGCGAATACGGAGAAGCGCATGGCTGCTTCCCGGTCGCATCGCGCCACGAATTCCACGGCAGGCAAGCGGGCTGGTAGGAAACATGCGGCGGTTGCTGCGGGACAGCGGAGCAGTAAGAGGGTTCGCTATTACGAGCACTTCACCGCAAGTTCGTACAACAGCGATCCGGCCCGGGGCGACCTCACAGCGGGAGAAGACCCAGTCGTACGCGAAGCCGCACTGAGCGCCTTGGGCAATGTGAATGGCACGGTAGTGGCCATCGATCCTAGCAATGGCCGAATCCTGGCGATGGTCAACCAGAAGCTCGCGCTTTCCAGCGGTGCGGAGCCCTGCTCCACGATCAAGATTTCCGTAGCGCTGGCCGCCCTGAGCGAGGGCATCGTGACCAAGACTACGCCGGTGAATCTGGGCGGCTGGAACATCGACATGAACCAGGCACTGGCGCACTCCAATAATCAGTATTTTGAGGCGCTTGGCCGTCGGCTCGGATTCCAGAAGGTGAGTTACTACGCACACCAGTTCGGGTTGGGTGAGTTGGCGGGATGGAATATTGAAGGCGAGCATCTGGGGGTGTATCCCAGTGAAGAGCTTCCGGCGAAACTGGGCGGCGTAGGCAGGATGTGCTCGTTCGGCGAAAGCGTCAACATGACCCCGCTGCAGCTGGGCTCGCTGATGGCATCGATCGCCAATGGTGGTACGCTGTACTACCTGCAGCATCCGCTCTCGGCATCTGATGTTGCCAACTTCCAACCCAAGGTCAAACGCTATCTGGATATTGCGCCATTGATACCCGAGGTCAGTGTTGGCATGCTGGGCGCAACCCAGTACGGCACCGCGCGGAGCCTGCGTACCAACTTTACGTCAGAACAAGTACTCGGTAAGACCGGAACTTGCAGCGCGGCAGGAACGCGCTACGGCTGGTTCGGATCGTTCGCCAACTCGCAGTACGGCCGCATCGTCACCGTCATCTTCCTCGAAGGTGACCATGCCGTATATGGTCCCAAGGCTGCGGAGCTGGCAGGGCGCTTTTACCATAATCTGGATGAGCACAACTACTTCGCAGGGAAAGCCGCCACAGTACACAGCGCAGCTCTGAAAAACTAAGAAATGGTTCGCAGATTTATTGGCCCTCCCGCGGGAGGGCCTGTCCTTTGCCTCCGCAGTGTCTGTTTCTGCATCCCAGCAAACAGGATATGATTTCTTTCGGACGGACACGTAATGTCAGGAACGATGCTGCCTGGAAGGCCTTATCCGCTTGGCGCAACTTGGGATGGTACGGGCACGAACTTTGCTCTCTTCTCCGAGCACGCTACCAAAGTTGAACTCTGCCTCTACGATAACCGCAGCCGCCAGGAGACTGAACGGATAGAACTGCATGAGACCACTGCCTTTGTGCACCATGGATACCTGCAGGGGATTCAGCCCGGCCAACTCTACGGCTACCGCGTGTACGGTCCCTGGGATCCCGCGAACGGCTTTCGGTTTAACCCCTCGAAGCTGCTGATCGATCCCCAGGCACAGGCCGTTTGTGGTGGAATTGACTGGTCGAAGCCCATTTATCCATACAAATTTGGCGGTGCCGATCCCGATCTGGCGCGGGATGATAGCGACGACGGCGATGGAATGGCCAAGTCGGTTGTGGTTAACCCGTACTTCGATTGGGAGCAGGACCGTTCCCCGAATACGCCATTGAGCGACTCCGTCATCTACGAACTCCATGTGCGCGGCTTCAGCAAGCTGAATCCCGAGCTTCCGGAGGAACTGCGCGGTACTTATGCAGGGCTTGCGTCGCCACCCAGCCTGCAATATCTCAAACGGCTCGGGATTACCGCCGTGGAGCTGCTCCCGGTGCATCAATTCATCGACGATAAACGGCTGGTGGACCGGGACCTGCGCAATTACTGGGGCTATAACACCGTGGCCTACTTCAGCCCGGAGGCGCGTTACTCCTCCAGCGGTGACACAGGTGGCCAGGTGGCGGAATTCAAGGCCATGGTGAAGGCGCTGCATAGGGAAAACATCGAGGTCATCCTCGACGTGGTGTACAACCACACTGGCGAAGGCAACCATCTTGGGCCGATGCTCAACTTTCGAGGGATCGACAACAGCGAGTACTACCGGCTAGTTCCAGAGATGCCGCGCTATTATCTGGACTACACTGGCACCGGAAACACGTTGAATGTGCGCCATCCGCAAGTGCTCAAGCTCATCATGGACAGCTTGCGCTACTGGGTCACCGAGATGCACGTGGATGGTTTCCGATTTGATCTCGCAGCGGCCCTGGCTCGCGAACTACACGACGTCGATCGCCTTTCGTCATTCTTCGACATCATTCATCAAGATCCAATTCTGTCCCGATTGAAGCTGATCGCCGAGCCTTGGGATGTAGGTGAGGGCGGCTACCAGGTCGGCAATTTTCCGGTGCTCTGGGCAGAGTGGAATGGGAAGTACCGGGACACCGTTCGCCGCTACTGGAAGGGCGATGAAGGCCAGCTCTCCGATCTCGCCTACCGGCTCACGGGCAGCAGTGATCTCTACAAGCATGATGGCCGCAAGCCGTATGCGTCCATCAACTTCATCACCGCGCACGACGGTTTCACCTTGCACGATTTGGCAAGCTACAACGAAAAGCACAACATCGCCAACGGTGAGGAAAACCAGGACGGGACAAACGACAATAACTCCTGGAACATGGGTGCGGAAGGACCGACCGATGATCCGGTAATTCTGAGGACCCGGCAGGTGCAGGTACGTAATTTTCTGGCCACGCTGCTGCTCTCCCAGGGCGTGCCTATGATCTGCGGAGGCGACGAAGTTGCGCGCACCCAGTTTGGCAATAACAATGCTTACTGCCAGGACAATGAGTTGAGCTGGTATGACTGGAATCGGGCCAGGGAACAAGAGGATCTTCTGGAATTCGTCGCCAAGCTGATTGAGTTGCGGAAGAAGCACCCAAACCTGCGCCGCCGCAATTTCTACCAGGATCGCAGCATCCGAAATTCCATCGTCAAGGATATCGCGTGGTTTGGCTCCGACGGTCACGAAATGACGGAGGAAGAGTGGAACGCCGGTTGGATTCGTAGCATTGCCGTGCTATTTAACGGCGAGACCCTGGGAACCGTGGACGAGATGGGCAGACCTCTGATTGACGATACATTTCTGATTTTGCTCAACTCCTATCATGACGGGGTCGCCTACACACTGCCCCCAACCCCACACAACCGCAACTGGCGCAACGTGCTTGATACCAGCAATCTGGCCAGCCCATTTTCCAACGGTCCAGTCGAGAAGGCACCGGAGATTGCCGGGCGATCGCTGCGACTGCTGCGGGAATCGCACGAAGACGAGTAATCGTATTATCCTGAGTTGAGGAAAGTTATACAGGGTTGTTGCCTTGCCATGGTTCCTGCCCTTTGGCTGCCTCTCCGTGTTAAGTTGAGGAAGACGAGCAATTCATCTCAGGTCCCAGCTCCCGGCCGAAAAAGGTGGTTTCGGGCTTGCTGGTGATGGTTTTTACCTCCCGGAAGGATTGATATTGATGCGCAAGTTCGCTGTTGTTACGGTTTTCGTCCTTGTTCTTGGCTCGTTTGCGGTGGCCCAGATCGAGCAAAAGCCATTCGAAGTACCGAGAACGGAATTTTTTATCGGCTATGCTCACGAGTACGCCGACCTGTCTGGCAGCTTCTCCGGCACACTTGGCACCGTCTTCGGGAACAGTACGGGGCTGAATGGATTTGCTTTTGAGGCCAGCCACTTCCTGCACAATAACCTCGGTTTCACGGTTGATATCGCCCGGACTTCAAACAAGCGACTGGACCCTACAGGAATCGGGTATGTGCGCACGAGCTACCTGGCTGGTCCCAACTATCGTCTTCCACGCTACGGATTTTTCTCGCCGTCCGTTCACGTGCTTGCAGGCATTGACCATGGGGTATTCACCGTCCCGGAGAATCTTCCCAGCACATTCACCTTCGGAAACACTGAATTTGCCGCTGCTGCAGGCGCGACTCTCGACGGAAATTTGTCGCGTCATGTGGCAATTCGCCTGGTGCAGGTCGATTATCTTTACAGCCACCACTATGGCGAGAATCAGAATTCGTTCCGCTACGCCGGCGGCGTGGTTTTGCGATTTTAGAAGAAGCGGGCGGACCCCGGAAATCTTCCGGCCTGCTTGAGTGACCGCAATTGTCGAAGGATATTGAAGGATATTATGGATGGTGAAAGGCTCGCAAACGCGCAGATCCGGGACCTCTCAGAGCAACTTACACTCGGCCCGCGTGTTCAATCGTATGCGCAAGCCAACCTGTCCATCCACGTGATGTAGACCGGAATCAGCACCGGCAGTCAGGTTTTGGGATGCCGTTCGTACCAGGAGAAAATAATCTTATGCGTAAGTTTCTTGTTCTTCTCGCGGCAGTTTTCGCGTTGAGCACTGTTGTTTTTGCGCAACAGGAATCGCAACAGGACACAATCGATGCACCGAAGGCAGAACTCTTTGCCGGATACAGTTACGAGCGCGCCAACCTTTCGAATTTTGATCCATTGAATACTGAAGGCATAAGCGGCGAAACGCTGCAACTAACGGGATACCTGAACAGAAATTTTGGGATTACCGCGGATGTCACTCGCATGTACGGCTCCAACGTGGCCCAGTCTGGCTTAAACGTTACCCGTTACAGCTATCTGTTTGGCCCCACATACGCTCTGCGTACCACTTCTTCTGTCACGCCGTTTGTCCATGTTTTATTTGGAGAAGATCACGAGCGTTCCAGTTCCAGCTTTCTGCCTGACATCTCCAACAACTCATTTGCCGTTGACTTTGGCGGCGGGGTTGACATCAAGCTGGTGGACCACGTGGCGCTTCGCCCGGCGCAGCTGGACATCATGCACACCAGCCACGGCGGCGGCGAAAGCACCTTCCGCTACACTGCAGGCGTAGTTTTCAGATTCTAGGGACTTCCATTTTTTTGCCTGAGGGCCGGAATTCCGGCCCTCTTCGCTTTGTCTAGGCACTCCGGCCCGCTTATAATCAATACATGGCGAATGGCTGGGAAAGTAAGTCCGTGGAAATGCAGGAAGTTGACCAACAGGAACAGATTCGATCACAGGAAATTGTCGACGAAAAGGAGCGGGTGGGGCGGCTGAAGGCAGAAGAGGCCCGCAAAGTTCAAGCTCTCACGTTGACGCGTGCGCGAATTCGCGAGCAGCTGTCTCGCACCAGTAACGAGCGCTACACGCTGCTGTTGAACACCGAACTGCAGCAGATTGACGGCGAACTCGCAAAGCTGGTCTGAGCGGCAAGCTCACCTGCGACGGTGACTTGCATCACCGAAGGATGGTTGTTGTCGGCAGACAATAGCGGCGAGGTGTTTTATGCCGGTTCTGGTTATTGCCGTGATCTTCTTCGCACTGTTCTTGGTGATGGGCATGCTCGCCACGGTGGCGGTTCTGAGCGAGACGCGCGGTATGCCCGGCAGCGTTTTGAAGTTCAAACGCGTCCGTAATTCAGCGCAGAAATAAGCCTGACGGCAAGCGGGCTTTCCCAAGGCATGTGGCATAAGCTTTCTGTCGCCCATCGTGCGCCTCAAGCCTCCTGCGCGATGTTCTTCGTCTTCAGAGATTGGGCCTAGTCCACGATCAGAGCGAATATCGTGGCGTGTTGCCGCGCCAGCCGGTCCAGAGTAGATAGCACACACCAGGTAATCAATGAGCGCCACGGAAAGACAACCAGCACTCCCATTGCCTGCTTCACTCCGGAGCAGCCGATGACATCACCGCTCCTGGTGAGTTTGAAACTGGCACTGGTGACCTCCTGCTTGTTGTTTGTGATTGGAATGCCTTTAGCCTACTGGCTAGCTTTCACACGCTTTCGGCTGCGTTTTCTCGTCGAGTCCGTGGTGTCATTGCCGATTGTGCTGCCGCCAACTGTCCTTGGCTTTTATCTCCTGCTTGAATTCGGCTCGCGCGGTTGGCTGGGCGCATTCTGGGAGCGCTTCACCGGACACACACTTGCCTTCAGCTTTGAAGGACTTGTTCTCGGCTCCATTGTCTACAGTCTGCCGTTCGCGGTGCAGCCTTTTACCGCGGCACTGGCTTCGGTAGACAGCCGCCTGCTCGCCGCTTCGGCGAGCCTGGGAGCCTCGCGCTGGCGAACATTCTGGCGGATCACGTTTCCGCTGGCGTTGCCAGGAATTATTGCGGGTTTTGCTTTAAGCTTTGCCCACACACTGGGCGAGTTTGGCGTGGTTCTGATGCTGGGCGGTAACATTGCCGGCCGTACCCAAACCGCCTCCATTGCCATTTACGACAACGTGCAGATGCTTGACTACCAGGCTGCCGCGCGCCAATCCATCACGCTGCTCGCGATTTCTTTCGCGTTGCTGGTGATCATCAACGCGCTGAACCGCAAGTGGAACTGGAGGTTGCGATGAACGCCTCCGAATCTCTTCACGTGGAGATTTATCTCCCGCTACAAAAGTTCCAGCTCGATTGCAGCTTCCAGGCGGGGTGTGAGGTAGTGGTTCTGTTCGGTCCCTCCGGCGCTGGGAAAACCTCTGTGCTCGACTGTATCGCCGGGTTCCGCCAGCCGCAGCGCGGGCGGATTACACTGGGGAATCGCACTCTCTTCTCTAGCCTGGATGGCAGCGACATTCCGGTTCGACAGCGCCGCATCGGGTATCTCTCGCAACAGCCAGCACTGTTTCCGCACCTCTCGGTGCGCCAGAATATCGGCTACGGCTTGCTTGATATGCCGACCGAAGAACGCGATGCGCGAGTGGACTCGATTCTGGAGCGCTTTCGCATCACGCCGCTGGCCGCAAGCCAGCCTGCGATGATCTCTGGAGGCGAGCAGCAGCGCGTGGCTCTGGCTCGCACCCTGGTCTGCCAGCCGGAGTTGCTGCTACTCGATGAGCCGCTCTCGGCTCTCGATCTGGCGCTGAAGTCGCTGCTTCTTGAGTTACTGTTCGATTGGCAACGCGAGCGCTGCGTTCCCATGCTCTACGTAACTCACGAGCAGGCAGAGGCTTACTCGCTCTCGCGCCGCGTGCTGGTAATGGAAGCGGGACGCGTGGTTGCCGACGGAGAACCGCATCAGATTTTCAGTGCGCCGGTCAGCCGCGAACGGGCCGTACTTTCTGGATATGAAAATCTCTTCGAGGTCGTGGTTGAGGAAACGCATCCGGCGCTGGGCACTATGACCTGCCGGGTCGAAGGCACCACGGTGCGGCTGGAGTCACCGCTGGCGAACAAGAGCGCAGGTGAAGCAGCCTGCCTGGCCCTGCGCGCCGGAGACATTCTGATTGCCACCAACCGGCCCTCGGGAATAAGCGCACGCAATATACTTGATGGCCGCATCTCCGAAATCGAGGATCGCTCCGCGATGGTCGAGTTGCATGTCCTGTGTGGCGGAGGGAGCGGCGCGGAGACTGGTTTCTGTGTTCACATCACGCGCGGTGCCTTGCAGAACCTCGATCTGCAAACGGGACAAACCGTCTGGCTCATCATCAAGACCCATTCCATTCAGTTTCTTCGCATCTGACTTTGAACTCTTCCGGCGAATACCTCAAAAGCCCAGCATTACGGGCTCAGGGCGCAGGTCGATGCCGAAACGCTCATGCACTCGGCGCTGCACGAAATCTTTCAAGCGCAGGATATCGGCGGCCTTCGCACCGCCCCGGTTGGTAAGCGCGAGAGTGTGCTTGCTGCTGATGGCGACTGGTCCGATGGCGAATCCCTTGCTGATCCCGGCTCGTTCAATCAGCCACGCTGCTGCCAGTTTCACCAATCCCTCGCCCGCATCAAAGTGTGGAACTGGCTGCGCCGAAGCCGCCACAATCCGGTCGTACTCGGCGCGGCTCACCACGGGGTTTTTGAAGAACGACCCCGCGCTACAGCTGTCCGCATCATCTTCGTCGAGCAGCATTCCCTTGGCGCGCCGGATCGCCAGCACGGCTTGGCGTACCTGGGAAAGCGTTGGGGATGACGTTGCGTCTTCAAAGTGGCGCTTCAGCTCTACATATGCGATCTTTGGCGTGCCGCCAGGCTGTAGTGCGTAATCCACTCGGGTCAAGATGTAGCGTGCAAGATCACTGCCATTGAAACGGCTCTGGCGATAGCTGAAGCAGCACGCCTTGCGGTCGAACTCCACTCGCTCCAACGTTTTTGTATCGATTGCGAAAACCCGCACAATCGTTTCTGAGACATCCTGACCGTATGCCCCAACGTTCTGCACCGGAGTTCCGCCTACGCTTCCCGGAATGCCACTCAGGCACTCTACTCCCGCGCAGTCGTCCTCCACGGCGCGTGCGACGAATGCTTCCCACTCGACGCCCGCGCCGACGGAATAAATCCGGTTGCCGCCATCCTCGCTATGGTCGATGCTACCGATGGCCATGTGCAGCACGAGGCCCTTAAAGCCCGCATCGCTCACCAGGAGATTGCTGCCGCCACCGAGTACGAATACTGGAAGCGACCGCTCGCGCGCCCAAAGCAAAGCTTCAAGAATGTCATCGTCATTCGCGGGTTCGGCAAAGTAGGTGGCGTTGCCCCCTACCTGCAATGTAGTGTAAGGAGCCAGCTGGATGTTTTCCTGTATCTCCATCATTCCGTTCGCATCATCCTGTTCACGTTGGAGGCGGCTCCGCCGCTCGTGAAGGACTCTTCTACTTTCCCTGTGTTTGGGTGAGCAACTTGGCAACGTCCTCGTTCTGAGGATGCAGATTGTGAGCCCTTTGCAAGTAGGGCACCGCTTTGCTTGCCTCTCCGTTCGCAATCAACATCAAGCCATATTGCAGATTCTCGTCGAAGCCATCCGGGTGCAATGCCACTGACTTTGCCAGCGCGTCACACGCACCAGTCAGGTCGTGCAGCTCGTAACGCACACGTCCCAGGTTGTACCACGATTCCGCATCCGTCGGGGAAAGTCGCGCGCCTTGTTCACAGTTGGCGAGCGCATCGTCCAGAGTCTTCAACTCGCGCTGGGCAATGCAAAGGTTCACGTAAGCGGGCCCGAACTTGGGACGCAGCCGCGTGGTGCTGGTCAACGGCGCGACCGCCTCCGCATCGCGATGCGCCTCAAGAAGCAACGTTCCGAGCATGAATTGAGCCTGCACATCTTCCGACTTGAGCGCCGCAGCGCGTTGGGCATGGACAATGGCAGTATTCGTATCACTGTGCTCTTGCGCATCTGCGGCTTGTTCCAACTCGATATAAGCCTGATTGCGATGCTGGGCAAAAGCTCCGGCTCCGGAGAATGCCAGCAGCATGAGCACTGTACCGGCTGCCACCCGCATCCGCCCTCGCTGCTGCTGGCGGTCGGGGCCAGTAGGGAAGCAGACGCCCAAAACCAATCCGGTCAGCAACCCGCCAATGTGGGCTGCATTGTCCGTGCCGCGTAGAGCTGCTCCGAAGGCAAGGTTGTAGCACACGAAGAGGGCGATGCTCGTGAGTTGGCCCTTGAGCAGTGTGCGGAGTTGCCGGTTGCCGTGCAGCAACATCGCCGGAATCAGCGCTCCGGCGATCCCGAAGATCGCGCCCGATGCGCCTACGCTCAATCCATTTCCACGCCAGCAAATGCTTCCCAAGCTGCCGCCGATGCCGCACATCAAGTAGAGCAAAGTGAAGTGCGAGCGCCCGAAGAGTAGCTCCGCTAACCATCCCAGGCTGTAAAGGCACCACATGTTCATGGCGATATGCAGCAAATTTCCGTGCTCAAACATGGAGGTGAGCAGACGCCACCACTGGCCGCCGCTGGTCAGCGCACCTGAGTTTGCGCCCCAGTTCTGCAGAAGTTGGCCATCGAAGGTGAAGAAGTTCCGGCCCTGCAAGGCCATCATCAGATAAACCAGCGTATTCAGCGCGATCAGGACGATGGTCGGTGACTCAAGTAAACGCCGCAGGCGGCTCGGAACTGTCTCCGTCACGGGGTTGATGGAGAGCGACTCGGCAGCACATTGCGGACACAGCGATTCCGCATCGGAGTCTGCCTCAAACTCGCGTCCACAACCGGCGCAGATATTCATTGCGTGACTTTCGAGGCGGTCTTCACTGCGATCTGGGACGGCTTAGCCCCAGTGGGGATCATAAGAAACAGGCGCGGTGGTGGGGCCTGGACCTTCTTGTCATGCCGCTTATCCAGCAGCAACACGGCGATGTCTCCGGAGCCCGTGTCGGCGACCAGCAGCATGTTCTCTGCTGGGGTCAAGGCGAGTGCATCGGGCTTCGAACCTACCTGAACAGTGGTGATCAGCTTGCGGGTGGTTGCGTCAAAAACAGCCACGCTGTTTGATGCCAGGTTGCTCACATAGAGCGTGCTGTTGTCGCCGCTCACCAGGGACCGCACGGGGTGATCCCCGGCTAGGAAACTCTCGCTCACCTCGTCGGTGTAGGGACTCACCACCGAAATCGTCTGCGCTTCATAGTTGGAGACGAAGACTTCGCCTCCGTCAGGCTTTATTTTCAGGTTGACTGGTGTGCCGCCCACCTTCAGCAGAGCCTCGACGACTGCGTTCTTCAGGTTTACCAGCGCCACCTGCTGTGAACCAGAGCAGCCGACGACGGTCTTGGACGCATCGGGCAGAATGACCAGCGAGTCCGGCGTTCTGCAGACATGCAGCGTCGTGCGAACCCTCATCGTGCCACCGTCAATCAGAGTAAGCGAATCGTCGTCCCGATTGGCAACGGCCACGAACCTGCCATCCTGGGAAACACGTGCGATAGCTGGATACTTTCCCACTGCCACGTGTCCAATGACGATATGCGCATCGAGGTCGAGAGCAGTCACCGTGTTCGATTCCGCATTGGCGACCCACCCTACCTTGCCGTCGGCGGTCACGGAAATTGTGAGAGGCTTTCTGCCCACGGCAATGCTACTGACAACCTGGTTGCTGTCGGCGTTGATGACGCTTGCCGTGCCTGAATCCGTGTTGACCACGTACACTTCGTCTTTGGTGGGGCTGGCTGTTACTCCGGTCGGATTACTTCCTGTGCGCAGCGTGCGCACAATCTTCATCGTGGCCAGGTCCAGCACGCTCACCGTGTCTGAGCCGGAGTTGGTGATGTAGGCAAAGGTATTCGCCGGTTCGGCATTGTGCTTGTTGCAACCCGTTAGCAGCGCCATGACGGCGAGAGCAAGGACAGCAAACAGACGGCTCGTGAACCTCTCCTGCAAAATGTTCACGAGCGTGCCGCCTGCGTTTCGGTCGCGGGGCGCCGCTTAACCGGTTCCGAAGCCAGAGTACGATGCACCACCGGAAGGATTCCGCGCAGTTGCGAAACCATGGCCGCGAACTGGTCGGGGTACAGCGACTGCGCGCCATCGGAAAGTGCGTGGTCTGGATCGTGATGCACTTCCACAATCAACCCGTCAGCACCCACGGCAGCGGAGGCCAGCGCCAGCGGCGTAACCCGGTCGCGCTTGCCAGTGCCGTGGCTTGGGTCAGAGAGAATCGGAAGATGGCTCAATTTTTGCGCAGCGGGAATCACACTCAGGTCCAGTGTGTTGCGGCTGTGATCGGCAAAGGTACGCACGCCGCGCTCGCAGAGCACAACGTTGCGATTGCCTTCGCTCATGATGTACTCGGCCGCCATCAGCAGTTCTTCCAGTGTCGCGCTCAGGCCTCGCTTCAGCAGCACCGGCAGTGGAGATCGTCCGGCGCGCTTCAGCAGGGAAAAGTTCTGCATGTTGCGCGCGCCGATTTGAATCATATCGGCATAATCCTCGATGGCTTCCATCGCTTCGATATCTACCGCTTCGGTCACAATTAACATGCCGAACTTTTCGCGTACCTCCGCTAGAATCTTCAATCCTTCCTCGCCCATGCCCTGGAACGCATACGGCGAGGTTCGCGGCTTGTAGGCGCCACCGCGGAACAGTTTTGCGCCAGCAGCCGCAACCTTCTCCGCGACGGTGAGGGTCTGCGAGCGGCTCTCCACCGAGCACGGCCCGGCAATGATGGCAAATTCCTCGCCACCGATGGTGACGTCGGAATTTGCGAAGCGCACGATTGTATTTTCTGGTTTTGACTCGCGACTGACCAGCTTGTAGGGTTTGCTAATACGGATAATTTCCTGCACGCCCGGTAATTCTTCGAGGCCGCAGGTCTCAATTCCGCGCAGGTCGCCGGTCACAGCGACAGCGTAACGTTGTGTGCCCTCCACGGAGTGCGCCCGAAAGCCCAGGGCTTCAATTCTTTCGCAGATAGCACGAATTTCATCCGTTGTTGCACGCGACTGCATCACTACCAGCATGGTTTCCTCGCAGAAACCATTAGTGTAGCGGAGCCTTGGCTATCCGGGCAACGCGCACGCGGGAGGGTGGATCATAAATTGCTCACGAGGAACAAGCGTGGTGACTAAAAAGCTGAACCCCAAGCCGAAACCCAAGGGAGATAACCCTGGACCCAGCCGTGTTCCGACCCCGCCGCCGAAACCGTAGGAGGTAGAAGTATGTTGATTGCGAGGCTTGACCCGCTCATATTCCTTGGCAAGCCGCAGCCACCCCCCGACGATCCGTCTAAAGGGGACAATCCTGGACCTAGCGGACCACCTAAGGGCTAAAGCATGGCCTCCAAGGAATCCGTCCTTATACGCATGAAAGACATGAGCGACAAGATCAGTACCCAAGTGCGCACGTTAGGTGTCGGCATTTTGGCGCTGACTTGGGGGCTTATGGTCAGTGACTCAGCCATAGCTAAGGAGATGACTGGCAAGCTTAGGATGCCGCTGTTGTGGACCGGAACCTTGGCTATCTTGGTCATTCTTCTTGATCTATTGCAGTACATTTGCGGATATCAGGTTGCCAGACTCCTCATAAAAGAGATGGAGCGTCAGAAAAAAGCAGAAGGAGAGTACGAATACACGACGCTTTTATACCGATCACAGTCCTGGTTGTTCTACGGTAAGCAATTGCTGTTGGCCGTCGCGTCTTTTTACCTGCTGTATAAGCTTGTTGGGTTTATTCTATGGGCGCACTAATCCCCGCTTGTACCCTGATTCGGCAACGAAAGTTGGCTGTCCACTAACGTGCGACGTATCCGCCCTCACCTGTCATGTAGGTCAGTCAATCCCGGAGGATCAGAGCTACGCCAATTCCAACTCAATTTTCTTCGCGGCAGCGTCGAGTTTCACGATCCGGAAGCTGCGAATCTGCCCGGCGCGCAATGCCTCTGGTTTGGCTGTGCTGCTCACCGCACCGCTTTTCCAGCGTGCATTGAGCATGGCGCCAAGCGACGAAACATCCAGCTTGGCGGCTTCGACGCGGGATTCTTCCTTGGCTGCCGCGGCTGCGGTTATGCGGCAGGTTGCTCGAATGCCTTCCCCCAACTCGACTCGCGCCTGTTCTCCGGATTCCTCCATCAGGCGGCCGGTCACCACGTCTCCAATCTTATGTTCGGCGATGTACTCATCCAAACCGGTGGGAACCAACTGCTTCATGCTGAGCCGCAACTGGCGTTTCTCAATGTCGAGTTCAAGAACCTGCGCCGTTACCTTCTGCCCCACTTTTAGCACGTCCTGCGGATGCTCGATGCGCTTCTCCGCACCGATTTCGCTGACATGCACCATGCCTTCAATGCCTTCGGCAAGCTGCACGAACGCGCCAAACTTGGTGATGCTGGTAACCGGTCCTTCAATAACGGTGCCGGCAGCAAACCTCTGCGCTGCCTGTGCCCACGGGTCGCCCAGGGCCTGCTTGAGGCCCAGCGAAATGCGGCGCTCGCCCAGGCTTACGCTCAGAATCACGGCCTCTACGGTCTCGCCTGGTTTGATTACTTCGGCTGCCTTTCTTACTTTCTTCCCCCAGGACATCTCTGAAAGATGAATCAAGCCTTCAATCCCTGGTTCCAGTTCCACGAAAGCCCCGAACTCGACGACTCGCGTCACCGTTCCTTGCACGCGCTCGCCAACCTTGTACTTCTCCGCGACCACATCCCACGGATGCTTTTGAAGCTGCTTCAGCCCGACGGAGATCCGGTGTTTATCAGGATCAACTTTCAAAACCTTCACTTCCAACTGCTGTCCCACGGAGAGGATGTCAGCTGTTTTGTTGACGCGGCCCCAGGACATGTCGCTGACGTGCAGCAGTGCATCCACTCCACCAAGGTCGATGAACGCACCGTAATCGGCCAAGTTGCGGACTGTCCCGCTCAGGGTCGCACCTTCCTCGATCTCAGCATAGCGGCGTTCCTTGTTGGCGCGTTCTTCCTCTTCGGCTACGGCGCGGCGATCCACCACAACGTCTTCGTCGGTCACGTCGAGCTTGATGATTCGGCATCGAATCTGCTCGCCAACCAGCTTCTCCAGTGCTGAGGCATCACGCTCTCCGCTGCGCGAAGAGGGCATGAATGCGCGTACTCCTACATCGACGCTGAGTCCGCCCTTGATCACTCCAGTCACCGTGCCCAGGATCGTGGTCTTTTCGGCAAAGGCCTGCTCCAGCGCCGACCAATCCTTCGGCAACTCCACTTTCAGCCGCGAGAGCTCGTAATAGCCCTCTGGGTTGCGGCCCTTGACAGAGACCGGAAACTTATCGCCCACCTTCACCGTTTCGCCAGCGCCCTCGAATGGCGCGAGCGGCAGAATTCCCTCGGTTTTATAGCCTATGTCGAGAAACACGGATTCCGCTGAGATGGCGACGACTGTACCCTCGAGCTGCTTGTTGCCGTCAGGAGCCTTGCGCGAATGGGTGCGCTCGTACTGCTTAAGGATGTCCTCGAAGGATTCGTTGGATTCGGGAGTGGGCTGGGATTCCGGGCTGCTCGGGTTGGACATGGGAGGTGAATGCCTCATTTTCAGCGTGATGCCGATTAGAATATCACTGCGTCAGCTTTGGCGCGCAAAGCTACGGCTGGCGCAGCCCACTTCTACAGAAAGTCTCAGCGCATTGGCTCCGGGCCATCGTACGCCTTACAATCTCCTCATGCCCCGAGCCGTCAAGAAATCCGCGACTACTCCCGAAAAAGATATTCTCAAGCTCATCCCCGCTTCTGAGCATCGGCCACAGCCCTCATCGCGCCGCATTGGCATCCACACCTCCACCGCCGGAGGCGTTGAAACTTCAGCCGAGCGTGCGTGGCGTCTGGGCTGCAACACGCTTCAGATATTCAGCTCCAGCCCGCGAATGTGGCGCCCCTATGACATCTCGCCCGAGCAGTGCGAGACCATGGCCCGCCTCCGCGCCGCCTACGATCTCAAGCCGCTGGTAATCCACGCCAATTACCTGATCAACGTTGCCGGCACCAATCCTGAGATGCTGGAGAAATCGATTTATGCTCTCCACGCTGAGATGGAACGAGCGATATCGATTCGCGCCGAATACGTGGTTCTCCATCCCGGCAGCTTCCGTGGTTGTTCGCGCGAGGAGGGTTTGGCGAATGCTTGCGCGGCCATTGCCAAGGCCAGCGATGGCCTCAATATGGCGGAGAATGGTCTCACGTTGCTGATTGAGAACACTGCTGGAGCCGAGTTCTCGCTGGGCTCAGGTTTTGAGAGTGTCGCAGAACTGATCGCCGCACTTGCCAAGATTATCCCTGTCGCGTCCTGCATCGACACCTGCCACACTCACGTAAAGGGCTATGACATTGTGAGTGAAGAGGGGTATGCCGAGACCATGCGCCAGCTTGATGCAACCGTAGGACTTGCCAACGTGCGCGTCTGGCATTGCAACGATGCCAAGGCGGCCTGCGGCTCCAAGCTGGATCGCCACGAGAACATCGGCAAGGGCAGCATCGGCCTCGAACCTTTTCGCCGCCTGCTCAATGACCCGCGCAACGCACACGCGGCTTTCATTCTGGAGACTCCTATCGACGAGCCTCTTGACGATCTCACGAACGTCGAGGCACTCAAGTCAATGGTGTCGTAGCGGAGATCCCTTGCACAAGTTGTAGAATAAAAACTTATCCATTGCGCAATTTGCGCCACTCTATAGGGCGAATTAACATTCATGGCAGATCAGCAGAAATCCAGTAACACGCCGTCGCCGAACTCTCCGGCTGACACCCTTGAACAAGCTGTGCCTGAGACCGCCGCCGCGCCGCACCTGCGCGCCGCCGACGACAGCCGCTACGACCCCGCTCCGGTGGAGCAGAAATGGGCTGCGCTATGGGAGAACGATCCCACGCGCTACGCTCCGGAGCCGCCTACCAGCGGCAAGCCGAAGTATTACGTCGTGGAGATGCTGCCGTATCCCTCTGGCGCGCTGCACATGGGCCATGTTCGTAACTACGCCATTGGCGACGCCCTCGCCCGCTACATGTGGATGAGCGGCCACAACGTGCTGCACCCCATGGGCTGGGATTCCTTCGGCTTGCCCGCTGAGAACGCCGCCATCAAGAACCAGCGCCAGCCTCGCGAGTGGACGCTCAACAATATTGCTGCCATGAAGGCGCAGATGAAGCGCCTTGGCTTCAGCTACGACTGGTCGCGCGAAGTTACAACCTGCCTTCCCGAGTATTACCGCTGGAACCAGTGGTTCTTCCTCAAACTTTTCGAGAAGGGCCTGGCCTATCGGAAAAAGAGCAAGGTGAACTGGTGTCCGAACTGTGCCACCGTGCTGGCCAATGAACAGGTCGTGGATGGTTGCTGCTGGCGTCACGAAGATACTCCCGTAGAGCAGCGAGAACTCGAACAGTGGGCGCTTCGAATCACGCAATACTCAGAGGAACTACTGCAGGGGCTCGACTCCATGGAAGGCTGGCCGGAGAAGGTCCGCACCATGCAGCGCAACTGGATTGGACGCAGCGAAGGCGCCAACGTTGATTTCAAACTCGATGGCGGTTCGGAAACTAAAATCACCGTCTTCACTACGCGGATTGACACGATCTATGGCGCCACATCGTTGCAACTTGCGCCGCAGCACCCGCTGGTCGCTGAACTTGTCGGCAACGATCCCGTCAAACTTGCCAGCCTGGAACAGATGCTCGCCGACCAGAAAAAGGCGCGCGAAGAGGGCGATATCGGCTCGGTCGACAAGAAGGGATTCTTCACCGGCCACTCGGCCATCAATCCCTTTAACCAGGAGCGCGTTCCCATCTGGGTTGCCAACTATATCCTGATGGACTACGGGACCGGCGCCATCATGTCGGTTCCCGCTCACGACGAGCGCGACTTCGAGTTCGCCAACAAATACGGCATCGAAGTGCGCATCGTCATTTTGCCGCGCCGTCAACAGGAGCCGCCCGAAGCAGGCGAACCGGAGCAGCCTGTACTGCCCTTTGTTGCCGAGGATTCATTGCTTATCAACTCCGGCCCCTTCAACGGTCTGGCCTGCGAAGAAGCACAGAAGAAGATGGCCGAACTTGCCGAGCAGAATGGCTTTGGCAAAGCGACCGTTACTTATCGCCTGAAGGATTGGGGCATCTCGCGGCAGCGCTACTGGGGCACGCCAATCCCTATCCTCTACTGCGAAAAGTGCGGTCTGGTTCCAGTGCCGGAAGATCAGCTTCCCGTGCTGTTGCCGGAGAATGTCGAGATTACCCTCGCCGGTGGTTCGCCGCTCACTCGCGTCAAGGAGTTCTACGAGGTTTCCTGCCCGAAGTGCGGAGGCATCGCACGCCGCGAGTCCGACACCATGGATACCTTCGTGGATTCGAGCTGGTATTTCTATCGCTATACCAGCCCCATTTCGACGGCGCCCTTTGACAGCGAGATTGCCAACTACTGGTTTCCCATGGATCAGTACATCGGCGGCGTCGAGCACGCGATTCTGCATCTGATGTACTCGCGTTTCTGGACCAAGTTCATGCGCGACATCGGGCTTGTCAAAAATGACGAACCCGCGCAACGGCTCTTTACGCAAGGCATGGTCATCAAGGGCGGAGCCAAGATGTCCAAGTCGCTGGGCAACGTTGTATCGCCTGATGACATGGTGGCTCGCTACGGCGCCGATGCAACGCGCCTCTACACGCTGTTTGCCGCACCGCCGGACCGTGACCTCGATTGGCAGGACCAGGGCGTAGAGGGTGTCTATCGTTTTCTCTCGCGCCTCCACCGCTTCATTATCGAGAACCCGGTTCGCCTTAAAGAAGGGGAGTCTCGCGAATACGAGGTGTCGGCACTCTCGCCAGAGTCCCGCAAGGTGCTGCGCAAACTGCATCAGACCATCCAGCGCATCACGGATGATTTCCAGGGCCGCTGGCATTTCAATACCTCGGTTGCAGCCATGATGGAGCTGCTCAATGTCTGCATGGTCAACCAGGAGATTTTCGCTGCAACTTCCACCGCGCCAAAGGCGTTTCGCGCAGAGGTGCAGCGCAAGCTCGTGCTGCTGGTCAGCCCGTTTGCGCCGTACCTTGCGGCTGAGCTCTGGTCCTCACTTGGCGAGGATACGAATGCGCTTCTCCGTTATCCATGGCCGCAGGCTGATCCGGTTTTGGCAAAGGAAGACGAGGTTGAAATTGTTGTACAGTTCAACGGCAAAGTGCGCTCTCGCCTCACAGTTGTTCATGATGCTGCGGACGACGTTGTGCGCGAGGCCGCGCTCAACGATGAGAAAGTGAAGGAAGCACTGGTTGGCAAGCTGATCGTGAAGGTCATCGTAGTCAAGAACAAGCTGGTCAACATCGTCGTCAAGGGCTGACGCCGGATTACGCTGCGGAATGACAGATCCCCCGCCTTTCGGAATGAAGAAACGGCGAGGGATTTGTGTTGTTCGCCTGAGACTATCCCTCGCAAGCCCGGCTTGCGCTATCCTTTTGGCATGAGCGCCGACGCCAATCGTGAAGGCTTCCGCATCTTGCGCAGCGAACCCGCTTTGTTGCCAATCGAGCTTCTCTGGCGATGGAGTTTCGGACTCGGTTTGCTGGCGCTGTTATTTCTCGCCTATGCGCACCTGCGCCAAGCCGTGCTTCTCTCGGACGCGGACGAGATCGCGCTTACTTCGCAGGACCCATTTGCTGTGGCCGTTTCCGTCTCTAACCTCATCGCCGGTGCTCTGCCACTGCTGCTCGGAACGCTTGCCCAGATCTGCGGCCTTGCCGCCGCGTTCTGGATTGCCGCCGCCACGCTAGGGCGCGGAATCATTACTCGCACGATCCTGCGCCGCTTCGCCTCCGATTCCGGTGTGGTGATTGCTCCGGATGCGCCGCGCTGGACATCCTTTGCGATTCTCAACCTTGCCCGTGTGCTGATGCTGTTGATTCTGGTTAGCGGCTATCTCGGCGGATCACTTATCGCTGCACTGGTCATTGAACCTGGACAGGACATCATTGCTTCTGCGCTCATCGTCTTCGCGTCTTTAGTCGTCGCCTGCATAGTCTGGAGCTACGTCAACTGGGTGCTGTCGCTCGCGCCGCTCTTTGTTGCGCGCGATGGGATTGCACCGCTGGATGCGGTGGTCGCGGCGATCGCATTCATTCGCCGCAACCGCTCCAAGCTCAGGGCTGTTGCGTTCTGGAATGGGACTCTACGCGGCATTGCCGCTACGGTCATCAGCATCGCCGGAGCCTTCACCGTGGCTCTGCACATGACGCTGCCGCCATGGATCACCACAGCACTGCTCGTGCTGGAAACTCTCGCCTACATTATTGTCTCTGACGTTTTCCTGTTGGCGCGCCTAGGTGTCTACGCCTCGGTTGCAGTTCGCGAATTGGTCTTGTCCCAGGCTTTTCCGGAAGCTCCGGACCATTACAGGCAGGTTGCGCGCTAATCACTTTACAGCCAGCCCCTAATTCTGCGAACCTTGAGTGTGGAACACACGGCACTCCCCTCCATCGTCGTCCTGGATTTCGGCTCGCAATACACGCAGCTTATCGCGCGGCGTATTCGCGAACAGAATGTCTTCTCCGTCGTTCTGCCTTGTACGGCCAAACTGCAGGAAATTCGCAGCTATAATCCGGTGGGCATTATTCTCTCCGGTGGTCCTTGCTCGGTGTATGACGCCGACGCGCCGCCGGCTGATCCCGAGGTGCTCAATCTCGGATTGCCCGTGCTCGGAATCTGTTATGGACTGCAGTTCATGGCGCATACGCTCGGAGGCACGGTTCATGCCGCCGCCAAGCGTGAGTACGGACATGCCGAGGTGTCGGTACTGGAAAGCTCCGCGCTCTTCAGCGGTCTGCCCGAGACGCTCTCGGTCTGGATGTCGCATGGCGACGAAGCGGATAAACTCCCACCGGGCTTCCGTCTCATTGCGCGGACTTCGAACGCCGTGGCGGCCATTGAAAACATTGCAGCCGGCTACTACGCGGTGCAGTTCCATCCTGAGGTGCACCACACTAAGTTCGGCACGGCTTTGCTGAGGAATTTTGTATTCAGCATTTGCCAGGCACAGCCCTCGTGGACGGCGCAGAAATTCATCGATTCGGCGATTCACAAGATTCGCGAAACGGTTGGCGAAGGCCGCGCGCTGTGCGCCATCTCTGGCGGAGTCGATTCCAGTGTTGCGGCCACCCTGGTTCATCGCGCCATTGGAGATCGCCTGACTAGCGTCTTCGTCAATAATGGCGTGCTGCGCAAGGACGAGTTTGCCAAGGTTCAGCACAATCTTCGCACCAAGCTCAAGCTCAATATCGACGCGGTGGATGCGACCGATCGCTTCCTGTCAAAACTCGCCGGCGTCTCCGACCCGGAGCGCAAGCGCAAGATTATTGGCAACGAGTTCATCGAAGTTTTCGACGAGGAATCGCAGCGCATCAAACGTGAGATCGGCGAGGTTCAATGGCTGGTGCAGGGTACACTCTACCCTGACGTCATCGAGTCGGTGAGCGTTCGCGGTCCATCGGTCACCATCAAGAGCCACCACAATGTGGGTGGATTGCCGGCTAAGATGAAGCTCAAACTGATTGAGCCGCTGCGCGATCTGTTCAAGGATGAGGTGCGCCGCATCGGTCGCGACCTGGGAATGCCGGAAGATATTCTTCAGCGCCAGCCTTTTCCTGGGCCGGGATTGGCCGTGCGCATTCTCGGTGAAGTTACGCCGGAGCGCGTGGCGCTGCTGCAGGAAGCCGACGAGATCGTCATCATGGAGATTAAACGCGCCGGACTGTATGAACAGATCTGGCAGTCGTTTGCCGTGCTGTTGCCGGTGATGTCAGTGGGCGTGATGGGAGATCAGCGCACCTATGCCTATACATGCGCGATACGCGCCGTGACCAGTGAAGATGGCATGACCGCCGACTGGGTGCCTCTGCCGCACGAGGTTTTGAAAACGATATCGAGCCGCATCGTGAATGAAGTAACAGGGATCAACCGCGTGGTGTACGACATTACCTCTAAGCCTCCGGGCACGATTGAGTGGGAATAACCGGGGAAATCGAAACCACCATGGAAGTCTCTGTTTGGGTGAAATTGGCACAAACCATTAACACTTAAGATAATGGCTACATGGCGAGATAGTTAATGGTTGCGCGGACTTCGCGAGATGTTGGTTTTGGGAATAGGTATGGGGTTCCTATTCCGGCAACTTGGAGTTATGAGTCGAGTCGCGCGCCGGCCTCTGATCGTGGCACACTGGTAAAAGACAATCATGGCTCAGTGCATTCGTTGTGGCCGCACGCTTTCCGGGTTTACCTTCGGCAAAAAGATCTGCGTCTGGTGCAAGCAGCACGAAGCGGCGCAGCGTGGCGAAGACTCCGGGTATCAGCCGGTGATGGCAAATCCGTGGCGACGCCGCGAGACGATGCCGATGCTGGTGACACAGGGAATCTTCGGCATCAATGTCGCGGTGTTCATCGGAATGCTGCTCGCAGGCGTCTCGCCGATGAATCCCACTGGGATGAATTTGGTGGACTGGGGCGCGAACTTTGGACCCTACACGCTGACGGGAGATTGGTGGCGGCTGCTGACGTCGTGTTTTGTGCACGGCGGAATCATTCACCTGGCGTTCAACATGTGGTGCTTGTGGTCGCTGGGAGAGCTGGCGGAGCGGCTCTATGGGCACGTCACATTCGCATGTGTCTATCTTTTGTGTGGAATCTCCGGGAGCCTGGCCAGCGTGTGGTGGCATCATCCTCCGGTGCCCAGTGTGGGCGCTTCCGGGGCAATCTTCGGGATTGCCGGAGCGGTCATCGCGTCGATCAAGCTGGGTGAGTTCTCCTCCAGCGCGATGTCGCGAGGGACGATGCAGAGCCTGATTGCGTTTGTGGGATACAACGTGGTGTTCGGCGCGATCAGCGGAGGAACGGACAATGCCTGCCACTTTGGGGGGCTAGCCGCCGGACTGGTGCTGGGAGCGCTGATTGCCAAGGTTGCTCCCGAGCCCCGCCTGATGCCTCGCTTGGGAATACTGGTTGTGGTGGCGGCGATTCTGGGCGGCGAAGGGTATGCGTTGCAGCGCAGCAGGGCCTATCCGTACTACCTGGGACGCGCACAGCAGCAGGTTCAGGATGGAAAGATCGATGCGGCGGTTCCGTATTATGAGTCGGCGATGAAGCTTCGTCCGAGATCGGCCGGTGTGATCCACTACGGCCTGGGAATTGCGTACTGGGACAAGAAGAACCTGGCCGCGGCCGAGCGGGAGATGCAGAAGGCTGTGGAAGCGGCGCCGAAGAATCCGGAGTATCTCTACGACCTGGGAGGGATACGGCTCAACGCGCATCGCATGGCGGAGGCGCGGCAGAGTTTCTCGCAGTTGCAGGTGATCGATCCGCGGAGTGCGGAGGCGCACATCGGGCTGGGCGCGGTAGCTATGAACGAGAATAACTTCACCATGGCGCTGGCCGAGTCTCAGCAGGCAGCGGGGCTGAATCCACAACTGCCCGGCATTTACTCCCTGCAGGGAGACTGCCGGATGGGGCTGAAGCAGTACGATGATGCGGTGACCGCGTATCGCAAAGAGATTGAGGTTAGCGGCGACGAGGAGTCTACCGAGCGCCGGTTGGCCGAGGCATACAAGGCGAAGGGCATGAAGACAGAGGCCGATGCAGCCACGCATCGGGCGGAAGAACTGAAGGCGAAGAACGCGCAGGAGTAAGGCTGACGTGCAACGCCGCGCGGTGAAAGTAGAAGCAAAATCAAGGACAAGAGAAAGGTCAACAACCCCATCCTAAACTCGCAAAAGGGCACGAGTTTAAGGATAGGGCACCCGTGCGCTCGCGCTCGGGCTGGCGGGAGATAGTGTTGCGGTAGTGTTAAAGAATTGGCGTGTTCGTGCCGATAGAAAGCTTGAGGGAAAAGCTGTGGGGATACCGATAGATAGGACTTCGGCATTGAGCGACACAGAATTGGCCAATACGAGCAACTGGGAAGAGAACATGTTCCTGGGAGCGCAGGAAGTATTTGAGATGATGATCGGCGTCCCTCTGCGCCATTGCCCGGCTGGTTCGGCGCTGGAAGCCGGCGAATACACGGCAGTGATTGGGCTGGCGGGGCCGATCACCGGAGTGTTTGCGATCCGGTGCAACGAGAAAACCGCAATTGGGATTGCGCGCGGGATGCTGGGCGTGGGTGAGGACGAAGCTCGCCACGAGGTGTGGGACGCGCTGGGCGAGGTCTGCAACATGGTGATTGGCAATTTCAAGGCCAAGACCGGCGGCGCGGGAGCAAACTCGATGCTGTCTGTGCCTACCGTGATTCAGGGCCATGATTACCGGGTGCGGCCCCTGATCAACGGCTCGTTTCTTGAGTGCCGAATGGAAACCCCGGACGGTGTGCTGCACTGCCGTTTGGACTACAGGCTGAGCCAAGCCGTTTGAGGAACACACATAAGGCTCGCGTTTACCGCAGGCGCACCTAGTTAAGGAAAAAGGTGCGATAGAGGGTATCGCGTTGAACGGGACGGAAGCCGGCGTCCCGAATGATGCGGCGCAACTCCTCCTCGGTGGTGCAGTTGCTGGTTCCGGCAGCCTTCACCACATTCTCTTCCAGCATAACTGAACCAACATCGTTGCCTCCGAAGCGCAGACCCATCTGACAAACCTTCAATCCCTGAGTGACCCAGCTCGCCTGCACGTTGGGGAAGTTGGTGAGGAAGACGCGCGAGATGGCGAGCGTCTTGAGGTATTCGACGGCGGTGGACTCAGGCCAGCCACGTCCGCCGAGAGCGGTGTGCTTGGGCTGGAAGGTCCAGGGAATGAAGGCGGTGAAGCCGCCGGTTTCTTCCTGCAGGTCGTAGATGCGCTGGAAGTGGTTGACGCGGTGCTCGATGGTTTCGCCAACGCCGAACATCATGGTGGCCGTGGTCTTCATGCCAAGTTGGTGAGCGATGCGATGGACGTCGAGCCAATCCTGGGTGGTGCACTTGAGGCGGGCGACCTTGGAACGGACCTCGTCGTCGAGGATTTCAGCACCGCCTCCGGGGATGGACTGCAAGCCCGCTTCCATGAGGCGGCGGATGGTTTCCTCCAGCGAGAGCGCGCTGTATTCGGTAATGCCGATGATTTCGCTGGCGGAGAGACAGTGCAGATGCACCTGCGGGAAGCGCTGCTTGATGCCGCGAAAGAGCGACTCGAACCATTCGATCTTGAGGTCGGGATTGATGCCACCCTGCATGAGGACTCCGGTGCCGCCCATCTCGACGGTCTCGGCGATCTTTTCGTAGATCTTTTCGAAGTCGAGGAGATAGCCCTTTTCGCGTCCGGGGCCTTTGACTGGGGCGTAGAAAGCGCAGAAGGAGCAGTACTCGGTGCAGATGTTGGTGTAGTTGATGTTGCGATCGATGATGTAGCTGACGATGCCGTCGGGGTGAAGCTTGCGGCGGATGGCGTCGGCCTCCATGCCGATTCCGATTAGATCGTCGGAGCGAAACATTTCCAGAGCTTGTTCACGTGTAAGGCTCATACCGTTTTTATGATACCGGAAGGGAGGGTGGGTGGAGCAGGTTTCAGGGATTTCGGTGGAAGATGCTGATGAGAGATGCCGGAGGACGGCAGCAGGAGCACAAGGTTATCGATGTTGGAGGTAACCTCGATACGATGACGGGATGAAGTGCGGCTATGCCGCGCGGTGTCGAGGTTGAGTGGGATGATCATGAGTGGGACGGTCAAGGGAGTGGCGATGTCGGTGGCGAATATAGAACCAGAGAGCGGCACCGCAGGCGACGATGGCGAGAGCGCCGATCGTCCATAGCGCGGGTATGTAGTAGCCGCGGAACCAGCGGAAGATGTTGCTTCCGTAACGCGCGGTGACCCAGGCGAGGATGCCGAAGCGCAGCAGGCGTCCGACGGTCCAGGCTAGCGCGAACCTTGGCCAGGGATAACGCAAGGCTCCAGCGGCCAGAACAAAGGCGGAGGCGGGTGCGGGAGGCGGCGCGACGGCTCCGACGAACATGGACCAGAAGCCCCATCGCCGGAAGGCGGAAAAAATTTTCTTAGCACGGAGAGCTCCGAGTCTTTTGTCGAGAGCTTCCTGCCCACCCCTGCGGCCGATCTGAAAGCTGGGCCATGTACCGAGGACGGAACCGGCGGTGGCCATGATGGCGTAGTACCACCAGAAATCCTTGTGCGCCACGGTGAGGACGATGAGAAGCGCATCAAAACTGCCGGGCGCAAGGAACGACATATCAAGCAGGCCGAGAGGGAAAAAAGCGAAGGCACCAAAGCGACGCACCAACATCCAGAGCGATTGAACGACGGGCGTGGCGGCAAGAGGCATCATCGATTAGTTAGATGAGATGGACGTTCCGAGGCTTCGGCGATTGTGGCTGCAATGTACAATCATGACTTGAGCGGGCGTGCGGAAGGCCGGCACAGGTAAGAGCGGATTTCACCTTAACGCAGCAAAAGAGCTTCACAGCCGGGTATGCTGCCGCTTCGGCCGCGGCACTCGTGCATCGTGCGGCGGCGGGCAACATCCAATTCTGAGAGATCTGACGGAAATGATGAGACAGAGAAAGTGGCCTGAAATGGTTGAGTTGTGTGCCGAGGTGGCTCGGTGAAGACCGAATGTATGAAGAGCGAATGTATGCCGTTTACGGCAATCCCGCATAACTCGCGGCTGTTTCTGGACTTTCTCTTTCAGTACGAAAAGGTGGAAGGATTTTATGCCCACCGTCCTCAGGCGAAGGCGGTGCTGGAGTATGCGCGGGGCTTCGCGGCCGATGGTGCACGGTTTCCGGCGGAACGGCGGGCGAAGGTAGCCGAGGTGCTGGAAAGGCAGAGCCGGAAATGGGGCGCGTCGGCGGCGACTCTGGCTTCGATTGAAAAGTTTAGGCAAGGCGCGGTGGCCTGCATCAGCGGGCAGCAGGTGGGGATTCTAGGCGGTCCGCTGTACTCGGTGCTGAAGGCGATTTCGGCGTTGCAGATGGCCGAGGAGTTGACGGCGCAGGGGACGATGGCGATTCCGATCTTCTGGCTGGCGACGGAAGACCATGACCTGAAAGAGATTGCCAGCGTAACGCTGCCAAGCGGATGCGAGCTGGAGAAGTTGACGTCGAACGGGCAGACGGCATCGGACGCGCCTGTGGGGCCGCTGGTGCTGGATGCGCGGATTACGGAGCTGGTGGATCGGGCGGCGCAGTTGCTGGGACCGGGATGGGTGAGCGATGCGCTGCGCGAGAGCTATCGCGTGGGGGAGAGCTACGGTTCGGCATTTGCGCGGCTGTTTACGCGGATGCTTGCAGGCACCGGGATTGTGCTGGTGGACCCTCTGGACGATGAGTTGCACAGGATTGTGCAGCCGCTGTACACGCAGGCGGCGGAGCGCGCCGAGGAGCTGGACGAAGCGCTGCTGGAGCGGGGAACGGCACTGCACCGAGCGGGGTATCACGAGCAGGTGCGGGTGACGCCGGAATCGACGCTGCTGTTTTCGCTGGAAGGGAACCGGCGTACGGTGCTGCACAGGGCTGGCGACGGATTCATGATAGGAGCACAGCGGGTGGGGCGCGGTGAGGTGCTGGCGCGGATTGAGGCACATCCGGAGCAGTTCAGCGCCAACGTGCTGCTGCGGCCAGTGGTGCAGGACTACCTGTTTCCCACGGCGGTGTACTTTGGCGGGCCATCTGAGATTGCCTATTTTGCGCAGGCTGCGGTGGTGTATGAGAAGCTGCTGGGACGGACGACTCCGGTGCTGCCGCGTCTATCGGCGACGATTATCAGTCCGGCGATGAGCGAGGTGCTGGCGCGCTATCGGCTGAGCTTCAGCGACCTATTCCACGGCAGTGAGAAAGTGTGCGAGCTGCTGGCCTCGCGAGCGCTGGCACCGGGGTTGCGGTCGGCGCTGCAAGAGTCGAGGGAGTCGCTGGAAAAGCATTTGGAGGCGCTGCGGGCAGAGCTTGCCAAGCTGGACCCGACGCTGGTGGATGCCGCCGCACGGAGCGAGCGCAAGATGCTGTATCAGCTGCGAAAGATTGGCAGCAAGGCGGCGAGGGCGGAGCTGCGGCAGAATGGTGAGTTGACGCGGGACGCGCACCAGGTGCTGACCGAGCTGTTTCCGCACAAAGAGCTACAGGAGCGGGTGCTGCCGGCGATCTACTTTTTGGCGCAGTACGGGCCGGAGCTGATTGCGGAGCTGAAACAGGCGGCGGCCAAGCAGTGTCCGGGGCACCAGATTATCAGGCTGTGAGTTGAACCCATCAGAATAGCTTCTCTCTGATCTCCCATTGAGCCCGCAGATGATGTCGGTCTGTGACAAAGTCGCGGGCCGTTGCTTTGCAGCCGGGTACGCGGCGACAGACGCCGCTCCGGCCGCGGCGCAAAGGGTGCTACCATGGAGGCGCTATGTCAAAGAAGCAGAAGAATTCCGCGCCCGAGATTGGTTTTGAAGTGATGTGTCCGTGCTGCGAGGCGGCGCTGCGGGTAGATCCGGTGACCCGCGCGGTGATCAGCCACACGCCGAAACCGGTGGCCCGAACGTTTGCCGATATGGAAGAGGCAGCACGCGCGATGCGCGAAGGCGATGTGCGCAAGGAGTCGCTCTTCCGGCAGTCGGTGGAGGCCGAGAGGAACAAGGCCGATCTGCTGGACAAGAAATTTGCCGAGGCCGTGAAGAAGGCCAAGGAGGCTCCGGACATGTCCAAGCCCTTTCTGCGCGACTTTGATCTGGACTGACGGCGAATGCTGCTGCTGGGACACAGAGGCTGTCGCGGCGCATTCATGGAAAACACCTTTGCCGCCTTTGACCACGCTCTAGAGAGCGGCTGCGACGGCTTTGAGCTGGACGTGCGGCTGACGGCCGACGGGGTTCCGGTGATATGGCACGATGCGCGGCTGCGCGGGAGATTCATCTCGCGGCAGGCATTTGGAAGCTTGCGCGAGCGATGCCTGACCGTGGCCAGGTTGCCGCGGCGCAAAGTGGTAGAGCTGTGCGAGCTGGAAGCGGTGCTGGCACGCTACGCGCACGTTGCCTGGATGGATATTGAGCTGAAGGTGCGGGGCGTTGAGGCTCAGGTAGCGGAGCTGGTGCGGCGGCATCGTCCGGTGAGGGGGTTTGTGCTCTCATCGTTCCGCAGGCCGGTTCTGCTGGAGCTGCATCGCATCGATCCAGGGCTACCGCTGGCGTTGATCTTCGACCGGCTGCCGCAGGCGAGGGCTTGGCGCGATCTCCCGATTCAATATGTGAAGCCGAGTGCGCGGCTGGTGACGGCGGCGCGAGTGCGTCAGTTCCACGCTGAAGGAATGAAGGTGCTGACGTGGACGGTGAACCACGCGGCGACGATGCGGAGGCTGAGCGAGGCCGGAGTGGATGGGATGATCGGAGACGATCCGGTAGGGCTGGCCGGAGGACGGTAAGGTAAGTTCAACTCAGACGGGAAACAGCATCAAAGGCAAGGTCAACGACCCTGCCCAAGCCAACAGAAGGCTTGAACGGCGGTAGCGTGTGCGCTGCTGTGCTGTTCCCACATTCGCCAACTACGGGTGGATGTGGGCCACCCGGTTAGCCTGTGCAACACGGTGTTAATGCGCGGCATCAACCACACCCAGCTTGGACATTTCCCTTCGAGGAGGTCTTCTTCCATGGCCGCAGAGCCGCTTGTCCCCACTCCCGAATTGCAGCTTGATGCGGAACAGACAGAGACGGAAACAGTTTTTCGCTGCACGGGCAGAATCACCTCGTCGACGGCATCGCAGCTACAGAGCACGGTGCGGAAGGTGCTTCCAGAGAAGAAGACCATTGTTCTGGACCTGTCGAATGTGAGTTATGTGGACAGCTCCGGGCTTGGTGCGCTGGTTGGCCTGTGGGTATCGGCGAAGAAGGAAGGGTGCGAGCTGAAGCTGATCAGCCTGAGCCAGCGGGTGAAGGAATTACTACACCTGACCAGCTTGGACAAGGTATTTGCGACGTCGAGATTTCCGAGTACGCCGAGCTTCTAAGGGGGGCGTCTCGACTCTGTGCACGGTTCGATTGTTCCGCGCAACTCACCGGTGAGATGTGCTACTGGGGCTTATTCCGGCCAACTATTAGACGACTTGGCGCAACCAGATCACAGTGCGCGGCAGTCCGCAGGTTCAAGGCGGGTTCTCCTCTCAGCCCTGTTGGTTGCAACCGCAGCCAATACCAGTTCTGGAATAACCTTGCGAGGTTGTCAAAATCCTTCCTGTAGTCCTTAGCAATCTTGAATTCCGAACTCGCAGATTGAGCATCGAGCAACCTGCCTCCCACCTGACTCGTCATGCCACCAATGACGGAGCGGTAGGTTTCCAGCCCTAATGCGGCATTGGGGCGGTCGTTCCAGTCGTTCATCGTCACCGCAATGAGAAGTGTGTGGCTGGCGATCAGAAGGCTCTCAACCTTCGCCTGGTCTTTGTTCCAAACGTCCGACTGGTCACGGAATCGATCCGTTGCAATGCTAGGCCTTCCCAAGCTCACTACAAAAACAAACCGTGGTCGGCCGCTCTCCATTTTATCCAGTACCTTGACCCCCTCCCTAATTGCGTCGAGCAGGACGAAGCCGTTATCCCCCGGCTGGATTGTCTCGGCCACTGCCAGTATGTCGTCCGCGCTCGTCGTGGAACCTTTAGACGTGTCAACCCCTCCGTCGAAAAACACAACGCTGCCGCTGTCCTTGCCTGTTCGTGTGAGCGAATGAAGCAGCAGGCGGCTCAAAACCAATTGGATCTTCCCGTTGCTTGCGAGTGCCAGTTCCCTCCGGTCGTACACCAGAACGTAGTTGAAGGGCTTCTCGCCCACAGGTACGAGATTCGTGAGCGTCAAGCCCTTTGCAGACAGAGCGCCCAGAGAGAGAGGCACTGCCTGTCTGTCTCGCGGTGCACAACCGATCAGGACCTCTTGTGTGGTCGCACCGAGAGGCGTCGCGGGGGGTGCGAGCTGCGAAGTGCATACAGAGACACCTGCCACAAATAACAGCAGCAGTATGTTTATTTTCATGACCGGAACTGTAACGCGCCGACCGAGCGAGATGCAAAACAAATCTGACGTGTGCGAGGTTGAATCGGAGGTTAGTTTTCGTTGTTGCAAAGGCGGTGTTCGCAGAGTGCGCCGCATCCGCTGCCGGGGCCGGGAAGGGAGTCGGTCTCTGGACCGAATGCGTCTTCGAGGCGGGCGATGCGTTGCTTTGGTGAGGATGTCGAATTCAGCCTTGATCATCGCCAGCTTGGGATCGGCGTGCTCGGGCCAGTTTTGAAAACTGCTGGCGACTTCTGCATACGTCAGTACTCTCTCCTGCGACTGGTAGCCGCTGTTAGTGCCATCGGGATCGTACAAAGCTGACTTTATGGTAATGAATATTTTTTCAATTTGCGATCCGCGAGGCGCGCAACTTGCGGCATTGCCCTGCCCGGTGGAAACTGGTAGGCATGACAACGGGCGAACGTTTTGAGCGGGCGGTAGAGATTATGCATCGGCTGCGGGCCCCGGGCGGGTGCCCGTGGGATCGCGAACAGACCTTCGACAGCATCACGAAATACACGGTGGAGGAGACCTACGAAGTTCTGGAGGCAATTGCCGAGCGCGATTGGGAGGAGCTGCCGGGCGAGTTGGGCGATCTGCTGCTGCAGGTTCTGTTCTATGCGGAGATGGCGGGCGAGGATGGTCATTTCTCGATTGATACCGTGCTGGAGACACTGAGCGAGAAGCTGGTAAGGCGGCATCCGCATGTGTTTGGTGAGGTGGAGGCGGCGACCTCCGGCGAGGTGCTGAAGAACTGGGAGGCGATCAAGAAGCGGGAGCGGGCGCTGAAGGCGGGCGCGAATGGCGACGATGACGCCACGGGAAAGGACGATGCAGGACATAAGCCGCTTTTAGCGTCGGTGGGGACGGCGATGCCGGCGCTGCTGGAAGGGTTGAAGCTCTCAAACAAGGCGGCGCATGTGGGGTTTGACTGGCCGTCGATTGAGGGAATCTTTGAGAAGTTGGGCGAGGAGTCGGAGGAGTTGCGGCGCGAGGTGGAGCGGATTCCGGCGCCGGGGCCGCAGCCGGTGGGACGGGGATTGGCGGGGGCGCGCGAGAGCACGGTTCCGGCAGAGCTGCAGGAGAGATTGCAGGATGAGGTAGGGGATCTGCTGTTTACGGTGGTGAATCTGGCGCGGTATCTGGAGGTCGATCCGGAGCTGGCGTTACGGCATACCAACCGGAAGTTTCGGCGGCGGTTTGGGCAGGTGGAGTCGCGGCTAAGAGCGGAAGGAAAAGAGCTGGGCGAAGCATCGCTGGACGAGATGGAGAGGCGCTGGCAGGAGGCTAAGGGCGGGGAGTAAGGGCGAGGGCAAGATCAACTGCAACCCAAAGACAAAGCAGGTGCGAAGAGAGCGGCTGAAATGCCCTTGAGCTGACACCTCCATTGAGCGGAGCTGGGGTCTTTCGCTACGCTCAAGATGACACCTCATCAATACGGCGCAGCGCTGTTTACATCATCGACACGTCGATATGGCGATGCGGCGGTTCCGACCTCATCGATGATTACGGTGCTATGCGGTGCCCACTGCATCGATTGCGTAGTATGCGTTATTACTCTTGCGAAGAGCTCCTGGTTCCATGTAGTGTGGCGTAACTGTGATGGCGTAAGTGTGGGTTGCCGATGAGATTTCAGCGCAGTTCCGGAATACTGTTGCATCCGACGTCGCTGCCGGGGGCTTATGGATCAGGCGACCTGGGGCCGGAGGTGTTTTCGTTTCTGCAGTTTCTCTCAGCCGGTGGGCAGAAGCTGTGGCAGGTGCTGCCGTTGAATCCTACAGGATATGGGGATTCGCCTTACCAGTGTTTCTCGGCATTCGCCGGGAATCCCATACTGATTAGTTTGGAGCTGCTGGTGCGGCACGGATGGCTGAAGTGGGACGATCTGGCACTGACTCCTGAATTTCCGAAAAGAACGGTCGATTATGGCGCGGTGATCGGCTTCCGCGTGGCGATGCTGCGCAAGGCGGCGGAGCGATTCTTTGCCAGCACGGAGAGCAAGGCAGAGTACGAAGGGTTTTGCTCGGAACACGCGGAGTGGCTGGAGGACTATGCGCTGTTTATGGCCGCCAAGGATGCGCATGGCGGCCAGGCATGGACGAGATGGGAGCCGGAGCTGGCGGGACGGAATCCGGCGACGCTTGTTGCGTGGAGGCGGCGGCTGGCGCAGGAGATTGCGGCGTACAAGTTCTGGCAGTTTGAGTTTTTCCGGCAATGGGGAGCGGTGCGCCAGGAGTGCAAAAGGCGCGGTATCCGCATCATGGGCGACATGCCGATTTATGTGGCGCATGACAGCGTGGACGTGTGGACGGCGCCACGGCTTTTCTGGCTGGACGAGCGGGGCAATCCGCTGAAGGTATCAGGGGTGCCACCGGACTACTTCAGCGCGACGGGGCAGCTGTGGGGGAATCCGACGTATCGCTGGGAGCGGCTGCAGGAGGATGGTTTCCGCTGGTGGGCGGAGCGGGTGCGCGGAGTGTTGCGGATGTTCGATCTGCTGCGTATCGACCATTTCCGGGGCTTCGAGGCGTTCTATGAGATTCCGGCAGGTGAGACGACGGCAGTGAATGGGACGTGGATCAAGGCTCCGGGGACGGAGCTGTTTGAAGCGCTGGCGAAGGAGTTTGGCGAGCTGCCGATTGTGGCGGAAAACCTGGGCAGGATCACGCCGGAGGTTGAGGCGATGCGGCGGAGCTTTGGTTTTCCGGGGATGGCAATTCTGCAATTTGCCTTTGGGAACGATCCGCAGGGGCCGAGTTTTAGGCCGCACAACTACGAGCGCAACCTGGTGGCTTATACGGGTGGGCACGACAACGATACGACGGTGGGCTGGTGGATGAGCGGGGTTGCCGGCTCGACGCGTAGCGAGGAAGATATGCGGGTGGAACAGGAATTTGCCCGCGCCTATCTGAATTTGCGGGGCGAATCGATCCAGTGGGCGATGATTCGCGTGTTGATGGCTTCAGTGGCCGACACGGTGCTAATTCCGATGCAGGACGTGCTGGGATTGGGCAGCGAGGCGCGCATGAATCGTCCGGGGCGGATGGGCGGCAACTGGAGATGGCGCTATGAGCGCGAACAACTGAAGCCGGAGATGGTTCGACGGCTGCGAGCGCTGACTGAGCTGTACGAGCGCTAGGGGCCGAAGATGCGGCGGGCATCGGCTTCCGAGTTTCGCCAGCGATCGGTGTAGTTCTTCAGGGTCATGAAGGTGCGCGACTTCATGCGATCGACGTAGAGGGCTCCGTTGAGATGATCGATTTCGTGCTGAAGGATGCGAGCGTACCAGCCTTCAGCGGTGACCTGCTGTGACTGGCCATGCTGGTCGAGATAGCGCACCCGGACGCGACGGTATCGGGGCACGTCGGCGGTGTAGCCGGCTACGCTGAGACAGCCCTCGAAGAAATCGATCTTCTCGTCGCCATCCATTTCAAGTTGAGGATTGATGAGCACGTGAAAGCCCACGGGAACGCGTCCACGCTCGCGCAACTGTTCGGGGTTCCAGGAGCTTTGATACTGTTCGCGATCCTCGATAATGGCGAGTTGGAGGCTGAGGCCAACTTGCGGCGCGGCCAAGCCGACGCCGGTGGCCTGGCGAAGAGTTTCCAGCATATCGGCGATGGTTTGCTGTAGCTGGGGGCTTTGAATCTCATCGACGGCAAGGGGGCGTGCGACCTGCCTAAGTACGGCTTCTCCGGCTTGGACGATCTCAAGCTTCAAAGGGTGCTCCTACGCGAAGTTTCTATTTTAGCCCTGAACAGGGTTAAAATCTGGCCGCCGTTGAGAAGAGCATGACAGCCGGGAAGGGACGAAGAAATGCAGAGTCCGTGCTCTACGAAATGCATCTGAACCGGAAGAACAGAGGAGGCAGCGATGGCCGCCAGAGACTCATTTCAAAATCCTGCAGAGATGACCGATCCGCTGCGCCTGGCGCTTCGCCGTCAACTGGAGTATCGCAGGGAGGTTCTTGCGGGAGCTGCAGCGAAGGAGCAGGGAGCGCAGCTGATGCATTTACTCCATGAAGTGGATGCAGCGCTGAACCGGCTCGAGGGCGGTTCCTACGGCATTTGCGAGTTGTGCCACGAGGCAGTTGAAGACGAGCAGTTGCTGGCCAATCCAATGGTGCGGTTCTGCCTTGATCACCTGGGCCCCAAAGAGCAGGATGCGCTTCAGAAGGATCTTGAACTGGCGTCACGAATTCAAGTACGGCTGTTACCTAAGCACGATTTTCGATGCGATGGCTGGCAGGTGGCGTATCACTACAGACCGTTGGGAGTGGTGAGCGGAGATTACTGCGACCTGGTGACTGGGCCGGAGGATCAGTTGTACTTCATGCTGGGAGACGTGGCAGGTAAGGGCGTGGCGGCTTCGATGCTGATGTCAAACCTGAGCGCAATCTTCCGCGCGCTGATTCCGATTGGGCTGCCGTTGGCGGAATTAATGGAGAGGGCCAATCGCATCTTTACCGGGAGCACTCTGCCGACACAGTTCGCCACCTTGATCTGCGGACGGGTGAGGACTGGAGGAACGCTGGAGCTGTGCAGCGCAGGACACGTGCCTGCACTGGTGGTCGCGGGCGAAACGGTGCAGTGGGTGGATTCGCACGGATTGCCGATTGGATTGTTTGGCGAACAGAAGTTCACAACTTCTGCGCTTGAAATGGAAGCGGGGAGTTCGCTGGTTCTGTTCAGCGACGGCGTTTCCGAAGCCCGGTGTGAGGAAGAGGATTACGGCTACGAGCGCCTGGCAGAGGTGGTGATGAGGTCCGCGGGGCTTGCTCCGGGCGAAATTGTAGCAGCCTGCGTGCGTGATCTGGAAACGTTTGTGGCTGGGGCTCCGTTATTTGACGATCAGACGTTAATGGTGGTGCAGAAAAGCATCTGATATTCGAGAAGCAGCCTCCTCCTCATTGGTGTTCGCGGACTGCTTACTCTCTCGAAGTTGGAGCACCACTTATGGATAGAAAAAATAATACTGCGCGCGTCCTCTCCATCTCGCGTGCCGAGGCTTGGCCGCCGCTGGCGTTGCAGGATTGGCAGGAAACCTACCATAACCTGCACATGTGGACGCAGATGGTGGGTAAGATTCGGCTGGCATTGACAGCGAAGACAAATCACTGGTGGAACGTTCCGCTATATGTGAATGCACGCGGATTGACGACCTCACCGATTCCTTACGAGAACTTTGTTTTTGAGATTCAGTTCGACTTCATCGATCACAAACTGCTCATCGACCGCTCTGACGGCGTGCGGCGGCAACTTAGGCTGGCTCCGTGCACGGTCGCCGAGTTCTATGCGGAGTTCATGGCAGCTCTGCACGCGCTGGGAATTGAGGTCACGATTTACGGGAAGCCGGTGGAGGTTTTGGACCCGATTCCTTTTGCGGAAGATCGCTTGTACAGCGCTTATGATTCGGGTGCGGTACAACGTTTCTGGCACATACTGGTTTCCTGCGACGAAGTGTTCAAGCAGTTTCGTGCACGTTTTCTGGGAAAGAACAGTCCAGTGCAATTCTTCTGGGGAAGCTTTGACCTGGCGGTTACGAGGTTTTCCGGACGCCGCGCCCCGGTGCGGCCCGATGCAGACCCGATCACCCGCGAAGCCTACTCGCATGAAGTGATCAGCGCGGGCTGGTGGCCAGGAGCGGGGCTGGATGGTCCTGCGTTCTACTGCTATGCGGCACCCGCTCCGGCGGGCTTCGAGATGCAAATGGTTCATCCTCGGGCGGCGTTCTATCACACCGGGCTCAAGGAGTTCATCTTGATGTATGACCGGGTGCGAATGGCGGAGGCGCCGGATCAGGTGCTGCTGGAGTTCCTGCAGAGTACCTACGAGGCTGCAGCAGGACTTGCGAAGTGGAACAGAAGAGAGCTGGAAAAAAGTTCTCCGGCCGCATGACACTGATGACGGCGAAGAGGATGCTTCGCAGGGAGTTCTAGCAATGTTTCGCGGGCAGGCACGCGGCGAGTGACGATGCTCCGGGCGCTAGGCTAGGGTTGGAGCATGGCGTCTTGCGCGGGCTGGGCGCGGGTGAGGAAGTCGCGTGCCTGGGCGACGGACATGGACGGAACGGGTTGAAAGTCCCAGGAAGTCTCGTTGTCATCGATGTGGATAGATTTCAAGAGGAGCACCTTGCCGTCGAAGTGGAGGATCATTCTGGTGGTTTCCCAATGCGAGGGCGTGACCTCGGTTTGTTCGACGACGAAGCGGCCACCTTTGTAGAGCTTGCCGAGAATTCCCCAGCCGAAATTGACATCCTTGAAGAGCACGCCGTCGATTTTTGCGAGGCGATGAGCGGTTTCGTCGACCAGCATCTCTCCCTGCATTCCGAGGAAGACCATGGATTCGCGAGTGGGCGGATTAAAGCCGGGACGGGCGGTGAACTTGATGCGAACCAGTTTGTGGCCATTGGGCGAGGAGACAGAGTCGAGATAGACGAAATCGAATGCATCGGGGATGGCGGAAAGCATTTTGTGAGTACGCTCGTCGTCCTCCTGCTGGTCTTTCTGCCGGCGGCGGAGTTGCTCGGGATCGAACATCTTGCGGGTGCGCTGGTCTTCCTGACTCCGCTGAGCGGGGGTGAGCGGTTTGTCGTCGATGAGCATGACGCGGCCGAAGATGCCGCTGGGCGTGCTGACGAGTCGCTCGATCTGAGTGTCTCGTCCGCGATACTTGCGTTCCTTCCAGGTGTAGAGGTGGAGGCGTGAGTCGTCGGTCAGTTCGTTTTGAATGGCAGAGCGTACCAATTCCCGAGGCGGAGTTTGCTGGGCCATGAGGCTGCGCGGGAGGACGAGTGCGGCAAACAGAAGGCTGATCGCTGGCAAGGCACGCATCGACGCGGTGCGATGCAAGAGTGGATTGGTCATAGCAAGCCTGAAATTCCCTCAGAACTGGTGAGTTAGAAGCAGATGGAGCTTGCACCGTTGTAGGCAAACCAAAGCAGGCAAAGCTGCGACCTGGACTGAACGGGCAAAATGGGGTTCCGCGATATGAGTTTGCCGCCGGACGCGAGGCAACTGCTTCGCGACGGGCACTGGCCAACAGAATGGCCCTTCGGGCTGCGGCGCTTGGCCGGTACGGGCGTAGAATTGAAGAGGCACATTCGGCATTGCCGCTGGCTCCGGGGTTCGCTATAGTTCAACTTGAGCCATATTGCAAGCAATAGCGAACCGGCCGCCATGTGAGATGCGGGCGGCCAGAACTGAATGATGAACGGGAGAGTTCCCATGTGGAAATCGCGCAGAGAAGACGAAAAGCCGACCACTCCTAACCCGCAGCCGCCGGTAGTTCCGGCACCTTCCTCACATCCACCCTATCCCGCGGAGAAGCCAAGAATGGATACCTATCATACGGACGTTGCACACATTGGCAAGTCGGTCATCATCAAAGGCGAGTTGTCTGGAAGCGAAGACCTCTACCTGGACGGCGAAGTAGAAGGCAACATCGACCTGCATAATCACAACCTGGTGGTTGGACCAAACGGCCGGGTGCGCGCCAATGTGTCTGCCAAAGAGGTTGTGATTCATGGCAAGGTGGATGGCAACGTTTCGGGTGTGGATAAGGTTGAGTTGAAGAAGACGGCGGTATTGAACGGCGACATCAGTACCCAGCGGATCGTAATCGAAGACGGAGCATTCTTTAAGGGTTCGATCGATATTCGCAAGAACGACAAGATTGAGCCGAAGGCACATGCGGCGGCAGTGCCGGCGTTCAGCGCAGCAGTTGCCGGTACACCTGCCACGGCGGAAAATAAGTAAAGCGAGAGCAATAAACGGGCCGGTGCACGAAGGGTGTGCCGGTTCAAAATTCCGCAACCTTGGCCAGGTCCACATTGAGTTTCTTTAGCAATATGTTCGGCGGCAGTAAAGAAACGGCGTCGATGCCGGGCGAGAATGCTCCACGCATTCCGCGGCGATCGACGGGGTTCAACCAGTTCACCCGGAGCATTCTGCGCCCGGATGGGCAGAGGGTGCTGGACCTGGGGCCGACGTCGAGCAGCAACATCCACTTCATTACCGGATTGGGCCACAAGGTTTACAACGACGACGTACTGAGTGCGGCTAGCGCCAGCCGGTTCGTGATTCCAGGCGCGGAAGAAGGCAAGACGACGGTGGACGTAGAACGCTTCCTTGCCGAAGAGTTGCAGTATGAGGCGGAGACGTTTGACGCGGTGTTGCTATGGGATATTTGCGATTACCTGCCGGAGCCGCTAGTAAAGCCGGTGGTGGAACGTATCTATCGGATCACAAAGCCTCGGGGCGCACTGCTGGCCTTCTTCCACACGCGCGACGCAGGCCCCGAGGCACCCTACTTCCGTTACCACGTCAAGAACGAAGAGACGCTGGAACTGCAGCAAGGGCCGCGTTTCCAACTGCAACGGGTTTTCCAGAACCGGCATATCGAAAACCTGTTCCGTGACTACACTTCGATCAAATTCTTCCTGGGTAAGGAAAACATTCGCGAAGTGCTGCTGGTAAGGTAAGCGCCTTCCGATTCGCTCCATGGAGTAAGCGAGCGATTCAGGGCGCGTCCACGTGTCGCGAGGTGAACCATTCGGGCGCGTCCGTTATCATAGGGATGCTATGGCTTTTCCTATCAAAGTGTGCGTGATCTGCTCAGAAGAGTTCGAACTGAAGCCGGGTAAACCCGGTTTTGCCAATCGCTGCCCGGAGTGCAGCGCTAACGAGGAAAACGATTCCGCGGCGAAGCGCCGGATGGATGCAGACGAGCGGAAGAGTCAGAGTGAAGTGAACGAGGCCAGGCGGCAAGCCATGCGCAACCTGCTCTACCGGAAAGATAGCTGACGGAGCGTGCACGGTGCGCCCCGTTGATATCTATCTAATGCCATTTGCAGGCGTCGGGCATTTCTCCGCCCTCGGCAAGGTATATCGCAGGTTCAGATTTCGAAGACCACTCACAGTACTGATTGTCGCAATGGGCGTGGGGATGGCAGCCCTTTTCAGCTCTCGTTCATTGGTTGCGCAGAGCCATGCCAGTATTTCTGAAAACCGGGTAGTTGCTTCTCCCATTGTGGTTGGGTTCCTCGGAGGCTTCGTTCGCGCCGACGATCGCCGGCACGGAGAGGTCCCAATGGCTGAGCGGCTGCGAACTGCGTACGGCGACAGAGTGCATGTCAGACTCTTCGAGAACCGGGAACGGGCCAGAGCTCATGATGCAATTCTGCATTGGCTTGACAACAATCGGGACAGCAGACTCTCCAGCCAGGAAAAACAGAACGCTCAAATCATTCTCTTCGGTCACAGCTGGGGTGCTTCAGCCATGATTTCTCTTGCGCGCGAACTGCAGGCCGAAGATATTCCGGTTTTGCTGACGATACAGGTCGATAGCATCAGGCACGGAGAGGACGACTCGGTCATCCCGGCGAATGTGGCAGAGGCTATTAACTTCTACCAGAGCAGCGGATTTTTGCACGGACAATCCAAGATCACGGCTGCAGACCCATCGCGAACAAAAATCCTGGGCAACTTTCGTCTTCAATATGAGAAGGAACCTGATGAGTGCCGGACTTATCCGTGGTTCGACCGCGTTTTATCGAAGGGACACATTGCGATCGATTGCGATCCGCTCCTCTGGGCGCGAGTTGAGGGACTAATCCGAACACGCCTTCAACCGGTGGCACAGCCGCAGTAGAGCGAAGTGCGAATCAGCAGGCCAGCATCGCCACGTCCCGCACCACATTATTTGTGAAGGCCCTTACGCGGTCTCCAACTCTTCTTCTAAAAGTTGCTTGTCGTGCAGGCTGGTGTAATAGCCGTTAAGCGCGAGGAGTTCGTCGTGGGTGCCGTATTCGACGATGTGTCCGCGATGGAGGACGGCGATGCGGTCGGCATTGCGCACGGTGGAGACGCGGTGGGAGATGAAGATGGTGGTGCGTCCGTGCATGAGGCGGCGAAGTCCGTTGAGAATCTCTTCCTCGGTGTGAGTGTCAACGCTGGCCAAGGCATCGTCGAGTACAAGGATTCGCGGCTCGCGAATGACAGCGCGGGCGATGGCGGTTCGCTGCTTCTGACCTCCGGAGAGAGTGAGGCCGCGCTCGCCAACCATGGTCTCGTATTTTTCGGGAAATGTTTCGACATCCTGTGCGATGCTGGCGATGGCGGCGGCACGCTGCACCTGCTCCTCGGTTGCATCTTCGACGCCGAAGGCAATGTTTTCGCGGATGGTTGCGCTGAAGAGAAATGTTTCCTGGGGAACGAAGCCGATGTTGCTGCGCAGGGTTTCCAACGAATACTCGCGGATGGGCCGCCCGTCGATGAGCACCGATCCGGGCGAGGCATCGGTTATGCGGGGGATCAGCGAAACCAAGGTAGACTTGCCGGAGCCGGTAGGACCGACGATTGCAAGGCTGGTCCCGGCGGGAACCTTGAGATTCACATGGAAGAGGACGGTGGAACCGGACTCCACGGCCGAGGAGAGCGCGGTGACGCCGGAGGGTGATTCGCTGAGCTTGGACTGACGATCGTAGGCGAAAGTGAGATTGCGGAACTCGATGTCGCCGCGAATAGGCTGGCCGGCCGGAACCGTGATAAGCGAGGGATTGTCAGCGATCGTCGGTTGCTGACGCAGGATTTCGTCGATGCGCCCCATGGATGCGGTGCCGCGCTGAAAAATGTTGATGACCCATCCGAGGGCAATGACCGGCCAGGTGAGCATCAGCATGTACATGTTGAACTCAACAAACTTGCCGGGAGTGATCCGGCCTTGAAGCACTTCCTGGCCGCCGATCCAGAGGACGATGACCAGTGCGAAGCCAAGCATCAGTTCGAGGGTGGGCCAGAGCATTCCCATGAGGCGCGCAAGGGGCAGGGAACGGTTGATGTAGTCGAGGTTTTCGCGTTCGAAAAGCGCAATCTCGGCGTCTTCCTGCGCGTAGGCGCGAATGAGGCGCGCGCCGGAGAAGTTTTCCTGGGCGCGGGCGCTGATGTCACTGAACTTGGCCTGGATTCGCTCGAAGCGCTCATGAATGCGGGCTCCGAAATACTGCACCGTGATGCTGGCGATGGGCAGCGGCAAAAAGGCCCAGAGCGTGAGCTTGGGACTGATGTGAATCATGAAGATGAGCGCAGCGAGGGTGAATACCACCGTGTTGGCCGAATACATGATGGCGGGGCCAAGCAACATGCGCACGGAATTGAGATCGTTGGTGGCGCGGGCCATGATGTCGCCGGTGCGAGTGCGCTGGTAGAAGCCAAAGTCGAGGGCTTCGAGATGGCGGAAGAGATCGTTACGCAGGTCGAACTCGATCTCGCGCGAGATGCCGATGACGATCCAGCGGGTAAGGAACTGAAAAATGCTCTTGCCGACGGCGACGGCCAGCAGGAGCCAGCACCAGGTGAGCAAGCGGCTGTGACTGACGCCGCGGCTGAGCAGGTCGTCCACAATGCGCTCGATGATGCGCGGGCTTTGCACCATGAGTCCGTTGGTGCACAGCACAGCGATACCCCCGGCCAGGAATCCCTTCCAGTACTTCTTCATGTGGGGAAGCAGGGGCCGGAACTTAGAGAATTGCAAGGGCAGTCACCTATTGGTCGCGAGTTGCTTTATAGATGCGATTGTAGCAGCGGCGGTCGCAGAGACGGAGGGCGAATAAGAGAACAGCCTGCATCTGCTAGAAGCGGCAGATATGGGGGCACCGGAGCCGGGGGGCAGCGTTCATCGTTGGATGCTTGGCGATGTTTCGAACAGCTAATGTGCAAATGCGGCTAAACCAATCACAACGGCAGCAAAGAGAAGTACGAGCACGCCCATAAAGCGGAGGTATGTGAGATAGCTTGGCTTTTTCATCCGCTCCTTGAAGGGATTGATTTGCCATGCCCAACTGTTCGACTCACATCGGAGGATGTACTCCTGAATGTTGGCCGGATACAGCAGAAGGCAAATGCCAACTACTGCAATCCCGAGTGCTCCGACGATTGGCAATAATCGATTCATTGCGCTAACCAGCTTACTCCCACTCGCAGCAACAGGAAAATACTGGTCACTAGCCAGGCCTTATTGCTCAGTATCGACCTCTATGTCGGAACGTTGAGGAGTAGATATCCGCCGAACAATCCGAAGATGAGGTCGGGGGCCCAGGCGGCCATGGAGGCGGGCAACTGGCTGGCATTGCCCATCGCCTCAAAGAGTCCCGCGGCGACGAAGTAGACGATGGCCACGGATAAGGCGACGGCGATTCCGGTGAGCGCACCCTTGCGTCCAGAGGAGAGCGAGAACGGGACTGCGAGGATGGCCATGACGAGAGTGATGAGAGGATAAGCGAACTTTTTCTGCAGTTGCACGCGCAGGCGGACTACGTCGAAGCCGCTCTGCTGCAGGTCGGCGATGTAGGCGCGAAGTTCCTCGTAGTTCATCTCCGAACTCTGATGCACTTCCTTTTTGAAGTAAGACGGCGGTTCGATGAGGGTGGGGAAGGTTGCCACCTCGAACTGATTGAAGCTTTGAATTGCGGCGCCGTGGAAGGTGCGGACCCATCCCTGCTCGAAGACCCACTTGTTTAACTCCGTGGACCAGTGGGCGCGCGAGGCGTGGACGCGGCCAGTCAATTCGAAGGTTGTGGGATCGAATTCGAAGGCGGTGATGTTGGCGAAGGTGTCCTGATCGGGATCAAAAAACTCGTAATAGTAGATGGTGTTGTGCTCGCCGAAGATCCATTTGCGGTCGGGACGGAGATAGGTTTGCGCAGGCTTTCCCTTGATTTGGTTGCGCAGCGTTTCCTGGCGCTGATTGGCTGTGGGAATGTAGAACTGGTCGAAGAAGAACAGGCCGGCGCTGATGGCGGCAGCGATGATGAAGACAGGGAAGATGACGCGATAGATGCTGGTTCCGGTCGCCTTCATCGCGGTAATCTCGTTACTCTTTTGCAGCAGGCCGATGGTGGTGAGAACGGCAAGCAGAACGCTGAGCGGAGTCATCGTGTAGATCATGGACGGACTGACGTTGAGCAGGTACTGGCCAACCATGATCATGGGAATGCGATTGCGCACGATGTCGCCGAGGAGTTCGAAGAAGGTGAAGACCAGGGTGAGCAGGAGGAACGAGATCAGGATCATGCCGAGATACATGGCAAAGTCGCGCAGGATCAGTTCATCGAGGAGCAGTGGGTAGCGGAGATTGAGACGGGAGCGCGGACACTCCAACTTTGAGGGTTTTGCGATCGGGTACGCGGCACTGCCGCCCAAGTTGCTTCCGGAAGCGGACGCCGCTCCTACGGCGGCACGGTCACGGCGGATCGCGTTGCGGAGTGCGTCACCGAGCCTATCCCAGGCGGCGCGCAGCGAGCCGAGATCGATGACCGAATGCTCGACGCGATAAAGCAGAACCAGTCCGGCGATCAGGAAGAAGAAGTTCGCCGCCCATACTCCCACGAAGGGAGGAATGCGGCCACTGCGGCCGAGTGAGATTCCGGTGAGCGAGATGAAATAGTAGAGAAAGACGAGCACGATGGTGAGCACGAAGCCCATGCTCTTGCCGCCCTTTTTCGAGGACAGGCCAAGCGGAATGCCGACCAAGGCGAGGACCAGGCATGAGGTAGGCAAGGCAATGCGGCGGTGAAACTCGACCAGATACCAGCGTGCGCGCGTGGCGGGAGTGTCCTGCAGATTGCGCGGCTTGCCGGTATAGCTCTCGGGATGATGGCCGCGATACCAGAGCTGAGCGGTGCTCATTTCGGCGACCGGAACCAAATCCTGCTTGCCTTCGTCGGGAGGTGGAATGGCGATGGGCAGGTCGGTGTGTGCGAAGGTGGAAATCTCGTACTGCCCGGGATTCTGGGGCTGCACCTCCTGCTGCGAACCCTGATTCAGGTGCATGTGGAGCGAGGTGGGATCGTCGGCAAGGATGATGCCATCATGCGCCATGGTGATTTTAGGCGCTGCCGGGTCGGAGACATCGGCGAGGAAAATGCCGCGCCATACGGAAGCTTTGGAGCCGGAGCGGACATCCTCGACATAGAGGACCATGTTCTTGAAATCTTCGTAAAAGACGCGCGGCTGGATCTCAAACGAAGCTTCAGAGCTGCGCAGCTTGTCTTCCAGTCGCGAGAGAGCTGCCGAAGACATGGGAGCAAGCCAGATGCTGTTGGCCAGGGCGAGCAACCAGGTGGCGACGGCGAAGACGGCGACGATGCGGACGAACATCCATGCACCCAAACCGCTGGCGCGCATGGCGGTGACTTCGCTGTCGGCGGCCAAACGGCTGAGGCCGATGAGAATTCCGACGAGCAGGCCCATGGGAATGGTAATGGTGCAGGCGACGGGAAGGGTGAGCAGGAAGAGCTCGGCGACGCTGGGCAGAGGAGCGCTGTTGCGGACCACAATTTCAAGCAGCCGCCCAAGATCCCGCATGAAAATGACAAAGGTAAACAGGAAAGCGCCGATGGCGGCGTGCTGCACAACCTCGTTAAGTATATAGCGAGAAAAGATCTTCACAGCGCAACCGTAACAGGCATCCTTGTTGAGACTCTAGTTCCTTCGAGAGTCTAGCATGGCTGCAATAGCTTGGTACTGCTATCCTATGTCAGGTTTCTCTACAGGCTCCCGGACGCATATCTGCAATGACGCGAGGCAATCTTCGAGTACTTCTTCTCTGGCATATGCACCAGCCCTTTTATAAGGACTTGGTAAGCGGCGAATACCGCTTGCCGTGGGTGCGTCTGCACGCGCTGAAGGACTACTACGGCATGGTGAAGCTGCTGGAGGAGTTTCCGCAGGTTCACCAGAACTTCAACATTGTTCCCTCGCTGGTAGCACAGATCGACGATTACAATTCCGGGGTTTTCAAGGACCCTTTCTGGGATATCGCGGCCAAACCGGCAGGGAGTTTGACGCTGGATGAGAAACACTTCCTGCTGACCTATTTTTTTCAGGCGCACGGGGAGCGGATGATCGGACGCTATCCGCGCTATCGCCGGCTGTGGGAGCAGGTGCGCTCGGCGGGAGCGGACCCGGCCAACGCAGCCATCACCTTCTCCGAACGCGACTACCGCGATTTGCAGGTGCTATCTCAGCTTGCCTGGTTCGACGAGTTTTACCTGGAAGATCCGGCAGTCAAAGAGCTGATTGGAAAAGGGCAGAGCTACAGCGAGGAAGATCAGCGATTTGTGATGAGCAAGCAGCATGAGATTCTGAAGAGTGTGCTGCCGGCTTACCGGGAAGCAGCGGCGCGGGGTTCGGTGGAGTTGTCAGCAACTCCGTACTATCACCCGATTCTTCCATTGGTGTGCGACACGGATGTGGGCCGGGAGTCGGTTCCCGGACTGCCGCTGCCAGCCGAGCACTTTCGGCGTCCGGATGACGCCGAGGCGCAGATACGGCGTGCCCTGGATGCACACCAGAACACCTTCGGGGCACGTCCAGTGGGAATGTGGCCGAGTGAAGGTTCGGTTTCCAACGAGGTTGTGAGCATTGCGTCGCAATTGGGCGTGCAGTGGATGGCGAGCGATGAAGGCGTGCTGGGGCGCAGCCTTGGCCAACAGATGGGCCGCGACAGAGATGGAAACCTGGACCGCAACAGCGCTGAATTGCTCTATAACATCTACCGCTGGGAGCAAAACGGGCAGGCAATGAACATGGTCTTCCGCGACCACCGGATCAGCGACCTGCTGGGCTTTGTCTATGCGGGGATGGCTGCTTCCGAGGCGGCAGAGCATCTGCTGAACAACATCAAGCGCGCTGCGGCGCCTGTGCTGGAATCTGGGCGCGACGCGGTGCTGTCGATCATTCTGGACGGCGAGAATGCGTGGGAGAGCTATGAAGGCAACGGGCGGGAGTTCCTGCGCCGCTTCTACGACAATCTGCAGCAGGACAAGCAGATTGAGCCGATTACAATCTCCGAGGCGATTGCACGGCAACAGCCGGCGCGTTTCGGCAAGCTTCGCGGGCTCGTCCCGGGCTCGTGGATCAATGCCAACTTCAACGTCTGGATTGGCGCACCGGAGGACAACAAGGCGTGGGACTACCTGAGTCTGGCGCGCGACTTTTATGACGATCATGCCAGCCACGTCCGCGAGGATCAGCGCAAGCTCGCCTACGAAGAGCTGCTGATTGCCGAGGGCAGCGACTGGAACTGGTGGTACGGCCCTGAGCACCACTCGGCGAACGATCGCGACTTTGATGAGCTATATCGCAAACATCTCTCGAACGTTTACACGGCGCTGGGCGGAGTTCCTCCGGACCACCTGGCTCGGCCGATCTCCGCGGCGCTGGCGCGCACAGCGTTTGTACCGCAGACCGCCTATGTGCGGCCCGTGATCGACGGGCATGTGACCAGCTACTTCGACTGGATGGGCGCGGCTATGATCTCCAGCGACCGGCGGGGCGGCAGCATGCACGGCAGACTTTTCCTGCTGGAGGCGATTTACGCCGGCATCGACGAAAAGAATCTGTATGCGCGGCTGGATTTTGCGGCGCAACTGCCCGAAGGCGACGCGACTGTAGCCCTGCACCTGTCGTTGCGTGATGGTGCGAAGGAGGTGTCAAACCTTCGACTGAATATTGAAGTGCGGCAGGGTGCACTCGATGGCTGGCAGCTGCTGAAGGCCGGTGAGGACACTGCGATGGCCTGCCAGAGCCAGCCACGCGGGGCCGCAGTGGCACTGGGGAGAATTCTAGAGTTGAAGCTGCCCATAGCCCTGCTCGGCGCCAAAGAGGGCTATACGTTCAACCTTCGATTTGTGTTCTACCGGGATCGCCTGCCGGTGGACGCGCTGCCACAGGAAGGCTCGCTGCAGATACTGGTTGCGGCCGAAGATGTGTTGATTGGAATGGCCTACGAATCTCAGTAGAGCGGAAGCCTGCTGGCGGATTTATGGATTGTTTCAGTGATGAACTTACTGCAGAGTCCCTTGTCCGAAGCCTTAGCGCCCGTTGACGCGGAGCCTCTCAATCGTCAATGCTACGATCTGAAATCCGTCAATCTTCTCGGATATCGTCCCGGCTACTTTCTTGGCATCGGCTGGAAGATAGCGAAGGCCGCACCCTGCGGATCGTCGAGGATGGCGAAGCGTCCAACATTTTCCATTGTGAAAGGCTCAAGGCAAAACTTAGCTCCCATCTCCCTGGCCCTGGCGGCCGTGGAGTCACAGTCAGCAACCTGAAAATAGGAGAGCCAGTGGGGAGGAATGCGTGCGCTCTCTGGACGCAACGGGGGAACGCCGCCGATGAAGTCGCTGCCATTTTGTATGTGCAGATAGCCGGAAGGCGGGTCCGAGTGCGTGTCAACGGTATAGTTCCATCCGAAGACATCGGTGTAGAAGCGCGTGGCGCGAACGGGATCGGGCGAGTTTAGATCTGCCCAGCAAAGAGCACCCGGCTCAGCGGTAACAAACTCTCCACTCTTCTTTGCCTGCCAGATACTGAAGGCCGCGCCGGCAGGGTCCTTGATGACAGCCATGCGCCCCACATCCAACGCATCAAATGGAGGCATAAGGACGTTGCCGCCAGCCTTGGCAATGCGCTCGGCGGTAGCGTCGGCACTCTCCACCAGAATGTAGAGACCCCAATGCGGCGGGACTCCCCTTGTGAGCTGATCTGGGCGGAGCGTGTACCCAGCGGCGACCTGGCGGCCAGCCAGTTGAAACATCGTGTAGAACTGGCCCGGCGGGCCTATGGGCACATCGTTGGCCGTCCATCCGAATAGTGAGCCGTAGAAATGCTTAGCGGCGGCCTGATCGGTAGTGGCGAGTTCAATCCAGCAGAAAGATCCGAGTTTTGGAACGGCGTTCGACATGGCGCAAAAGTATACAACAGGCCTAATGCGGCACTCTAGCGCGGCACGTTTAATTTCTAAAGAATAGCGGTCAATGACCTGCCACGTTCCGGTCACGGCTGATCTGGTGGTAATTGAACCTTAGGAAGGCTCTCTGCAAAAACTTATCCGCAGTTCGCAACTTGTGGCGGGGAGACGTGTTTCTTAGGCTGGAATCAGGAACTCCGTCCTGAGGCCGAGCCGAAGCACATTGGGCGAGCCAGCCTGTCGCTTCGCCTCACAAGCCGTACCCAACATTTTCAGCACTGGCAACTTTGCCGCAAGCAATTTCGCTTACAGGGGAGTAGACGAATGCAGATCAAGCCTTTACGAATTCTTGGAGGAATGGGAATTACCGCGCTGCTGTTTGCATTAGGCTGCGGCGGGTCGTCCTCTTCGTCCACAAATACCACGCAGAACGCGAACGGAGCGGTCCAGGTTATGCTGAGCGATGACCCCACCGAGGACTGGGCTACGATTGGTGTTAAGGTGCTGAGTGTCTCGCTGGTTCCGCAGGGCGGTGGAACTCCGGTGGTGGTTTACCAGCCTTCCACCCCGCCGGTCATCAACCTTGTGCAGCTGGATCAACTCAGTGAGATTATCGGCAACGCGCCCGTTCCCGTCGGGACTTACACGCAGGCTGTGCTGACGCTCGGCGCGAACAACACCGGCTCGGCATGTGATGTTTCGCTGGTTGTTTCCGGAGATCCGGAAGCCGGCTTCCCACTTTCCGGGGGGACGACAGTGCCTTGCGGCCAGATCTTTATCACCGGCGCGCAAGGGACTGCACCGAACATGACAGTTCCTCTGACCTTGAATCTGGTGTCTCCGCTCGCGGTCACCAGCACGAGCACCAACGCTCTCGATCTTGAGTTTGATCTGAAGAACCCAGCATTCATCGTGGAACATCTACCTGCGAGTGCAACCAGTCCATATTGGGCGGTGAACTTTAACGGACCGGTGCGCCATCACCCGCGTGCCGACCTGACCAAAGTATTGCTGCGGCACATCTACGGGCAGGTAGCTTCGGTGGCGAGCGATGGAAGCTCACTGACCATCGACCGCGCCTATCCAGTGCATCCAGTTGCCACACCGGAGACGGCGACCGTTGACACGAAAACCACGCTGACGATTCTGCCTGACGCGACCAACGGCACGCTTTTTTATAATCTTGACACCGCGGGCGCCCCAATCGTTCCAACGACGATATACAGCTTCTCGTCGGTAGCGGCGACGTTGACTAGCCCCAGCGACGAATTCGTACGCATCGCCGCGCGTTATCAGTCGGACGGGACACTGGTTGCCACGCGCGTTTTTGCCAGCGCCAACTTCAATACGGTGTGGAAGAATCCTGAAGGCCACGTGCTGCACGTCAACACCACGACTGAAAGAATGTGGGTGACCACAGAGGACGGCAACGCCACGCCGGTTTTGATTGGATCGGAGACCAACTTCTACTACCAGTCGGGCAACACGCCGATTGGCTCGGGCACGGCGTTCTTCAACGGCACGGTTACCACAGGCGGTTTGCCCAACCTGGCACGCGGGTTCAAGGTGAATGTGGTCCTCGACCCGAGCACTTTGACTAACGCGTTCCCCACGGCACAGTCGGTGGAGATCGACATCGCGCGTTACGGCGGCACGATCACTTCGCCGGGTAACACGGACTTCACCTACACCCGCAAGTTTGCCGATGCCGATACTACTACGCGCCCATCCAAAGACAACTACTCCGGCCCCCTTAACTACATCTCCTCCAGCAGTGCGAATACCGATCAGGCAGGCAACGCGATCTCCGGCTTCTACTGGTGGGACTTCACTTTCCCGACAGTACCTACGGAAGGCTCGACTGCAGTCAGCCAGTTCATCAGCGCAACTAATGGAGCCGTGAACTATGGCGGAACCGTTGGTGCGCTCAACGCTGTCGGCCTGAGCAATGCGACGTTGAACGATCCTGGGGCTTCCGGCACCTGGGCTGCTGACTGGGCGGTGTTGCTACCGACTCCAACGCCGATAGGCGTGATCGGCACGGCATACTCGTCGAATAACAACAACTTCGTCTACACCGTGCCGACTACGGGCACGCCAGCAGCGCAGCCGGTGACGGTGGATGTCTCCACCACCAGCGGAAGCTCCACCCTGGTGTATCAGGTGACTCTCCAGAACGGAGTCGTCACGGTTACTCCATCTGTAGCTACGAATCTGACTGCGGGCGCGATCGTGAAGGTATTCGGCGTACCGGAGACGAATGGCAACCTCAAGGGATACGTGGTGTTCTACTACACAGGCACACCCTCGATCCAGTAACCCACACTCCGATTGGAAATATTCGGACTTGCACCGCCGCTCTTCGGAGCGGCGGTTTTCTGTTTACTACTCCTTTTTCGCAGAGCCGGTTGCAGGCGCGAAGGGCCACTGGCGGCGCTTCAACGAGAGCAGCAGGAACGCCACAACACCCAGCCCGGCAAAAAGCAGCCCGCGTCCCACCAGCGGAAGTTTATCCAGCAGTACCAGGGAGAAGCCAGCCACGGTGATGAGCACCGGCAGCGGATAGAGCCACATGCGGAATGGCCGGGGCTGTGCAGGATGAGTGATGCGCCACACTACCGCGCCCACGGCTTGCAAGAGAAAGAGCAGAAGGATACGGATGATGACAAGGGCGCTGACCAGATCGCGGAGTTGGAAAACGCAGCAGAGGCAGGCCAGGCCTCCGAGCAGGAGGACGCTGGCGGTGGGAAAGTGGCCGCGTGGATCGACGCGCTGAAAGACGGTGAAGAAGTTTCCGTCGCGTGCGGCCGCAAACGGAATGCGAGAGTAACCGGCGAGCAGAGAGAAGACCGAGGCGAAGGCGGTCCAGACGACAAGGAGCGCCACCAGCGTACCCGCCCAGCGTCCGTAGACGATCTCAGCGGCGCGTGCGACGACGAAGTTTCGCGCTGTGCTGTGGCCCATGGCAGCGATTTCGGGCGCAGGCATTACGCCCAGAATGCTGACGTTCATCGCGATGTAGAGGCAGGCGACGGCAGCAATGGAGAGCAGCATAGAGCGCGGAATGGTCTTATGCGGTTCGACGACCTCTTCTCCGAGGAAGCAGATGTTGTAGTAGCCCCAGTAATCATAGAGAGCGATGAGCAGGGCTCCGGCGAAAGCCGCTTGGAAACCAGAGGCGGGCAGCTTCTGCCAGTCCGGCGGAAAGGCGAGCGCCCGGTGGAAGTTTGTGAACCCCATGTAGATGACGAAGGCGAGAGTAGCGAGCACACCAGCCCAGAGAAATTTCGAGATTCGTCCCACGCCGCCGATGCGGCGATAGACCAGAAATGTGGCGAAGGCGGCAGCCGACATGGCTACCAAGGTTGCGCCGGAGATTTCGATGGGCAGGCTGACGACGCCCAGCAGCGGAAAAGTGAGGCTCGCGCTCCAGAAGATTTTTCCCAAGGCGGGCGTGACATAGGCGGCATAGCCCGCCAGACCAATGCATCCGGTGGCCATGGAGACTGGGGCGCTGAAGATGAGCTGAAAGACGAAGAGGAATGAGAGCAGGCGTCCAAAGCGGCGCGGGCCGTAGATTTCCTTTAAGTATTCATAGGAGCCACCGGCGCGTGGCATGGCCGCACCAAGCTCGGCCCAGATCAGTCCGTCGGAGAGTGCCAGCACGGCTCCGGCGATCCATCCGTAGATGGCCTGCGGGCCGTGCATGGCCGCCACCATTAGGGGCAACGTGGTGAATGGGCCCACTCCAATCATGTCCACCATGTTCAGCGCGGTGGCGGGCAACAGCGTCAGTCCGCGCACAAGACTGTGGCTGGAGGCGGAGACACCGGGCGGTGAAGAGTTCTGCATTGTCCTCGAATATATAACCTGACTGTGTGTGACCCCAAACCGGAGCTGCGGCTCTTCCTTCGCAGGGCTGGTTGCATCTACACTCAAACTCGCGAGTTATTTCATTCCGAGGCGGAGCGTGTTATGAGGAGATCCATTGCTGCCGTTGTGCGTGACACTGCGCTTTTATTGCTGATGACGGGTTTTGCGCTGGCGCAGGCGCCGACGGCGCCGGGCCTAGTGGCGGGCATGAGCCAACAGAGCTTAGCTGGTGGGCATGCGGCCACGGACGCAGCTCCGGGGGCGGACGCCAAGCCGGTGCGCGCGCTGATCGTGGTGGCACATCCGGACGACGAATTTTGTTTTGCCGCAACGGTTTATGAGATTACTCACAACCTGGGCGGCACAGTCGACCAGCTAGTAATCACCAACGGCGAGGGCGGCTATCGCTATTCGCTACTCGCGGAGCCGTATTACGGGCTCGCGCTGACCGATGAAGCCGTGGGGCGAGCAGCGCTGCCGGAGATTCGCAAGCGCGAGCTGATGGAGGCAGGCCACATTCTTGGCATTACGAATCATTTCTTTCTCGACGAGCTTGATAAGCGCTACACGCAGGATGTGGAAGAAGTATTGGGAGAGCACTGGAATGCGGGGGCGGTGCTGAACGAGGTGGAGCGCCGCATCGGCTCCGGCAACTACGATTTTGTGTTTACGCTGTTTCCTTCGCCGCAGACCCACGGCGCTCACAAAGCTGCGACGCTGACCGCGCTGACCGCTGCACAGCAGATGGCAGGGCGCAAGCCGGTAGTGCTTGGCTGCCAGTTGGCGCGTAGCGGAGGGGAAACACAGCCATCATGGAGCGGCTTCCAGAGTGCGCGGCATCCGTTCACGGTGCTGCCGGAGGTTTACAGCACGGATCGCACGGTGAAGTTCGGATTCAGAAACGCGCTCGATTATCAGATGATCGTGAACTGGGTGATTGCCGCACACAAATCGCAGGGGCAGTTCCAGAATGCAGTGAATCGAGTCGATCACGAGGAGTTTGTGATTCTGGAAAGCGGTGCGAGCGACGAGAGAGGTCGCGCCAGTACTCTGTTCCATGCGCTCACCGAGCAGGCTACGCATCCCCGGGGAGTGAGCAAACCCTGACGGACGCGAAGAGCGTTCGCACGGAGCGAGAGCTTCGCAGCCGGGTACGCCGCAAACGGCGTGACTCAGGCCGAGGGCGCTGTGGCTAGGGTTTGTTACCTTCGCCGGGCGCGAGGAAGAGGTTTTCTTCGAGGCCGTGCTGACGGGTGTAGAGATCGTAGTAGCGCCCGCCGCGCGCCAACAGAGTGGCGTGGGTGCCGCGCTCGACGATTCGTCCCGACTCGACCACCAGGATCTGATGGGCTCGGCGGATGGTGGAGAGGCGGTGGGCGATGACGAATGTAGTGCGTCCGCGCATCAAGTAGGCAAGACCGCTCTGGATGATAGCCTCCGACTCCGAGTCGAGGCTTGAGGTCGCTTCGTCGAGGATGAGGATGCGAGGATCGGCTAGAATGGCGCGCGCGATGGAAAGCCGCTGACGCTGGCCGCCACTGAGCTTTACGCCGCGCTCGCCGATGATGGTGTCATATCCGTTGGCAAAGCTTTCGGCAAACTCATCGACGCGGGCAATGCGGCACGCCTCAAGAATCTGCTCCGGGGTGGAATGGGGACGCGAAAAGGCGACATTTTCGCGGATGGTTCCGTCGAATAGAAACGAGTCCTGCAGCACCACTCCGAGCTGACTGCGGTAGCTCTCCAATCGCACCGTAGAGAGGTCGGCGCCATCGACGAGCACCTGTCCGGATTGCGGCGAATGAAAGGCTGCCAACAACGAGATGATGGTTGACTTTCCGGAGCCGGAGGAGCCGACCAGGGCGGTGAGTGTGCCCGGCGAAGCCTGGAAGGTGATCTCATGCAAGACGGGCGTCTCCTGGGCATAGCCGAAGGTGACCTCGCGGAAGTCGACTTCGCCTTCGATTCTGCCAAGGGTCAGAGTGCGCTTCGGATCTTCATCTTCGGGAGATTCGTTGAGCACCTCGCGGGTGCGCTCCAATCCAGCGAGTGCCTCGGTAAGCTGAGTCCCGATGCCGACCACCTGGAAGAGTGGGGCGGCAAGGTATCCGAGGAACATGATGTAGGTGAAATAGTCGCCCAGGGTGAGTTGTTTTGCCAGAACCTGCCGCGAACCTACATACATCACAATCGCTCCCAATACACCCATCAGCATGGCCGAGGAGAGGCCGAGCAGCGACGAGGCGGTGAGGGTGCGGAAGATGTTCTGCAGCAGGCGCTCAAGTCCGGAGGCGAAGACCTCATGCTCACGGGCTTCGGCGTGGTAGCCCTTAATGACGCGCACTCCGCCGAGTGACTCGGTGAGCCGCCCGGTGACTTCGGCGGTGATCCTGCCGCGCTCGCGGAAAATAGGGCGTATGGTCTGAAACGCCTTGCGCAGAAAGATGCCGAAGACGAGAAAGAATCCGAAGGCGACGGCGGTCATGACAAGGCTGATGTGCACCAGGTATCCGAAGGCGATGGCAGCGGTCAGCAGTCCGCCGACGAAGTCGATAAGGCCTGTGCCGATGAGGTTGCGCACGCCCTCAACGTCGGTCATGATACGCGAAACCAGGGCTCCCACCTTGGCGGAGTCGAAGTACTTGATTGGCAGCCGCCCGATGTGCTCCTGCACGCGGCTGCGCAACTCGGCTATGAGGCGCTGAGCGGCCTTGGAGAGTGTCTGGGTGAGAGCGAACGATGTGACTCCCTGCAGCAGGGTGGCGAGCAAAACCGCACAGACCAAGGGCACGAGCAGACTGGCGTGACGCTTGCCGATGATGTCATCGACAAGGAATTTGGTTGAAGCTGGGAGCACCAGTCCGGCAACGCGGTTGATCACCATCAAAAAGAATCCAAGGATGAGCAGACGGCGTCGCGGCCGGATCAGAGTCCAGACTTCCGGCAGTGCCTTGAATACAGAGATTGGTGGGCCGGTGTGAGGCTCGTATCTGGAGCTCAAATGCACCCCTGTATTGTCTCATTTCGGCGGGAGCTGGTGGTCGTGGGCTCAGGCACGGGGCGGCGGATAGACGGCAGTGTAGTTGAGACAAGCGAAAGGCCCGCCGGAGCGGGCCTTGGCTGAACGATTGGACAAGTTCTACTTGGCAGCGTCAGCGGCCTGAGCAGAATCGGTAATGGCGGCCTGTGGGACTTCCGCAGGCTTGGGTGCCTCGGCTGGAACTTCCAGCGCCAGGCGCGTGAGGTGAGGGAATACTGGAGTTACTTCGAACGGCATTTTTTCACGCGCCGTCAGCAGTTGCACCGACTTGGCTTTGCTGATCTCAATCTTATTGTTCCAAGGATCGACCCTGATGCGGCCGCCTAGTGGAAGCGCGGCAATCTGTTCTACTTTTTTGGGCTCGAGCCGGGGAGCGTTGGTGGTCAATTCCTTCATTCGCAGATCATCGCCGCGGCCGGTTGTCAGCGAGTTGCCCATTTCCGCGCCAAGCAGATGAGGCAGCAAGTTTCGGCGAGCGTCCACCTCGCGCAGGAACAGGCCAACCGATTGCAACTTGTCATGGTAGGGCGAGTTCTGCAGCAGGGCCAGAGCCTTGGTGTCCGCCTCGGTTTCCTCAGCCTGAGTGCGAGCGAAGTGCAAACGGCTCAGGAGCATCTTGTCGGAAACGATAGAGCGATCCTTAAATGCGAAGGTGGTGTCCGTGGGATGGCCGAGTACGATGTGGGCCAGCTCGTGAGATAGAACCGCGGCCAGTGAGGCTTCATCAGGCAGCACGTCAAGAAGACCGCGGCTGACAAAGATCGTATGGCCCATGCTGAAGCTCTCGATGGGCGAGGTCAGCAGGACGCGGCAGCGGACTTCAGGCTGAATGTCGAGGTTATTGGTGATTTCCAGATTATTGACGACGGTGTCGAGAACACGATCGACTTCGCCGGTCCTAGCCAGCAAACCGCCGCGCTCAAGGCGCTCGACAACGTTGTCTTCGGCCTGGCGCTGCCAAGCCCGCTGTGCCGCGACGGGGGAAAGATCCTGTGCCCTGTCACTGTTGTCTTTGACCACGCTGGAGTCGTCCACCAAAACTTCAGTGAACGCATTCTCAGCATGTCCCTGGCCCACGTTGTAGCCCCAGATACGGGTTTGGGCCTTGTAGTTGCCGCTTTGAGACTTGGCATGGGCCGGTTCCAGATCCTCGCTGTAAACGTAGGCTGGCAGCCATGCACCGGGGGTCATATTGAGGCGCCAAGTGTCAAAGTGCAGGTAAGAGGCGCTGCGGTTGTTCTGGAAGGTGCCGTTGAAGCGGACGATGTTGAAGTCGCGGTCCTCAACCCAGACGCGGCCCACGAAGCGGCCGTCGCCGGAGTGCAGCTTGGGAGTGATATCGATTACGATGCAGCGCAGGTCGCCGAGGAATTCGCGGCCCTGGTAGTCGAAGGTATAGTGTGCACGGTCCAAGCCCCGGTAATCCATCACCATCATCCAGGCGAAGCTGTCGGAGATAAACTCAGTCCTGAATTCCTTGGTGGCGCCGTGCATGGCGCGCGCCAGTATCCCGGTTTTAGCAACCTTCTGGAAGTTGACATCATCCAGCGTCTTCCGGCTGAATCCGACGCGAGTCAGGTAGTACTGATCGCTGGAAGGAATCAAGCCGACTTCGTTGTCGGGGTGGAATTTCTGCAGGTAAGTTTCCACCAGCGGGGAGTAGCTTCGGAGTGCCTGATCATTCGCGGCTTCGCGCGCGAGCACGCGGTCGACAAGGCGGTCGAAGGCGTTATTGCTCTTGACGGGAGCGGTTGGGGCCGGCTTCTTGGCGGCAAATGCGATGCTGGTGGCTGCCAGCAGGAGACCCATAAGCAGGTACTTCAAGCGATGTTCCATCTCGGTTCCTCGATCGAGCTCGCGCTAGGAGAGCTGAAATACGATGTGTAAGACTGCGTTGGAGTCAACCGGATGACCGTCGCGCATCGCCGGGCTGAATCTGACGCCTTGTGCCGCACGTTGTGCGGATTCATTCAAACCGTGGCCAAGCCCATGCACCACACTTACAACGCGGACTGTTCCGTTAGCTGCAAACACCACGTTCAGCAAGACCTCGCCCTCGATCCTAAGTTCACGAGCTTCGGAAGTATATACGGGAGTCGGCTTACTTTGGATCGAAACTGGGACTGAGTTGGGAGGCGCAGCATTTGTGCGACGCTCCGCGGGTGTGGGTGGAGGAACGGTCACAGCGACGAAGCTGGTGGCCTGAACGTGGCCTTGGCCGTGTCCGCCGCCACCTTGCACGGCGACGCCGTTACCGAATCCAGCGCTGGCGACGGTTCCGCGAACGCCTTTGGTTCCGCCGGTTCCGTTGCCATATCCACCACCAACGGGAAGATCGAATGAGCCGGACGCCGCAATGATGGACTTGCCGCTGCCGTGGGCGTTGGCTGGTATTCCGTTGGGATCTCCGAATCCTCCGGTCTGTACCTTGCTGGGCGCGATGTTCTGCAGCGTCTGCGGAGCCGAGCTTCCGAAGGTATTTGTGGCGACGATCCTCGGGGCCTTAGGGCCAGGGAGAGCGGCCAGCACCTTAGAATCGAAAGTTGGAGCAATCTGCGGTTGCGCAATTTCCGCAGGCTGGGTGTAGCGCTGCACGCGCTGCGGCTGCTGGACGCGCAGGACTGGAGTCTCAATTTTGGCCGGCAGGGCGATCTTGGGAGCCTCATACTTGGCCACTTCGCGAACCATTTGCCGGGGTGGTGCAGGTCTTTGCTTGGGCGTCAGATCCGGAGCTACCAATTCCACATGCGTTGCCGGAGGAGGCACGATCCTGGGAGCGACAATTGTGTACAGGAGCAGAGCCGTCAAGGCAATCAGCTGCACGATGTAGCTGACTGCGAAGGATTCCCACCGCGGCTTGCTTGGAGGTTCTCCGACGTTCATAAACAAAGGGCTGCCGTAGGTGCTCATTGCCTTTCCCCATTCCTTTTGCCCAACGCTAATTTGCGGGCCGTTGCAGTCAATGAAGTGATTGATAAGTTCAAGGATTAAGACAACCTTACTTCACTGAACTGCAAACTCTGTAAATGTTTCAACACATTTTCAGAGTACAGAGATTGTACTCAGAGCTCTGCAAAGTGTAATACAGGGTTAAGCTCTTAGTACTCCCCCTAGACTCTTCTTAGTACTCAGTTTGATCCATGATGGAACTCGACTCAATTCTGCTCATGATGGGACTTGGACGCTGCATGGTCAAGTTACCGGAGTTGTACAGCTATGAGTCCATGGGTAACTTTGGCGAATTACTTTAACGAGAAAACGCGAGTTTCCGCGGCCATCAAACTCCGCGTAGAGGCCCCAAAGGCGCGATTCCAGACCGGGCCGTCCGGCGGCAGGTATAATGCCGGGCAATGAGCGAACAGGACGAACTTGGCGCACTGCGTGAACAGGTGGCGCAGTTGACCGCGCGGGTGTATCACCTTGAGCAACAGATTGGCGCGGCATCCACGGTCTCGCGTCCTGTGCCTCCACCCGTCGCAGCCCGGATGGCGAGGCCAGCACCGATAGCCCGGCCCGTGACGAAGCTCCCTCCCGAACCAAGCGTTGGCCATCCGGAGTCGCTGGAGCGGCGCATTGGCTCGCAATGGTTGAACCGGGTGGGAGTAGTCGCCGTACTGGTCGGAGTCTCCTACTTCCTGAAGCTTGCCTTCGACAATGGATGGATTGGCCCGGGGCTGCGTGTGCTTATCGGCTGCGTGGCCGGAGTTGGGCTGGGGTGGTGGAGCGAGCGCTTCCGCCGTCCCAACGCGCTGGCTTTTTCTTACTCGCTGAAGGCGGTCGGCGCGGGCGTTCTGTATCTTTCGCTGTGGGCCGGATTCCAGCTCTACCACATACTTCCCGGACTGATTGCATTCCTGGCGATGATGCTGGTGACGGCGGCTACGGCATGGCTGGCGTTGGTACAGAATGCCGAGCTGCTGGCCGGATTGTCGCTGCTGGGCGGTTTGCTGACACCTGTCCTGTGCGGAACGAACGAGAATCATGAAGCTGCGCTGTTTTGCTATCTGGTGCTGCTCTCGCTGGGAGCCTTTGTGCTGCAGCGGGTGAAGCCATGGCCGCGCATCTTGCTGGGAGCTTTTGTGGGCACATGCCTGCTGGGAGCGGAGTGGTTCGGCAGTTACTACAGTAACGATCAGTTCGCCGAGACACTACTATTTCTCAGTCTGCTCTTTGCGATCTTCGCCGTGGCGCCGCTCTATGGAATTCTTGAGCCGGAGCGCGACCGCCCAACGCAGCTTACCGGACTCTTGCTCGCGATTCTCAATGCCAGCGCTTACTTCGCCGCGATCTGTTCACAACTGGAGATGGCAGATGGCTGGCACCTGCTGGGGCAGGTGTCGCCGAACGTGCAGTCAGAGGTAGCGGCTTACGCCCTGGGGCTTGCGGTGGTGTACGCTGCGCTTGGAGTTGCTCTCGATCGCCGCGTCGGAGAACACCCTGCGGTGGAACGCTCGCTGCCGATGGTGCATTACGGATTGGCAATCACGTTCCTCACCATTGCGATTCCGCTCAAACTGCATGAGCAATGGATTACCCTGGCCTGGCTGATGGAGGGCGGACTGATCTTCTGGGCCGGAGCGAGTACGTTGCACCGCAGAGTGAAGCTCTTTGCCCGGATAGTGGTTTTGCTCGGCCTGCTGCGAATGCTTAGGGTGGATCTAAGCGGCTGGGGTCAGCAGCCGCCGATCCTCAACCCGCGGCTTGCGAGCTTTGCGCTCGCCATTGGAGTGCTGCTCTGGATGGTTTATCTCGACTCCAAATCACCGGACGCCGAATTGAATCAGGGAGCCATGGCGGTCGCGGTGATCGGAGTCAACGTGCTTGCGCTGATCGCCACCGGGCTGGAGATTCATGACACGTTCGAGCCACTGCTTCGTGCAGCGGTGCTGAGCCCGGGATATCCTACTTTCGACGCTGTGCGAAGGGCACGGCACGGTCTTGCGATTCTTCGCAGCTTCTCCTATTCAGCGCTGTTCATGCTTTACGGCGCGGGGCTCATGTGGACGGGGTTTGCGAGACGCTCGGCTCTACTGCGCTGGCAGGCGATCCTGCTGATAGCAGCTACGGTAATCAAGGTATTTTGCTTCGATGTCTCGACGCTCGATCGTGGCTGGCGAGTGCTGAGCTTCATTATCCTAGGTGCGCTGCTATTGGCGATCTCCTACGCCTACCAGCGCGACTGGTTGGGGCTGCAGAAGCCGCACCCGGGCTGAGAGTCATCGGCGATTGCGAGTAGCGACGGAGTCCGTATGACGCGCAGACGCGGCGATCTGATTGCTTTTGCTTCCGCATCTAAACCGGCATGCCTCTCCATTTATCGCGCCACTCTAATCTATTGTTCTTTGCGCTTGTCCCGTTCGCGATAGGCTCGCTCGTGCTGAGTCTCCATCTCAAAAGCTTTGCAGCAGGTCATGATGCAAATGATGCCGCTCCGGCTGCGGGCGCATTCTCAGATTACCGTTCGCAGTCGCCGGGCACCATGCACCACATCACTTTGCAAGATCTGCCGAAGCCTTACGCTACCCCCTCCGCCGATGCGTCTTCTGATGTGGTGGAGCGTCCAGCCAACGCATGGCCCAAGGCACCAGCGGGATTCTCCGTGCAACTCTATGCCACTGGATTACGAAATCCGCGCCTTTTGCGCGCCGCTCCCAATGGAGATGTGTTTCTGGCAGAGAGTGAGCCCGGCAACATTAAGGTTCTCCGCGGGATCGACAGTAAGGGCACCGTGCAGCGGGTGGAAACCTTCGCCACCGGACTCGATAGACCTTTCGGCATCGCGTTCTATCCTCCGGGGCCAGAGCCGCAGTGGCTGTACATCGGCAACACCGGGTCGGTGGTGCGCTTCCCTTATCACAATGGCGATCTGAAAGCTCGCGGCCCGGCGCAGAAGATCTGCGATCTTCCGCAAGGAGGCGGGCACTGGACGCGCGACATTGCCTTCTCGCTCGACGGCAGGACCATGTACGTCTCCGTGGGTTCGCACTCCAACGACGATGATGCGGACACGCATCCCGAGGAGAAAGATCGCGCAGATATTCTCCAGTTCAATCCCGATGGCAGCGGGCGGAAGGTCTTCGCCTCGGGCATTCGCAACGCCGTCGGCATCGCCATCCATCCCACCAGCGGAGAGCTTTGGGGCTCGGTGAATGAGCGCGACGCTCTGGGTGACAATCTCGTCCCGGACTACATCACCCACATCCAGCCCAACGGCTTTTACGGATGGCCGTGGTGGTATATGGGAGGCGTGCAGGACCCGCGCCACAAGGGCAAGCATCCCGAGTTGAAAAGCAGAGTGATTACGCCTGATGTTCTGATCCAGCCGCACAATGCATCGCTGGAGATGCTCTTCTACGAGGGGAAACAGTTATCGCAATATCGCGGAGACATTTTTGCCGCCGAGCACGGCTCGTGGAACAGAGAGAGCCGTACGGGGTATGAGGTGATTCGCGTGCCGATGCACGGCGGCACACGCGCCGACGATCGATATGAGGATTTCCTCACCGGCTTTGTTACTCCCGATGGAAAGGTATGGGGCCGTCCGGTGGGAGTAGCGGTGGCCGCAGACGGCAGCTTGCTGGTGAGCGACGACGGCGGCGAGGTGGTCTGGCGGGTTAGTGCCAGCGGCAACAACGGACAGATGCAGACGCGTTAGTTCTCCATCTCGGAGATCCACTCCGGAGGTTTCAGAATCTCGCGCGGCTTGGGGCCATCGGCCGGGCCGACGATGCCATCGCGCTCCATCAGGTCGATGAGGTGGGCGGCGCGTCCATAGCCGATTCGCAGGCGGCGTTGCAGCAGGGAAGTGGAGGCTTTGCCGAACTCAAAGACGAGGTGCACCGCGTCGTTGAAGAGCGGATCGTCATCATCGCTATTGCCCTCAAGTCCTGCTTCTTCATTGGAACTGTTGCCCTCGTCCTTGGGGGCGGCGAGGAAGCCATGTTCGTACTGCGCCGTGGCCTGCGCCTTCCAGAACTCCACGGTGGCCGCGATTTCCTTCTCAGTGACGAACGGCGCATGGACACGCAGCACCCGCGATGAGCCGCTGGGAAGGTAGAGCATGTCACCGCGTCCCAGCAGAGATTCGGCCCCGTTGGCGTCGAGGATGGTGCGCGAGTCGATCTTGGTGGCCACGCGGAATGACATGCGGGCCGGAAAGTTTGCCTTGATGAGGCCGGTGATCACATCGACCGAGGGACGTTGTGTGGCAAGGATGAGGTGAATGCCGATGGCGCGCGCCATCTGCGCCAGCCGGGTGATGGACTCTTCGACGTTGGCGCCGTCCACCATCATCAGGTCGGCCAGCTCGTCAACAATGATGACGATATAGGGCAGAGGCTTCTCTTCGGTGCCATCCTCGAAGAGCGATGGAGTGTAACCGTCTTCAAAGAGGCGGTTGTACTGGTCGATATTGCGCACGCCTTTTTGCGCCAGCAGCTTGAGGCGGTGCTCCATCTCGCGCACCGCGTTGCGTAGCGCGTTGCTGGCGAGTTTGGGCTCGCTGATGATGGGCGTGTAGAGGTGCGGCACGCCATCGTAGTTGGTCAGCTCGACGCGCTTGGGGTCCACCAGGATGAGTCGCACCTGGTCGGGCGTGCTCTTGTAAAGCAGAGACATGATGAAGGCGTTGATGGCCACGGATTTTCCGCTGCCGGTCGATCCTGCAATCAGCAGGTGCGGCATGGAGTTCATCTCGGTGGTCATCAGGCGGCCATTGATGTCTTTGCCGAGCGTAATCGTGAGCTTCGATTTGGAAGTTGCGAATCCTGGACTCTCGACCACCTCGCGCAGCCAGATGGTTTCGCGCTTTTCGTTAGGAACCTGGATGCCGACGGTGGACTTGCCTGCGACGCGCTCGATGAGGATGCTTTCGGCGCGCATAGCCAGGCAGAGATCGTCCTGCAGGCCAACGATGCGGCTGTACTTGATTCCAGCCTCGGGCTTGAACTCAAAGGTGGTGACCACTGGGCCGGGATTAATCTGCACGACTGTGCCCAGGACTCCGAACTCTTCGCACTTCTTGGTCAGGGTAAGGGCAAGATCTTTTAACTCCTGCTCATCGTAGGCCTGCCGTGCCTCGGGACGATGCAAGAGGGTGCTCGACGGCAGCTTCCATGAGCCCTGCTGCTTGGGCAGAGAGGTACGCGCCTGTGTCCGTCCCTCATCGGCCCGCACGCCAATTGGAATTGCCTCGGCTAGCGGCGTGCTATATCCACTGCGCGCCCGGGCCTCGGCTTCCATGCGCTCGATTCCGGAGAGCGGACGATCTTCGCTGCTGGAAGGTGAACGCAAAGTTGCCGGCGATGATGGGTATGAGCCAACAGCTGGTGCTACGGGCGTTGAGGCCGAGGGGTACGCGGCAGCTGCTTCGGCTGCAGGCGTTGGCTGCACAATCGGCCGCACTGGGGGCACAACAGTAGCGCTTACCGGCGATGACTCGACGCGCGAATTCCTGGCCGCCGCTTGCTCCTGCTTTTCGCGCTGACGCTGCTTTTTGGCAAGCAGCTTCGCCTCATGAGCGCGGGCGCGGTGCTGCTTCCAGTCCTGATAGCGGTCGCGCAAGGCGTAGAGATAGGTGAAGCGGGTTGGCAACCAGAGGCGGAGTTTGCTGAAGGAGAACGCCGTTGCCAGGTAGAGCGCCACCGCAATTGCAGTGAGGGCAACAATGCAGGCTCCGGCGTAGTTCAGGTAATGCACCAGCAGATCTCCCAGCAACCGGCCCAGCAAACCCTCTATGGGAATGGCGTGCACCCAGAGCAGTGGCCATGGCAGCAGCGCGAGCAGAGCGCTGGCGAAGGCCATTAGGCCAACGGCACCGGCTGCTTTCACCACGGGGTTTTCCACCGTACGCGAACGCATCCAGCGAAGAGAAAGAAAGATCAGCATTACCGGCAGCAGGAAGGCGGCGACGCCCATGGCCTGCAGCATCAGGTCAGCCGAGTAGGCGCCAACCAGGCCGATCCAGTTCTGTGCCGGGCGCCCAATCGGGGGATTGGCCGCGGTATCCAGCGAGCGGTCCAGGGGTGAGTAGGAGGCTAGGGCGAGCAGCATCAGCACAGCGGTGGCGATCAGCACAATGCCGATCAGCTCATTGAGCCGCTTGCTCTGCGTGGGAACAAACAATCGGGAGAGAACCGTCATAATTGGCGTAGAGACCGCGACCGAACACACCTGACTCAGCACGTATTAGCCGCGCACGAGTGAGTCCGATCAACGCCAGAGCAAGAACATTATGACCTAATCGGCGGCAAAAACCCACGGCAATCGGCGGCACAGGTTTATGAAAAGGATTCGCCAGCTATTTCAGGTGACCAGAGTGCAGCCGCACGCAATGGCCGACATGCTCCTAGAACCCTTGCGAATGCAGATAGAACACCACTGCGGAAGCGGCCAGGCAGTAGAGCCCGAAGATGTACCAGCGGCCACTCTCAAGCCAGCTGCTAAGCCACTTCAACGCGATCAGGCCAGCGATGAAGGAGAAGACCATTCCGAGCAGGCTTCCGACGAGAGCTGCGTGAAGGTTGATCGGCACGCCGGTTGCGGTAGCGGCATGAGATGCCTTAAGCAGGCGCAGCAACTCCCGTCCAACCACCGGCGGCGTCAGGACCACTGCCAGCGCAAAGCTGAATTCCTCAGCGCGGTCCTTCGCCGCACCCATCAACATACCGCCCGATATGGTGGAACCTGATCGAGAAAATCCGCGGAAGGGCAGCGCCAATCCTTGGACAATGCCCATCCATCCAGCCTGGCTCGTGGTGAGGGCGCTCTTGGAGTACACAAACATCTGGCGTCTTTCCAAAAGGCCCGCAACCAGAATCAATACGCCCACCGCTGCCAGGGCGGGCGCTATCAGCTCAAGATGGCTGAATAACTGCTCAATCTCTGCTTTTGGCGCTCCACGAAACATGGTCTTTTCGATGAGCTTCATGAGCGACAAGCCGACGACTCCGGTCAGAAACGTGGACCAAATCGCTAGGCCAGCAAAACGTTTGAAAGCCTTGCCGCTCGAAAAGAAAGTCTCCTGCCATTTACTCCAGAAGTATGCAATCACGGCGAACATGGTTCCGGTATGCAGCATTACCAGGAGGAGGGTCATTTGGGGGGATGACGGGTCAAGTCCCATCAGCTTCTCGGCGACGACAACATGTGCAGAGCTCGATACCGGCAGCAATTCGGCAAGACCCTGCACAATCGCAAGGACGATGACTTTAAGAATGGGCATACCCAAGTTTAGCCCAAACAAAACGCGTTAGCGATTTCAGATTATGCAGTGTTGACTAGGCGGCTTACTCTACCGACGTGCCATAGGCGGGAACATTTTTCTGCACCATGTAGAGCAGGCGCTCGGCCTTGGCGTTCCACTCAGGGCTGGCATTCTTTGCGATCGCCTTCTGCGCCGTCTCCTCGGCCCGCTTCTGCGCCTCGGGGATTTTTTTCGATTGTCCTTCGCTGGTGTAGATCGTCATCAATGCTGCCCAGCGGTAGGCCGCGTCGTAATAGGCTTCGGCGGCCTTGGGCGAGTTGGGATGTTCGCCGGCATACTTTTCATACATCTCGGCTTCTTTCTCCGGACACTTGGAGGCTGCTGCCCAGTCGCCGCAAAGTTTGTTCTCCAGCATTTCGAAGGAGGCCATGTCGGCCCACTTCGTCCCGGGAAATTTCTTGTGCACCAGGCGCATGGCCTGCTCGTCAATCGGCTGGCGATCCTGCGGATTCGTGGTCTTGTAGGAAGGACGCGAGCGCATGTCGTCCTTGTCAAGCTGCCACTGGATATCGGCGGCGCGGTAGAGCGCCTCGCCCGCCAATGGCGACTTCGGGAAGAGATCGAAGACGCGGTAGTAGAGCCGTCTGGCATCGGATGCAGCATCCTTGCGGCCGTGGCTGCTACTGGCTTGGTCCTCGCAGTCGGCGGCTTCGCCAAAGAGAATCTGATCGCCTTTGGCGGTGCTCTCGCTGACGTATCCCTTTTCAAGAACCCATCCCGTCACATTGCGAGTGTTCGGAGCGTCCGGATCGGGATTGTAAGCTGCATCCATCAGAGTTGCGATGACGTGGACCCAGCCGGGAGAGCGCTCCAGCACCACGGCCTCGCGTCCGCGGTCGAGCGTGGCCAACTTTTGGCTGCTCACATCGGGGGCGACATAGATCAATGCTTTGCGAATGACGGTGCCGCGTTCGGCAGCCATGGCCGTGCCGCCGAACAACGCACATAGCAGCGCCGTCATCGCCAAGGTGCGATGCAACATCGGTCCAAACTTTACTGCGCTGCATGTAGACGGCATCGATATCATCCTTCCAGCACCTCTGCTACCTGCTTTGGATCGGCGTTGCCGCCGCTAAGGATGGCTACGGTCTTGCGGCTGGCTGGCAGTTCGGGGCGATGGAATAGCCAGGCCGCCATCGGAACCGCGCCGCTCGGCTCCGCCATCAGGTGCGCACCGAGCATGATCTGCCGCATCGCCCGTCGAATTTCATCCTGACCGACGGTTACCACGCCATCCAGATAGTGTGTGAGATGCTCAAAGTTATGGGCGCCGATGCTCTGAGTACGCAATCCGTCAGCGATAGTGCTGGCCGCACTCTCAGCGGCAATGCGCACCACGTGACCCTGGCGCAAACTCTGCTGAGCGTCGTTGGCCAGCGCGGGTTCCACGCCAACCACTTTGGCGCGGCTGCCACTTAGCTTGATCGCCGCTGCTACGCCTCCAGAAAGTCCGCCACCACCCACTGGTACCAGCACCAGTTCCACGTCCGGCATGTCTTCGATAATCTCCAGCCCTGTCGTGCCCTGTCCCGCGATGATCTGGAGGTCGTCATAGGGCGGGATGACCACATAGCCGTGGGCGGAGGCCAGTTCCAGTGCCTTGTCGCGCCGCTCCTCGCTGCCATTGCCGACGAACACAATTTCGGCACCCAGGGCGGAAGTCGCGTCGATTTTTATTTGGGGAGCGCTGCCGGGCATCACGATTACGGCGTGTGCTCCCAGGGCACGGGCCGCGTAGGCAACGCCCTGCGCATGGTTTCCGGAGGAGTAGGTAATCACGCCGCGGGCGCGTTCTTCGGCGGTGAGTGAGGCGATTTTGTTGTAGGCGCCACGCAACTTGAAGCTGCCAATCGGCTGTAGGCTTTCAGCCTTGATGTAAAACTCTTCGGCGCTCGTGCTTCCAGCGTTGAAGCAGCGTACCAGCGGAGTATGCACAGCCACGCCATGAAGCCGCGCTTGCGCTTCCCGCAAATTTGCCAGTGTGATCATGTATGAGACCTCCGCAACAGCACGCTTCGCGACCGGGTATGCGGCGACGGCTTAGTGCCGGGGTACGGACCACCGATGATCCTCTGGCCGCAAGCGCTCGGTCTTAACCGCGCTCGGCGCTCGATGTATCCAGCAGGTCGAGCATCTGTTTCATCCAATGTACCAGCCGCACTGTATCCATGAAATTGGAGCTGTCTATTTCGACGTGGCCAATCGCGGGTGAGATTAGGGCTGCCTTCAGCGCACCTGGTGGAAGATCGTGTTCGAGCCATAAGGTTTCAGTGGGGGGCACAACATTATCTTCAGAGCCGTGCAGCAGCATGACTGGGACATGGACTCTGGAGATGTAGAAGTGCGGCGATGCGGCGTCGAGTTCGGGCTCCGCATCGGCGAGAGCGCGGCGCGTATCCGGCACCAGCGACTTGATGTCATGGGCGAAGAGCTGGGCCATGCGCGCCTGTCCTTGTGGGCTGAGGCGGGCGGCATCGGCATGCGCCAGCGGCAGATCTTCCCAGAGTAGCGCGCGCAAGGTTTGCCTCGCCTGTGCAGTATCCTGCGCCGAGAAGAATGCCGAAGCATGGGAGTAGGCGACCACCAGGGAGCCATACTCGTGCGCCTTCATTTTGAGCGCGGTCCCGTCGGGAGCGCGGGTCTGATCGGTTTCGTAAAAGTCGAGGACGCGGCTCAAGTCGTCGTGTGCGCCGATGGCCACGACGCCGGAAAGCTGCTGCTGCAGCGCCGGACCGCTGGCGGCAATCAGCGCCATGCCTCCGGAGAAACTCAATCCCAGTAGTCCCACCTTGGGCGAGCCGCTGCGCCGCGCCAGCTCACGAACGGCGTCGGAGATCACCGTCGCCGAATGTTCGGTGATGTTGTAGTCGGCCAGTTCCTCTACCTGAGGCGTGAGCACGAGGTAGCCATGCGAGGCTAGAGCCCGCGCGAAACGCCGCAGGCGGGGCTCCTCGATGCCCAAGTGGTGCACACCGTGAACTACCACTACAGGACTGGGATGGGCGATTCCAATGGGATGATAAATTCGCGCCCGGATTGGGATGTCAGTTGCAGGTTGAAACGCAATCTCCTCTTCCGCAACCGGGTTGGCGTCGAAATTCGAGAGCGCCGAGTTTGGCATGTCGGCGATCACCATCAGGATTGAAGCTGCTCGCAGGTGGCCATAGACTGTGGGTGCAAGCGGCAGCAACAACAGAGGCACAAAGGCAAGCAGAAGCAGAGTGCGCGAGTAGCGCCGAATGGGAGTTGTGACCCGTGGCGCGGACTGCGGCACAGGAGCTGGAGCCGGGGCTTCTGCAGGAGGCATAGAACCGTTGTACCGCGCCGACCGGGTGCTTGGGAAGTCCGGCATAACGCTTCATAGTCATTTCATAGAGCCAAAGCATTGTTTGCAACAGAAAGCCCCGGTCTCTGCGCCAGTTTGCGCTGCTGGGCCGGGGCTAGATTCGCGACGGCTGTTCTAGCGTTTGCCTACGTGACCACGCCCATCACGCACTTCATTTCCTTTGAAGTGGGGAATCCTATCGAAACGCCTTCCTGGGTCAGGTCTTTCGCCACGCTTTGGCATTGGGCCTCTGTATCCGCGATGAAAATCGTAACGCCTGTCTACGTGGCCGCGGAAGCGGGCAGGGCCATGAAACCACGGGCCAGCCCCAATGAAGACTCCGCCCGCAAACCACTCCGGGCCATAGTAACCGTACGGAGCGCACTCGTATGGCGGAACGTCATAGTAGCCGTAAGGACAAACTGGTGCGGGGCCGATTTGGATGCTTACCTGAGCCTGTGTCTTGGGAGTGATCACCGTAAAGCAGAAGACGATAACTGCGGCAAGTGCAATCCATTTGAATCTATTCATAGATGGTTCCTCTTCGAAAGGCCGGGCCACCTGCGCGGCCCGAACTCTCTTCAATGCAGGGTTCGCAGAACTTTCTTGTTCGACGCGAATGACCATCGGAGGGATGTTCCGGTCGATCCCACACGCGTTGACTCGGTCGTGAGATGAAGTTCCATCAGAGCTGGCTGCATCGGCTTTAACATCTAAGAGATAGCGCGAATGGCGAAGAGGTGCGGAGTAGAATGATTCGCATGCTGATATCAGGGATCAACGGACAAGGCGCCAGGCAGTTCGTAGAACTTAGCGTTGCGTTCCTGCTCTCTGCTGCTATTGGGCTTGAACGTGAATACCGTCACAAAAGTGCAGGACTCCGAACCTATACGATTGTCGGAACCACGGCTGCTCTTTTCCTGCTGATCTCTAAGTACGGTTTCATGAATGTTCTTGCGGACGGACGGGTTGTTCTTGATCCTTCCCGTGTTGCTGCGCAGATTGTTTCCGGCATTGGCTTTATCGGCGCCGGTCTCATTTTTCTGCGTGCAGACAAGGTGCAAGGGCTCACGACGGCAGCCACCGTTTGGCTGGTTACCGGGGTGGGTATGGCATGTGGGGCGGGTCTGCTGTTGCTGGCGCTTTACGTCACATGCGCATACTTCATTGTGGCGTTTATATTTCCTCTGATCCTGCGCCGCCTCTCCGGTACCTCCACTTCCACCGAACAGGACAGCGACACAATGCACGACTAGCGAACCTTCGCGGCTTCACTGTTTCCTTGGTGATCAGATTTCCACCACCACCGGAATGATCAGCGGCCGCCGCTGCGTGTTGCGGTTGATGAAGCGCTTGAGGTCCACCCGGATTTTTTCCTTAATCATGCCGTAATCCGCCACCTCTTCACGTGTGGATTGTTGGAGGGTTCGCATCACGGTGGCGCGCGCCTCTTCCACAAAGCCGTTATCGTCGGGAGCTCCGGCAAAGCCGCGCATCACAATCTCCGGGCTGCCTTCGAGCTTGCCGGTGAGTTTGTGGATGGCCAGAATCGGCATGACGAATCCGTCCTCGCTGAGGTACTTGCGATCGCGGATGATGACCTCCTCGACGATATCCGAGTTGGAGCCTGAATCGATGCAGATGCGGCCTACGGGAGCCTCGCCCACGCGCCTCGCGCCCTGCTCGTCAAACTCCAGAATGTCCCCGGTTTCGATCATGATCACGTTTCCTACCGCACCCTTCATTCCACCGGCCAACTCGGCGTGGCGCTTGAGCTGGCGGTACTCGCCATGGACGGGGATGAAGTAGCGCGGCCGCACCAAGTTGATGATCAGCTTCAGCTCTTCCTGACTGCCATGTCCGCTGACGTGTACCGGCGGCTGAGAGCCATCGTCGTAGATAACCTTGGCTTCGCGGCGGAAGAGGTGATCGATGACCCGGTAGATGCCCTTTTCGTTGCCGGGTATCACCCTGGAGCTGAGCACAACGGTGTCGCCGGCCTCAATCTTGGCGTGACGGTGGTTGTCCACGGCGGCGCGCGACAGAGCGCTCATCGGTTCGCCCTGGGTGCCGCTGATCATTACCATGACCTGCTCGGGAGGGTAGTCGCGAATCTGGCCTGGGGTGATGAAGGCCGAGGCAGGCAGATTGATGTATCCCAAATCTTGCGCAATCTCCGTGGACTCGGTCAGGCTGCGCCCGACGAGTGCGACCTTGCGATGAAACTGATGGGCCATCTCGGCAGCCATCTTGATGCGGTGAATCGCGGACGAAAAGCAGGAGACGAACAGCCTGCGCCGGGCGTGCAGAAAGATGTCCTCGAACTTGGGGCGCACCGTGCGCTCGCTGGGGGTGTAGCCGCTACGCTCCACGTTGGTGGAGTCCTGCAACAGGGCAAGCACGCCCTGCTTGCCGTATTCGGCAAAGGCGTGCAGGTCAAACATCTTGTTGTCGGTCGGCGTCAGGTCGATCTTGAAATCGCCGGTATGAATGATTACCCCAAGCGGTGTGTGAATGGCAATCGAGACGGCATCCAGGATCGAGTGCGTCACCTGGATGGGATGAATGGTGAAGGCTCCAAGCTGGAAGCGCTGTCCCGGCCGCATCTCGTTGAGCTCGGCGTTGTCCAGCAGGTTGTGCTCTTCGAGCTTGTCTTCTACGTAGGCGAGGGTGAACTCGGTGGCGTAGATGGGGACGTTGAGCTCGGCGATCAGCCAGGGAACGCCGCCGATGTGGTCTTCGTGACCGTGAGTGAGCAAAACGCCGCGAACTTTGTCGCGGTTTTGAATCAGGTAAGTGAGGTCAGGAACGACGATATCCACGCCGAGCAACTCATCCTCGGGAAACATCATTCCGGCATCGATGACAATGATGTCATCGTTCCAGCGGATGGCCATGCAGTTCATTCCGAACTCGCCCAGACCACCTAGAGGCACTATGTGAAGTTTTCCGGCTGGCATAAACTTTGATGCTAGCACATGCAGAGGATGAGAGCAGTACCGGGCACGTAGCGGGGGCACCGCAAATTCGCAAGCATGCCACCTTTCGCCAGCCGCCGCATCCGAATATAGTAGTGCCCTATGGAAGAGCCCGCAGGGAACAGTTCGTGGCTTAGCCGACGGTTGGAATGGGCGTTCCGGTCGGCGCTCACCCGCGCCTATGAGACAGTGCGGGTGCGTCCCGATGAGTATCTGATGCAGCTTCGCATGGCGCACGGGGTGGCTGTGGGGAGCTACGAGGGAATGTTCACGTTGCCCGTTGCCGAGCTGGATTCCATCGCCGCGCAGACCGTGCGGGGCGCGATGAAAATGGCAGGCGCAGAGGGCGCCGGGCTGGGGCTGGGCGGTTTTGCCACGCTCGCGCCTGACCTGGGAATCCTGTCGGCGATCACCATGCGCACGGTGCAAAAGCTCAGCCTGATTTACGGCTTCCAGTACAACACCGAGGAAGAGATCGCCGAGCTCTGGATCGCCGCCGCCAGCGCCGCAGGTATTGACATCGGGAAAGAGCTGCTGGAGAGAACTCTTCTGAGGGGCTTTGCGGAGCGCGTGATTGGACGGATTGCATCGCGCTTCAGTGCCGAATTTGCCGAAAAGGCCATCGCACGCTCGGTACCTATTCTTAGCTCCGCGGCGGGCGCTTTGTTGAACTATTATTTTGTGCGCGCTTGGGGAAATCGCGCCATGGATCACTTCCACCAGCGCCACTTGGAAGAGCGCGAACGTCGCGCTGCGCGGCCTGTGTTGCTGGGGCCTGTGCGAGCTTAGCGCACTGACACTGGACGATCCTTCAGCAAAGCGACGAATCTTTCATCGGCGATGGCGCGCGCGAATTCCTTATCGTGATACACATCGTCGATCTTGGGATAGCCATCTTCGATGGCTCCGCGCAGAAAATGCAGGGAGCGATCCAGGTCCCCGCTTCCGGCAAACAGACGAGCCATTACGAAGAAAAACTGCGCGCGATCCTGCGGCGACCCCATGCGTGCACTGATGCCATTCTGCGAGGCGCTCTCAAAGAACAAGGGGTCTAGTTCAAATGCCTTGCGATACTCGGCAAAGGCGAGATCGAATTGCTTGGAATCCATGTAAACCGCCGCCAGATTGTTGTGGAACGAGGCGAAGCCGGGCTGCAGCGATATGGCTCGCTGATAGGTGCGAATCGCATCGTCGAACTTGTTTCGCATGTAATAGGTGACTGCGAGGTTGTTCCATGCCTCGGCCATATGTTTATCCTTGCGCACCGCTTTCTTGGCGGCTTTGGCTGCCTCAGCCGGATGCCTCAACATCAGTTGGGAGATGGCAATTTTGTTGTAGTACCCGGCGGTAGGTTGCTTGTGAACCGCTTCGTGGTAGCAGTCCAGGGCACCAAGATAGTCTTTGGCCTGGCGCAACCGGTCGCCCTCTTCATCCAATTGCGACGCGGTCATGGCGCGCATCTCGGATAGCGTGGGCTCCTGGGGAGGCGGGGTTGCCGCGACCGGGGCGGGCCCTTCGGGTTTCTGCGCGGGGACGGACGAGTCTGCAGTGCTATGGGCCTGAGGCAAACTCGTCAAACCACTCGCATCGCCGTTCGCAATGCAGGGCGACAGCATGGCAAAGATTGTGAAGCAAGTGATAGTGAGAGAACGGAAGGTCATATCCGCATACCCCAGGAGAGCTCTGGAGATTCTTCCAGAGTTCTTAACCAGCGTGCCTGAGAATGTTAGACCTATCTCGAGTTGGAATCGTTTCCAGAGGAATCTTTATTTTTATCGCCGCTGCCGAAGATTCCAACCACCTTGCCCCAGAATCCCTTTTTCTTCGGCTCGGAGGCGGGTTGGCTCTCTGCGGGAGCTGGCTGCACGGGAACGGTCCTGGCAGCCGAACGCGGCTGGTAGGGCTGAATCACTCGCGCAGGCTGGTTCACCGGTGGCGGAGGGGGTGCCGCGCCGCCAAAGATCTTCTGCAGAATGTTGCGCTGATCAGCGTGGTCGCAGGTTTCCTGCGGCTCCGAGCCTGCGACAAAGGCTGAGTTGTAGTCCTCCGGGCAGCTTGTGGTGGCGATCAGGTTGGTTGTCTTATCCAGGGCGACGGTGACCACGCCAGAGGGCGCGGTGAAGTCGGCGGTGTTGCTGTATTGCGGGAGCCGCACGGCTCGCTTCATGAACTCTGCCCAGATCGGTCCCGCCGTGGTGGCGCCGGCCAGCTTCAGATCGCTGTAGTCGTCATAGCCCACCCATACGATGCAGAGCAGGTTGCTGGTGTAACCGGCAAACCAGGCATCGTGCGAAGTCCCCGTCTTGCCCGCTGCGGGAGCCGTAAAGCCGCGTGCCCGAGCCGTGTAGCCGGTACCGTGATCAATCACGTTCTGCATCATGTTGGTGATCACGTAGGCCACGCGCGGGTCCAGCACCGGGCGCTTGTCATTGTGGAAGTCTTCCACTACGTCGCCGTTGGCCTCGCGTATGGAGTGCATGAGCAACGGGTCAACGCGTGTGCCGCCATTGGCTAGCACCGTATAGGCTCCGGCCATCTCAATGGGGCTGGCGTCGTAGGCCCCGAGCGCTGCGGCCGGAGTCGCTTTGACGCTGGCGATTCCCGCGTTTCTGGCGAGTGCCGCAACCTTGTCGTAACCCACCATCTCGGCCATCTTCACGGTTGCATTGTTCAGTGACATCTGCAACGCGTAGCGTGCCGTCACCTGCCCGTGATACTCGTTCTTGTAATTGCGCGGGTCGTACTCCTTGCCGTCGTATTCAAAGGTGGTCGGCGAATCGTCGATCAGCGAAACCTGGGTGAAGACCGGGTCAGAGCCCTGCGCCGTGATCGCCGAATTCATGGCTGCGGCGTAGACGAACGGTTTGAAGATGGAACCGGTTGGCCGCTTGGCAATGGCGTGGTTCAACTGGCTGAAGCCATAGTTTCTGCCGCCTACCAGGGCCAGTACCTCGCCGGTGTGCGGGTCCAGTGCCACCAGGGCAACTTGCGGGACGGGGCCGGTAACCTTAGTCTCCTCGACCGTTGCGCCCTTGCCCGTGCCAACTTTTACCCGCCGCGTGCGCTGTTTGGCAACCTGATCGTCTACCAGCTTGATGCCTTCGGAGACGGACTCGGCGGCGGCGCGTTGCAGGTCGGGGTCGAGGGTGGTGTAGATGCGATACGCGTTTTCGTTCAGGTCGGTTTCCGAGTATTTGCTGGACAGCGAATCTTTCACCAGATCGACGAAGTAGGGAGCGTCGCTGGCTTCCACGTTAGGCGCGCTGAGCTTGAGCGGCGTCGCCTTGGCAGCCTCGCATTGCTCGCGGGTAATGGCGCCGGTCTCCACCATGGATTCCAGGACCACGTTGCGCCGCTCCATCACCCTTTCGGGACGTTTGTAGGGATTCAGCATGTTTGGCGACTGGATGATACCGGCGATCATGGCCGCCTCGGGCAGGGTAATCTCCTTGATATCTTTGCCAAAGTAGGAGCGGGAAGCCTCGCCAAATCCGTTGATCGAATACGATCCGCGCTGACCCAGGTACACCTGGTTGGCATAGAGCTCGAAGATCTGCTGCTTATTGAGCTTTTGTTCCAGCTCAACGGCAATCAGCATCTCGGTCAGCTTGCGGGTAATCTTTTTCTCCGGGGTAAGGAAAAAGCCGCGCGCAATCTGCATGGTGATGGTTGAGCCGCCGCGCAGCTTGCCCTCGGCGCGCACGTCGGTAAGGAACGATCCGATCAGGCTCAGCCAGTTGATTCCGCCATGCTCGAAAAATCTGCGGTCTTCAATGGCCAGCACCGAATCCACCATGACCTTGGGCAGATCGTTATAGGTGAGGATCTGCCGCTTGGTGCGATCCTGTCCCTGAAAGAGCGCGGTCACCAGCTCGGGCTCCAGCTCATAGGAGTCCAACGTTGCGCCCGAGTTTGACCCGGCGCCGAGAATGCGACTGACACGGCCATCCGGATCGTTAAAGATCCGTGCGCCATCCGTCGAATGGTAAGACGCAGCTCCGGGGTTCACTTCGATTCCGCCGGAGATCATGCGGAATGTCCCCATCGGCGAATCGACCCCGGTGTCAGCATCGATGTAACCGGCGCGGCGCAGCATAGTGGCAATCTGCGCAGGTGAAAACCTGTCTCCGGGATGGACCGTAACCGGACGCGCAAAGATTTTGGCCGAGGTCGAAAAGATCTGGCCGCTCATCTTCTTGGTGATGATGCGGTCGTACTTCACGTAGTAGTACGCAAAGACTCCGAAGCAGCACAGCGCGAGGAAAAGGAATATAGCTACGGCAGTGCGCAGCAGTGGGCGCGAGGAAGAGCCGCTCGGAATTTTCAATTTGATAGCCACATCGATACTGTCTGTATTGTAAGACACCGGAGTGGCGCAAGGAAGCCATCGCGCGAAACTCAGGTATTATCAGAGCTCCACCGGGGTTAGCAAGCTGCGCAAAAAAGCACGCCGGAAACAGAACGGCCCCAGGGATCAAGCTTGCCCCAGGGCTTGTTGCTGCTTCCAGCTCTATTTCATCATTACATTGTGATTCTTATTGACGGTCTTGAAATTCAGGTCCAGGGGATAGATGGGCAGCTCAACGTGTACGGTGTATTCGACTGAGATCGACAAGTCGCCGGGAGTACGTAGCACGGTGACCTGCTCAGGCGAGATTGGGACATCGACGGCCCGCGCCTTCTCGGAGATGGCCGTTGCAATCTGATCGTTGCTGTTGGTGGTGTAGGTGTAGATCACCGATTGATCGTCGACAATTCGGCCCAGCTTATAGTTTCCCCAATAGGCGGGGAAAACCTTGTAGAGCACAAAGCCTCCAACCAGCAATAGCAGCACACCGAGAATCGATTTCAGCTCTTTCACGGATACCTCCTAAGCTAGCGGATTGTAGAGTCCCTGCAAATGTTTCAGCGTATCGGCCACTGCCACGTCGGAGGATTGAGACTTGGCTCGCTCCACCACTTCCACCTTTCCTTCAGACAGTTTCTTGCCAATGTTGATGCGATAGGGAATGCCGACCAGATCGGCGTCCTTGAACTTTACTCCCGGCCTTTCATCGCGGTCGTCCAGGAGCACGTCATATCCTGCGGCTTCCAGCTCTGCCGCAATTTTTTCCGCTGCAGCCGACAGGGCCGAGTCCTTCACGTTCGTTGGCACTACGACTACCGTAAATGGCGCAATCGAGGGAGCCAGCCAGAAGCCGTTGGCGTCATGGTTCTGCTCAATGCACGAGGTGAGGATGCGCTCCACGCCGATGCCGTAGCAGCCCATGATGGGGGTGACTTCCTTGCCATCCTTATCCAGAACCTTGGCGCCCATCGACTCGGTGTACTTGGTTCCGAGTTTGAAGATATGCCCGATCTCGACCGCCTTGCCCAGCTTCATCGGCTCGCCGCAGCGCGGACAGCCTTCGCCCTCTACTACGTTTCGCAGGTCGGCATAGCTGGTCACCTCAAAGTCCACTCCCACGCTGAGGCCGGTGAAGTGATGATCAAGTTCGTTGGCTCCGCCCACCAGGTTCTTTCGCCCACGCAGAGCTTCGTCCATAATCACCACGAACTGATCGGCGTCGCCCACATAAGCGGACTTGCCCTTGTTCTCCACCACGCGAACCTGCTTGAGCCCAACCGGGCCAAGGTATCCGGCCGGCGAACCAAAGTACTTCACGATCTCTTCTTCAACCATGGGACGGAAGGCGCGTCCGCCAATGGCGGAGGAAAGCTTGGCCTCGTTCATCTGGTCGTTGCCGCGCATCAGCACCAGCAGCGGGCGGGACACTGTCTTTCCCGCTGGCGCATCGCCGTCGGTCATCACGTAGGCCAGCGACTTCATATTGTTGTTCACCGGAGTCTTGAGGAACGCGGCGACCTCATCGATCGTCTTTGTTCCCGGCGTGTGAACCTTCTCACGAACTCCACTGGCGTTGGCCGCAAGCTCTTCCACGGCTTCCAGCTTCGAGGTTGCTTTTTCCAGATTGGCCGCGTAGCCGCACTTTCCGCAAGATGCCACCAGGTCCTCGCCTGCCTCGGTATAGACCATGAACTCCTGAGACTGTGATCCGCCCATGGAACCCGAGTCGGCTTCGACGGCAACAAACTCTAGGCCGCAGCGCTGGAAGATGCGGCGATAGACGGCGTCGTGCAAGTCAAAGCTCTTGTCGAGTCCGGCGCGGTCGATATCGAAGGAGTAGGAATCTTTCATCGTGAACTGGCGCACCCGCAGCAGACCGCTCTTGGGACGCGGTTCGTCGCGGAACTTCACCTGGATCTGATACCAGATCTGCGGAAGTTGTTTGTAGCTGCGCAACTCCTTGCGCGCAATGTCGGTCATGACCTCTTCGTGAGTCATGCCCAGGCAAAGGTCGGCGCCCTTGCGGTCCTTGATGTGGAACATGTTGTCACCCATCAGGTCCCAGCGTCCGCTGGCCTCCCAAATCTCGCGCGGATTCAGTGCCGGAAGGTAGAACTCCTGGCCGATGGTGTCCATCTCCTCACGAACGATCTGCGTGATCTTGAGAATGGTCCTCTGGGCGAGGAAGAGGTAGGAGTAAATTCCAGCGGACAGCTGCCGGACATAACCGGCGCGCACCAGAAACTTGTGGCTGGCAACTTCGGCGTCGGCAGGCGCTTCGCGGAGTGTAGGGATGAATAACTTGGACCAGCGTTGCATAGAATGAATGGGTTCCCGTCTTGGAAGTGGTCAAAGCTGATTGTAACAAGTTGGACGGCCCGGGCGGGAATCTTGCGTAATGGCCTGCGAGGTTGCCGCTCGCACCTCTGAACTCCCCGTTCGGTGCCTTAAGTTGTCTCTCGGGTATCAACCGCATTGTTCGCTTGTGCTTGCGCACGATACACTTCCAGAAGCTAATACTCGGATTCCGGCTTGCGGCACCCTCTCCTGTCCGGAACGTTGCGGGGCTAGCTCTTAGGAGGCAACACATTGTCGTCGCAAAACCGGTTTCTATTCACGTCTGAGTCGGTGACCGAGGGGCATCCCGACAAAATCGCAGACCAGATCTCTGATGCAATCCTCGACGCCTGCCTGGAGCAGGACGCTTACAGCCGCGTGGCGTGTGAAACACTCACCTGCACCGGCTTGGTCGTGATTGCTGGCGAAATTACCACTAGCGCTTATGTCGATTTCCAGGCATTGGTGCGCGGCGTTGTCAGCTCGATTGGCTATGACAATGCCCTCTACGGCTTCGACTCGAACACCTGCGCGGTGATCTCGAGCATTAACAAGCAGAGTGGCGATATCGCCATGGGAGTGGACACTGGCGGCGCAGGCGACCAGGGCATGATGTTCGGCTACGCCACGAACGAGACGCCGGAGCTGATGCCAACTCCGATCTCACTGGCTCACAAGCTGGTGCTGAAGCTCACCGAAGTGCGCAAATGCGGCAAGCTGCAGTATCTGCGTCCGGACGGCAAGAGCCAAGTGACGGTGGAGTATGACGAGAACGGCAAGCCGCAGCGTATCGACGCCGTGGTGATCTCGACTCAGCACGCCGATTCAGTGACCACCGAACAGCTGCGCGCCGATATTCTCAAGTACGTCATCCAGTCCACGCTTCCCGCCAACCTGCTTGACGAAAACACCAAGTACCACATCAATCCCACGGGACGCTTTGTAGTAGGCGGGCCGATGGGCGACACCGGGTTGACTGGCCGCAAGATTATCGTAGATACCTACGGAGGCATGGGCCGTCACGGTGGTGGTGCGTTCAGCGGAAAAGATCCGACGAAGGTCGATCGCTCGGCTGCTTACATGGCGCGCTACATTGCCAAGAATATCGTCGCTGCCGGGCTTGCCGATCGCGTCGAAGTTCAGCTGGCTTACGCCATTGGCGTCGCCGAGCCAGTGAGCGTGCTGGTGGATACCTTCGGTACGGGCAAGGTTAGCCGCGAGGTGCTGGGAGAGCTGGTGCGCAAGAATTTCTCACTGACTCCCAAGGGCATTATCGAATCGCTGAACTTGCGCCGCCCCATCTACCAGAAGACCGCTGCGTATGGCCACTTTGGCCGCAACGATCCGGACTTTACCTGGGAGAAGACGGACAAGGCAGAGGCTCTGCGCGAGGGCGCCAAAGCTGCTCAGGCCGCTACGAAGTAGTTCGATCCGCAATGCATTGATGAAAGAGGGCGCCGTAATCGCGGCACCCTCTTTTTGTTTCCGCGCAACCGCCGGACCGCGTAGAATGCGGCTCAAACGAGCGTTCAGAGTATCTGCTTCAAAGGCACGGGCAATCCGAGTATTCTTGTTCGATCATGACGCACACACGAAACTGGAAGCCACTGAACCCCGAAACTTGGAACGACTTTGAAGCACTCTTCGGCCCGCGCGGCGCTTGCGGCGGATGCTGGTGCATGACTTGGCGACTGCCGCTGGCGGAGTTCAAGGCCAATGCTGGAGCGGGGAATCGCGCGGCAATGCGAGCGCTGGTAGATGGCGGGCGGCAGCCAGGAGTGCTGCTCTACGAGAACGGCCGCGCGGTGGCGTGGTGCGCGGTGGCGCCGCGCGAAGAATATGTCCGGCTTGCGGCATCGAGAGTTCTGGCTCCGGTGGACGAAGAAAAAGTTTGGTCGGTGAGCTGCTTCTTTGTGGACAAAAAGGTGCGTGGCAAGGGGCTTTCCGTTGCAGTACTGGAGGCTGCGGTGGAGTTCGCGCGCTCGAAGGGCGCGAAGATTGTGGAGGGCTATCCGCAGGAGTTGGAGAAAAAACTACCTCCGGCATTCGTGTGGACGGGAGTGATGCCGACCTTTGTTCATGCGGGTTTCCACGAGGCAGCGCGGCGCTCGGCGAAGAAGCCGATCATGCGCAAGGCCGCATCGCGGAGCAAAGTGCAGGACAAAATAAAGAGCGGAGCGAAGGAGTGAAGGCCAGTAAGGAAGAGCCGATGAAGACCAGCATGTTCGCGGAAATGTTGCGGCAGGTGCGCCGCGTTCCGCGCGGCACAGTTGCCACCTATGGCGACATTGCGTATGCAGCGGGCTATCCGGGCGCGGCTCGGCAAGTGGCGTGGGCACTGCATGCCGAGAGTGCTGGCCTTCCATGGCACCGCATTGTGGGCGCGGGCGGAACGATTCTGCTGACGGGCGAACACGGGTTTGAGCAGCGCATGCATCTGCAGGCCGAGGGAGTGGGATTTCTGGGGCTGAAGGTGAATATGGCCGCGCATCATCACAGCTTTTTCGCGAAGGATGAAACGAAGAAGGCGCGCAAGGGTGCGAAAAATGCGGGTGTGAGAGGCATAAAGAAAAAGTCAGCGCGCAAGCGGACGAGTGGAAATGGCTGAGCGGCGGGTGCGGGGCAAGATTCGACGCACCGGCAGATGGCGCAAGGCGATTGATCTTTCTGATAATCGTTGCGGAGGCGGTGTTGATGGATCAGGCAATGGTTGCGCGGATTTCAGAAGGATTAGCAAGGTTGTCATTACCGCGGGGATGGTTATTGGTTTGAAGGTTAATCCTTTGGGGAGCGGTCAGGTCAATTTTGACAATTCGTCCTCGCAGTTGGTGGAAAGCTCGGTCAAGTTGCCGACGCGGACGATCAGCATCACGGGGATTGTGGCGGCGGTGGACGGAGGCAACGTGATCCTGAACATTGGGAGCCGCGCCGGGTTGAAGGTGGGCGATCAGTTGAGGGTAGAGCAGCGGCCCGCATTCTGCAATCCCACATTCGCCAAAGGATGGCGGATGTGGGCCACCCGCGCCGATGTGGTTGCGGTCTCGGGCGATCCGCTAAAGGACATTGGCGAACTGGGACGCATCAAGTTTGTGATGAAGGGTGGCAAGATTGTGCGCGATGACTTCGACGCAGCTGGGCAACAAAGCTCCGCGCGCTGAGGGCACTCGCGGTGCCGTGGTTTCCACATTCCTGCAATCCCACATTCGCCAAAGGATGGCGGATGTGGGCCACCCGCGCCTAGTCAATTGCGAGGGGAACCTGAACGGTATCTATAGCAGGCGCGACTGCAGCTTCTGGCTCGATGATTAAGCTTGGCATGGCAGCAGCAATGCGCACGAGTGCGTCATTGGTCGTATCCTCGATGCGAGTATTGCTTTTGTGGAGCAAGCGAACAGCTTTGAATGCTTCGTGGCACAACGTAAATCGGTTTTTGGTGGCGAGCGCGTCAAAGACGATATCGGAACGCATGGTTGGCACCTTCCGCAGTACAGGGGGAGATGTGTGGTGATGTCGGTTGCCACACATCGGAGCAATCGCAAAGATCATTCAGGGTAGAAGGACTTTGCACCGTCCACCGGTGTAAGGTCCACAATCAGCGTAGCCGGGATATAGTGATCCGCACTATGACTCGAATCACAAATGCCAACTTTCTTCTGGCACCGAGCGGGGTAGGGAACAGCGCAACCGCTAGCTGCCGATCTTTGGCGTGCAGATGTGGCTCAGATACTGCGCAGCATTGAGGCACTTCAACTGGCACTTATGGCAGCGAATGGGACCTTTGACCTCGGGACGATTCGGTCGCAGTGTGGAAGTGGAACTTGTGTTTGTTGCTGATATAGCCAATGAATCTTTCATCTCTTTCGATCATACGCTCTGGTGTGGCCGTAGCCCTCTAAGCACACATCTGAACTGGCTTTAATGTGTGCAGGTTGTGCTACAAAGTTTTTGCCGAATACCGCCGTTTCGTCTCAATCCCATCCGCTAAACAGCGAACCCCACCAGAAAAACAGACTGTTACGAAACGTGGGGTTCTGAATAGAGTTTCGAAACGGTGCTCAGATT
>CAZLJQ010000007.1:0-122512 GCA_964559875.1 uncultured Acidobacteriaceae bacterium
ACTACTTCATCCAGAAGGCGCACAACCGCAAGATGCTGGTGCATCCGCGAATCGTCATCGGCGTGCCGAGCGAGATTACGCAGGTGGAGAAGCGCGCGGTGATGGACTCGGCGTATCGTGCCAAGGCCAGCGAAGTGCACCTGGTGGAGCAGGCCATGGTTGCCGCAATTGGCGCGGGTTTGCCGATTACCGAGCCCAGCGGCAATATGGTGGTCGATATAGGTGGTGGGACCACGGATATCGCGGTAATTTCCCTCAGCGGCATCGTGTACTCGCGCTCGGTTCGCATGGCTGGCAACCAGATGGACGAAGCCGTGATGAATTACCTGAAGCGCAAATACAATCTGCTGATCGGCGAGCGCACGGCGGAGCAGATCAAGATCGAAATCGGATCGGGCTACCCGCTGGAGAAGCCACTGACCATGGAGATTAAGGGACGCAACCTGATTGAAGGCGTACCCAAGACGATCACCATCGACGACAGCGAAATTCGCGAGTCGCTCAGTGAATGTGTCGGCACCATCATGAACGCGATTCGCGTCGCGCTGGAACGCACTCCGCCGGAATTGAGCGCTGACATCAGTGATCGCGGTATTGTACTCACCGGCGGCGGCGCGCTGCTCAAGAACCTTGACAAGCGCATTCGCGAAGAAACCGGCCTGCCAGTCTCAATTGCCGACGATCCGCTGGCCAGCGTGGTGCTGGGCACGGGCAAAATGCTGAGTGATTTTAAACTTCTGCGCAAGATCAGTATCGAGTAAAAGAAACGGGCGGCCGGAGCGGTGCTCCGGCCTTGCGCGTTGCGGGTGCAATAAACAATCTGCACGGGCAAAGCTCTGCTTGCAGGCGCTTGGATTGCCGTTGATGGTGCCAGAGACAGCAGTGAAATTCTGAAGACATGAACTTCTTCTCGCAGCACAAGAATACGGTGGTCCTGTCAACGGTGTTGCTGGCGCAGTTCCTGGCGCTGGCGGTGCAGGTCAAGCGCCAGACTGCCGAGGGGCCGGTGCGTTTGATCCGCTTTATGGCTGTGAGTACGCTTTCTCCCTTTGAGAGGCTATTCATTTACTCGGGACAGGGCGTTCGCGGAGTCTGGGCGAACTACATCGATCTGCGCAACGTCCGGCGCGAGAATCTGCGCCTGAAGGCGGAAGCCGAGCAGATGCGGTTGGATCGCGCCAGAGAACAGGAAGATGCTCGCCAGGCGCGGCGCATCCAAGCCCTGCTGGGATTCAAGGAGCAGTGGATCGATACCACGGTTGCCGCCCAGGTGATTGGAACCAGCGGCACGGAAAGCTCACGCCTGCTGTATCTGGATAAGGGCGCAAAGGATGGCATCAGGGCCGATATGCCGGTGATTACCCCTGATGGTGTTGTGGGTAAGGTGCTCGCCGTCTACGGCGAAACATCGCAGGTTCTGATGATCAACGATCCGACCAGTGGGGTGGGAGCAATTCTTGTGAACTCGCGCCTGCAAGGCATCGCAAAGGGCACTGCGACCGGCGAGATACAACTGAACTACATCATGGGCGACGAAACCGTGCAGTCCGGCGAAGCGCTGGTCACCAGCGGCGGCGACCGGGTCTTTCCCCGGGGATTGCCGATTGGCACCGTGGCCGGAGTGAGCATGGGGCACAGCCTGTTTCTTGATATCAAGCTGCGGCCGGCGGTGGACTTGAATCGCCTGGAAGAGGTTTTGGTGATCACCGAGCAGAAACAGCGCGCGCCCGATGTGACTGGCTTGGGGCCGATTCGCGCTTCTGACATTCTTGCCCAGCGTTTGCCCGGTGTGCCCGTTCCAACGCCCGAACAAGCGCCTGCGCAATCTTCGCAGGCTGCGCCTGCACAGCCAAATCCAGCATCTCCGAACCCGGATGGCTCGAAGCCCAGACCAGCGCCTGCGCCACCAAAGCCGGTGTCGCCTCCGAATTCAGATAGCTCGAAGCCCCAACCTGTGCCTGCTAAGCCAAAGCCGGTGTCTCCGAACGCGAGTGATTCGAAGCCCAAGCCGGTGTCGTCTCCGAATGCAGGTGGCTCGAAGCCCAAGCCTGCCAGTGAAGGGACCCACCCGCAATGAGAGCCATGAAGCTCAGCTATACATCGCGCGAACAGGTGGAGGTTTATCGCTTCTCCTGGCTGGTCTCGCTGTGCCTGCCGCTCCTGCTAGTGGGCTTGCAGGCGTTGATGCCGGTTCGGCTGTATTTTTTTCGGATTTTTGATTTCGGCCTATTGCTGACGATCTTCTTTGCGGTCTCGCGCCGTAGCCAGGTGAGCGGACTGCTGACTGGCGCTGCCATAGGTTTGCTGCAGGACTGCCTGACGCGCACACCCTTCGGCGTCTTTGGAATTGCGAAAACGTTAGTCGGTTACGGTGCGTCGTCGATTGGAATCCGAATCGATGTGGAAAATCCTGGCTCGCGCTTTCTGCTTACGTTCTTTTTTTATGCCGTCCATCAGGCGGTATTCGTGGCCATTGAGCGCGAGCTGATGGGGCAGTCTGTATCTGTCAATATCGGGTATGAAGCAGGAGCAGCCGTGGCTAATTCAATCATGGCGGTGTTTCTGTTTGCATTCTTGAACCGCTTTAAGATCAGGGATTAGAAGACTTCACAGGTTGTAACAGCTCATGTATGGTCGCGAAGAAAAGGTTCCATTAATTCGTCTGGCGGTCGCCCAGTACATCGTACTAGGCATTTTTCTGATACTGGTGTTTGGACTGTGGCGCCTACAGGTCCTGCATGCGGACTACTACGCCAGCATGGCGGAGCAGAACCGCGTGAAGGAGGTTCCGATTCTGGCGCCGCGCGGCAAACTGCTGGATCGCGAAGGCAGGGCCATCGTTGACAACTATCCGTCGTTCTCTGCTTTGCTGTTGCGGTCGCAAGGAAAGAACGTCGAATCAAACCTGGACGCCATTGCTGCGGGTTTGCACCTGGATGCCAACGAACTGAAGACAAGAGTGAAACGGCTCTCCGCCATGCCGGGCTATCAGCCGATCTTCATCAAATACGACATCACCCCGGACGAACTCGCTTTTATCGAATCTCATCGCAACGAATTTCCGGAGCTGGATACGATTACCGTGCATCGGCGTCTGTATCCGAAGAACGGATTCATGGCACACCTGATCGGCTATGTCGGCGAGGTCAGTGAAGACATGCTGAACAATCCTCGCTACGAGCTTTACAACTCTGGAGACGTGGTGGGCCAGAGCGGCGTGGAAGCCGAGTACAACGATATGCTGATGGGCAAGAATGGTTCGCGGCGCGTGCTGGTAAACAGCAAGGGGAAAGAAGTCGGCGAGTTGAGCGACACTCCGGCAATACCCGGCAAGCCACTGCAGTTGACCATCGACCTGGATTTGCAGATTGCCGCCGAGGAGGCGCTCGGCGACAAAACCGGAGCTATAGTTGCAATGGATCCAAAGACCGGTGAAATTCTCGCCATGGTCAGCCGTCCGACCTTCGATCCAAATGCGTTTGCCGTGCGCATCACCTCCAAGGAATGGAGCGGTCTGCTCAATGACCCAGGCAAGCCGCTGCTCAACAAGGCAATTCAGGCGCAACTAGCGCCCGGCTCGGTCTTCAAGATCATCATGAGCGTGGCAGGATGGCAAGAGGGAATTGCGCAGACCCTGCATGTGAACTGCGGCGGCGGGGCGTCGTTTTATGGCCGCTACTTCAAGTGCTGGTTTAAGGGTGGTCACGGCTCCGTAACTCTTACCAAGGGCATCTATCAATCCTGCGATGTTTACTTCTACACCCTCGCCGAGAAGCTTGGTATCGAGCGCATCGCCAAATACGCAACCGCCCTCGGGCTCGGGCAGAAGACCGGAATTGATCTTCCGCAAGAGGTCAGTGGAGTCATGCCTAGCGAAGAGTGGAAGCTGAAGAACTATCGCCAGAAGTGGTATGCCGGTGAGACCATCTCGGTCGGCATTGGGCAGGGTGCCGTGACGACCACCCCAATCCAACTGCTGCGCGCGATCAGCGCAATTTCGATGGACGGGCATCTCGTGCGGCCCCACGTCGTCTTTCCGGACAGGGTCCCGGAGACCTATCAGAGCGCGCTGCATTACACCGAGACGAAAGACATCCCGATCGATCCGGAGGGCTGGAACACCATTACCGACGCGATGGGGCGGGTGCTGTTGCCGGAGGGAACGGCGCCAATGGCTCATAAAGTTGGCATTGACATTGCGGGCAAAACCGGATCAGCGCAGACGATTTCCAACGCATTAAAGGCCAAGATGTCCAACAAGGCCGCGTTTAAGGACAACGGCTGGTTTGTGGGCTTCACCCCACGCCGCAATCCGGACATCGTGGTCTGCGTTCTGTTTGAAGGCGGCGAGCACGGAGCGCTGGCGGCACGACTGGCGACCTTGGTGATCAAGGCCTTCGAAGACAAAAAGACGAAGGGACGAATCGAGCACATCACGCCGCCGACCGACGAGGCGCCCCCCGGTGAGCAGACACCGCAAAATCCACCGCGTGCTGCTACTCCCTCCAAGGTCACCGTAATGACTGGACTGTGGAGCGACGGTGGCAGCGACCCCGGACGCCTCCAGGCGGCGCGGTTCAGCGCCGGAACGCCGCAGCGCGAGTTTCACCGCGCCGTGGCCGCGCCAGGCATGGAGCAGTTTGCGCAGAGCGCGGCGCCATCCCGCAGCGGACAACCGCGGCCCCAGAAGCGCCCCCTATGGCACGATTTTCCTGGCGTAGTGGCCGCGCTTCCGGAGCCCCGATGGCGCGCTGGAGATTCCCATTGAGCCGATACGTGCGTTTCCGGGACTTTGACTGGGTGCTGCTGATTTTCGTGCTGATCATCTGCGCGCTCGGCGTTTCGGAAATCTACTCGGCGACCCTGCATACCAAATTCGAGGGGATGTATATCAAGCAGGTGTACTGGATTGTCGCCGGAGTGGGATTGATGTTTCTGATTAGTCTGATCAATTACCAGGCGCTCCTCGAACTGGTTCCATGGCTGTATGGCTTCAGCTTGCTCTCCCTGGTTTCGGTGCTGCTCTTTGGTAGACGCTATCTGGGCGCAAAGCGCTGGATCGATCTCAAGCTCTTCCACTTCCAACCCTCGGAATGGGTGAAGCTGATATTGATTCTGACCATGGCGAAGTACTTTGCCGAGTATAGAGATAACGATCTGCCATTCCGCGAGTTGGTGAAGGCCGGGCTCGTCGTGCTATTCCCAATGTTGCTCGTGCTGAAGCAGCCGGATCTGGGGACGGCGCTAACTTATATTCCGATCGCGATCATGGCTCTGATTCTGGGCGGAATGAGGCTCAAGCACGGGTTGGTCTTGCTGGTCATCGCGGCCGTGTTGATGCCGGCCGTGTGGAAATGGGGTCTGAAGCCGTACCAAAAGGAACGGCTTTCAACCTTTGTCGAGCCTGAGGCGGATTCCCGCGGTTCGGGATACCAGGTGATTCAGTCATTGGTGGCTGTGGGATCGGGCGGGGTCTGGGGTAAAGGCGTGGCCAAGGGCACGCAGACGCAGGGCCAGTTTCTTCCCGTTCCGCATACCGATTTCATTTTTGCGGCCTGGAGCGAGGAGCATGGCTTTGTGGGCGCACTAACCGTAATGCTGCTATACTTCGGGGTGTTGATGCGTTTGATTCAGGACGCACAAACTGCGCCCGACCGGGCCGGAGTCTTCCTGATCATGGGAGTGGTCGCGGTGCTGGCGTTCCACGTTTTGGTGAACGTGGGGATGGTGGTGGGGTTTATGCCCGTGACGGGAATCCCGCTTCCATTGATGAGCTACGGAGGATCGTCGATCCTGTTTACGTTCCTGGCGCTGGGCATTGTGATGAACGTTCGCATGCGCCGGTTTGTGAATTAGGTGGACGCGTAAAACGCACGGAGGTTCTGAAGCAGAAGTTCCGCAGCGTCCGCGCATCGCCGTGATAACAGGCGAAGTTGCGGGGCACAATCTTTTTGCAAAATCCCAGGAGAGCTGCCGGAAGAAGGCGGAGGGAATGGGTCTTCGGCGGTGATCGCCGGGGCTTTTGGCCGGGAAATTCCCAGGCCGCACACACGAGATGAAGTCCTCGATTAAGAGGTCAAAGCCGGCGAGCAAGGCAATCAGGCCGGTCAGGATTGAAGAATTACGTTGCGATTAACGGGCAGGGAACGGCCCCATCCGGTATTCCAAGAGTCAAAAGTTCTAGGGAATGCTGGAGAGATGTGGCCACAAAACCCAGGCGCAGCGTAACCGGACCGGGGCGAGAATCCCGGGGAGTACGGAATCGGTGCATAGGTTCACATCAAACGCAGCCGGGGCCCTGAATGACGCAGCGCGTCACAGCGGAACTGGCTGCATGATTCCCGCAAATAAGCTCAGCGGGCGAACTTCGTTCCGCGCCTTGGCAGAGAAGCCAAAGAGCGCGGTTCGATGCATTGATCTTCAAAACTGACTACCCCGCCTTCGTGCTTCCGGCTCACATCAGCCTGCTCTTTGCGAGTAGGCCCGGAGCGAAAATGAACAAAGAACTGTACGTTTCAACCACGCCTCATGAAACCAAAGTGGCGCTGGTGGAAGACGATCAGCTCGCCGAGGTGTACTTTGAGCGCGAAAACGAGTACACACTGGCGGGCTCTATTTACAAAGGGCGGGTTACCCGCGTGCTACCTGGCATGCAATCGGCCTTTGTTGATATCGGACTTGAGCGCGATGCTTTCTTGTATGTCTCGGATTTTCTGGAACTCCAGGACGAAGACGAAGACGGCGAGTTCGGAGACGTAAAGGTAACCGGGGCAACCCTGGCTCAGGCGAATGGTCTGATCATTACCGAACCGCAAGCTGTCGAAGAAGAAGATTCCGAAGAACCGCTCGAAGAGGAAGCCGTTGCCGAAGGCGAAGGCGACAAAACTGAGGGAAAAGATGCTGCTGGCGCGCCACGCTGGCGTGGACGCCGTCGGCGTCGCGGCAGGCGAGGCGGTCGTGAGCGCATGCCGGGTGACCGTCCTGCCGAAGCGCAGCCTGGGGCTGCCAACCCTGAAGCATGGACCGGTGAAGCAGCCAGTGCCGAGGACTCCGATGAGTCCCCCGCTGAACGTGTGTCGGAGGCTGCTTCCCCGCGTGAGCCAAGGAAGCGCGAGTTGCGTGGATTTGAGCCTCGCGGACTAGTCGTTCACGGTCTAGCCCGCTCGGTGAGCGATGACGAGATTATTGAGCCTGAGGTTAAGGTTGAAGCCGCGGATGAGCCAGCAGAGGCGGAGGAAGCCAAGCCCGCCGCACCAGTGTCGAGCTCCTATACGCCGATGCTGCTGCCTGGTGAGTCGATTTCGAAATATAACCGCGCCGATGGCGAAGCCCCAGCACCGGCTCCGTTAGCGGAGAGCGGCGCGAGCGAAGAGCCGGATCGTGGCTCTTATGGACGCGGCCGTGAGCGTGACCGTGGTGATCGTGGTGGCCGTGGGCGACGCGGAGATCGTGATCGTGGCCGTGGCCGCGACCGCGACCGCGGAGAGCGCGAGCCGGAGAATGTTGCTCTGCCGGAGAATTACACTCCGATTGTTCTGCCGGGCGAATCCATCTCCAAGTATCGCGGTGTCGAGCCGTCGGCGGCATTGGAGCCGCTGGGAAACAATGCCTCAATCGAGCCAGCTGCTGCCCCTGTACCATCCGCGCTGGAAGTCAATTCGCAGGATGAAGCTATTGAAACCGCTCCCATGGCAGTGGTGGCTGATGCGAACCCGGAAGAACCTTTGTCCAGCGCCAGCTATTCCGGCGTGAGCGGACTACCTTCCATGACTCAGCGTTATGTGGCTGAGGAGATGGAGCCGGAGCCTGCCGTCCACGAAACCGTGGAGCAGAAGCAGGAAGCCGCGGAGACTGTTACTCCGACGTTCACCAGTGTGCAGTCAACGGAGTCTCCCGTTGCCGAGACTCACACCGGGTTGTCGCAAGCCGAGTCGGTGCAAGCGGAACCAGTTTCCACGGGGGCGGAACTTCGTAACGAAGAAGCTGATACGGAAGCGGTACAAGCTGAAACGGATCAGGGCCTGCCGGAAGATGGAGCAAAGACGGAAGGTCGTGGTGCGGGCCGCCGGTCATGGCGTGACCGCGTTTCGAAGATTTTTGGTGGCGTGCACGAAGAAGCCGAAGGGCATCGGGAGACGAGAGAGCACGCGATGACCGAGAGCCACGAGGCCATCCCTGCGGTCGACCAACCGAAGGCCGAGCAGGAAGCCTTTGGAAAGCCAGCGGTAGAGGAAAAGGCTGCGGGGGAGCAGAATGCCGTACCCTATGAACAGACGCTAGGCAGCTTTGTGATTGAGGGTGGTCACGTCGAGCACGAAGAGCTTGATGCAGAAGAGACCGAGATGCCTGCGCTTGCCGAGCACTTTGACCGCTATACAGAGGAAGAAGACGCGCTAGAGGACACCAACGGTTCCCAGATCGGCGCTGCGGTTCGTGAGAGCGGCGAAGAGACTGAACTGGAAGATGACGAATACGATTTCGGCAGCGAAGAGCTTGAAGAGTCTGAGTTGCTTGCGGAAGAAGCCAGCGACGAGGATGAAGGTGAGGAGCAGGACGAGAACGAAGAACCCGAGGTTGCTGCCGCCCCTGAACCCGGACGTCAGCGCCCGGAGCGTTTCGATCGCCGCGATCGTCGCGGCCGTCGTGGCGCACCTCCGATGCGCGGCGGAGGGCGGATGCGTCCGCGTCAGCAGTCGCGTGCTCTGCCTCTGATCAGTGAGTTGCTGAAAGAGGGCCAGGAGATTCTGGTGCAGATCGCCAAGGAGCCAATCGGCAAGAAGGGCGCCCGCATCACCAGCCACATCGCACTTCCTGGCCGTTTCCTGGTGTACATGCCAACGGTGAATCACATTGGCGTTTCGCGCAAAATCAGCAGCGAAGAAGAGCGCCAGCGGCTGAAACGAATTGTTTCCAGCGAGCGCGAGAATGGACACGGCGGCTTCATCGTGCGGACCGCAGCTTCAAACATTAAAGAAGACGAACTGCGCGCCGACATACGATTCCTGAAGCATCTGTGGACCGAAATTCGCACCCGGGCCGAGTCCAGCAAGAGCCCGTCGCTGATTTACCACGACCTGAATCTGGTTGAGCGTATTCTGCGCGATCAGGTAACCAGCGACTTCTCGCAGATTTGGGTGGATAACGAAAGCGAGTACGAGCGGGTTGTGCGCTTTGCCTCGCGCTTTCAACCCAACCTCGTGCGCCGGATCAAGTTGTACACCAAGGACACGCCGCTCTACGAGCAGTTCGGAATCAACGAGGAGATTAACAAGAGCCTGAAGTCCAAGGTATGGCTGAAGAGCGGTGGCTACATCGTGATCAACCAGACTGAGGCTCTGGTCGCTATCGACATTAATACAGGCAAGTACGTCGGCAAGACGGCGCGCCTGGAAGATACCATCGTGAAGACCAACTGCGACGCAGTGAAGGAGATCGTACGCCAGATCCGTCTGCGCGACCTTGGCGGCATCATCGTAGTCGACTTCATTGACATGGACGAGCGCAAGAATCGCCAGAAGGTAATGCAAGCACTCGAAGAAGCCATGAAGTCTGATCGTGCGCCGTCAAAAATCCTGCAGTTCAATGACTTTGGATTGGTGGCCATCACCCGCAAGCGGGTCAAGCAGTCGCTGGAACGCACGCTCGGAACGCCCTGCCCATATTGTGACTCGACCGGCTTTGTGAAATCGGTGCAGACCGTGTGCAACGAAATCTATGTTGAAATGCGCAAGGTTCGCCGTCACGTGGAGAGCAAGGAAGTCATGCTCCGCGTGAACCCCGAAGTTGCCAAGGAGTTGAAGGGCAGCAACGGAAAGTGGCTCCAGGAGATGGAAGAGCTGATCGGGCATCCCGTCCTGGTGAAGAGCGATGCACAGTTGCATCAGGAACAGTTTGATATGAATTACTAGCCTGTTGGTCAACAACCGCATGGAATTCAAGCAGAGCCCGCCGTCGCTGGCGGGCTCTGATGCGTGATGGCGGCAAGAGGAAAAGCCGGACGAGCAGTCCGGTCCAAGACATCCTTCACAGGGCTTCCAAGAGAAAGAAACTAAAGGACAATGCCCTGCACGAGGACTGGACGCGCAGAGTTCTAAGGCGTTTAGGGCCCTTCGTAATCCAATTGTCCTAAAAGCATCCTTTGCATTACTACCCCATCCTGTTGTGGTCTAGTTCTAGCGGCAACCCAGCATATGGTATTTTGAGCTGATCTAATAACGAAATCGGCTGACGATGCCCGTTATCTTCCGTATTTTGCCGGAAGTTCAGGTTGACTTGGCTGCCCTGAACTCTGCTATAAGCGTCTAGTATTCTCCCCGAGAAAGCAGAGGAATTCTCCTCGCAAAGTTTCCGTGCGCGCGAAAGAAGATAGTGCGCGCAGGCGCTGCAATCGACCGGTAACGCTAGCGCCGCCGGGGCAGCGGGTTGAATCCTTAGATTTACGCGAGCTGCGTTCTGGCAGTGAAAGGGCAACGAGCCATGGCCGAATCGCCTGAAGTGATGAATGTTCGACAAGCGTCCGAGTATCTGGGAGTAAGCCCGGACACGATCTATAAGTACGTGTCCGAAAACAAGATACCAGCGTTCAAGTTGGGCAACCGCTGGAAGTTCAAAAAGGCGTTACTTGATCGCTGGATGGAGAGCAAGAGCAGCGGGGGAGAAGAGACGCTGAAGAAGAAGCCGCGAGCGATTCGTACTGCCGCGGTGGTGTAAGAGGGCGTGCGTTTATGTTTGGACTGAGTTTTGGTTCGAAGAAAACGATTGTCGGCTTGGACATCGGGTCGAACAGCATCAAGGCCGTGGAGTTGGAGCGAAGCCGCGGTGAGATACTGGTGAGCCATTTGGGCATTGAGCCTCTAGCCAGCGACATTGTGGTTGATTCCATGATTGTGGATAGCGGCAGCGTAGCCAGTGCCATCAGCAAGATCTTTGCTGAGCATGCGTTCAAAGCCAAACGTGTGGCGACTTCTGTCAGTGGCCATTCGGTAATCGTAAAGAAAATTTCCATGCAGACTATGGACGAGCCGGAGCTGGGTGAAGCCGTACGAAGTGAGGCCGCACAGTACATCCCGTTTGACATGAGCGATGTGAACGTCGACTACCAGGTTCTCAGTGACAACCTGGATGGTCCAACCGTTGACGTTCTGCTGGTAGCGGTGAAAAAGGACAAGATTCTGAACTACACCAGCGCCCTGCAGCTTTCTGGGCGGCAGCCGGCGATTGTCGACATTGACGCTTTCGCCCTACAGAACTGCTACGAATACAACTACGATCCTGCTCCGAATACAACCGCCGCGTTGCTGAACATCGGCGCCAGCGTAATGAACATCAACATCGTGAAAGGTTCAACTCCGCTTTTCACCCGCGATGTGAGCGTCGGAGGAAACCAGTACACCGATTCTCTGCAAAAGGAACTCGACCTGAGTTATGACGATGCGGAGGCGCTGAAGCTGGGCAAGAAGGTCGGAACAGTCAGCGAAGACGCCAAGCTTCCGATTTTGCAGCAGGTCACCGAGATCATTGTGCTCGAAATTCAGAAGACGTTTGATTTCTTCCGTGCTACTGCCAGCGGCGAACACATTGAAAAAATCTACGTGGCAGGAGGGTCGTCGCAGGTCCCCGGGTTGGTGGAAGCTTTGCGGCAGGAATTCTCAATTCCCGTGGATGCGATGAATCCGTTCCAAAAGATCGTGCCGCCCATCGGCGAAGGCGCAGATCTGATTGAGCGGAACGCGTCGCAGCTGGCGGTGGCCGTGGGATTGGCCCTGAGGAGCTTTGAAAAATTATGATCCGGATCAATCTGCTAGCCACGGCAAAAACGAAGAAAGGCAAAAAAGGCCGGCGCTTTACAATGCCGCGGCTCACCACCGATGGGCCGTCTCCGTTGATTACCGGGCTTGCGGTCACAGTATTTGCCGGTGCTGGGCTCTACTTTTATTACCGGAATTTGGAAGCTACACACGAGAAGCTGGCAAGCCAACTGGATGAGGCGAACAGGTCGATTGCCTCCATGACCAAGGTCAAGCAGGCGTATCTGGAACGGCAGAAGGATTACGACACGGTCAAGCGTCGTTTTGACGTCATTGATCAGTTGCGCGCCGCGCAGGCAGGCCCGGTTCCATTGCTGGCCAGCGTTAGCGATACGGTAGATAAGACCGAAGGAGTCTGGTTGTTGAATCTGCGCGACGATGGGCCCACCGTGGCCTTGGATGGAGTGGCACTGGGACCCAACGCGGTTGCAAACCTGATGACCAATTTGCGGCGCTCCGGCTATTTCAAGAACGTGGAGCTGCGGGACGCTGTTCAGGAAGACAATCCGAAGTTGCAGACATTTAGTTTTAGCCTGGTATGCGAGAAGACGAAGGCGTAGAAGGTCATGAAAAGCTTCAAGGAACTGCCCTATCTGGCACAAATCGGAATCGTGGCGCTAGTGATTCTTCTGCTTGCGGCCGGCGCCTACATGCTTGAGCTTGATCCATTGGTAAAGAAGAATAAGTCGGACGCGCTGATCCTGAGGAGCAAACAGGCCGAGGTAGCGCAGCTCAGCCCATACAGGGCGAAGCTGGCGGAATTGAATGCCCAGGCCGAAGCTCTGAAGGTACAGATGGAGGCTCAGCGCAAAATCGTGCCCGAGGAGAAAGAGGTTCCAGCTTTCATTACGTTAGTGGAAAAAGAGTCAGTTGCCGCCGGCGTAGAGGTTCGACGCTATACGCCGAAGGACACCTCGACCAAGGATTACTACGTAGAGGTTCCCTTCGACATTGACGTGGACGGGCCGTTTTACTCGGTGGTGAATTTCTTTGAGCGTATTCAGAAGTTAGAACGCATCGTGAACGTCAGCCATCTCACCATGGGCGCATTGAAGGGCGGCAAGACAGGGGTCAAGAAACCATACCCGTGGTCGCCCAATGAAACCGTTGGAGCCAATTGTATGTTGACGACGTTTTACAGCACTACGAAGAGCGGCCCGCCGCCCGCTGCTGGGAAGAAGTAGGAGAAGCCATGAAGCGCACATTAATCTTGGCGATATGGCTTGCAGTAAACGCTTGGGCACAGAACCCGCCGCCGAAACGGCCGGCAAATCCGTCTGCCGCGATGATGCCGAAACCTGCGTCTTCCTCAACCCAGGCAGCGCGGAAAGCGGTTCCACCATCGAGCGTTCAAGCCAGGCCGCTTTCGGCGCCCGCCAAGGCCGCTGCGGCACAGCCTCCACAACAGCGCGCCGCCCGCCCCGCGATGAACCCTGGAAGGACGCCGTCGACTTCGATGGCGCAATCCTCCACGAGAAGGCCCCGCAGCAGACATAGATTGGTGCAAAGGCCCGTCGCCGGGAGGGCGGTCGTTGCGAGGAATGGCAAATCGCCAAAAGGTGAGCGCGATCCTTTTGTAAGTCCGATTGTGGAGCGAAAGTATACCCCCATCAGTTGTACGGGTAGCGGCCGGCAGTGCCTTGTGGTTGGCGAAATCACATTGAACGGCGTGGTTCGCTCGCCCGGCGGTTTTATCGCCGTGGTGGTGAATGGCGAGCACACGTATTTCCTACGCAAAGACGATCCTCTTGCAGATGGAGCGGTGGAGAAGATCACCCTGGACGCAATCACATTGCGTCAACGTTCGTCTGATGCGCTGGGGCGGCCAGTGGTGCGCGAAGTTACGAAGAAGCTCGGAGTACCTGCGGGTTAGGCGGAAAAGGTATGCAAGCAATTGTGAGGATGAGTCTGGAAACTGCAAAGCAAGAGACTGGGAAGGACGCGCGGAACCTGGTAACAGGCGACGCGGGGAGAGCTACGATGAAGTTCAAGCGACTGCTGACGGCAGGACTCATGGCGCTGTTTTGCGCCGGCACGGCTACGGCGGCTTCACAACTGAATTCAGTACAAGTGACGCCAACCGCAAGTACGGCGACGGTTAACCTGCGGACTACCGGTTCGTTTGCCCACAAGGAGTACAGGCTGGACGATCACGTGTTGATGGTCGACCTGACTGGCGTGACCGCCGATGCCGCAGTGGAGCGTGAGGCGGCACCGAACTCCGCAGTTCTGAAAAGCTACAAAATCTCCCGCTATACCAGTGCCTCGGGTAGCGAAGTCACGCGCATTGCATTCACGCTCGGGGACCAGGTTACTGCGGATGTGAATGACGTGAGTGATGGACTGCAGGTTCTGTTGACCGGCGGCGCTCCGGGCACGGCGAAGTCTTTGGCTTCTGCCGCCACCGTTGGTCCTCCTGCTCCGCCAACCGTAAAGAGCGTGGCCGACGTTCCGAAGCCTGCGCCGGCGGAGACCTCCATCTCATCGCGTCAATATGTGCCCGTCTTTCGGGACCTGCGAGGGCCCCAGGCAGAGCCCGTGCAGGCAGCGAATGACGTAGCTCCGCAGCCGGTACCCGTTCAGACCGCGAAGGAAGTGGTGCCGCAGCCAGAGCCTGCGCAAGCCACAAAGGAAGTGGTGCCTGTAGTAGAGTCCGCAAGTGCCGCGCTCCAGCCGTTGGCTCAGCCTGCAATGGTTGCCGCGCCGCGTCCTGCCGCATTTACGGCAGCGCAACCTAGTGAGGCGATCAGCTCGCTCACTCCAGTTGCAATTCGCAGAGTCAGTGTGCGGCGCGGACAAGGCACGATGGACATCGTTATCGAGGGCCCCAGCTCCGCGCATCCATTTCTGTTAAAGAATCCCGATCGCCTGGTGCTGGACTTTAGCAACGTGGTGATGCGGCCTTCCGTCCGCAACATCGCCGTGCATACCAGGGATGTGCTGGAGGTGCGAGTGGGCCGCTTCTCGGCCAAGCCCCTGGTAACTCGCATCGTAATTGACCTGGGTGGCCCGCGCACATTCGATGTCCTGCCTTCAGCGAATCAGGTGGTTGTGCGTGTCAAGACCGAAGATGGCGAAATGTTATCCCCGCCACGAAAAGCTGCTCCAGCGCCGGTACTGGCTTCCGCTGTGCCGCCTCCGTCGGCTGTAGAGCCCAGCTCTAGAGCTCTCAACCTGCAGAACGATAGTGGTGCCAATGCCGCACTGGCGAGCGCATCACGTGTCAAGGATGCGGCAATGCCTGCCCCCGCCAACAGTTTGCCGCTCCCGAGTCAACCGGTTCACGACCCCGAGGTGCGGGCGGAGATTGCTGCTGAAACAATGGCGAATTCGTCTCCCCGTGAGGCCAAGCCTGCAGTCGAGATGGCAAAACTAAGCCCTCCACCCCAGGGACAGCTTCCTGCAAGCGTTGCGCCAACGGTTCCCGCTGCTTCCACTCCCAAATACACTGGGGAGCCGATTTCCGTGAATTTTAAAGATGTGGATCTGAAGGATTTCTTCCGCCTCATCCACGAGATCAGCGGGCTGAACATCGTTCTGGATCCGAATGTCAGAGGCACTGTAACCCTGGTGCTCGATGATGTGCCGTGGGACCAGGCCCTGGATATAGTGTTAAAGAACAATGGGCTCGATCGCGAATTGCAGGGAAACGTACTACGCATCGCGGCCACGGACACGCTGCGGCGTGAGGCAGTGGATCGCCGTGCCCAATCCGAGGCCATTGCCTTGGCCGTGGATCGCCAGACAATTTCGCGTTTTCTCAGCTACGCCAAAGCGAAGGATGTTGTTCCGACCATCAAAAAGTTTTTGACCGCGCGCGGCGATGTGATCTCCGATGATCGTACGAACGCCCTGATCATTTCGGACATTCCAAGCGTGATCCCCAACCTGGATCGGCTGATTTCGCAGTTGGACAAGAAGAGCCAGGAAGTTGAGATCGAAGTTCGGGTGGTTTCGGCAACGCGCTCCTTCACCAGGGATCTCGGATTCCAGTTAGGCTTTAACTGGGGCAATGGCGTCAGCACGATTGGCGGCTCAAATCCAAACGGCGCTACTGCAGTCAATACTGGTACAACCACCAACAACGTTAACAATGTGCCTCTTTTTACAAACTTGCCGGCAACCGGTGCGACAACTGGCTTTTCGCTCAGCAACATCACAGCAAGCTATGGTATTGAAGCAGTCCTGACGGCGGCCGAGACCCACGGCCTGGCCAAAGTCCTCTCCCGTCCCCGGGTTGTGACTCAAAGCAATGTGAAGGCCGAGGTAAAGCAGGGTGTGAAGATCCCGGTTTACACGGCTGGTACCGCCAATGCCAATTCCAGTGTCTCCTACGTCGATGCGGTTCTACGGCTCTCGGTCACTCCGCAGGTTACTGCGGATAATACGATCTTCTTGACCGTGGATGTGGAGAACACTCAGCCTGGCACTTATATCAACAGCAACTTCGAACTGACGACCCAGCAGGCAACTACCCAGGTGCTAGTGACAGATGGCGGCACGGTGGTGATCGGCGGTGTGATCCAGACGACCAACTCGGTCAGCACCTCGCAGACGCCTGTCCTGGGGAACATTCCGTGGCTCGGCAACCTGTTTAAGTCGCGCCACGTTTCCACGGAAACCGATGAATTGATCTTCTTCATCACCCCGAAGATCATCCAAACCTAGCTAGTGCTCCCGATGGTGGCACGAATGGGCTTCTTCGGAAGCCCATTCCGCTTCGGAGCGGATACAATCAAGAGATGGATTTTCGAGAGCGGCAGAAGAACCTGCGCGAAGCTTTGGATCGTCAGAAGGTAGACGCATTGGTGGTAACGCATCTGCCGAACGTTCGCTATCTATGCGGTTTCACTGGCAGCGCGGGAGTGCTGCTTGCGGCCAGGCGTCCGGTTTTCTTTACGGATGGAAGGTACGCGGAGCAAGCCTCGTTGCAGGTTGCTGGCGCTCGCGTTTCAATTGCAAAGGGCAACAGCTTGCAGGCCGTAGCTGCGACCTGCCTGAAATTGGGATACAAGCGCATTGCCATCGAGTCCGAGCATCTAACCGTGGCTCAGTTGGGAGCCTTCGAACAAGCTCTGGGCAAGGGAGTTAAGCTCATCCGGCTCGTAGGCGCGGTGGAAGCGTTACGCGTGCGGAAGGATGCGAGTGAAGTCGAGTTATTGCGCAATGCTGTCGAATTGTCTTCCGGACTCTTCCGGCCGCTCTTGCGTTCATTACGCGCCGGGGTGGCAGAATCAGCGGTTGCAGGCAAGCTCGAGTATATGGCTCGTCGTGCTGGTGCAGAGGGAATGTCGTTTGAAACGATCGTTGCATCGGGTGAGCGATCGGCGCTTCCACACGGTGTGGCCTCGGCTGCGAAGCTGCCTGCAGCGGGATTCGTAGTGTTAGACTACGGAGTTGTACTGGCGGGTTACTGTAGTGATATGACCCGAACCGTGCATGTGGGCAAGGTTTCGGGTGAAGAACGCGCGCTGTACCGCGCTGTTCTGGAGGCACAACTGGCGGCGATCAGCGTTGTAAGGGCTGGAATTACCGCCGCAGAAGTTGACCGGGCCGCTCGGCAGGAGTTGAAGCGCGCAAAGCTGGATCGTTTCTTTACTCATTCCACCGGACACGGTGTGGGGCTGGAGATTCACGAGTTACCGCGGTTGGCAGCTGGGAATGATGCAATTCTGCAGTCTGGCATGGTAATCACTATCGAACCCGGCGCGTATCTGCCGGGTAAGTGCGGTGTCCGGATTGAAGACATGCTGCTTGTAACGGAGCGCGGATATGAAGTTCTTACGCCAGTGGGTAAAGAGCTGATCGAACTGGATTGAAGTGTTAAATCGCGGGTAAATATAAAAAGGTGGTAAATCCATAGCTGCGTCGCGGTCGAGCGGCGCTTCTGGCAGCCAATGAATCAGAAAGAAATCAAAGAGCTGGTTGAATTTCTCGTGGAGAAGGACATTGCCGAGTTCGAGTTGGAGCGCGGCGATGTCAAAATACGCATTAAGCGTGCACAAGCGGCTATGGCTGCACCTGGAGCTTCGCCCTATGCGGTGCCGGCTACAGCGCCTGCGGCATTGCCGCTCGCGCCTCCATCAATGCCTTCGGTGGCAGCAGCGGCTCCCGCCGAGAGTGAAGATGCTTTCGACGTCATCAAGTCTCCCATAGTGGGGACATTTTACGAAGCTTCATCTCCGGGCGCGCCTGCATTTGTGAAAGAGGGCGATACTGTTGCGGTTGGACAGGTGCTTTGCATTGTGGAGGCCATGAAGCTGATGAACGAAATTGAATCGGAAGCAGCTGGCCAGATCGTGAAGATACTGGTTTCCAACGGCCAGCCGGTCGAGTACGGCCAACCACTATTTAAAATTCGCACGAAGTAATCCAGCGAAGCCGAACTGATCCGGGCCGGTTGTCTTGTGTGGCATCTCATGCGAAACGTGCCGTGAGCCAAGTACACGGAACAAGACGCGCCACACCAACGTACGGCCGGTCCAGCGGGAGCACACTGAAGTATGTTCAAGAAGATTCTGATTGCCAATCGCGGCGAAATCGCTCTCCGCATCATTTGCGCGTGCAAGGAATTAGGCATCAAAGCCGTCGCGGTGTACAGCGAGCCCGACCGCAACTCACTGCATGTCCGCTTCGCCGATGAAGCACTCTGCATCGGGCCGGCGCGTGCGGGCGAAAGCTACCTGAATGTTCCGGCGGTGATCAGTGCCGCCGAAATTGCCAATGTCGATGCGATCCACCCCGGCTATGGATTACTGAGCGAAAATGCAAACTTCGCGCACGTCTGCGAGGCCTCCGGCCTCAAGTTTATTGGCCCCCCGCCGGAAATCATCCGAATGATGGGCGAGAAGGATAAGGCGCGCCAGGCAATGAAGCGCTGCGGAGTGCCCATTCTTCCTGGCTCCGACGGAGTGATTGCTACCGAGGACGAGGCTCTGGAATGGGCACTTCAGGTGGGATTTCCGGTCATTGTAAAGGCTTCTGCAGGAGGCGGCGGACGCGGAATGCGAGTCATTCGCTCGGCTGACGAACTGCCGCGCATGTTTAGCGCCGCGCATTCGGAAGCGGCTTCGGCCTTCGGCAACGGGGACCTCTACATGGAGAAATTCATCGAGTGTCCACGCCACATTGAATTCCAGATATTGGCCGATGAGCACGGCAACGTGGTCAGCCTAGGTGAGCGCGACTGCTCGATACAGCGCCGTCATCAGAAGCTGCTGGAGGAATCTCCTTCTCCTGCGGTATCTCCGGAACTGCGTAAGAAGATCAATGGCATCCTGGAAAAGACGATGAAGGAGATCGGCTACGTCAGTGCCGGAACCGTCGAATTCCTCATGGATGAGGATGGCAGCCTTCACTTCATCGAGATGAACACCCGTATCCAGGTGGAGCATCCCGTCACGGAGTTCGTCACCGACATCGACTTGGTAAAGAGCCAGATTTTGATTGCCGGAGGGGCGAAGCTCACCGACATCATCTTGCAGCCAATCGTTCCGCGAGGTCACTCCATGGAGTGCCGTATCAATGCGGAACATCCGGAAAAGTTCACTCCCTCTGCCGGCAAGATCACGGTTTTCAACGCGCCCGGTGGAGTCGGCGTCCGGGTGGATACTGCGCAGTATCAGGAAGGCGTGGTTTCTCCGTATTACGATTCGCTGATTGCTAAGCTGATTGTTCGCGGAAAAGATCGGGCGGAGTCGCTGGCCCGAATGCGGCGCGCCCTGGACATGTTTATTGTCGAGGGCATCCACACTTCGATTCCTCTGCATAAGCGCATTCTGGCGGACCCAGACTTTGTGGCAGGAAATTTCGACACGAAGTTCATGGAACGCTTTATGCCGAAAAAATAGTGCGGGAAAAAAAGAGCGGCCACCGCTCCGCTCTTCCGCAACAAACATCTCGGAACTGGTGGTCCATGAAGATTCCACTGCTTTATCCAATCCTCGACGCAGACAACCTGAGCACCAGCGCAGAAGCTGGAGCATTGCTGCAGGCGGTCTGTACTCACGCACTTGCTTTGGCCGAGGGGGGCTGCTCCTTGATGCAATATCGCGCCAAGCATTTGAATGTGCGTGAGGCTCTTGTGCATGCGCGCGAGTTGCGGCGGTTGCTCCCGGGGATCACGCTGATCATGAATGATCGAGCCGACCTTTGTGTGGCGGCAGGATTCGACGGGGTGCACGTAGGACAAGAGGATCTCTCGCCCGAAGGCGCCCGCTGCGTATTAGGCGTCTCAGGAATCGTCGGTCTCTCCACACACGACGCCCGCCAGATGACGGAAGCGCTTACAAAACCTGTAGATTACGTGGCAATCGGCCCTGTTTTTTCTACCGTAAGCAAGCAGAATGCTGATCCAGAAATTGGCGTGGCTGGTGTCAGCGAGATTCGGCGATTGCTGGATGGTTGTGGCCGGACGCTTCCACTGGTGGCGATTGGAGGAATCACGCGGGCCAACGCTGGGGCTGTTCTACGCGCTGGGGCTGACTCGGTGGCTGTGATCGGCGACCTTTCCATTTCACCACGGGAGTCGGCTAGGGAATTTTTTCGCCTGATGATGTAGAGTTCTGTTCACCCCTTCTGAATGGGTGAGTGCACGACTTCAACAGTTGGGACGAGTTGCAGCATCGATTGCCTATCAAAAACACTTCTATGCCCTAGGAGAGCTGTGAGTCAGCCCATTAAGGAAGTTCATACCGGAACGGATCAGGAGTTTGTAAAGGGCCTGGGGATTACCAGCGCGACAACGCTGGTGATGGGCTCGATGATCGGGTCGGGTGTCTTCATCGTGGCTGCGGATATTGCGCGGGTGGTTGACTCACCTGTGCTGCTGATTGCAGCGTGGCTTGTAACCGGATTCATGACCGTGGTGGCAGCTCTGTCCTACGGTGAACTGGCCGCGATGATGCCCAAGGCTGGCGGCCAGTATGTGTACCTGCGAGAGGCACTGGGGCCTTTGTGGGGATTCCTCTATGGCTGGACGCTCTTTCTGGTGATTCAGTGCGGCACGATAGCCGCTGTGGCTGTAGCGTTCGGCAAGTTTCTTGGAGTCTTCCTGCCATCTGTCTCCTCTTCCAACTGGATTGTTCACATCTGGAAGGTCCCGGCGCTTACTCTGGGGCCCATAGTTTTGGGGAACATGGAGGTAGGGCTCAACACCCAGAACCTGGTTGCCATCGCCATGATCGTATTGCTGTCTGCGATCAACGTCTTTGGCGTAAAGACGGGAGCGATCGTGCAGGTGATGTTCACGACCGCCAAAGTTGCAGGGCTGTTAGGACTCATTCTGCTCGGCGCCTGGGCTGGAAGCACGCCGGAGGCGCTCAGCGCGAATTTCGGTGCGAACTTCTGGCTCCATGCGGGGTTGGGTGCGCTACACAAAATTCCTGTCGGAGTAAGCGGAGCGACAGCCCTGGTCTCCACAATTACCGTTATCGCTGTGGCCCAGGTTGGATCGCTGTTTTCAGCCGACGCGTGGAACAATGTTACCTTTACCGCCGCCGAGGTTCGCAACCCGCAGCGCAACCTGCCGCTATCACTAGCGATCGGAACCGGCTCGGTCATTCTCATCTACATTGCCGTGAATTTCATTTATCTGCTGGTGCTTCCGCTCTGGGGAGAACCGTACTCCATGACCAGCGTAGGGCGCGGCATTCAGTATGCTTCCGAGGACCGTGTGGCCACCGCTGTGATGCAGCAGATTATGGGAAAAGGCGGCGCCAAGCTAATGGCGTTGGCCATCCTGGTCTCCACGTTTGGCTGCAATAACGGACTGATTCTGGCTGGCTCGCGCGTATATTACGCCATGGCTAGAGACGGACTTTTCTTCCGTTTGGTAGGCCGCTTGCATCGACGCTTCAGAACTCCGCACCTATCTCTCATGGTGCAGGCACTCTGGGCCAGCGTGCTTTGCCTCAGCGGAAGCTACGGCCAGTTGTTGGATTACACAATTTTCGCGGTGTTGCTATTCTACGTTCTTACCCTGATAGGACTGTTAGTGCTGCGCCGCACGCGTCCAGATGCGCCGCGCCCCTATCTTGCAATAGGTTATCCGTGGCTGCCCATCATCTATATTGCTATGGCATTATTCATTGATGTGGTCTTATTGTTTTACAAACCTCAGTATACTTGGCCAGGCTTGGTGATCGTGCTGCTTGGCATCCCGGTGTACTTCGTGTGGTCGCGTAAAGGAGTGCAAACTCCGGCAAGCGCGGCTCCCACCCAATCGTAATTCCGCATTTTTCAACGGGAGAACAGATCAGGAATGGCGAATCTGCTGTTAACAAAACCCCTGGACATGCTCTTGTCCGAGGCCGGTGAGATCGGCGAGCACAGTCTTAAGCGGGTGCTTGGTCCAGTCCATCTCATTATGTTGGGCGTTGGCGCAATTATTGGCGCTGGAATTTTTGTGCTCACGGGCTCTGCCGCGGCGCGCTATGCCGGGCCGGCAATCGTCATCTCCTATGTTCTGGCAGGCGTCGCCTGCGCCTTCGCGGGCCTGTGCTATGCGGAGTTTGCCTCGCTGATTCCGATTGCCGGCTCGGCGTACACCTATTGTTACGCCACCCTGGGCGAGATCTTTGCATGGGTCATCGGCTGGGACCTGATTCTTGAGTATGCCTTTGGCGCGGCTGCTGTAGCCTCCGGTTGGAGTAGTACGCTGATCGCCTTCCTGCAGGATTACGGCATCAATATCCCTCCGCAGATATGCGATACGCCGGGTTCAGTCTGGGTATACATTGGCAGGCGCTGGGTACCGGTCACGACTCTGGCAGACAAAGGCATTGATCTTGCTGCGCTGCCTCATGCGACGGCGCATTTCAATCTGCTTGCCTTTCTTGCGATTGTCGTTGTCACCACGATTCTTGTAATTGGCATCAAGGAGTCAGCGACGCTGAACGCTGGAATCGTTTTCATAAAGCTGTTTGCGGTCCTGACTTTTATCGCCGTGGCCGCTACATATGCCTTCCATCATCAGGCACAGACCATCGCCAACCTGACACCTTTCGTGCCGCGCTCTTACGGCTGGAGCGGTGTGATTCGAGCCGCCGGTGTTGTCTTCTTCGCGTACATAGGATTTGACGCTGTCTCTACGGCTGCGCAGGAGGCCAGAAACCCGCAGCGCGATATGCCTATTGGTATTCTCGGCTCGCTGGTGGTCTGCACCGTTCTGTATATTCTTGTTTCTTTCCTTCTGACCGGAACCGTGCATTACACTCGCCTGAATGTGGGCGCCCCGGTCTCGTTGGCAATTCGCGAGACGGGCGTGCGCTGGGGCAGTTACGTTGTGAATGCGGGAGCACTGGCCGGTCTTAGCACGGTCTTGCTGGTGATGCTGCTCGGACAATCGAGAGTCTTCTACTCGATGGCGCATGACGGGCTTCTCTGGAAGTGGGCTGGAGAGATTCATCCCAAGTTCCGTACGCCATGGAAGTCTTCGATTGTCGTGGGCGTGTTTGTAGCTTTGTTTGCCGCGCTGGTTCCCATTGGGATACTGGGTGAACTGGTCTCCATTGGAACCTTGCTGGCTTTCGTGATCGTTTGTGGGGGTATCTGGATACTGCGCGTCCGGAAGCCGGAGATGCATCGCCCGTTCAAGACTCCACTGGTTCCTTTTGTTCCCATCATGGGCATGCTGGTTTCATTGCTTTTGATGGTTTTCCTGCCATGGGAGACCTGGATGCGAATGGTGGTGTGGCTGGTGATCGGGATGGTGATTTACTTCAGCTATAGCCGCCACCACAGCAAGGTACAAGCGGCCCACGCCAAGTCCGTGGTGTCTCTGGATTAAGCTGGACCGTCAGAAATTGGGAGCGCTCTTCATCGAGGAGCGCTTTTTGTTGCACGAGTGTCTCAACTGCAGTTCGGGTATCGCGCTTGCGCGTATCCGCCATGCCCGGAGTACAATCCCGCCAGAGCAACTATGCGAGCATTACGAAACGTAAGGGTCTTATCGGCAGCTTTACTGTGCGTAGCCATTATCGGCACGGCAGGGTTTCACTTCATGGAGCATTGGAGCTGGTTTGACGGCTTCTACATGGTGCTTACTACTCTCACCACGATTGGCTATGGGGAGATACATCCACTTTCTCAGGCAGGACGATACTTCAATGTGGGTATCATTCTAGCCGGAGTTGGACTGGTATTTCTGATCCTCGGAGCGTTGGGGCAGACGCTGCTGGAATTTGAGTTCAATAATCTGTTTGGCAGGCGAAAAATGGAACGAGAGATCAGTCGATTGAAGGGGCACTACATCATCTGCGGTGCCGGACGCGTGGGCCGCGCCGTAGCCCGCCAGCTGGAGAGCAAGCCTGCGCCGTTCATCGTTCTTGAAAGCAACGAGGAGAAGGCGCAACGGATTCGCGCGGAGACAAATTGGCTGGTTGTCCACGCGGATGCGACCTTGGAAGCGCAACTGCTCGCAGCGCGTATTGGCGAGGCTGCGGGCCTAGTCGCTGCCACCACCACGGACGCGACAAACACCTACGTTGTGTTGACTGCGCGCGGCTTGAATCCGACGCTCAAGATTATTGCGCGCGCCAGTGAAGAGGGAGCCGAGAAACACATGCGAACCGCTGGTGCTGACCAGGTGGTCTCACCATACACTTTTGCGGGCTTCAGGATTGCGGAAGCTTTTCTCCGTCCGCACGTAATCAACTTCCTGGAAGTGGCTCTGCAGCGCAGCTCCGAGCTGGGATTAGAGCTGGAAGAATTGACGATCGATCCGTCCTCGGTCTACGTAGGACAGAGTTTGCGTTCCTCCGGAATTCGGCAGGATCTCGGAATTACCGTTCTGGCGATCAAGCGTGAGGGCGAGGAAATGAAGTATAGCCCGGCACCAGATGCTCTTCTCTGCACAGGCGATCATCTCATTGTGATGGGAGATCCTTCGCGGTTGCGGGAATTGGAATTTCTGGCCGGAGCAAGAAAATGAAAATCACCACAGCTGCAGAAATGTCTGCCATTGATCGCGCTACCAGTCAGCACCATGGTGTTGATTCGCTAACGTTGATGGAAAACGCGGGCAGTGCGGTGGCCGATCTTGCACGCGAGCACTGGCCTTCCGCAAACCGGATCACAGTGGTCTGCGGCAAAGGCAACAATGGCGGAGACGGGCTGGTTGCCGCCCGGCGCCTACACGCTGTCGGCAAAGTGGTTGAGGTTCTGCTGCTTGGTTCTGCGGAGGAACTGAAGGCAGATGCAGCAAGTATGCTGGCGCGCCTTCCATTCCGTCCGGCGGTGTTAACCAGTGCGGCGCAAGTTTCACGGGAACATGCGCGTAGTCTAGCTGGTGCAGACCTTATCATCGATGCGATCTTTGGCACCGGGTATAAGCAGCGTGAGGATAAATCGCGCACGCAAGAATTAGCCGATGCTGCAATTGCGGCGATCAATGCGGCCTTGGCACCGGTGCTCTCGGTCGATCTCCCATCGGGCGCAGATGCAGATGTTACCTCCAGCGCCTCTGAGCCTGGTGTCTCAGTGTGCCGCTCCAGTGCTGCAATTACCTTTACTGCGCCCAAACTTGCGCACATGTTCGCGCCGCTGACGCGCGGACGGATCGTCGTCGCCCCCATAGGCACCCCGGATACTGCGGTGATCTCCGCACAGAATCTCTATGCAGTGACTCCGAATGACGTTTCCCAGTTATTCGCGCCGCGTGCATTGGATAGTAACAAGGGCCGATTTGGACACGTTCTGGTTGCCGGAGGTTCGCTGGGCAAGAGTGGGGCTGTTGCCATGTGCGGGATGGCAGTGCTGCGGATGGGAGCAGGGCTTGTGACGGTGGCTACCCCGGGTGCCGTGCTACCGGTGGTGGCGGGGTTTGCGCCGGAGTTGATGACTGAGCCGCTGGGCGATTCGGGTTCGCACGGTGTGACCGCAGCCGATGCTGTCCGCCTGCTGGAGCTGTCAAAATCGCGGGATGTGCTGGCTATTGGGCCGGGTCTGTCGCAACGGCCAGGGGTGGCGGAGTTCGTGCACCGCGTGGTGAAGGGCGCGCATTGCCCGGTGGTGCTGGATGCGGATGGACTGAACGCCTTTGCCGGGTCGCCGGAGCTGTTGCATGGTGCGCGTGCGTTGATACTGACTCCGCATCCTGGCGAGATGGCGCGGTTGACCGGGCAGAGTGTCGCGGAGATCCAGGCAAACCGGGTTGCGGCCGGACGCGGCTTTGCCCGCCGGCACCACTGCACAGTAGTGCTGAAGGGCTTCCGGACGGTGATTGCCTATCCTAATGGCGAGGTCTGGGTGGTGGCGACTGGAAATCCGGGGATGGCAACCGGTGGTACCGGCGACGTTCTGACGGGAATGATTGCGGGCGCAGTGGCCCAGTTTCCGCGTCATCTGGAGGAAGCGGTGCGGGCTGCCGTGTTTTTGCATGGGCTGGCGGGTGACGTTGCCAGCGAGCAGACGGGAGAGGAGTCCCTGATCGCTACTGACCTGCTGCGATATCTGCCGGCGGCTTTTGCTGAGATGCGGCAGTGGGCTCGCGGCAAAAACATTCGCCTCCGCTGACGTATTCTGCGCTCGAATCGACGCTTGCGATGCTATGATTCGGGCCATGACGCGGGATTTCACATCGCACTCCGCACAGGACACAGTGGAGCTTGGACGACAACTGGCAGCGCAACTGCAGAAAGCTCGCGTGGTGTTGCTGCGAGGAGACCTTGGGGCGGGAAAGACGACACTGGTGAAGGGAATTGCCGAGGGTTTTGGCGCCGCCGAGGCCGACGATGTTACCAGTCCGACGTTCACCCTTATTCACGAATATCACGGGCCGGAAAAGGATGTCTTCCACATCGACCTGTATCGGCTGGAAAAGCCGGGCGAACTGGATTCACTGGGGTTGGAAGACCTGATGCTGGAAGAGCGCAATGTGCTGCTGATCGAGTGGGGCGAGAAGTTTCCCAGGATTCTGCAGCAGAAGGATGCCGAGATTGTCATCAGCCGGGTTGGCCACGACGAACGCAAGGTGCGTTTGACGATCGGGGCGTGAAGCGAGCCAATCTCCACGTATCGAAACAACTTCGCCGCGCCCTTCTGCCATTGATGGCGGATGCGAGCGCGGCGAAGTTCTAATATCCCATCACGTTATATCCGCAATCCACGTGGATCACCTCGCCGGTGATGCCTGAGGCTGCGTCGGAGGCCAGGAACGCGGCGGCGGAGCCGACCTCGTCGACATCGACGTTGCGCTTAAGCGGCGAGCGAGCCTCGACTACCTTAAGAAACTCTCCGAGGCTGCCGATGCCGCGCGCGGCGAGGGTGCGAATGGGGCCGGCGGAGATGGCGTTGACGCGAATCGCCTTGGGGCCGAGCGACGCTGAAAGATAGCGGACGGTGGCTTCCAGTGCAGCTTTGGCAACGCCCATCACGTTGTAGCCCTGCATTACTTTTTCGGCTCCGAGGTAGCTCAAGGTGACGATGCTGCCGCCTTCGGTCATCAACGGCTCAGCGCCGCGGGCCAGCGCGATCAGCGAATAGACGCTGATGTCATGGGCGATGCGGAAGCCCTCGCGACTGGTGAGCAGAAAGTCGTTCTTGAGGTCGTCGGCGGGAGCGAAGGCGACGGAGTGCACGAGCACGTGGATCTTTCCGTTGTAACGCTTTCCGATCTGCTGGAAGACCTCGGTGATCTCCTCATCGTTGGTGACGTCGCACTGAAATCCCTGCGCGCCAGGCAGGCTGTCGATGATCTCCTGGGCTTCCAGGCGCAGGCGTTCGTTCTGATAGGTGATTGCGATCTGCGCGCCTTCGGCGTGCAGCTTCTGAGCGATAGCCCAGGCGATGCTGCGCTTGTTGGCCAGGCCAAAGATTACGGCCACGCGCCCTTCGAGGCTATTTGCCATCTATGTTTTTGCTCCCCACTGAAAACTAAAGAATGAATCCGTACTGAAAGGATATCAGCCTGAGGCCAGAACTGGAAATTCCGCGGGAGAAACAGGGTGATCGAGCCGAGAATCACGAAAACCTGTGAGTGTTATCACATCGAGCGGAGCAAAAGATGGGTATGTTGGAGTCGCTATGACGACCAAGACTCTCGACGAAACGCCAGTTGCGGTTCTGGACGGGCAGAATTTGCCTGTCTTCGAGACGCAAAGAGGAGCTTGTGTTGAGTTCGTGAAGTTCTGCAAGGAGCAGCACCTCAACTCCCGTGCAGCGCACACGTTCCTGCGCGTGCTCCACAACAAGACCTGGGAAGCAGAATGCGATAAGATCCGCGAATCCATGCGACCAGAAGTCGATCACATCTTCAAACCGGCCGAAAAAGCGCTGAAAGACGGCGCGAATTGCAAGGAAGTTCTGGCAGTGCTGGTACGTTCTCTGAAGGAAGCGGAAGACCTGTAAGCGGTTCGAATCTTATCGAGTTGTGGAATTCATCCTATCAAGTTCCCTACTTAGCAAAACCCGTCAAATTGGCGGGTTTTGTTACGTTTGGGCGATTCTCGAATAGCTTGTTATTGCGTGCACCTACCCCCTCCTATATTTCCTGCTAAAAATTTGAAAACAGAAGAGTTAAGACCCTCTAACCGTTCCTCCTAATTTCAGGATAGCAAAATCAGATGGCGATCCCATCACTTTATGGATAACTGTATGTCATTTAGAATCAGATGATTAGACGGAAATTGTAAGAAATTTTACTTGACACGCTGCGGAACAAGGCGATTTTGAGGCGAAAAAGGGGCATTCTCGATGCGAATCGCGCTGGTTTGGGGACGATTGAGAGAGCGTGAGGTTTGTACGGTTGCATCGAGTGTGGTGCAAAATTCGGGCGAGCATTGGCGAAATAGGTAATCGTTGGAAATCGATGGGGTACTGGGTGGGCAATGGTTGCGCGGAATTTGAATTTTACGGCTCGCCGCAAGATTTCTGCTTCATTGGTTCGGGGGATATCCTGGTTTCAGGCCAGAAGACTTGGGCTGCTTTGAGGTCGCTCTCCAATCCATCGAGCCTACGTAGCGCGGATTGAACCGCAGGCACGCCCTCCTGCTGGGATTTCCGGGCGTAGGCCAATGCTTGTTCGGCGATGCGGCTCACCTCGTGGAGCAACTTACGTATCTCGGCTTCAAGGCGATTGCGGCTTTCTTCAATCCGGTTGAGGACGTCGTTCTGGACTCGCGAACTGTTGACTTCGAAGAGCCAACCGAGAAACCACCGTGCATCTTTGTCAATCACCCGGCGAAGGCCTATGAATCCAAGACACACATCGGCGAGTCGCCGCAGCGGCGAGGACGGCTGTGCGATCTCGCTGAACTCCCGGAAACGAAATTCGGAGCGCACTCGAAACCCCGCTTCGGGATCGAGCGCGTGAATCATGCGCCCAAGTTCTGGAACCCCGGCTTGCGAGAGCTTGACCAGGAAGTCGTTGCCCATCTTTGCAAAGCGGCGTTCAACGGCGCGGTATTGCCTCTCGCCCTCTTCCTGCTCGGCCCGCAGCCAGGGAACTATCTCCCGGCGTGCGATTTCTTGTGCCTGGCGCGTGGCAAGGCGGCGGTGTGAGGAGCCGAGAGTGCGTGAAGCAGAGCGCAGAAAAGCTTCAAATTCAGCAGTGACCTTAGGCGTAACCGCCGAGAGAAATGACTTGCGGCGATCCAGAAAGAAGTCGGAGAGGCGATGTTGTTCTGCCATGAGCAGGTATCCGAGTTCTCGCATGGACCGCTCGGCTTCCAGGATGGTTCGTTTCATGGTCGCGATGCGCTGCTCGGACTCTTCGACAGGGCGAAGCAGCGCGTCGCGATCCTCATCCACGATGGCTAGCAACTCGTCGCTGAGGCGCTGGATGCCGCGCTCACCAGCGGTCTGAATGAGTTCGCGCCCGGAGTCCTGAACGAGATGTTCGAGGGTATGGACGAGCTTTGCCCAATCGCGCATGGGACCGCGATTCTGCAGCCGCTCGGCGGCGCTGACCTCGAAGACGAGTTCGGGAGGCCGTTGCAGCCGCTTCTGCAACAAGCGTTGGGTGAAGGCGATGGCCGAAGCTCTCTCAGCTTCCGTCGCCTTGTCTGCTTTATTGAGAACGACGATGAGATGGCTGACATGCTTTGCCACGGATTCCACGAGCGCCAGTTCTTCGCCAGCCAGCGGAGGGTCAGAGCCCGTGACTACGAGAGCAGCATCAATGTGTGGAATGAAGGCCTGTGTGGTTGCAGTGTTGCCGGAAAAGACCGATCCGAGTCCGGGGGTATCCACAAAACACATGCCGCTTGCCAGAAGTGGGCTAGGCACAAAGACCTCAGCACCGGCGATGCCCTTGACGTTCTCCTGGTTGTGCTCCTCAGAGACGTACTGCTCTAACTCGGGGAGAGCGATCTGTTTCCATGCGCCTCCGGTAAGGCGAATCCGTGCGCTTTTGACGCGTCCGAAGCGAATGACCGTCGGTACGGCGGTGACGGGCACAAAGCCTGTTGGAAGAAGGGGCTCGCCAATGAGGGCGCCGATCAGCGTGGACTTGCCGCGCTTGAACTGGCCAACACACGCTACATAGAAGCGGCCTTCCGCAAGCCGTGCGGCCAAGTCGGAGGCCTCGGTGGCCACATGGTCGCTACCAAGGTCCACTGCCAATGCGGCGAGTTCCAGTAAGCGGCTTGCTGCATCGACATGCATTAGCCCGAGTTGTGGTCCGTCCGACATATGCGGCTTCCACTACTAAATTCAGCACTACTCAATTCAGCACCACTCAATTCAGCACAAACAATTCACACCGCGTTTGCAGCCGCCGATTGCATCAGGAAATCGATGTAGAGGGGCGACCACTTGATGTGGCCGGCGCTGCGATATTTCGACTGACTGGCCATGGCTATCATGCGAAGGATTGCTCCAGGATTCCCCTCGCTTGACTTGACCACGCTGTCGAGAACGCTCTGCAGGTTAGTTGCCGATAACTGCTGGTGTGCAGCAATTTCGAGCGCGAAAGACTTGGCCGTCTCGACGTCGAAATTCTTGATGGCAAGCCGTTCGCTGCGGTCCGGAAGCAGCGGGAGTACGTAACCAGCATCCTCCATGTGCGCGGAGCGAGCGACGGCCAAGACCGGCGTAAAACATGAGAGCATGAGCTCGTTCACCACCGCGGCCAATGCTGAAGATGGCCGATTCAAGTGGTCGAGCACAACAAGATAGTTGGCTGCGCGCAACGCCTCCATGACGATCCCCTTTAAGGAAATGAAGGATTTGCGGTGAAGAATATCGGCGTGCCCTTTGCTGAAATGGAGGAGCGTGCTGTCGTGCCTTGCGGCTAGTAACTCGGCGAGAGAGCGAAAGACCGACTGAGGACTGGAAGTAACGGAACAATAAAGAACATGACTAAATTCAGGCATCACTTGCGCCAGCAGGAGCGATTTACCTACGCCGGACGGACCATAGAAGAGCGTGGACTTCCTGCTCGCCAGGCGCTTCCGTAAGGCTTCCAACTCCTCCGTCCTGCTGAAGATCTCCACTGATGCCTCGCTGTTTACTTCTCGCTTCTGCCGTCCTGATGCGTGTACTTAATAACTTCCACCTCCGACATGACAATCAGTCCTTCGGAGACCATGGTGTCCAATACCGGTATCAGCTTCTGAATCTTTTCTTCGGTGTCTATCACCTGGATCTGGATAGGAGAGTCCGAGGAAAAGCGGAATGGATGCGGGCGGTGAATGAGGGTGCTCGCGCCATATCCTTCGATCCCGCGATAGACTGTGGCTCCGGCCATGTCGAGTTCACGGCATTTCTCAACGATCGCCTCATACAAAGGACGGTCGTGCCATTTGTCGTCTTCGCCAAAATGGATACGAAGCATCTTTGCCTGGCCTTGAAGTTTCATTTGCTTCCCTCGCTGCGGCTTCCGGCCGTGACCAAATCGTGTGTGTACTTGATGATGTCAACATCTGACATAGCTACCAATCCCTGCTGGATCATTTGGTCAAGCACAGGGAAATAGGCTCGAAGCTTTTCTTCGGTGTCCACGACAGAGAGAAGGATCGGCGCATCGTGAGAGAAACTCAAAGCGTTCTCCTTATGCATCCGGCGATTGGCTCCGTAGCCGAGAATGCCGCGATAGACCGTCACTCCTGCAATGTCGTTGGCACGCAAACTTTCGACCAGGGCCTCGTGCAATGGCTTTCCGTTCCACTTGTCGTGTTCGCCAATCAGGATGCGCATCATCTTAGCCTTGCCTTCGCGCTTGATTGCGGGCGGCTCGACGACATGAGGACGCTTTACGGTTTTGGGCGTCACTATCTGCGTGTCTTTGATCTCAAAGAAGCCGCTGCCTATCATGTCTGCGAGCTTCGGCAGGACTTCATCCACTTTGTCGTCGTGCTCAACGAACTCGACTTTTATAGGCATCCTCTCCGCAAGATCCACCAGCCTGCTTGTATAAAGCTTATGGTCAGCGCCGAAACCGGCGATGCCGCGGGTTACAGTCGCGTTAGAAATTCCCCTGTAAAATAGAAACTCCAGAATGGCCGAGTACACAGGGGCTCCGTGGTATTGCTCACCCTCCATTACATAGACCGAAACCTTCTTTGCTGGTCCTGTTGTAAGCAAGTGATCCTCCTAATTTTGTAACTCCGCGCTGCGCCGCGCCATCCCCTACCTCCGATCACGACGCCTGGGCGTTGTGCTGATCCGCACAGCCGCCGAATCGTTAGCTGGCTGAGATTGGGATGGCAGATTACTCTGCAATACATAGTTATGCAACCCCTTCACAATCGATTGGAGATCCTGCATGACTTTGTTCAGATCGGCGGCCCCGGCCTCAGAGACAGGGCCATATCCGCGCATCCTGCTGGGGCTGAGCTCTTCAATCGCGATCTCGATGAAGGTAAGCGATGTGTGGACCGCGTGCGAAGCTTTGATCCGTGGCTCCTCCACCTGAATTGCCTGACCTGCCAAGATGCGGAGGAGTTGCGTCCGGAAACGAGCGAGGTATTCTTCGATGGTTTTCCGCTGAACCGGTGTGATGTCGTTGATGTACTTTGGAAACGCTGAGTTGGTGTGGGTGGGGTCCAGCGCCGCCTCGATCTCCTTTAATAAGCCGTCCATGTGCTTACAGGCGTTTCGCAGATTTCGTTGCTGCGAATCGCTTAGCGAAGAGATTGCGCGAATTTTGGGGTCTGCACTCATGGTGCGTTTCTTTCGCGATTACACGGAACCAGTACGCAACACCGTTGCAAGATCTTGTTGGATTTCGACGGGCACTGGCAGATGCACAATACGCTGCACCGCCCGTTCAACCGGGTAGGCAAACTGCTTCAGTTGAAACTTTCCGTTTTCCCATACGGCATAGCACGCGTCCGGCTTGCCAGTCTTGGGTTGGCCGAGGCTTCCTGGGTTCACGATCGTTTTACTTCCGATCTTCCGGACAAAAGGCGTATGAGTATGCCCAACCAGCAGGAAGTCGGCATCGACCTGTTCGAGTTCCTTCACCCACAGATCGGAATCTTCAGGGCAGTATCCATAGAGCGGATTGGAAGGAATTGCGTGGCATAGGTAGAAGCGATGATTCTCGCGCTCGAGTACGCTGGCCAGAGGCAAGCCGCGTAAGAAGGCTTTGGCATCGCTATCAAGGTTCGCCTTGGAATACTGCATGGTTGTGTCTGCCATCTCCGTGTATCGGGGAGTGCAGCGCGGGGCGACGTCGAACCCAACGGCGTGATCGTGATTGCCGCGAATGATCGTTTCGCTATGGGCCCGAATGAAACTAACTACCTCTGCCGGCATTGGACCGTAATTGACCAAGTCCCCAAGCACCCAAAGCTCATCGCCAAGTTCGGGCAGAGCCGCCAGTGCGTCGAAGTTACTGTGCAAATCGGAGATGATAATAATCTTCATGGTTCTTTCTGCCTCACTTCATGACCATCCAAGGCGGCTATCAGATCCAGACCCATCCAGAGAGCCAGTACCCAGACGTTCTCCATAGAACGAGACTCCTTCGGATTTTGATGGGTCATTGCCGGGGACATGACTCCGCGACAAGAACCCTTGTCAGGAGTCATCATCTGTCCCGGCTATTGGAGGGACAGCGGTTAAGGGCGAACTCCTTCACCCGTTCGCAGGATTAATACTCCGAGAGGTAATCCTGTGTCAAGCAAGTTGCCAGGGCCACTGTGGCCATCGCATTCACCGGAATTAGTTGCAAAGCGGCGAGTTTATTTCCTCCGCAACTAACAGCGGATGTCCGGGTTCAGGTCGAAGAGAGCGGTCAGAACGTTTTCTGGTCTGACACAAAAAGGAATATGAAACCCCAAATGTACTGGTACGCACGGCACGCTGCCAGGTTTTCTCGTCTGTCGCTTAATGTATCGCGCTGTGCTGCGGCCACCATGCGCATCGCGACAAACGCGGGAAGTCGGCTCCCAGCTCTGCTTGTGTTGGCTGTGGCTGTCCTGTTCATTCTGCTGGAACCAGGACGAGTTTTTGCGCAGCAAACGTTGCAGGGCGATCAGGGATGGTCGCAGGGCGATCGATACAACGGACAGTACGCGCCAAATCAGCAAGCAGAGTACGGACAGCAGCCTTATCCGGATTCTGGTCTGGCGTACCCGCAGCAGAGTTATGGTCAGGCATCTGCTCAGGGGCAGCCGCTCAATGCAGTACAGCTGGAACAACTCGTGGCCCCAATCGCGCTTTATCCGGATGGGCTGGTGGCGCAAGTGTTGGCTGCATCGACCTACCCCGGCCAGGTTGCGGATGCCGATCACTGGCGGCGGGCGCAAGGCTATGCCTCCGCGGACCAGATTGCGGCCAACGCCGACGTGCAGAACTGGGACCCGAGCGTAAAAGCGTTGACGGCGTTTCCCCAGGTGCTGGCGGAGATGGTCCGCAATCTGCGATGGACCACCGAGTTGGGCAATGCTTACTACAACCAGCCGCAGGACGTACTTGAGGCAGTTCAGGTGATGCGCATGCGCGCGCAGGCAGCCGGAAACCTGCAGAGTACGCCTCAAGAAGCGGTGCAGAATGATCAAGGTTACGTCCAACTGATGCCGGTGAATCCGCAAGTTGTGTACGTGCCGACGTATAACCCGTGGACGGTCTACGGAGAGCAGGTTTCGCCCTACCCTGGGTTTTCGCTGCTTGGCGCGGTGGGATCATTTCTTGGCTCGTCGCCGATAAACTATGGCCTCGGGATTGCGATGAGTGCGTTCAGCCACTCGCCCTGGGGCTGGCTGGCGTGGGGTTTGAACTGGTTAGCCCAGTCCGTGCTCTTCCACCAATCGGACTACTATTCGCACAGTAACACCGTGGCTGATTGGGGATTCCGGCACAATGGGCTGCATGCCTACTCGGCACGGGAAGTGTCTGCGAGGCACGGCTACGCGCGCACGCCGGGAGGTTATGGCCAGTTGGGCAGCGGATACAACGGGAACCGCGGACAGGGATTTGGCCGTCCACCGGATAGAAATGCCGGGAGCTGGCGAGGAGACTCCAACCGCAGCCTCCAGGCTGTTAGAGGCGGCTACGAGCAGGGGCCACGACAGGCCTACAACCATGTGCAGACGCCAGAAAGCAGGCAGCAGTTCGACCGCCGTAGTTACGGGTCCAGTTTGAACCGGGGAGCGGGGGAAGGCTACCGCAGCGAAGCGGGCGGCCGGTCGACGTATGCCTATCGCGCACCGAGCTCAGGTTTTCAGCGCGGCGAATTCGGCGCGCGATCTTCCTCGGCTTTCGCGAGCAGGGACTTTGCACCCTCCGCCGAAAAGACACCGCACTCGGGTGGCTTCCATCTGTTTGGCAGCAGGCACGCCGACAGCGTTAGCAGCCGGGGATCAGGCGGCTTCCGCACGGGAGGTGGCGGGAAGGCGCCAAAGAGTTCCTACGGCGGGGGGAAGCATTTCGGCGGTGGTGGGCACCCGCACGGCGGCGGAGGTCACTCTGGCGGTCACGGAGGCGGCAAGCATCACCACTGAATGTGGGACATTGGCTGACGTGGCCGATGGTGCGTTGGACTCTTGATCAATATCGCCCTTGATGGCGCGCTCAGGCATGAGTACATTGGACGAGCCATCTATTGATGCCGAACCAACACACCTTACTACCTGGAGAGCTAATGTTTCAGATCCGTTTCACAATGTTCTTGATGCTGGTCCTTTCCTTTCTGCCGGGACAACTCGCGGCACAGGGCCCAAATAGCCGCGACGCCGGCCAGTACGTGATTCTAAGTGCGCAGTATGGCCATGAGCGCAGACACGTTGACGTGACCGACCGCCTCAAGGAACTGGCAAGGGCAGGCCAGACGTTCCGCGTAGCCAACGGCGTTTTTGGCGTGGACCCAGACCGAGGCGTGGTGAAGACGCTACGTATTTATGCACGTGGTCCGAATGGACAAGAAGAAATGTTCGAGTATCGCGAGGGCAGCGTGGTTGATGGCGCTCAATTCCGAGGCTGGCGCAGCGGTAATTGGGGCGGTGGATGGAGCGGTAACTGGGCCGGGGGAGGAAATCGCGACAGCAGCAATCTGCGTGAAGTGGATCGCGACGAAGGCCGGTATGTGATTCTGAGTGCACAGTATGGCCATGAGCGCAGACACGTTGACGTGACCGACCGCCTCAAGGAACTGGCAAGGGCAGGCCAGACGTTCCGCGTAGCCAACGGCGTTTTTGGCGTGGACCCAGACCGAGGCGTGGTGAAGACGCTACGTATTTATGCACGTGGTCCGAATGGACAAGAAGAAATGTTCGAGTATCGCGAGGGCAGCGTGGTTGATGGCGCTCAATTCCGAGGCTGGCGCAGCGGTAATTGGGGCGGTGGATGGAGCGGCAACTGGGGTCACTAATCGCTTCACCCGAATAGGCCGAACAAACCATTGCGGAGGCTCGCTGGGTATAACCGTACAGGTACGCAGCAGCTTCTGAGCAGGGTTTGCGGTAATTGGAAGAATCGTGAGGGGAAATCGAACTCCGCGAGGGCAACCTCATTGGAGTTCGATTTCCCCTCATGGCGTCTCAGATCTGGATTTGCGGGTGGCGAATCCTCTTTGTGGAAAGGATGGGCGGCTAATATAATTGCGGACTGACCGGGGCCAGGGGAAACGTCGGCCAATTCTTCGGAAAGGCAAGAGGGCAAGCCGAGGGATGTGCGATGGGGTGCGTCCAGCGGCAGATGCTTTGAGAAATTCAGCACTGAGAAATCACCTATGAAAATTCACGAGTACCAGGCGAAGGCCATTCTGGCGAAGTATGGAGTGGCGGTGCCGCGCGGCACGATGGTTGAGTCGCGCGAAGCGGCAGAGCGCGCAGCGAAGGATCTGTTGAGCGCCGGAGCCAGTGGAGTAGTTGTGAAGGCGCAGATCCATGCCGGAGGCCGCGGGATGGGCGGCGGCGTGAAGCTGGCAAAGAGCTACGAGCAGGCCAGCGAACTGGCAGGCAAGATTCTGGGAATGCAACTGGTGACACACCAGACAGGTCCAGAGGGGAAGAATGTGCGGCGGTTGCTGATTGAAGAGACGCTGCCGATTGCCACCGAAATGTATCTGGGAATTGTGCTGGACAGGGTGGTTTCGCGTCCGGTGTTCATGGCCTCTAAAGCAGGCGGGATGGAGATCGAGGAAGTTGCGGCCAAAGACCCGAATGCGATCATCAAGGAGCATATCGATCCTGCGCTTGGGCTACAGGCTTTCCAGGCGCGCAAGATTGCCTTCAAGCTGGGATTGAAGCCGGAGTTCATTGCTCCGGCGGTGAAGTTCATGCTGGCGCTGTACAAAGCTTATGAAGAGACGGACGCTTCGCTGTTTGAGATCAATCCGTTTATCACCACGACGGATGGGCGGGTGTTTGCACTGGACGCCAAAGTGAACTTCGACGACAACGCACTGTACCGGCATCCGGACGAGAAAGAGCTGCGCGACATCACGGAAGAAGATCCGCTTGAGGTGGAAGCCAGCAAGTACAACCTGAACTACATCAAGCTGGACGGCACGGTGGGCTGCATGGTGAACGGCGCCGGCCTGGCGATGGCGACGATGGACATCATTAAGTTTGCGGGCGGCGAGCCGGCGAATTTTCTGGATGTGGGCGGCGGCGCCAATGCCGATCAGGTGACGCATGCGTTTGAGATTCTGCTGGCGGACAAGAATGTGAAGGCAGTGCTGATCAACATCTTTGGCGGCATTTTGCGGGTGGACACGCTGGCCAACGGAGTGGTGGAGGCAGCGCGGAGGACGAATATCAAGCTGCCGATTGTGCTGCGTCTGGAAGGAACGAACGTGGAAGAGGGGCGCGAGATTCTGAAGAAGAGCGGCCTGAACTTTATTGTGGCGCAAACCATGAAAGATGCGGCGGAAAAGGTTGTAGCCGCGGCGGCGGGGAGATAAGCGATGAGCATACTTGTAGATCAGAACACACGATTGATCGTGCAGGGACTGACCGGCCGCGAAGGAACGTTCCACGCCAAGGCGAGCGCCGCGTATGGCACCAAGGTTGTGGGCGGAGTGACGCCGGGCAAGGGCGGAACAACACACGAGGGCTGGCCGATCTTCAACACAGTGGAAGACGCAGTGAAGGAGGCGGGAGCGACGGCGACGGTGATCTTTGTGCCTCCGCCATTTGCAGCCGACGCGATTATGGAAGCGGTGGACGCCGAGATTCCGCTGATTGTCTGCATCACGGAGGGAATTCCGGCGCGCGACATGGTGAGCGTGTGGCGCTATATGGAAGGCCGCAGCTCAAGACTGATTGGGCCGAACTGCCCGGGCATTATCTCGCCGGGTAAATGCAAGATCGGGATCATGCCGGCGAACATTCATAAACCGGGAAGAATCGGGATCGTCTCGCGCTCGGGCACGCTGACGTACGAGGCGGTTCACCAGGTCTCGCAGCTGGGAATGGGACAGTCGACGGCAATCGGGATTGGCGGCGACCCGATCATTGGCACGAATTTTGTGGACGTACTGGGGCTGTTCAATGCGGACCCGGAGACGGATGCGATCATCATGATTGGAGAGATCGGCGGTTCGGCCGAGGAGACGGCGGCAGAGTTCATCAAGGCACACGTGCAAAAGCCGGTGGTGAGCTTTATTGCCGGACAGACGGCGCCTCCGGGACGCAGAATGGGTCATGCCGGAGCGATCATCAGCGGAGGCAAAGGGACGGCGGAAGAGAAGTTCAAGGCTCTGAAGGCCGCTGGGGTGCACATTGTGAAGACCCCGGCGCTGCTGGGCGAGACACTGCTGGAAGCGCTGGGCGCGAAAAGCTAAGGCGAAACTGATAAGCTTGTACGAGCCGCGCGGCTGGCCGGTTGGCAGCCGCGCGCACTGTAAATACACAGGTCAGGAACTAATTATGGAAACCTTGCAACGCACACTTGCCATTGTGAAGCCCGACGCGGTCGCCAAGGGCGCAGCGGGCGATATCCTTGCGATGATCGAGCACAATGGATTCCGCATTATTGGACTGAAGATGCTTCACCTGAAGAAGGCGCAGGCAGCCGCATTTTATGCGGTCCACGTAGGCAAACCGTTTTTCGATTCGCTAGCGGCGTTTATGACCTCAGGGCCGGTGATTGTGCTGGCGCTGGAGAAGTCGAACGCAATTGCCGATTGGCGCAAGCTGATGGGTGCGACTAACCCGGCCAACGCCGCTGAAGGCACCATTCGCAAGAAGTACGCCGAGGGCATCGAGCGCAATGCGGTACACGGATCGGACGCGGAAGATACGGCGCGATTTGAGCTGAGCTTCTTCTTCTCTGGATACGAGCTGGCGAAATAGTTTTTTGGCGTTATGAAGAGAATGGTGCAGGGGCGAGCCCTTGCACCTTTTCCTTTGCGGCAAAACTACTTATCGGTGGATTGCTTCCATGGTGAGGGACAAAGAAAAACCCGGCGAGGCCGGGTTTTTCACGAAGGCGTGATGCAGGTTAGCTGATGAGCGTGAAGAATTCGCGGGTACGGCTTACCATCAGATCTTTCATCTTGGCCTGATAGCTGATGAAGTAGGGCGCGGTGCTGTGAGCGTCCACGGCTGCCTGATCGACGTACTGTTCGTAGAGGCAGAAGTGCTGAGAATTCTCTGTGGACTGCTGGACTATGTACTGCACGCAGCCGGGCTCTTTGTGGGTGAGTTTGATCATCTGGCTGAATTCTTTGATGCATTCCTGTTCTGTTCCTGGCTTGACGGTCATGTGCACGATGAGAACGATCAAGATGGCCTCCTTAGGTAGTTGAGAATATTGTCGCACTGCTTCAGTGAGAGCACATTTGCTAACTGTGCAAATGTCACCCATAATTCTTGCATAACCCACATTTGCTAACTGTGAGATAGGATCAGGACGAAATGAAGACGAAGAAGACGAAGATACCGGAAGTAGTTGTGCTTGAACCGGAGATCTTTGGCGATGAGCGTGGATTCTTTCTGGAGAGCTACAACCAGAAAAGTTTTGAAGCGATTGGATTGAAACGGACCTTCGTTCAGGATAATCACTCGCGTTCGGCGCGGAATGTGCTGCGAGGACTGCACTACCAACTTGGTCAGCCACAGGGCAAACTGGTTCGCGTGGTTATAGGTTCGATTTGGGATGTTGCGGTCGATATTCGCCGTAGCTCTGCAACATTTGGACAATGGGTTGCCGAGGAAATCTCGGCGGAAAACAAGAGGATGCTCTGGGTTCCGGAGGGCTTTGCTCACGGTTTTGTCGTGATTTCCGACTCGGCGGATGTGCTTTACAAGGCAACGGATTTCTATGCGCCATCCTGTGAACGTTCGCTGCTGTGGGACGATCCTCAGTTAGGGATAACTTGGCCGCTGAACGGTGAGCCGCTACTCTCAAAGAAAGATCGGGCCGGAACTCCGTTGAGCCAGGCTGAAGTATTCGAATAGGATCTCATCGTGCGAATTTTACTTACAGGTGCACTGGGGCAGTTGGGAACAGACCTGCTTCCATTGTTGAGACAACAAGGTGAAGCAATAGGGGTGACTCGTGCAGAGTGCGATCTCTGCTCAGTGGATGCAATCAAGAAGCTAGTCTCTGAGGTGCGGCCGTCCGTGATTGTAAACACAGCCGCCTATACGGCAGTGAATGAAGCCGAGGCACGGAGCGATTTAGCTTATGCAATCAACAGTACCGCCGCAGGGGTGCTGGCGGAAGAAGCGCAAAAGTTAGGCGCGATGTTCATCCACTACTCGACGGATTATGTGTTCGACGGCACCAAGGCAGCCGCCTACTCAGAAAGCGACGCGCCTGCACCCTTGAATGTCTATGGCGCGAGCAAACTGGGAGGCGAACGTGCGGTGGCAGCAGCGGGAGGACGTTTCCTGATTCTGCGGACGAGTTGGGTTTACGGCCCCAACGGGAATAACTTTTTGCTAACAATTCGGCGGCTGGCTCGGGAGAAAGAAGAGCTGAAAATTGTCGATGACCAGGTGGGCGGACCGACTAGTTCCATGCAACTGGCTCAGGCAACGGATCGGTTAGTACGGCAGTATTCCTCAACCACTGGACCCGCATTCCCGTCAGGTCTTTATCATATGACGGCGGGAGGCCGTGTTTCCTGGTGTGGATTTGCCCGGGCAATTCTGGATGCGTTGGGCGGCAGCGAAAAATTCAAAGTCAAGCAGATACTGGCCATTCCTTCCAGCGAGTTTCCGACGCCCGCGCGGCGTCCGCTGAACTCGGTTCTTAGCAGTGACAAGTTCGAGAAAATATTTGGATTCAGGCTGGAAAGCTGGCAGGCGGGCTTGGCCGAGGTTGTACGCGAGATTCATGCGCGAGAATCAATAATCCCTAATCGAGGGACGTCGCTGGTGCCGGGAAGAGGGTAACAAGAGACTGGACACTGGGGTTGTGATCGATGTACGAACTCGAAACTATTCCAAGCGCGCAGCAATTTTATCGGTCCGATTCCTGAAGGGTTCCTTTCAAGCTCCTCGCAAACCGATTAGAATTCCATCATCTTTACATTGCGAGAAATCTTGGGAGTTATTGTGGAACGAACTATTTTGGTGACGGGCGGCGCGGGTTTCATTGGCTCGAACTTCGTTTTGCAGCGCGCCGTTGCGGGCGACCGGATTATCAACCTCGACAAGCTCACCTATGCCGGCAATCTCGGCAATCTCGTCTCTCTCAAGGACAATTCTGCGCACGTATTCGTGCATGGCGGCATTGAGGACCAGGCTCTTATCCATTCCTTGTTCTCGACTTACCATCCTGATGCAGTCGTGAACTTTGCTGCTGAGAGCCACGTAGACCGGTCCATTGTCAGCCCTGAGGAGTTCATCTCGACCAACGTAGTTGGGACTTCTCGCCTACTCCGCGAGTCTCTTGCCTATTACCACTCGCTCTCCTCCCAGGCCAAAGAGCGTTTCCGCTTCCTGCACATCTCCACGGACGAAGTTTACGGATCGCTCGGGCCCAACGATCCAGCATTTACCGAGAGCCATCCCTACGAACCCAACAGTCCCTACTCTGCCTCCAAGGCCGCCAGCGACCATTTGGTCCGCGCCTATCGCCACACATATGGGTTGCCCACACTCACTACCAACTGCTCCAATAACTACGGCCCTTTTCAGTTTCCTGAAAAACTAATCCCGCTCGTCATACTCAACGCCCTCAATCGCAAGCCTCTCCCCATTTATGGAGATGGACGAAACGTTCGCGACTGGCTCTATGTCGGAGATCACTGCGAGGCGATCGCCCTGGTGCTCGAAAAAGGCGTGCCCGGAGAAACCTACAACATAGGCGGAGACAGCGAGATGGCCAACATCGACGTGGTCACCACGATTTGCTCCATCATGGATGAACTCCACCCTGCAGGGGCTCCGCATGATCACCTCATCACCTTCGTCAAGGACCGTCCCGGCCACGACCGCCGTTACGCCATCGATGCGTCCAAGATCAAGTGTGATCTCAATTGGCGTCAGCGCGAAACCTTTACCACCGGAATCCGGCGTACGGTGGAGTGGTATCTCTCCAATTCTGCATGGATCGAGCAGGTCACAAGCGGAGACTATCGCGAATGGATTACAGCCAATTACGAGACCCGGGGGGCAAGATGAAAGGCATCATTCTCGCTGGAGGTTCCGGCACGCGCCTTTATCCGGCGACGCTTGCGATCAGCAAGCAGCTCATTCCCATTTACGACAAGCCAATGGTTTACTACCCGCTGAGCACTCTGATGCTGGCAGGAATCCGCGAGATCCTGCTCATCTCCACGCCCATGGAGCTGCCGCGCTTTCGCGAGTTGCTGGGTTCGGGCCAACAGTGGGGAGTTCAGATTGAGTACGCAGAGCAGCCCAGTCCTGATGGCCTCGCCCAAGCATTCCTCATCGGGGAACAGTTCATCGGCGGCTCGCCGTGCGCCCTTGTGCTGGGCGATAACATCTTCTACGGCCAAGACATGTCCAAGCTTCTGCAGCAGAAGGCTGCTTTGGAAACTGGAGCTACCATCTTTGCCTATGCTGTCCAGGACCCCTCTGCGTACGGCGTTGTGGAGTTCGACTCGGGCGGCCGCGCCATCAGCGTAGAGGAAAAACCTGCTCATCCCCGCTCGCGCTTTGCCATCACCGGCCTCTACTTCTACGATTCCCAAGTCGTCGGCCTTGCCCGCTCGCTTAAGCCATCAGCTCGGGGCGAGTTGGAAATCACTGACCTCAACCGCCTCTACCTCGAACGAGGCCAGCTCAATGTGGTCAGCTTTGGCCGAGGCACGGCGTGGCTCGACACCGGAACCCACGACTCCATGCTCGAAGCCTCCTCTTTCATTGCCACCCTCGAAAAGCGCCAAGGTCTTAAGATCGCCAGCCCTGAAGAGATTGCCTATCGCATGGGATACATCACCCGCTCTCAACTGGAGGCACTTGCCTTACCACTCATAAAGAGCGGCTACGGCAAATACCTCCTCCAACTCATCGAGAAGTAATCGGGTTTAGAGATTGGAGGCCGAGTACAAAAGCCTCCATCTGAGTTCAACCTTAGTTGCTCATCACGTGACGCATTACATCAGCTTTTGAGAAAGGCTGAGAAGTCGTCGACAAAGATGGTGTGGCCGCGGTCGGGACCGGTGGAGACCATACCGATTTTTGCATCGGTCTCCTTCTGGATGAAGCGGAGATAATCCTGCGCCTTCTTCGGGAGCTTGTCGTGCTCGGTGATGCCGAAGGTTTCCTGCTGCCAGCCAGGAAGAGTTTCGATGATGGGCTCGATTTTGCGGTATCCGGAGTCCTGCGCGGGGATTTCCTCGACGGGCTTGCCGTCGATTTTGTAGCCGACGACGACGGGGATTTCAGCGAGTTCATCGAGCACATCGAGCTTGGTGACGACGAGCCACTCGGTGCCGTTGATCATGTTGGAGTAGCGAAGCAGAGGCAGATCGACCCAGCCACAGCGGCGAGGACGTCCGGTGACTGCGCCATACTCGTTGCCCTTCTTGCGGACGGCTTCGCCGAGGGGGCCGTGAATTTCTGAGGGGAACGGGCCTTCGCCGACGCGGGTGCAGTAGGCCTTGGTGACTCCGATGACGGTGGAGATAGAGGTGGGCGGAACGCCGGTCCCGATGGATGCTCCGCCGGAGGTTGCACTGGAGGAGGTGACGAAGGGATAGGTGCCGTGGTCGATGTCGAGCATGGTTCCCTGCGCACCTTCGAACATTACGCTCTTGCCGGAGCGGATGGCGCGGTTGAGCAGCAGTGCGGTGTCGGCGACGAAGGGCGCGATCTCATCGGAGACGGCGGCATACTGCTCATACATTTCGTCGGGATCGATGGCTTCGCCGTTGAAGAGAGCGTGGGCGATGGTGTTCTTTTCCTTGCAGGCGTTCTGGATGTGCTTCCTGAGAAGCTGCTTGTCGAGCAGGTCGGCGATGCGGAGTCCGCGGCGAGCCATTTTGTCTTCGTAGGTGGGGCCGATGCCGCGTGAGGTGGTTCCAATTTTGACGCGTCCGGGAGCATTCTCGGCACCGAGCTCGATCATGCGGTGGTAGGGAAGAATGACGTGGGCGCGATTGCTGATGAAAAGATTGGCGGCAGAGCCACGATCTGCGGGACCGGTGACATTGAGTCCGGCAAGGCGCAGAGTGACGACTTCCTTCATGAGGGCAAAGGGATCGAGAACGACGCCGTTGCCGATGACGGCCTGGGATTCCTGGCGGAGAATGCCGCAGGGAATGAGCTGGAGGACGAATTTTTTGCCCGAGATGGTGACGGTATGGCCGGCGTTGTGTCCTCCGGCGTAGCGCGCGACAACTTCGAAGTTGTCGGAAAGTACGTCAACAATCTTGCCCTTGCCCTCATCGCCCCATTGGGCTCCGAGAACCACCGCGGTCTTTGGTTTGCTCACTCTTGTCTCCAAACACAGACGCAGATGGACTGCGTGAAGTCGTACACAGGCGTAGCTGTGAAAATCTCAGGCGGAGTAGACGGACTGGAAACCTGATCAGGCTGTGTACAAGAAATTCTAACTGGATTCGAGGTGGAGAGCAAAGGGAGGGGGGCGGGGCGCATCAGCCTGCCGGGGTCGGTTCCTCAAAAATGGAGAGCGCCTCGGGTCGGATCATAGTAAGAAAGACAATACTCTGAATGACCAGAGCGGCGTTCGCGCGATTGAATGCCTCCAGGGGCGCAATGCCGTGCACTATAAGGTTACGGAGGTTCAGGCCTCGCTTATCGACGTAGAGCACCTTGAGAAAGTACCAGAGCTTCTCTTCAAGAGTTTCCCGAACTAGCGAGTCATCCAAGATATCGTACATATTTTTGAGCTGTATGCCCCCGTCCTTATCGGTCTTCGTGGTTGGCCTCCCTAGCACCTTGAGCAGTTCCCGAAGGCTGTTTTCGACTTGGGGATCGAGTACGTGGATGCACTTTACGTAGTCCTCGTTCTCAAATGCAAGAAGCCCATCGCGATATAGCGATGCGCGGCCCGCGGGAATCAGATAGCAATCAAGAATGTTCGGTGTGTCAGGCACGCCGAGCTCGAATCTCCTTTTCCATTCCTCAAGACCTGCTAAAAGGAACATCGTGCTCAGGTTCATCTCCCGTGTTAGGCCCATTACTATATGGCCATCCTCGTCATGATCGTAAGTGCCAATCACGCTGACCGGTAACCCGTTGTCCCCAAGGATAGCCACCGGAATCAATCGGTGAGCAATGAACTCTCCACCATCCAGTCTCTCTTTGACCGCTGCCGGGTGCGGCGCGCACGAGCTTGCAAGCCTGTAGAGAGCCACAAATGGATGTGGGACGTCCAGAATTTCCGCTATTGAATCCTCAATCTGTTTCCGGTCGAGCCTGAATTCGAATCGGTGTGGCTTCATCGCGGCGATTGCGTCCTTGCCCGTTGTTTCGAGAAGCAACCGAACCCGCTCCGCCTCCTCGCGCAAACCAACGCTGCGGTAGGCTTCCAGAATACTTGCGATGTGGTGAGAGGCAAGGGATGGTTCCATGCCCGAGGCGATATCTAACGCCACCTCCCCGTAGGAGAGCGTTACGTCCCTGGCGTGTTCATAGTCCTTACGATCATAGAAATACTTGGCAAAAGGGAGCCCCGTCATCATTATCCTGTACAGGTCGCGGCTCTCGACCGTTTCACGAAGGCGTGTCCCGTATCTGTCCAATATCTGCTGCCGTTGCGTTTTGCTTAGACCATTGAGCCCGATCAAGCGGTCGAAAGGGATCGTCCATAGCCCGATGTGTGCCAGTTCGGCCAAATCGGCCAAAGACATTATGTGGTCAAAGCCACGCTTGACCAGATCGTCAAACCGAAGCTGCATCGAAAGGCAGATGCTGCGGGTTGCTGCCTCGAACGCCGAGAACGCGCGTTGGGCGGTCGTGCCCGCAGAAGCCGCATCAAGGTACATCTCGGCAGCCAAGCGCGCGAAATGATACAGGTCCTTCCTCGGACTTTTCAGCCGCTTGCCCAGCTCCCAGACGGCATCTGCAAAACGAGCTCGCACGATAGGTCGCTCAAGCAGCATTGCTAGATTCGCCCACCCCTCCACGTCACCAACGCTAAGGTCCGCGAGGCAGGGATATTCGCCATCTCGATCCGTTGCTTCTCGCCGCGGGGCAAAATAGGAGCTCCAAGGACCTCCATTTGGTCGCCGAGTGAGAAACTCAAGTGGCGCGAGGGCGCGAACGGTGCCCTTGATCTCCTCTTCGGTTCCACCGCGGCCCTGCAGCCGTACGATTACGCGTGACATGGTCGTGGATAAGTACAAAGGGTCTGGAGAATCATCGGTTTCGTCAAGCCAACTGATAACGTCTTGGGGCAAGGGCATAATGGCGTCCAATCTAATTGTGGCACGTCCGCTCTGCCTTCACCTAGGCCCTCCGGTTGCGGACGCGGGTGATTTACACTGGGCGACATGCCTGAGCTGCCTGAGGTGGAGACGATTGCGCGGGGATTGGATACGCGGTTGGCGGGAGACCGCATCGATGAGGTATGGATTGGCGACAAGACGAATCTGCTGAAGTCTCCGGCGGCGGAGATTGAGCGGGTGCTGAAGGGTGCGCGCATTGAAGGCTTCCGGCGAGTGGGGAAGCACATTGTGGGCGACCTGAGTTCGGCGAGGGGCGCGGCGCAATGGATCATCCACCTGGGGATGACAGGGCGCTGCGTGGTGTGCGATCCGGGAGTGGAGCAGGCAAAGCATACGCATCTGATTGCGACGCTCAGTTCGGGACGTGAGCTGCGATTTGTCGATCCGCGACGGTTTGGCAAGCTGCAGGTGCTGGAAGGAAGCAGCTTCGAAGCGCCGGGAGCGGAGCCGATTGCAGCCGATCGGGAGCAGTTTGTGGAGCTGTTCAAGGGACGCAAGACGCCGATCAAGAGCGCGCTGTTGAACCAGCGGCTGCTGTCGGGCATTGGAAATATCTATGCGGATGAGAGTTTGTTTCGTGCGGGAGTGCGGCCAAGGCGGCAGGCGGCGCGGCTGACTCGGGCGGAGCTGATGCGACTCTACGACGGGATTCAAGAGGTGCTGGCGGAGGCGATCCGGGCAGGGGGATCGTCGGTTTCCAACTATGTGGATGCGGGCGGCGAGAGCGGATTGTTCCAGCTGCAGCACAGGGTGTATCAGCGGACGGGGGAGCCTTGCCTGGTGTGTGGGAGCGGCATCCAACGCGTGGTGGTGGCAGGACGGAGTAGCCATTACTGTCCGAAGTGCCAGAAATAGCGGTGGTGTCGTTCGCGGGCGCGGGCGGGTTAGTCCCGCACGGGTAAGGACAGAGGCAAAGGCAACAGCATGTAGAGGCAAACGGTGTTGCTTCCCACCTTAGCCGCGCAAATACAGCGCGTCGAAGGTGGGGCACCCGTCAGATTGGTAGATTCGACGGAAGAGCAATGTCCATTATGCGAAGGAAGGGAACGAGGCGAGATGGGCAACTACGCGATTGGAGTGGACCTGGGAGGGACGAACCTGCGCGCTGCTGTGGTGGACGAAGGCGGCAGGATACTGACGAAGGTCGAGCTGGAGACCGAGGTTTCGCGAGGCCGTGCGGCCGTAGTTGACGAGCTGTGCCGTGCGGTGCAGCTGGCCGCAAAGGGAGTGCGAGAACGTTTGCAGGTAACGGGCGAGCTGTTGGGGATTGGCGTGGGCGTGCCGGGGTTGATCGACAGCGAGACGGGACTGCTGCTGGAATCTCCGAACCTGCCGGGGTGGAGTGATTACGACGTGAAGGGGGAGATTGAACGGCGGCTGAATACGGCGGTGATTCTGGAGAACGACGCCAATGCTGCGGCACTGGGCGAGCAGTGGCTAGGCGCGGGGCTCGAGGCGGAGAGCATGTGCATGTACACGCTGGGAACCGGCGTGGGCGGCGGACTGGTGCTGAATGGCGAGATTTGGCGGGGATGGAACGGCATGGCCGCCGAGCTGGGGCACTGCAACGTGGAGCCTGATGGCCATCCGTGCAAGTGTGGTAGCCATGGATGCGTGGAGCAGTATGCATCGGCTACGGCGGTGGTGAGGATGGCGAAAGAGGCGCTGGCGAGCGGAGCAGCGACGGAGTTGCGCAGAGTAGCGGATGGCGAGTTGGATTCGCGGGCGGTATATGAGTGCGCAATGCGAGGGGATGCGGAGGCGAAGAAGGTTTTTGAGCGAGTGGGGCGGGCGCTGGGGCGGGCGATTGCGAATATGGTGAACACCTTGAACCTTCCGCTGTTTGTGATTGGCGGCGGAGCATCGAGCGCGTGGGATGCGTTTGCTCCGGCGATGTTCGACGAGGTGCGCATGCGCTCATACATTTACGGGGGGACGACGACGGAGGATGGGCAGGGAGTGGGGGGACGAAAGTGCTGGACGAGGATCACGCGAGCGACGTTGGGCGGCGATGGAGGATTATATGGGGCGGCACGATTGCCAATGATGAGGGCAGGGAAGATAAAGAAATGAAAAAGGCCACCGAGTGGGTGGCCTTGGTAGTTCGGAGGCAAGGATTTAGCTCGCGTGAGCTCCCTTGGTGACAGACTTGAGGGCTTCGATGAACTTCTGGTTCTCCTCGGGGGAGCCGACGCTGACACGGATGGCGGTGCGCGCGCCCCAGCTTCCGATGAGGGGACGGACGATGACGCCGCTCATTTGCAGGCGGCGGCAGAGAGCAGATGCATCCTCACCGGTGTCGACGTAGATGAAGTTACCCCAGCTTTCAACCGGCGCGTAGCCGAGCTCGCGAAGATGGCGGGTGAGGATGGGAAGCTGGACGGCGTTGTTGCGCACGGAACGCTCGTGATGTTCATGGTCATCGAGCGCGGCCAGAGCTCCGGCTTCGCCGACACTATTGACGATGAAGGCGGCCTTGAGACGAGCAAAGTAGTTCATGAGCTCGGCGGGGCCCATGCCGTAACCGACGCGAGCGCCGGCAAGTCCGTAGACCTTGGAAAAAGTGCGGAGGACGATAACACTGCGCTCCTCGCGAACGTAGTCCAGGGAGTGAGTGTATTCAATGCCGCGCTCGCGGGCCAGGCAGTCGGCATATTCGAAGTAGGCCTCGTCGAGAGCGACGATGACGTTTTCCGGAAGGCGGTCGAGGAAGCGATCCATCTCGCGCGCGGGGATCATGGTTCCGGTGGGATTGTTGGGGTTGGCGATGAAGACGAGGCGCGTTTCGGAGTCGATGGCGTCGGAGATGGCGTCGAGGTCGAATCCGTCATTGCGGGTTGGGACTTGGCGCAGCTCGGCTCCAGCGGAGCGAGTAATGATGGGGTAGACGATGAAGGTGCGCTCGCTGGTGACGGCGTTGAGGCCGGGGGCGAGTAGGGTGCGGGCGATGATATCCAAAAGGTTGCTGGAACCCGCGCCGACGATGACTTGGTTGGCCGGAATTCCGTGGTGCAAGGCGAGACGCTCGCGCAGGGCAACCGAGTCATTGTCGGGGTAGAGGTGAACGGACTTAACGGCTGCGTCCATGGCCCGGAGCGCGATTGGGGATGGGCCAAAAGGATTCTCGTTGGAGCCGAGCTTTATCATCTTCAGGCCGGATTCAGCCTCTGCCTGCTGAATCGGCTTACCAGGAACATAGGAGGCCAGAGCGCGTATGCGCTCCGGGACCAACTCTGCAAACTTTCCCATAAGTGCCTCTCCCAATAATTCTATTCCCTCTTCCCTTCAAATTCTTACTCGTCGTCGGGACGGCGACGGGGTGGGTGTGGCGCTCCGGTGCCGCGCGAAGGAGGAAAAGGACGGCCAGTGGGACGGCCGCTGCCGCGCTTGAAATCGCCGCCGCTGCGAGTCGGAGCGGAACTGTTGCGACGGGGACCGGCGCTGCTGCCGCCGAATGATTTGCCTCTTGCACCGCTTGGAGATGCTGCGCCGAAGCTGCCGGGACGTCCGGCGGGACGTCCTTCACCGGAGCGTTTGAAGCTGCTGCCAGGGCGCTTGAAATCGCTGGGTCCGGAGCGGGGTTTGAACTCTCCGGTGCGCTTGAAGTCGCTGCCGCTGGGGCGCTTGAAATCACCGGCAGGACGTTTGAACTCGCCACTGGGTGAGGCGAAGCCGCCGGGCTTGCCGGGACCTCTGGAAAACTTGCGGTCGCCATAGGCGCCGGGTTTCTTGGCGAAGGGGCGATCGCTGGATGAGCCGCGTTCCTTGGAATAAGGGCGGTCGCCAGAGAAAGGCTTGCGCTCGAAGTTATCGGTTTTATCGCTGCCGAGATCGCGGTGTTTGCTAGGCTTAACGAACTTGGGCTTGTTGAATTTGCTGAATCCGAAGCCGCCTGGAGAGGCTGGAGTTTCGCGGCGCTTTTCCGGAGCGGGACTGAAGCCGCTTTCACGTTTAGCGTAACCATCCTCACGTTTAGCGGGAGCGCGCTTGGCGTATCCACCTTCGCGGCGTGAGGAATCGCCGGCGTGGGCAAAGCCGCCGGGCTTGCGGTCGAATTTGCCGGGTTTACGGTCGAAGCCAGCGGCGGGGCGAGAGGTGAAGCTGCGTTTGGAACGGCTCTCGAAATCTTTGCCAGCGAATTCGGGTCCACGAGGCGCGCGTTCGCCGCGATCTTCGCGGGGAATGAATGGGCGGCGCGTTGGGGCAGCGTCGTAGGACGAGCTAGCGCTGCGGGTTGAGGGTGTACCGGCATCGCGCATTGAGCCGGCCGAGGAACGGGGTGCGGTGGCTGCGGCATCAGCGCTGGGCTTGCCACGACGGCCTTTGACGAAGCGGGCAGAGTCGATGCGAGGTTTGCGATCAGGACGGTCATCCTTGCGTTTGACCTTGATGGGCTTGGGCTTGAAAGGCGTCTCCAGCGACTTGCGAAGCTGATTGACTTCCTTGGGAGTGAGGTGGCGGAACTCTCCGGGTTCGAGATCCAAGGTGAGCGAGCCGTAGCGGACGCGCTTGATCTTCTCGATATGGTGGCCGACCTGCTCGAACATGCGACGGAGCTGGCGATTGCGGCCCTCGGTGAGAGTGACCTCAAACCAGGGGTTTTCCTGGTCAACCGCAAGCTGGATGACGGCGGGCTGGGTGAGCACGGCGAAGGAGCGGCGCTCGGTACCGGGTTGCTTCTTGCCGCGTGCGCCGGTGAGACCGGGCTCGGGCGGCAGCATGATTCCGTTGCGCAGCTTATCAATGGCTTCGTCGGTGGGCTTGCCGCTGACTTTGACCATGTAGGTTTTGGCAACGTGGGAGCCGGCTTGGGTGAGCTCTGCCATGAGGTCGCCGTCATTGGTGAGCAACAGCAGGCCTTCGCTCATGTAGTCGAGACGGCCCACGGGAAAGACGCGTTCCTCAACGCCTTTGAGCAGATCCATGACGGTGGGACGGCCCTCGGGATCGCTGACGGTGGTCATGTGTCCCTTGGGTTTGTACATGGCGAGATAGACGTGGCGCTCGGGTCCGCGAAGAAGTTTGCCATCGACGCGAATCTCATCGATGCGCGGATCGGCTTTGGTGCCCGGCTCGGTAACGGTGTGTCCGTTGACGGAGACGATGCCGGCGGCGATCAGCTCCTCGGCTTTACGCCGGGAGGCTAGTCCCGCAGCGGCTAGAATTTTTTGAAGTCTTTCAGGTTTTGTTTCCATGGTGCCCACAGCCTTTCCGCTGAATCCGTTCGCCGTCAGGCGATCGAAGAAAATATTCCGTTACAAATGCCAGGGACACGGTTCGTCCCTGAGGGTTCCGAAGCTAGTGGCCGATTGGATGTTCGGCTTCGGGCTGGCTGGCGGACTCTGCTTCCGAGTCCGGCTGGCTGTTGGCGTCTTCAGGTTCGCCGGGTTGTTGCGAGGGTGACTGCGTAGACTGCGGCTCGGGAGTGGTCGAACCATCCCACTCTCCGGCTTCGGCGGAAGCGTAGGGCACTGCTGGTTCGGATGCCTCTGCTTCGCTAGATGCTTGTGCCACAACGGTTGTCTGCGGCAGTGAGGCATCTGCGTCATTGGGAGAATTGGGAATGGCAGGTTCAGATGCTTCGGCCTGATCGGGCTCGAAGAGCGAGGGAGCTGGTTGCGTATCGGAGGGAGCGATTTCAATGGTGCTGTCAGAGACGAGCTGGGAGAACTCCTCCATGCTGGGCAGCTCGTTGACATCATTGAGGCCGAAGCGAAGAAGGAAATCCTTGCTGGTTTTGTACTGCATGGGGCGGCCGATGACCTGCTTGCGGCCAGCGGTGGTGATGAGCTTGCGATCGAGAAGGGTGCCGAGGACGCTGGCCGATTCGACACCGCGGATGTCGGCGATTTCAGGGCCGGTGACGGGCTGCTTATAGGCGATGACGGCCAGGGTCTCAAGGGCGGCAAGAGAGAGACGAATGGGCGGCTTGAGGCTCTTGGCAAAGGCGCGAACGACGTCATGATGCTCGGGCTTGGTGGCCATGCGGAAGCCACCGGCGACTTGGCGGATCTCCATGCCACGATCTTCGCTGGTGTAGTCGGTGACGAGTTCGGCGAGGATTTCGCGGAGCCGGATGCGGACGATTTTGTCGTCAGCGATCTCCTGCTCGGATTTCTTGGGCTGGCGCTTGCGTGCGGCGGTTTCGGGGGCAGCGACGCTGGCGGAGTTGGCCGGTTCAGGTTCTGCGGTGGGAAGCGGTGCGGTCTCAGCAGAGGATTCCGGCGGAGTGGCGTCTGAGACTTCAGCTGCAGGAACTTCAGTCGCAGGCGACTCGGGAGGTTCGGGTGGCGGCGCGTCGGCCGGGCAGGGTTCGTCTTGTTGCGGGTCCGCAGTTATCTCGGTATCGGACGGCGAGCCGGACTGCGGCATCAGTGGGCCGGGCTCGGGAGTGACGAGCTCGGGCTCAGTGGGCTCTTCGGTTGCTGGTGCTGGCGTGTATGCGGCGGCGGAGGCCGCTCCGAATGCTGATGTCGGCGATTCAGGGTCGAACTGGGGCAGGAGGTCGCTTTCCTGAGATTCAGCGGGTTGCGATGCGGCGGCTTCCGCGGCGGAGTCGGCCTGCTCGATGGCGAGGTTTTCGCGGGCGGCGGCCAGCTCGGCGAGCACGGCGTCTTTGAGCAGCAGGGAGATCTGCTCCAGTGTGATTGGCTCTTCGGCCGCGTAGATGATGGCCTCGACTTTTGCTTTCAGACTCATTGTGACTCGCTTATTAGGGCGGTTCCAGGGAAACTATATTCTTTGCAAACTGTGCACTGCCGTGCTTCTTGATAGCCGCAGCTCTTGGCATGTGGCTCCGGGACACAGCATCCCTGGAACCGCTCCACGAAACTTAGTCTATTGCCATGCGTCCTCTATTGCCAATCATCGCGAACGGCCAAGCCGCCTTCATCGACCAGGCGATCAAAGCCGGAGGATTTTTTGAGTACGACCTCGGCGAAGACTTCATCCTGCCGGCAGACCACGGCCTGCAAGCGGATCATCTCAAGGATCGCAAGGAATGAACAGATCAGCGCTGAACGAGAGCGCAGGTGGCGCAGGAGCTGCTTGAGGCGAATGGGCCGGTCCTCGACCGAGAGGCGGCGGCGCACGTATTCGATCATCTGGCCGACGGTGACGGTTTCGTCGTCGACCTGCAGGCTGGGGCGATTCTTGGCGCGGTCAAGAATCTGCTGGAAGGTTCGCACCAAGTCAATGACGTCGGCGGCGAGCTCGGGTTCGGTGCCTTCGGCGTCACGAAAATCCTTGAGCGCGGGGTTGGTGAGCACGGCTTCTTCGAGCTGCTGTTTTTGCAGGAGCATCTGCGCAGCCTGCTTGTAACGCTCGTGCTCCAGCAGACGATGGACAAGTTCGAGGCGCGGGTCCTGCTCGTCGGGCGGAGCCGATGGATCGCGGGGTAACAGCATCTTGGACTTGATCTGAATGAGCAGGGAGGCGGTGTAGATGAACTCCGCCGCGAGATCGATGTCGAAGTTGCGGATGTGCTCGACGTAGGCCAGGTACTGCGCGGTGATCTGCGCGATGGGAATGTCATAGATGTCGATGTCCTGCTTGCGAATGAGATCGAGCAGGAGGTCGAGCGGCCCGTCGTAGACGCTGCCAACACTGACGGAGACGGGAAAAATGTCTGCGAGATTGGGCGCGGCCTTATCAGGCGCGGCTTTGCGGGCGTCCTGCTTGGCGTTCGCGGGCTCCGGGTTCTTCGCAGATGCCGGAGTGGGCGGGATGGCGGGCGGTTCGCTCATGTTACTTCGCAGTCTTCTCCGGTTCCGGATAACTTTGCGACATGTGCATGGCCTCACGCACCTGCAGCAGAGTCTGCTCGGCGGCCTTGTGGGCGCGAACCGAGCCGGCTTCGAGGATATCCCAGGCGAGGCGGGGATTGTCCTCGTATTTGCGGCGGCGCTCCTGGATGGGGTTGAGCACGGTGACGATGTTGTCGGCTACCCAGCCTTTGCACTGGATACATCCGATACCGGCGGTGGTGCAGCCTTGGCGAACCTCGGCCATGGTCTCTGGAGTGCTGAAAATCTTGTGAAGGTCGCCAACGGGACAGATGTCAGGGTTGCCAGGATCGGTGCGGCGGATGCGGGCCGGGTCGGTGACCATGGTCTTGAGCTTCTTGCGAACCTCAGCCTCGGGGTCGCTGAGCAGAATGGAGTTGCCGTAGGACTTGGACATCTTGCGGCCATCGGTGCCGGGAAGCTTGGGGGCCGGAGTGAGTAAGGGCTGCGGCTCAGGGAAGACGGAGAGACGCAACTCCTCTGAATGCTTTGCGGGCTTCACAGCGCCTTCAGGCTCGAGTGAATAGAACTGGTTGAAGCGGCGTGCAATCTCGCGGGTGATCTCGACATGGGCGACCTGGTCTTCGCCGACGGGGACGAAAGAGGCCTGGTACATGAGAATGTCCGAGGTCATAAGGACGGGATAGCCGAGGAATCCGTAGGTGTTGAGGTCCTTTTCCTTCAGATTCTCTTTCTGCTCCTTGTAGGTGGGGACACGCTCAAGCCAGCCGAGCGGAGTCATCATGGAGAGCAGGAGATGAAGTTCGGCGTGCTGGGGAACATGGGACTGGATGAAGATGGTCGCCTTCTCGGGATCGAGCCCGGCGGCGAACCAGTCGAAGGCCATCTCGAGGATGTTCTCCTTGACGCGCGAGGTGTCGGCGTAATCGGTGGTGAGGGCGTGCCAGTCCGCGACAAAGAAAAAGCAATCGTATTCGTTCTGGAGGCGAGTCCAGTTCTGCAAGGCGCCTACGTAGTGGCCGATGTGCAGCTTGCCCGTCGGTCTCATGCCGCTTAGCACGCGGCGATTCACTGCTTGTATAGCTTCTGCCGACATCCGTATCTCTCTCGGGGAAGTCCCTTGGATCGGAGAATCCCAGGGAAAAGTGCTCGGGGCAAAGGCGTCCGAGCCTGCGGGCAGCAGACACAATCCGACGAAGCGCCGGAGAAGCTCCACAACATGCCCGAAACCTTGATACTAACACGGCGGGTGGGATAAGGCGTGCCGCAGACGGGTACGCGGCAACGGGCTTAGCGACGGGTACAGGCCAAGAGACGACCCTCCGGCCGCGGGCGCCCGGCCCTCCGGCTGCTAGCGCGGGTTAGCGCTGAGTGATTGTGACCTGGTTGCTGCCAAGGACTGCGGTGCTAATACGGTTGTGGAGGGGGAAGGTGGAGTCGGGGCCATAGGCACTGCCGTACTTGGGTCGCAGATATTTGTTGGAAAAGTACTCGAGGGCGATCATTGGGACTTCGACGCCGTCGAACATGACGGACTGCACATGCACGGTGGCGATGCCATTGACGGCAGATGCCCGGGCCGCGACGGTAACGTGATGTTTGCCGGTGAAGAGGGCAAGCAGAGGATTGCTGCGGGTGCGATTGGCGGTGAGCTGATCAAAATCAATATCGGCCTCGCCATGGGCGACCGCCGGTTCGCTGGAGATGCGGATGCTGGAGAGGCCGCCGGGCAGTTTGACGCCTCCTTCGTTGAGATAGGCGTTCCATTCGGCAGCGGTGAGGACGGTGGGCGACGTAGAGGGATTGGGGCTGCGTCCGTTTTGGTCGAGAAAATCGATTTTGCGAACGGCGCTGGCGTAGGCGGCGGAGTGAGACTGCCGGGCGTGCGCAGCTACGAGGAACAGCGCGCACAGGGCCACTGGCAGAATCCAGGATGCGGTGATCGGGCGAAATCGATTCATCTACGACGAGCCTGCGTGGGCGGCGGAGCTAGGCTGCCGAATTGCGGCTTCAGCAATGTCCCAGTGACCTTGGAGACAGCGCCGCCTTGTTCTGTAAACTCCAAGGCGAGCGCAGAGTCGCGCGAGGCAGTCCCACGAAGTTGGTAGATGCCGGTGGGCGTGCTCCATTTGCTGGCGGAGATGGTCCAGCCGTTTTTATCGAGAGCGGCTTTGCCTTGACCGGTGAAGACACGTAGGGGCCTGCCGTCAGGCGAGATCCGCAATGTGCCGCCAGTCCATGTGAAATCGGTCTCAGCCGTGGAGGAGCGGGCCAGAGCGGCGGCGTCCCAGCCGGCCATTTGCAGCCTGTATTGCAGGCCGAGGGCACCGTTGCCGAGCGAGGCTTTGAGCAGAGTTGCCAGCTTTTCGGCCTGAATGTGGGTTGCGGTTCCGGTGCTCTCATACGTTGGTTCAGAGCCGGTGAAGTCGATCTTCCAACCGCACGCGATGTCGCCGCCGAGCAGCTTGGCGCGGGTCTCGGTCAAGACGAGGACTCCATTGGCGATGGTAAAGGCGGTGTCAAAGCCGGAGCCGGCAACGGGGCCAAGAGTGAGGCGCCGGGCGGCGATGTGTCCTGAGGCGTGAAGATTGGAAATTACGTTGTGCCCGGACTCAGCGACGCCAAGAAGGCGGTACCAGGGCTTCTTCTTGAGGCGGGGATTGAGCAGCTCATTCCAGCGTTCGGGATTGAGATCGTCGGTGGTGAGGTCGAAGCCGGACTCGCAGGGAGACTCACCGTCGCAAGAGCGCGGGAAGCTGGCTAGGCCACTGAGCGAGACCTTGCCAACGGTGGCAGAGGCGTTGCGCAGAGTGAAGCGATCTTGGTCGAGCTCGACGCGTGCGGTGGAGATTTCGACCGGCAGAGCGAGCCCAGGCACCTCGGCGCGTGCATTCTTTAACTGGATGGTGCCGTCAACTTGGGGCGTGGTAAACGCATTCCAGGGAGCGCCGATGACAAGATTGATGGATGCAGGACCGGCGAGAGCGATTTTGGGAGCTCCGACGCCAACCGCGCGGGCAAACTGCTGGAGACGTTCAAGGGTGGCATCGCCCTTGATGTGCAACGCGAAACGTTTGTCATCGAGAGTTCCATCGACGATGGCCGGAGCACTGGCACCGAGTGGCAGGTCGAAGCTTTGCACAACCAGGGCGCGGACAGGAGGCAAGGTGCTTGCGGCATGTCCGCGATGGGTGGCAGGGGATGGCGCGGCGGTGTTAACGATGGCGACGGCTTTATTGACCGCGAGATCTTTCCCTAGGACGGCGGAGTGAACGACCAGGCCATTGACCGTCAAGTCTCCGATCCAGGTGGAAGGCGCATCGGTCAGGCGGCTGGCATGGAAAGAGCCCGAGATGGTGCCGGAGGCGGAAAGGTCCTGCGGCAGGTTTCGCTTGGCGCGCCGTGCGAGGTTGAGCAGGGCGTTGGCGCCGAGGTTATTGGCGGAGATTGTGAGGTCGTAACGGGGAAAACGCAGCCCGTGCATGGTGCCTCGTACGGAGAGCAATCCACCTTCGAGTGGCATGTGGCATTCAGTGCGCTGAATGAGGTTGTCGCTGACGTTCAACTCGCCTTCGCAGGTGGAGGTGAGGTTGGCTCCGCCGTCGGTAGAGACATCAAAGCGGCGGAACTCGCCGAGTTTGGCAGCGGTGGTGAAATGGAGTGCGCCGGGAGTTCCGCTGAATTGCGCGCTGGCCTCCAGGGCTCCGCGCCATCCGCGATCTTCGCCACTAATGAGGCGGGTAAGATTGCCTAGCTGCACCCGCTCCCAGGTAACAGTGGCCTTCATGGGAGCATCGCGCAACAGTTCAGCGCGCTGGATGGTGGCCTCGGCCTTGACGGTTCCAGTGTCAGTGACGGGCATGTCGGTGCGGACAGGGCGGGCCTCAAGCCTCATGCGCCATTGGTTCTCAGCGGGACTCCAGAGGGCGAAGTCGGCATCGGTGAAGGAGAAGACGCTTTTTTCGAGTCCGTATTTGAAGTTAATGCGGCCATTGGTAGCTTGGATGTAAGGAAAGCGTGGGCGGGAGCTGGAAGCGCCGGAGGAAGTTGGTGCGGCCTGGGTGCGCGAGGCTTTCCATAGAAGCGACTCAAGGTTCCAGCTGGCATCGCCGCGCTCGACAAGGTTGAGGCTGGGATAATTCAGATTGAGGCGGGCGATCTCCAAATGGCCACGCCAGAGCGAACTGGGACTGAGGTAGGCGGTTACTTCATCGGCGTGCAGGATAGGCTCAGAGCTGTAGGCTGCGTCGTCACCAATGGCTACGTTTGCCAGATAGAAGCCAGGCTGCGGCAAGAGGCGCAGCTGCACGGAATCGCAGGTAACGGAGCGGCCCAGCGCGTTGCTCATCGACTGGGTAACGAGCCCTTTGTAGCGGCCCACGTTGATGAAGGGCGGCAGCAGGATTGCAGCCGCGGCGAGCACGACCGCGATCAACACTCCACGGCGAATGGATTTACCCGAAGTTTGGCTCGCCATTTAGCGCACCACGTGCAACATGCGTGACCAGCGAGTGTCCGTGAAAAAGTGGGTGAGGATGTGGAAGAAGAAGGCGACGCGACTTCCGACATCCGTCTTGGTGTACTGGTCGTCGGGCGTCCGGAAAGACCAGTAGATGAACATGGGGCGTCCAACAACGTTTTCGCGAGGAATGAAGCCCCAGTAACGGCTGTCGTAGCTGACGTCGCGATTGTCTCCCATGCCGAAGTACGCGTTGGGAGGCACGACGACATCTTCGCCCTGGATGTGATCCGGCATGGTGATTTGCCAGTCGGGCGCAAGTTGATCTTCGCGCGTGGGCGGTACGGAGGGGAACTCGTCACGGTAGGGGCGGTAGTCTCCGATGGAGTGGATGGCGTAGGGCTCATCCTGCAATTTGCCGTTGAGATAGACCTTGCCGTCGCGGAGATGAATACGGTCGCCAGGAACGCCGATAACGCGCTTGACGACGTAGAGCCCAGGCTCAGAAGGGGATACGAAAACGATGATGTCACCGCGGTGAGGGTCGCGGTAAGGAATGATTTTGTCTACAAAGCTGGACCTGGGAGCCAGACGCACGCGATCGACGAACACGTGATCGCCGATGAGCAGGGTTTTGACCATGGAGGAGGTTGGAATCTCAAATGCCTGCATGCAAAAAGTAATAATAAACAGGCCAATCACGAGCACAGAGGCGATGGAGGCGACGAACTCCGGCATCGTTTCTTGCGGTTTTTCCGGTTGCTGTTTTTTCTCTATTTCTTTCGCCAACTTAGTCCAGTCCTGATCCGGCCGGGTCAAGGCGCCAGGCGCAGAATACGTCGCCAACGCAAATTGCCGAGCACATGCGAGATGCGGGCGCGTAGAGTAAAAAGTTTATCATCCGCAAGGCCGCTTGCCACGGAATCATCCTCATCATCGCTAGCTCCGGCGATGCTGAGGTAGATCAACAAGGGACGTCCGACGATGTTTTCGCGCGGTACAAAGCCCCAATAGCGGCTGTCCAGGCTCTCGTCGCGATTGTCGCCGAGAACGAAGTAGTGGTCGCGAGGAACGACGAGTTCTCCGCCATGGACGAGGGTTCGCAATTGCGCAGACCAGGCGGCGCTGACATTTTCATTGTCCCAATTGCCGCGCGGGAAATCATCGCGAAATTCATCGTGCAAATGTTCTTTGAAAACGACGTAGGGCTCAACCAGGGCGTGCCCGTTGATGTAGACGCGACCGTGCCACAAACGTATGTGGTCGCCGGGGAGTCCGATGGCGCGTTTGACGAAGTGCTGGCTGAGGTCAACGGGATAACGGAAGACTACGATGTCTCCCCGGCGAATGGCGCGGTAGGGGAGAATGGGCTGCCAGGGGCCGGGAGGACCGAAGCGGGTTTTGTCGACGAGAAGGTAATCGCCGACGAGCAGGGTGTCTTCCATGGACCCCGAAGGGATGCGGAAGGCCTGCACAACGAAAGTAATGATGAAGAGCGCGATGGTGAGCGCAAGCAGGGCAAACTGGAGGTGCTCAAGCGGGTTCCAAGGCTGGCGTTTGGAAGGTGCTGGAGCGGGCTGCAACAGGTCCTCGGGCACGGACTCGCCGGAGCCGGTTTGCTGCAGGCTGGGTTCATCCACGGCTGCAGCCCTGCAGGCGTTCGAGCGCCTTCTGTGCCGCAGCCTGGCTGGCGGCCTTCTTGGTGTTGCCGCTGGCGGTGGCGGCAAACTCAGTTTCATTGCCCGGATTGAGGACGAGCACCTGCATGGTGAATGTCCGGCAATGCGGAGGACCCTCTTCCTCGACCACCTGGTAGCGCGGTTCGGGGCGGCCGCTGGCTTGCAACAGTTCCTGAAGCCGGGACTTGTGGTCGGCGACGAGAACCTCACCATGTGCCCCGGAGAGGCGTTCAAGCTCGGGCTCAACGATGTGGGAGAGGACAAAAGCGCGGGCAGGGAAGAGGCCGCCATCGAGGTAGAGGGCGGCCAGAATGGCTTCGACGGCGTCCGTGAGCAGGGCGGACTTGCGCCGTCCTCCGGTTTTCTCCTCACCACGGCCGAGGCGGAGATAGCTGCCGAGTTGCAGTTCCTGGGCGCAGTGCATGAGGTGACGGGCGCTGACCAGATGAGCGCGCAACTTGGAGAGCTCACCCTCTTGATAGGAGGGAAAGCGCTGGAAGAGCTCCTGGCTGGTAACCAGTTGCAGCACTGCGTCGCCGAGAAACTCCAACTGCTCGTTGTCGCCGACGGGCGATGGGCTCTCGCGGGCGAAAGAGCTGTGGGTGAGGGCTTGTTCCAACAATGCGCGATTGGCGAATTGGTGTTCCAGCGCCTTTTCGAGATTATCGAGCGGAAGATGCTTCATAGGAAGAAATGGAACTCCCGCGCTTAGGTTGAGAGCGCGGGAGTTGCGATTACTTGATAGGCGTGAGCTTATCCAGTCGCTCCTTTTCCTGCTCGGATATCTGGCGAACCTGGCTGCCGGGTTCGGAAACCTTTATTGCCTTCTGGATGGTGTCAAGAGCTGTGAGGTAGTCTTCGGTCTTGTCATAGGCGACGGCGAGGCGCAGGTAGGTGACAGCGTCGACGTGGTCTTTTTCTTCTACGACAGCGGCGTTGTACTCCTTGATTGCATTGAAGTAGTCGAGCTTCTTGAAGGCGACTTCGCCAAGGACTTCATGGGCGGAGCCGCGCATATCGGCCAGGATGACGGCGAACTGTTCGGGCGTCATGTTGGCGGGCTGCTGCAGATCGCCGGAGTGCTGGAGTGCGCTGCGCGCGTCGGCACTGGCTTCGTCGAGGCGGGCATCGCGGTCCAGGTCTTCGTTATGGGTGCGCTCAGAGAGAATCTGCCCGGCAGCGAGCAAGGCCACTGCGTTGGTTGGGTCGTACTTGAGAACGTCGCGGGCCATCTCAAGGGTTTTGCCGGAGTTGTTGGCGTGCTCGTAAAATCCCATGGCTTGCTGGAAGAGAAGCGGGCGCAGCTCACTGTTAGGAAACTTCTGGGCGAAGTCGTTGGCAGCGGCTTCGAGCTTAGCTGCATCGGTGATCGCGGCAGCAGCCTTGTAGGCGTCGAGTTCGGTCTTCGTCTTTGCCGCAGGAGTTTTCTTGGCCGCAGGTGCTGCTGGAGTAGTAGCTGCGGTTGAGCTCTGGGTGGCGGATTGGAAGGCCATCGACATGGTTGCAGAGAGCAGGAGCGTTGCGGTAGCGCATAAGATCGTGATCTTCGTAATCTTCAAAATCGTTCTCCGTTTCTAATCAGTGGGACGCTTGGCAGGTGGCTGGTAAGCCTGTTGCAAGCCTTTTTCGGCTGCTGCCTTCAACTCGGGTGATCCAGCTTCATTGAGTGCCGCGCGGTAGTGCTCGACGGCTTCCAGGCGATGCTCCTCGATATCGAGGATGCGCCCCAGGTAGATGTGCGACCAGCCGCGGATTCTGGCATCTGTGGAGGCCGCGGAGGCGCGCTCAAAGAAGCTCTGGGCATCATTGAGCCTGCCGGTAGCGACGGCGACGCGGGCGAGCACAAACAGGGCCCTGCCCTGATCTTCCTGATTCTGGATTGCCTGCTGGGCGTAGTTCTGCGCACCGTCAAAGTTGCCGCTGGCAAGGGCGCGTTCGGCCAGATCGACGAGCAGCTCCTTATGCTGGCTCTTGTGCACCAGTTCGGGGGTGCTGCTCTTCAGAAAGGGGACGGTGGCGGCAAGCTTCTGCTGCTCGGCGAGGTCGATGTCGTGCAGCCAGTCAGCATAGGACTGATCGAAGCCGACCTCATCGTGCTCAAAGGTGGCTAGCTTGTCATAGAAATAGCGGGTGAGGATAAAGCCCTCGCGGGTGGCGTCCCAGGCGTACTGCTCTTTGGGCTCATCCGGACCTTTGGGGCCACCGAGCAATCGCGCCTCGACGGCTTTAATGAGGGATTCGGTGAGCAACAGGCCCATGTCGAAGCGATAGCTGTCATCGAGCGAGGAGCGTTTGACGGACTCCAGCAGCGGAGAGAGCCGCTCCAGGGTGGTGCCACGAGAGAGCACCTTGGCGTCAAGAATGTAGTGCAGATAGGTGTGGCGAATCTGGCCAAGGCGAATCTCGCCGGTGCTGGTGGGCGAAACCACTACGTAGTAATCGTCGGAATAATTGCGTGAGTTCACTTCGCTCGGAGCGGCTAGGGGTTCCACGTAGACAACAAAATCGTGACCGATGTAGCCGCCCAGGTTGCGCTTGAGATAGAGATCGGTAGAGAGCAAGGTTTGCTGTACGGGCTTATGGAGGCCCTGGATGACATGATCGTAGTCAGGGCGATGGCGCAGCCAGATGGCGTTCAGATTTGCCGCTTCGCTGAAACGCTGCAGCAGCGGCAGGAATCCGAGGACGAAGATAGCGTCGGGAGGCAGATTGCTCTCCTTGGTACGCAACTGCAGCCCGGGGCTGTCCTCCATGTTGATGCCGAGCGAGACGTAGTTGGAGAGAGTGTGGGAGGCGTTTTCCTGCTGGTGATCCTCGTAGAATCCGCACATGTTGCGCAGCGCCGATTGCGCCTGCTGGGAGTGAGCTGCATTGAGGACTTCGGTGCGAATCTGCCGGCGAAGCGGCACCGACTGTGCCAAGTCAGCGTCATAGCCGCAAGCATTGATGGCAGCCATGACGGAAAACAGCGCCTGGCTGCTCTCCACACTGATGCGGGGCGGTTGCTGAGCCAAGGCCTGTAGCGTGAACAGAGCGCAAAGCGCAAGCACAATCGTAAAATGGTTCTTCAGGGAAGCCTCCTGATTTGATTCTGACAATCGCCCGGTCACTTTGCAGCAGAATAGGCGATGATAGACGTTACTCCGGCTGCAGGCGCTCGTGGTGCCAGTGTAAGAGCAGCGGGCCGGGGAAGCAAATACCGCGCGGGCTCGGGTTTTTCAGCCTTCACTAAGACGGCCCCGGAATGGGGCCGTGCTCCCTGTTTGCTGCTAGGACAACGCAAATTCAACGCCGATCAGTGGCCTGCCTCAGCCGCCCACATTGATATTGGAGAATGAAATTACAACCCGGCCGCTGGTCGGAAGTCCGAAGCTGGTTGCGGGACGGAACTGGGTGAAGATGAGCGCGTTCTTCATCTCGGGGCTCAACCCGGCATTTCCTGGGGAACTCAAAACCCGGTAATCCTGAACCCTGCCGTGGACATCGATGACGGCCTCGACCAGGATGGCGTCGCCGTTGGCGGCACTGTTGCCCAGTCCGAAGGGCGCCGAGGTCATTTCAGGCGGAGTGTAGAGCATGGTCGGTACGTCATTGGCGCTGGACAAGTGTGCGGGAACCAGGACGCCGATCAGCAGTCCGAAAATAAGTACGGCAGAAAGCAAGCCGGCGGCTGCCGGGAACATGAAGGCGTTGAGAACATTTTCCCAGCGCACCAGAAGACCTTCCCAGCGAGCATTCCGCCGTGACGCCAGCTGCTGAGAGATGGCAACCTTGAGGCGGACCGTCATCTCCATTGGTGCAGGGTGCGGGGCCATGGTGGCCATCAGCCACTTGGTCCGGCGCAACGCGGCATACTGAGCGGAGCAGCCTTCGCACTGGCTGATGTGCGCGTCAAGGCTGTGCGCCTGATGACCATCCAGCATTGAATCCAGCATCGGAGAAAACAACTGTCTAGCTTCGGTGCAGTTCATGGTGTGGCCTCAATCTCCCGATTCTCCGTGGCGAGTTTGCGTACGCGAGCTTTGCCACCGGCTCCCGAGGAGGTTCCTGTTTCCGGGCTTAACTCGTGGGCATAACGTTCCAGCCGTTTGCGCAGCGCTTCGCGTCCGCGAACCAGCCTGGACTTTACCGTGCCCAACGAAGTTTCCGTCATCTCTGCGATCTCTTCATACGACAGATCTTCAATATCGCGGAGAACCACCGCTGTGCGGTAATGCTCCGGGAGTTGCTGCAAAACCTGCTCTACGCGCGCCCTCGCCTGTCCCCGAGCCACGGTTTCAAAGGGCGACTCGGCGCCATCGACGAGACTGTCGCGAAGACTTGCCGAACGGACTTCGCGATCATCAGGCAGGGGCTCGATGGAGAGCTCCTGCGCCTTGTGGCGAAAGAACCATCTGCGATGATTACTGGCTTCATGGATAGCAATGCGATAGATCCAGGTTTTAAGGCTGCTCTCGCCGTTAAACTTCGCCATGCCACGGAAGACCTTGATGAATACTTCCTGAGTGGTGTCAGGGGCGTCGGTGGGATCGTCGAGGATTCGATAGACCAGACTGTAGATGGTCTGGTGGTACTGCGTGATTAGCCACGTGTAGGCATCCTCGTTCCCCGCCTTTAACCTGGCGACGATCAAAGCTTCATCGGGGCGCATTTCCCATGCGCTGGCCAGCTCGCCCACGGTCGTAACTCCCACGGCAATCACCGTACGACCTCCATGTTAATCCTGTTTGCACCTCCCAACAACCGACACTTCGGCCACAAGTTCTTGCAAGTGCGAAACCTTGCGGGCACTTCCGATCGCAGTCACCGAAGCGCGCTGAGGCGCTCCGGTAATCAAACTGACGAGGTAATAGACTCCGGCGGAGATAGAAATGTTCCCGGAATCAGTGAAATGCTAATTCGTTTGCGGCTAAGGCTGGGACGGCGGAGGTGTGCTCTTTGACTTCTTCTTCTTGGCAGTGGGCGAGTTATCGTCCACTACGACCTTAGGGACTGGCTTAGTGGAGGCGGCTGCGGCTTGCGTACGCAGACGGATCAGTTCGGCATCGCCGGAGCCCGCGAGCTGGTCCATGCGCTCGGCGAACTGGTGGCGAATCTGGTCAAGTTGGGCGAGGTCATCGGCTAGGGGGGCATACTGGTCGTTGGGGCCAAAAGCTCCGGCCGATTCGACCAGAGCGGAAAACGTGTCGTAGAGGGCGTTGAAATTGCGATAGAGCCGGAAATTTGCAGTGAGCGAACCGGGCGCGGATTGGATTCTCTGCATCAACTCGGGGACGGCATTGGCAAGATTTCGACGAATGGAGGCGACGCTGGTTTGTGCCTGCTGTTTGCTGGTGGCATCGGTCTTCCACTTGTCAATGCGCAGGCGGGCAAGGTCGCTGTCCGACCTTTGCGCTTCAGCCTGCACTTGCGCCAGCAGTTCAGCAAGAGCATCCGGTTTTGGCGACGCTGGCTGTGTGGCTGGCGCGGTCTGTGGAACCGGGGTTGAGCTTGCCGAGAACTTTGCGGGCGTTTGCGCCCAGAGAAAAGAGCTAGCGAGCAGGACTAAAATGGCGGTTTTCATAGGGGTTCCGACAGACGAGTACCAAGGATCTAGGTGCGTAGGATGCGGAACGGGCAAAGAAGGGTGCAATTCAGGGATGCTTCTGCTCCAGCCCTGGCTTCGGCTGACCGGGTCTGGAACTATCTGGGAGCGCAGATTGTGCATCTTAACCGAGGGGATACAGCTCTCAAGAGGGAGCTGCTGGAGAAGACTGCGCATTGCCCGAGTGTGCTGGAGTGAGCTACTTGCGGAGCATGGGACAATCATTATTAAGATTCCGCAAATTCTTTTATGACCTAATGTTAGAGTCATTTGTGAGCTGTTATGCTACACTCCTTTGTTCGTGAAAAGTCGGCTGGAATTGTCGTCCAGACGTGTTTACGAGTGCCGTGGCACAAAGCCGAACTCCCCCTCGGTTTGTGCAGGGCCATACATCCTATGTTGAGGATTTTTCGTCTTGTTAACGTGACGAAACTATTTCGCTTACTCGGGTTTAGCATCTAGATAGCGGCAATATTGCAACCTCTGCTGTAGTTGGTAGTGTGTATAGCTTTGCGCGGGAAGCGCTGGCTGCTGTAGTAGACGGCTCTACAGGCCGGAGAGCGGCGTTCACGCATACCCTGAAGGTGAGAGGGAAAGAATGATTCGGCGACTCAGCTTGTATGAATTCTTTTTTAGAATCAGTTGTTTCGTTTTACCCGTTTTAGCCTTCCTGATCTCGTGGATTGGGTTGCGTGGCCTTAATCTGATTCAACCCCTGAATCATGACTACATATACCTTGGTGTAACGCTTTCGTTGGTGTGGATTCTAGGCGCGGCACATTTTGAACTTACGAGCATAGAGGCTCTGTTCCTGGATTCCAACGGATTGCGTAATTGTCTTAAGGCAATTGCCTGGACGTATATGTCAGGATTCAGCGCGCTGTTCTTCTATCGCCAGGCTTCTTTTTCGCGGCTTCTTTTGAGTTTGAGCGCGATGATTCTACTGGGCGGGTTGCTGCTGCTGCGGCTCGGCTTCCGGCATCTGGTGAAGCACTCCAGCAAGCAGGTAGAGCGCTTGCGGGTGATTATTATTGGTGCCGATGAGTTTGCGCAGCAGACGTCGGAAAGGCTGCAGGACAGCGTGGTAACACCGTGCGAAACGGTGGCATTTGTGCGTATTTCCGGGCAGCCAGTGAGGGTGGATCCCGGAATCCCGATCTTCGAACTGGATCGATTGGTGGGCCATAACATCAAGCATTTCGCCGACGACATTGTGATCGCAGCGTCTCCTGAAGTGCTGCCGATTCTTTCGCCACTCATTCGGCAGTTGAAACAACTTGCGATTCCGATCCGTTTCTGCCTGGATTTTGGAGCGGATGTGAAGGTTGGAGAACGATTCTTCCGGGTTGGCGGCACGCACATACTGGATGTGCAGATTGCTCCCTCGGAGACTATCAGCTACGTGATTCTGAAGCGTTGTTTTGATGTGGTGTTCTCGTTGCTGGCGCTTACAATTTCGGCGATCCCAATGGTTATGATCGCGCTTGCGGTCAAATTATCATCGCCTGGTCCGATTTTCTTCGCACAAGAACGCGTGGGGATTAACGGGCAGAGTTTCATGATGTTGAAATTCCGGACCATGACGCAGGCTCCCGCAACAGAAACCGACACTCTATGGACGGCGCCGGACCGGCGTACCGCGATTGGAGCGTTTCTGCGACGGTGTTCCCTGGATGAACTGCCACAGTTCTTCAATGTACTGCGCGGCGACATGAGCGTAGTCGGACCGCGTCCCGAGCGTCCGCATTTCGTGGATAAGTTCAACGACGAAATTGATGCCTACAACACTCGCCACCATCTGAAATCAGGCATCACCGGCTGGGCGCAAGTGAACGGATTGCGCGGAGACACAGACATAGCCAAGCGCGTGGAACTGGATATCTACTACCTCCAGAACTGGAGCCTCACGTTCGATCTGCAAATTATTTTGATGACAGTGTTTGCCGGTTTCTTTGCCCAGAGTGCATACTGACCCTACGCGACGGCAGCGCGGAATGTTTGCATTGCGGCTCACTCAGCGGGCACCAGCCTCTGAGGATGAATTTGCGACTGGGAGGCAAAGAGTGCGGAGCTGGATTGCAACTCTATTGCTAAGTGGTACTGCTTTGCTTGCGCAGGCACAAATGACGCCGTCGGCCAGTCCAGTGCCCTCTGAGACGGCAACGGCTAATGCAGATGATGCGGCACGCGGAGTTCGGCTCAAATCCCTTCCGCGCAATATCCTCGAAGATCAACAAGCGCTATTCACCATGCCTGTGCGCATAAACGAGCGGCAATGGAAGCTGGCCGTGCCTTTGACAGTGGCCGCGATTGGACTGGTGGCATCCGATACGGCGGTGGAAGGACACGTGACGCGGAGCGCCTCGCTGGTGTCGCACGCCCAGACGTTTTCCAACGCCGGGATGGGCACGCTGGTGGGAGTGGGCGGCGGGATGTATGTGTGGGGCCGTCTCGCGGGGAACGAAAACCTGCGGGAGAGCGGCTTTTTGAGCGGTGAAGCCGCCATCGACGCCTACCTTGATACCACGCTGATCCAGTATGTAACGGGGCGCAACCGGCCATTTACGGGGAATGGAAGAGGCAGTTTCTTCAGCACAAGCGGCGGCAGCTTTCCATCACAGCATTCGGCGATCAGTTGGGCGGTGGCAAGTGTGATCGCCCATGAGTACCCCGGGCCAGTGACAAAGCTACTGAGCTATGGGCTTGCGGGAGCCGTGAGCGCGGCGCGAGTTGAGGGCCATGACCATTTTGTGAGCGACACAGTGATTGGAGGCGTGCTGGGTTGGTACGTTGGCCGTCAGGTGTATCGCGCACGCTCCAGCTACGCGGATATAGACGTTCACAAGTGGGGTAAGTTCGTTCGGGACGAGAACAGCGAAAAGGATGATACGGCGAGCCAGATGGGCTCCAGTTACGTTCCTCTGGATAGCTGGGTATACGATGCGCTCGACCGGCTGGCCGCAATGGGATATGTGAAATCCAGCAGCGGGGCAATGCGTCCGTGGACAAGATTGGAGTGTGCTCGCCTGCTGGCCGAGGCGCATGACAATAGCGGGCAGGAAGATTCCGGGAACGATGACCGCATCGCCGAACCCTTACTCGATGCGCTGGACCAGGAACTGGCGCACGAGACGAACTTGAGGGATGGCGGGAAAAATGAGGGGGCACAGTTGGAAAGCCTCTATGCGCGCTTCACGGGAATTGCAGGCACACCGTTGCGCGATTCGTTTCACTTTGCGCAGACGCTCGTGGATGACAATGGCCGTCCGTACGGACAGGGAGCGAACGGGATAGCAGGATTTTCCGGACGCGCCGAAGCGGGGCCGCTCGCTTTCTACCTGCGGGGCGAATACCAATATGCGTCCGCAATTCCGGCCTACAACACGACGGCGCAACAGACGCTTGCTTCCACCGACGGCTTACCGTACGGGTGGAACTTGAGGCTGGGTACAACGAATCGAATACGCACGGTGGAGGCTTACGCAGCGCTGAATATGTCAAACTGGCAACTCAGTTTTGGCCAGCAGAACCTGTGGTGGGGGCCGGACCGGAGCACGTCGATGATCCTCTCCAACAACGCGGAAGCCATGCCGATGTTGCGGCTGGAGCGGGTGAGCCCGCTGAGGCTACCGGTTCTGGGGCCGTTCCGCATGGACTTTTTCATTGCGCGTGAGGGTGGCATACATTATGTAGGCTTGGGATCGAGTTTCGCTCTGTACGGCAATGGTAGTCAGCCGCTGAATCCGCCGCCTTACGTGTGGGGAGTGAGTTTTTCGATCAAGCCCACCGACAACTTAGAGTTTGGGCTGAGCCATACCGCTATCTTTGCCGGTTATGGCCGGCCGCTGAACCTCAAGACATTTCTTCACACCTTTTCGGGCTATGGCAATAACCAGGCGGTCGATCCGGGAAAGCGAACGGCGGAGTTTAATTTCTCCTACCGCATCCCGGGGTTGAGGAAATGGCTGGCTGTCTACACCGAGGGGTTTTCCTATGACGACCCGTTGCAAGGAAAATTCATTTCGCGTTATGCATTTGATCCCGGGATATATCTGCCGCAGTTGCCGGGTATGCGGAAGTTGGAGTTACGCGTGGAAGGCGTGTATACGAATCTGCCCGGATTGAAGGACCAAGCCTACTTCTACGCGAATGCGCACTACCCGCAGGGATACACGAACTACGGGCAGATTTTCGGCAGTTGGATCGGGCGGCAGGGTAGTGGCGGAAAGGCGAGCGGTACATACTGGCTTTCGGCGCGTAACAAGCTTTCGGCGAGCTATCGTAAAGTGGTCGCGGACAAATCATTTTTTCTAGGTGGGCATCTAGAGGACTTCTCCGGGAGCATTACGTGGATGTTGCGGCCGGGGATTGAGTTCTCGGCGACGAGCCAGTATGAAAGCTGGAATTTTCCACTACTGGCGGCAGGAACGCGATCTGACGTCGCCACATCGTTTGAGGTCCGTTTGTTTCCGAAGATGCGACTTAGGTCTGATTCAGGTTCAACGAGCAACCGGCCATAGTTGACATGAAGAAACAACCGTAGAAGCGAGTTTTCCGCGTGCTTTTGTACGCACTCTGCGAATTAGCCGCCGGGAGCCGAGGTGTTCGCGACATCCAATTGCCGGAATTGCCATAGAACCAACGTGGAATGGTTGGTATGGAATCATCCTGTTTAATGAGACAATAATGGAAACTGAGAATGAATTCGGAATCGAACGGATTGCCATGCATGTGCGCAAATTCATGAGACGGTTTTGCCTTTCGCTGCTAATCGCCGTCGCTTTCGCAGGTTACTCATTCACGCAGGATGCGAACTCTACTACTCAGTCTTCGCAGGAGGACTGCTTGGCAGCTGCGAACAGTGGTGGCGCCCTGCCCGCGGGCTGCTCTCAGGGCGCCGGTAGCACCAGCGGGACGATGACGCGCCAGCAACTGGATGTTGCGCCGGTACAGGCGCCCCAGTTGACGTCTGGACGTTCCGAGCCTCTAGAGAGGCCGATTGTTCCTCCAGTAAACCCCTCTCAACTCCACGGTGTCGAATTGCCGCTGCGGCCGCAGACCGAATTTGAACAGATTGTGGCAGACACGATTGGGCGCACGCTTCCTCTTTTTGGGCAGACGCTTTTCGAGCAGGCACCCACAACATTTGCTCTAACGGATCGCATGCAGGTTCCGAGCGATTACGTGGTAGGGACGAATGATGAGTTGCAAATCCGCATTTGGGGTCAAATCAATGCGGACTTGCGGGTGGTCGTGGATCGTTCCGGGCAGATTTACATTCCGCGTGTGGGGCAGATATCAGTTGCGGGGGTTCACTACAGCGAGCTCGAGCAGCACTTAAAAGACCAAGTTCTTAAGGTTTTCCGCAATTTCAGCCTGAGCGTGAGCATCGGACGGCTTCGCTCTATTCAGGTTTTTGTGGTCGGTCAGGCGCGCTATCCCGGAACATATACCATCAGTTCACTGAGCACGCTTGTGAATGCGATTTTTGCCTCCGGAGGCCCTACGCCGCAGGGCTCACTGCGCGATATACAGGTACAGCGCGACGGCAAGACCATCGCGCATATGGATTTTTACAACCTTCTGGTCAAGGGCGATAAGTCAAAGGATGTCCGCCTGCAATCCGGCGATGTGCTGTATTTCCCTCCTGTTGGTCCGCTGGTTGCGATCGCCGGTTCGGTGAATACCCCCGGAATCTATGAGGTGAAGCATGGTTCGTCACTGGCAGACCTGATCGAGATTGCAGACGGGCTGAGTACCATGGCGGATTCTAACAAGGTGACAGTGGAGCGGATCGACGATCGTCATTCGCGCTCGGTGCTGGAGTTCCCTCTGGATGCGCAGTCGCGTGCATTGCCACTCAGCGATGGCGATATAGTTCGCGTGTTGTCCATTGTCCCGCGGTTCAGCGATGCCGTCACTTTGCGGGGCAATGTCGTCAACCCTGGACGCTACCCATGGAAACCTGGGATGAGGATACGTGACCTTATTCCGGATGCTCAGGCATTGCAGACTCGCCAGTACTGGTTGGCCCGCGCCACCATGACCGATGGGCGCAGCACTGAGTACCCCATCCGCACGAAGCATTCGTCCAGCGAAACTTCCAAGACTCCGGATACCCGTGGCCAAGTGGCCCGCGACTTCACGGCGCGCGGTACTGCCGACCGTGATTCTATCGGACGCGATCTTACTGAACAAGAAGCCATGCGGCAAACGAACTCCCAAGATTCATCCCAGGCACGTGGTACGTCCACTCAGTTCGGGCGCAGGAACCCAAACAGCGAGACGCTTACGGCTGACCTGCATCAGGCTTCTCCAGAGATCAACTGGAATTACGCCATTATTCAGCGCGTAAATCCAGAGGACCTTTCTACGAAGCTGCTCTCCTTTGATTTGGGTAAGGCTGTGCTTGAGGGCGATGCTGCTAACAATCTCGAACTCCAGCCCGACGACATCATTACCATCTTTTCGCAATCTGATGTTTCGGTGCCGCAGAGCGAGCGGGCACGCTACATCCGGCTGGAAGGGGAAGTGGTGCGGGCTGGAGTTTACAAAGTAGCAGAGGGTGAACTGATTCGCGACGTACTCAGGCGCGCCGGTGGTCTGACGCCAGCCGCTTACGTTTACGGTACCCAGATGACGCGCGAATCGGCACGAGTGGAACAGCAACGGAGTATTGACGAGCTCACGAGCGCTTTGGAGGCTCAGATCGTTCAGGCGGAGGCTGCGGGCGCCCCCTCGCAGGGAGCACTGATCGCGCAGCTTAGAGCCCGCAGGGCGAACGGGCGTGTCGTGCTCGCGCTGAATCCGGCGGCCACCTCTATCGACGCCTACCCGGCGATAACATTGGAGGACAACGACCGCATCGTCATCCCACATCGTCCCTCTACGGTGTCGGTGGTGGGCATGGTCTATAATTCCGGATCGTTTGTCTTCGATGCACACCGCAAAGTTGGCAGCTACTTAAGGATGGCAGGTAAGGGCAAGCCCGGAGCGGACATGCACCATGCCTTTGTGCTTCGCGCGGATGGCACTGTAGTACCAAGCAAGTCAGTTAATGGCTTATTTAGCGGAGACAAATTCTTGGCACTGCGGCTATATCCTGGCGATCAGATTGTGATACCGAATAAGATTGCCACAGGAGCGTTCTTACGCGGCCTCCGAGACTGGACCCAAGTTTCTTCGCAGTTAGCTATCACAGGCGCCGAGTTGGCAATCATTCAGTAGGTAAGTACTAAGGAGTGGATTAAGTTGATTCATACCGAATCTATCGGTCCGGCACCGGACGCTACAACTCGGGAGAATGAGAGCGAGTGGTCGACACTTGGTTTCCTGATAGTGCTGGCGCGCCACAAGCGCTTCATCCTGAGGTTCACTTTGGGTGCCGTTGTCGTCGCAGTGATCGCCTCACTCCTGCTGCCAATTCAATACACGGCAGAGACCCTCGTTCTTCCGCCGAGTCAGAATTCTTCCTCGGGGGCTTCGGCGCTAATGAGCCAGTTATCGGGGGTTAGTGGATTGGCGTCTCTTGCCGGTGGGGGGTTTGGGCTGAAGAACCAATCAGAGATGTATGTTTCGCTATTGAAGAGCCGCACAGTAGAAGATGCAATGATTCAACGTTTCGGCTTGATGGGGAGATACAAAGCAAAACGCATGTCCGCCGCACGCAAAGCTTTTGAGGATCATTCGACGGTTGTCCTCGGAGCTAAGGATGGACTAATCCGCATTACGATTGATGACGGAGATCCTCAAAGGGCCGCTGACATGGCTAACGGCTATGTGGAGGAGTTTAGAAAACTCTCCGCCAAGCTCGCAATTACCGAGGCCTCGCAGCGGCGAGTGTTTTTTGAGCAGCAACTACAGGAAGCAAAGAACAATCTCACGGTGGCTGAGGAGGCAATGAAAAATACGGAGCAATCGACGGGCGTGCTCCAAATCGACAGCCAAGCAAGATCCCTGATTGAGGCTGCCTCCAACCTTCGCGCTCAGATTGTGGCAAAACAGGTTCAGATCCAGGGAATGCGATCTTTCGCCACCGACGAAAATCCGGAGCTTTTGATGGCCAAGCAGCAGCTTGTCGCTCTTGAGGCGCAGCTTGGCAAATTGGCAGGTTCGGATCAGGGTTCCAAATCAGAGTTCATTGTTCCCAAGGGGCGGGTTCCGGAAGCGGGGATGGAGTACATTCGCAAGTTTCGCGATCTGAAATATCGCGAAACGGTCTATGAACTCATCGCGAAGCAGTTTGAAATAGCGAAGCTGGACGAGGCTCGACAAGGCGCGATTATCCAGGTGGCCGATCCGGCAGTGCCCCCTGATAGAAAATCTTCGCCTAAGCGCATGATCATCGTTACGCTCGCCATGCTCATTGCATTCGCGATTTCCGTTGTCAAGGCCGTAATTTCGGAGAGCTTCGTGCTTGTACAGCGAGACCCCGCGCGGAACTGCAAGATGCGGACACTTCGCGAGTTGCTTTTCGAAAAACGGTAACAAAAATTATGCCGAACGTTGACATTAATATTGTTAGGTATAACCAAGAGTTCCAGATGTTGCGGGAATGTGTACATGCTGCACTGCGACAGATATTCAAGAACGTCACTGTAACAGTTACAGAGAACGGTTCCCGCGATTCAATCAAAGAACAATTGCTATTGGAGTTTGGCGATCACTCCAGGTTTAGATATAAGGAGAACCCTGCAAACCTCGGGTTTGCAGGCGCACATAACAGTTTTTTTGCTCAGTCTGATGCAGATTTCGTAATGCCGCTCAATCCCGATGCGATTATCACTCCAACTTACGTTGCCGAGCTAGTTAGAGCATTTGAAGATGCGAAGCTTGGGGCTGCCACTGGGAAGATGGTCAAGTTCGAGACTCTGCCAGACGGTTCGCGCATCCTAGATGGAACAGGTATTGTCTTGTCGAGGGCCAGGCGTGGGCGTGAACGGGGGCAACTCGAGGCTGATCGCAAGCAATTTGATACTCAAAGGCAGGTGTTCGGGGTTTCAGGGACAGCTCCGCTCTATCGAAAGAGCGCGCTGGAGAGTGTACGGCTCTATCAGCAAGAGTATTTTGATGAGGATTTCTTCGCTTACTGGGAAGACTTGGATCTCTCTTGGCGTCTTAGACTCGCCGGATATGAATGCGCGTATGTTCCAGAGGCAGTCGTCTACCATTCGCGAGTGGCGGGGCAGAGCCAATATGGGTATAAGAGGCCATGGGAATTTGTAAAACATCATAAACAGTTTTCCTCGCAGATTCGTGAGTGGAATTGGCGGAATCAGCTGTTTGTAATTGTCAAGAATGATTTCGGCTGGAGTTTCTGGCGAGACTCACTATTTATTCTTGCCAGGCAAGGTTCGATGCTGTGCTACATAGTATTATTCGAACCTGAATTGTTGACCACAGTATCTAAAATGCTTCACTTGTTTCCACGCATGATGGAAAAGCGGCGGCTCATTCAGCAGAAACGGGCGATAGGATCATCGGAGATTAGTAAATGGTTCTCTCATTCATGAAGCCCTGCTTATAAAGACGGGATAGCCTTTAAGGACAGGATAGCCGTGACCGTCATTCTGATCCCGAACCGAGTGGCAAATCGTGCAAGAAGTATCGTTGGGCAAAAGCCTGAATGCAGAGCTGCACGATTGTCGGAAGATATATGAACATGTCAAAAAAAAACAAGAAAGCTATGCAGGCGACAAATATCGACGAAGTTAGGAACTTGCGGCCTATTCTGTTTGCCTGTAACACGTACCCGCAGCCCATTCCGATCAGGAAATTAGGGAACAGTAGACCGAGGTATGAGAAATCCATGAAGTAAGACGCTAAGTACGTGTGCACACCGTCGACGATCTCTGAGTGATTGGCGACAAAACTCGCATGCGTAGCCTCTGGCTTCCAGAATGAAGGAAGTAAATCACCTAAAGATGATAATGTTACATGATCAAAGCGAAAATAATGGATGATCCAACATAAGTTCGACAATGGAACTGAGATATAAGATACGATCCAAAGAAATCCCATGGGCCAGTTCCAATAGGAAAGATCGATCTGCATTCCAAGGAAAAAGAATTCCTTTCCAGTACGGCTGTTACCAAGGAAAGTCATAAGCGAAGCTGCGATAACAAGGACGAACGCAGCACTTAAATATATATATCTCTTCTTTCTCGAGGTCCGGACAGAGAAGACAATCAACGCCTCGAACAGCATCTGCATCATCGGTCCGCGTGCCACATAAAAAATCATCCCGAATGTTGCGAACAAGAAAAAGACGGTCTTCTTTGTTTTCGAGGGATCGAGAAGCGAATTCACGAAGAGCGCAGCCAGTACAGGAAAGAGGATTTGCTTAAACCTCCCGTATTCGGCATAGATTTTGGTGTCGAAGCCGAGAAAACCGAAAACAGGGGGAAGCCCGTTCGTGGCGCAGTTGTAGACCATTATAGAAAGTGCCGCGAACGCCAATACTAGGTTCATGCGGTTGAGTTTATCGAGGTCAATACTATACGCATATGAGTGAGGCGGGGAGACAGGGAAAATGTAGTAGATCGCCCTCATGAATGCATACCCAGCCAATACGAACAATAATGATGTGGCAAAGATTGCGAGTGGTAGGATATTGCCTGAGTACGAGCTATAAGAAACATGAAATTGGAATGCTAGCAGCATCGACAACCAAGATGTTATGAACAAAAGCACAGGATGGCAGTAGAATGGTAGCTCGCGTTGCTGCCGATATCGGAATACGGGAGACATCATTTGTCGGGTATTTTCCATTGAGATTGTTTACCGAGACCATATTCGTGAGATAGGGGAAACATTCACATACTCTTTGTTAATCTCTTCACTCGACATTTAAGCGCCTGCCATGTTTGGTCTAGCCAGCTAAACGGCACGTAAGGAATTCCGTAATTTGAAGCAACAACTTGATAGAGTTCAATAGCACCTCGGTTTTGATGGGAAACTCCGGCAGTATTATGCCAAGCTACGACCGTGTCCGATAGCCTGATCAGCGCTCCCCGACGAGCTAAGCGCTGATTTACATCAAAATCTGCAAACACTTTATATTTGAGATTATACCCGGGGAAGCTTGATCGGCGATAGAACGTGCCTTGGTGGTGGAGTGTGTTATTAATCCTCAGCCGCAAACCTATACGAGGACGATAATTACGTTTGCCATCCAGCAACACATTAAACGAAACAATATCTGCGTTCTCTGCATCGGCGCGGAGTAACTCGCTTATGGGAAGGTTAAGGAGTCTGTCGCCGGCGTTGATGTGGCAAATAAAACGACCACGCGCGACGGCGATTCCCTTGTTCATCGCATCGTAGAGTCCACGGTCGGGCTCGCTCAGCCAATAATCGATCTCCGAATCATGCTCCTGCAAGAACTCCAATGTGCCATCGTGCGAACCCCCGTCGATCACGATGACTTCGACTTGGTTCGACCTTTGGGGCAGAACGCTCTCAAGTACAGACTGAAGTTCACGGCAGTCTTGAAAAACGACAATGATGATACTGATAAGAGGGCAATCAGAACCGGGGCTATTGCGGCGAGTGTGCATCAGCCATTTTCCTTTAGGACAATTGGCGAGTTCGTCCCTAAGATATTCTAGCAACTGCTACGGAATTTGCAGAGCAGCAGAGCAGAGGCGGTATTTGCAGGACTGCTTGATTGCTGACTAGAATTGCAAGCAGCAGGCGGGGTATTTGGAGCTAGACAGAGCGTGTGGAAGCTGAAGGCCGCGGTCGGCTAGGGCTGAACAGGTTGAGTATTGAGAATACGAATTAGGAGTATGTCTTCATCGTGAACGAGCATACGGTCGAATGCATAAGGTCGCGACTATGGGCACAGGTGGGTGGTTGAGTGATTGAGCCAGCTATACGGAGAATTCGGCAGTTACTCCTTCCGCGAGACCCGGCAAGCTTGGACCACCACACACGTGGAGTCGAGAGGAACCGTCGCGCGGTGCTTACGGGCGGTGTAGCGACGCTGGCGCGTGTCGTGCAGATCGGCACCTCGCTAGTTACTGTTCCCCTGACGCTGAAGTATCTAGGCAATGAGCGCTTCGGATTGTGGATGACGATTAACTCCGTGCTGGCAATGGCGGCGTTTGCGGACTTTGGCGTGGGCAATGGAGTATTGAACACCATTGCTAAGGCTTTTGGAAAAGATGATATGGAGGGGGTACGGAAGGCCGTCTCCAGCGGTTTCGCGATTCTCAGCACCATTGCAACCTTACTGCTCGTCCTTTTCGCTGCCATCTATCGATTAGTCAACTGGGCGGATTTTTTTCGCGTTGTTTCACCGCAAGCCAGGTCCGAAGCTGGCCCTGCTTTTGCGGTTTTTGTTACTTGCTTCGCACTTAACATCTCGATAGATGTTGTGCAGCGTGTGCAACTCGGACTGCAGGAGGGGTACCGATTTAGCCTGTGGCAGCTATGCGGCAGCATAATGGGATTGTTCGGCGTGCTAGGCGGAATCTGGTTGCACGTCAGTCTGCCTGTGTTGGTTTTGGCGGCCGCGGGCGCGCCTATACTCGCTATTTTGCTGAACGCCATCCACTTCTTCGGCTTCATCCGGCCGGATCTCCGGCCACGCCAAGAGTTTGTTTTTCGTAACGTTATAGCTCAGATCGCAAGCCTTGGTGGTCTGTTCTTTGTGCTTCAGGCGGTGGCCGCGTTTTCGTCTTCAGCAGACGGTTTTATCATTGCGCGCACTCTTGGCGCGGCGAATGTTCCGGAATATTCCATTCCACAGCGTATGTTCGGACTTGTGGGCGTGTTGTTTGCCATGCTACTTGCGCCTCTTTGGCCAGCCTATGGAGAGGCGATTTCGCGCGGCGACATGACATGGGTCCGCAAAACACTAAGGCGTTCGTTGCTGCTTTCTGTCTTTCTTTCAGTTATCTCTTCCTTCTTGTTGCTTCTGCTCGCGCGTACATTGATTCATTGGTGGGTTGGCAACCGTATTCACCCCCCATTTCTACTACTTCTGGGGCTTGCGGTGTGGTCCGTGTTTGAGTGTTTTAGGAACACCTTGGGCGTGTTCCTAAACGGCGCAACTGTGGTGCGTTTCCAGATCACCGTAGCGTGTACCTTTGGAGTTGTATGTGTCGCCATGAAAGTATTTCTTGTCGGACATTGGGGCTCAGTAGCAGTCCCTTGGGCGACGATCTTCAGTTGTCTGCTGGTTGAGGTTATTCCTTGGGTTCTCTTCATACCGCACATCTTGCGCAAACTAGAGGCTAAATCGGCCGCCATTACCGCGGCCGATCGGGCGATTTGTCCTTCGGCAATGACAAAACTGGGTAATGAGAACTGACAGGTTCGTGAGGAAGTCTGCCATTTGCACTCTTCGATACATTAAGATTGTCGGAGTCATGGCAGCAGCACGGTTGGGATGCAGGATCGCGGTGTCGCAGACCTGCAAAGAAGTGCGACTGCGAGATTTCTATCGATGACGAATGCCAAACGAATCTTTGTTTACACTGAAGACGCTCCGGTTCATCGCGATGTAGTGGCCTGTGGTTTGCACCGCGCTGGGCCGCCTATCCTAAGGTCAATCCTTGACCATATCGACGGCATCGCGATTTACCCAATTAGACAACGGTACGAAGGCCGCGACCTTGACCCGCAGTTGGCAGCGCTATGTAGCAACCTATCGCGTTTGCCGACGATCCTTTGTAAGGCATTGAGACGTTACCCCGCCCTCGATTTCGGAGTTGCAAATGCATTACCGCCGCTCATGCTTGCTGGCATGGTGCATAGGTCAGCGGCGGACATCCTGTTTTCTTTTGTGGGTGCCGACCCTGGTATTCTGACTCGCGCCGCGAGGCTGGCAGACTGGTCCGGGAAGTCTTGCGTGTTCTATGTGGTAGACGATTTTCTCTCTACGATGCGTATTGTCGGCGCCAACGAGGATACAGTGCAGAGAGTTAGGGAAAGGGCTCGGACCGTGCTTCGCGCGGCAAAGCATGTGTTCGCGATTACTGAAGGATTGGGCGAGCATCTGCTCGAGAACTATGGGGTATCTGCTACGACACTGCCTCTTGCGTTCGAACTGCAGCCAAGGCCGCTGCTGCCGGCCAAAAACCAAATTATCTATTTGGGGAGCATAAACTTCCTCTATGCAGAGGGTTTGCGCGTCCTGTTTGATGTAGTAGAGCGTGTTTCGCAGACCCGAGGAGTCGACTTGACCGTTCGCCTGACAGTTCCAGCCGAGTTGGCGGAGCGTGAGTTAGGAAGGTTGCCGTCTTTTGTGGTCTCCTCGCCAATAGAAACGTCGGACGGGTTGGCCCGAGAGATTGCTTCCAGTTTGTTTGCCTTTCTGCCGTACTCGTTTAACGCGCGGGAAAAAGCGATGGTCACAACGTCGTTCCCCTCGAAGTCGATGGAGTATCTCGCGTACGCCCGCAGTATTGTTGTGTATGGGCCTGAATACGGGGTAGCGACGAGGGTATTCCGGAAAATGGGCTTGCCGTCGGTAGTGTCAACTCTGCGTGAACTGGAAGAAGCCGTGCACGTACACCAGACTGCATGGCCAGAACATTCTCTGCTCTATAGGAAGTATCTTGCAGCGGCGTACTCGCGGGAAGCGGCGCGCAAGACGCTTTGCGACAAGCTGGGCCTAGAGGCGGATTGATGCGGCGAAGCACTTTACGGAAAGGTGGCTTCAGTGCGTAAGTTTGTTAGGCCAATCGCCAAAACGGTTTTTTTTGTAGTGCGTCGGATAGTTGTCTTCGTCGTCAATATGCTTGCGGTGCCGCCGGATGCCATGACGATCCAGGCCTTAAGGTGTTTGTTGATGCGACTTATCGGGTTCAAATTGGGCCGCAGGTCGCAACTTTCCGAAAGCCTCTACGTGTACGATGGTCGTCACTTCAGCGCGGGCGCAGGTTGCAGGCTTGGATCGTTTTGTAGAATTTGGGATTTTGCCACAATCACCGTGGGCGACAACCTGCTGGCGTCACAAGGGCTAACGCTGATAAGCGGCACTCATGTATTGGACTTGGAGCGAACACCGCGTCCGGGGCCGATCACTATAGGCAACAACGTCTGGATAGGGATCAACGTGACCATAGTTGGTCCGTCGACTGTGGGCGACAATGTGATCATTGGTGCGAATTCGCTAGTTCTAGGAAACCTTGAGTGCAATGGAGTTTATGCGGGCTCGCCAGCAAAGCTAATTCGTAAACTGAATTACTGACGGAATTCAGATCTTGGTGCTTAATCCATGGAAACTCCCTCACGGCAACCTGAACATAGAGTCGAAAAGGACAATGATTGTGCACGAGGGCAAAGAGCAAAGCTTATGCGATCGCCAATAGTACGGGTCGTCCCTTTTCAGCCCCATTGTTTCGCATTTGGTGGCTTTGAACTGCAGATGATAGCAGCTATGGAGTCTGCTCGCGCGGCAGGGGCAAACATTGCGCCGCTGGACTTCTGGAAGCGCGAAGCGGACTTCGATGTCCTTCATTTATGGGGATTAGATCTACAACACAATCAAACGGTGAAGTGGGCGCGCTCTGGAGGCAAGAAAACTGTACTGAGCACGCTCGTGGAATATTCCGGAAAGTCGTGGCTGCGGCATCTGGTTTCCTCGGCGGTCGGTCCAGCGCGATTGAGGCAGGCGATGCTGGCATCAGTTGATTGCCTGACGGCGGTGAACGAAGGTCAGGCCAGGTATTTGGTCGATCTTGGGGTTCCTGGAGACAAGGTAAGGGTGGTGCCGAACATAGTCGACGATATATTTTTTCGGATTAGGGGCAGCAAGGGAACAGGAGCGTTTGGAATCGAAAATTATGTTCTCTGTACCGGAAATGTCTGCCAGCGAAAAAACCAGTTGTCTCTAGTTTCTGCATGCCGGAAGCTGGGGGTCCCCTTGTTGCTGGTGGGGAATATATTGACGGGAGAAGATGATTATGGACGCGCGGTGGCCGAGGCAATGGCAGCCCTTGACGGCTCTCGCTGGATAAAGGGGTTGAGTCCAGGTTCGGTTGAGTTGGCGGAGGCTTACTGTGGCGCGGCTGTCTTCGCACTCCCCAGCCATTCGGAGCAGCAGCCTATCTCCGCATTGGAGGCAGCAGCGTGTGGAAAGCCGATTGTGCTAGCGGACCGGACGTACGCGAGTCAGGAGTTCTATGAGAGCGCGGCACTCGCGGATCCGGATTCAGCGGATTCCATTGCTGGGGCGCTCCGCATGGCCTTCGACCAGCCTGACGCGCACTGCCCTCCGCTTTCCGCGATCGCACAATGCCGCAGAGAGAAAGTTGGGGCGGCCTATATGGCTATCTACGAGCGATTGGTCTCGGGCGCGTGGTGAGGGCTGGGGCATTCAAAGAGCATACAAGGGTCAATGAAGAATGCTGACCTGCGGCCTAGGGTGTTCTTTTCTACTCGGACTGGATCTGGATGCGCACGTATGGACGGATGACACGCTCTGGAGTTTATAGGCTGCTCCACATTTGGGGCGTTTGTCCCGTACGGCTCGGTGATGGTCGACCCGAATAGGTCACGAGCGGCAGGAATTACGTTTTACCTTGGCTTGATTGAAATAATCTGTGCAACCTGCTGTACACCTTAAAGAGGAACCGCTGCAGCCCGTTGTATCGATTTTCCGGGTGCCTGAATATCCAAGGGAGGGGCTGTCGGATGCTGAACGGCATGCTGTAATGCCACAGGAGCATGGCTGGGCCATCCAGCAGGACTCGTCCGTCGTAGGTGTGAAACAAGCTAGTGAGATCGTCCTCGTCTCTCATCACGGCAAGCGAGTTGTCGGGTATCTTGAACAAACTGAAATACTGCGCCTCTACGAAGAGGAGGTTAATCCTATTGAGCCATATCAGCTCGTATCCCTTCTCTTTGCCTAGACGTACCAGAGCTGCAGGACTACTGCCCTGATTCAAATTGGGGTCGGCCGGCTGAACGAAGTCAAAACGATTGGAAGCCGTGCAGTTGTATTCGACTAGGACCAGTTTAGGGCGAAACTCTTTCAAGGCGTGCCATATATGAAAATCGTTACCATCGACATCCACGGACAAAAAGTCAAAATCATGAGGTATTGAGTGTCTGCTAAGGATCGAATCTAGTCCGTCCCCCTGGGACCACCCTACGAGCTGATGCACAAATATCCCTCGATCTTTAAATGGATAACTTGCGCAAAGCTCACGATACTTTACCTCATCACCTTCGATCAGGACAGCATTGTAATTGTGATTCTCAACTAGGTTGTATGTATTGCTCAGGTACTTTCCATCCCAAGCACCAAACTCCACGCACCAGTGGTCAGTAGTGGGGAGTACGCTGAGAGCCTTCGCGATAACGCCATCTTCGCCTGTTTGGGAATAGATATTTTCAGTATATGCGTTCAACCAACGGCCTGATTCCTTGAGTGCCGCAAGCGACCAAAGCCTCGTATCGTTTTCCTGTCCACTAGGCATAAGCAGTATTCTGCCATCGTATCGCAGAGTTGCGGGAGTGTCTACCGCGCGAAGACCTGCGTAGCGAACGGAGTCACAAGTGACAACACAAGGTTCATGTCGAGTTGTCGAGCACTGAGGATGGCGGTACTGGGTCAGTGCGATTGGTCTGCCCCTAATTTAAGCGAGTGCTACCTGTTTTCATGTTAGGCTGGGCTACACTAGGAATGCAATATTGACTGGCGTGAAATCTGTGGGCAATTCGAGTTTATGAGATTTACCGTTTGCATTCCGACCTTAAACGCTGCTGACCAGTGGAACGAGATTGTAAAAGCGTTGAAGTCCCAGAGCATGGAGCCGCAACGGGTCATTGTGATCGACTCCGAGTCTACGGATGGCACCGCTGAATTGGCACGGCAGGAGGGTTTCTGCCTTGTTCAAATTGCGCGGAGGGACTTCCGTCATGGGGCAACGCGTCAGCTTGCGGTGGACATGGCTCGGGACTCCGAGGTACTTATCTATCTAACTCAGGATGCGTTTCTTGCCAATTCGGCCGCTCTTGCAGCCCTGCTGCGTTCCTTTAGCGACGCGTCTGTTGGCGCTGCATACGGACGCCAGTTGCCACGCAGTGGAGCCGGGCCAATCGAGGCGCATGCACGGCTGTTTAATTATCCGGCGACCTCGGCAGTGCGCACCATTGACAGTGCAAGCGCGCTTGGGTTCAAGTCGATATTTTTTTCAAACTCTTTCGGTGCATATCGCCGCTCGGCGCTGGAGGCCGTGGGTGGTTTCCCACTCGACGTGAACTTCGGCGAAGATACCGTGGTTGCCGCGCGGTTGCTTCTAGCTGGATGGAAGATCATGTACGCGGGCGACGCGGAGGTCTATCACTCCCATCACTACTCATTTAGCGAGGAGTTCCGCCGTTACATAAGTGTCGGTGAACTCCATGCCAGCCAGCCATGGCTCCTTGAGCATTTCGGTGGCACATCGGGCGAAGGCGTTCGCTTCATGAAATCTGAAATTAAGCTGTTAGCAAAGTCTGCGCCGCACCAGATTCCAAGTGCACTTGTCAGGACGTGTTTTAAGTATTTTGGATATAGGTTAGGCCTTACGAAGAAGTCGAGATGACCGGACATTTGCGTCATTCTGTTCGACACCGTCATCAGTCTGGCCAGTTAGCTTGACGCCTCAGGCTATTGGTTTCAGCATCGCTTTCTAAGAACCAAGAAGGCGATCCTCTCTGATCAAACACATGGCTATAATTCCCACTATTGGAAACATAGTTTCCTGAATCAAAGCTGCTTGATGCCAACCAATTCGCGTCACGAGCAAGCCAAATAGGAATCCAGCCGCTGTACCGCCGGTATAGTGGCATACTTGGAAGAGTCCTGTAGCTCGACCGATCATTGCCGGTCGAACACTTTTTTGCAAAAGAGATACGTTGTTCGGATACAGTGTGCTGCTGGCAATCAATCCCTGCAAAAAGCTTAATACGTTATGCTGCCAAGGTTGCGTCGCTACACTGAAGATTAAATACGTGTTGACCATGATGACACAATATGACGCGAAGATGGTCCAGCGGGTGGAGAAACGATCTCCCACCCAACCGCCCAAGACGCCAAACATACATCCAAACCCATATATGCCAACCGCCGCAGCTGCAATTTTTGGTGCGAAATGGAGCTGCTTTATGAGAAAAGTTGGATATAGCCCCATATAACCGAACATCATGATGCCCGTGAAAGGTATCGACATTGTGCAGAGAATCGAATTGCGGTTCCAGAATCTTTCCGGAATATTCGAAACTGCCACTTGCTCTGTTGCACGTTTGGCAGATCCTTTGTTTTCGGTAAAGGTCTTGGGAACAGCCCACCAGACAACCATGGCCATAATAAGTCCAAAAATACAATACCAAACGAATGGGCTATGCCAATTGCCGGTTTTGACCACCATCAGCGTTGCAAGATAGGGGCCTAAGGCACCCCCAAGCCCGAAGCCAATTTGTATGATTCCGAAGACCATCGCCTTGTTCTTATAAAAATAGCTGCCCGCAGCAGCAAAGAGGACTGCTTGCTGCATGGCTTCACCGAAACCGGACGCTGCTCTGTAGAACAACATGTCTGCGAAGCCAATCGCATAAATGGTTGTAAGCGTAAAAATGGAATAGATGACCATCCCGATCAACAGCGTTGTTTTTCGATTCCAGCGGTCAATCAGGTAACCGGTAGGAACACCGGCTATGACTAGACCCAGCGTGAATATGGTAGATAGTGACCCGGCGGTTTTGAGATCGAAATGGTAGGTTTTGGAGATCCACGGAAGCATCATCGGGAAAACTTGCCGGTCCATACCATTGGTTGCATAGGCTGCAATAAAGATAAGAAGACAGAACAGCGCAGCTCTGTTGGACAGCGGTGAGTCCGAAGCACCCAAAGGCTCGTACGAAGATACGGACGGGGAAAGCTGCGTCATTATTTTCTGGCCTCCCAGTAACTGAGCTCTCTTTCTTACAGCAGCGATTTCAGAGTGTATAACTTCAGTTTCTCCTCTGAAACATCCACGCCCAAGCCCGGCTTCTCGAATGGCCGGATACGTCCTTGATTTGGGAGGAGAGGTTCTTCAACGATATCGTCTGCTAAAAAATGATTGGTTGTGCCACAGTCGTAATCAACCTGGGCCATGCTCACGCCCATATGCACCGCTGCCGCGGTAGCTACGCTGGTTTCGGCTATTTTTGACGTCATTTGAATGGGGAAACCCAAGGTATAGCAAAGTTGGGCAGCTGCACGAGCGCCGGTGAGCCCGCCAGTCTTGAGAAGCTTCAAACTGATGATGTCTGCCGATTTGGCCTCGTAATTCGCTACAACGTCGTAAGCTGTGAAGATGCCTTCATCTGCTGCGATTGGAACATCTACTGCGGCGCAAATCTTGGCCATGCCCGCGATGTAATGATGATCGAGAGGCTGCTCAAAAAAGGTAATGTCATATTCCTGAGTCCTCTTGATAAAGGAAATAGCGGTAGTCTGGGTTAGACCCTGATTGGCATCTAAGCGCAGGTCGATTCCCCCGAACCGTTTGCGAATACCTTCCAGTGTTTTCAGTTCCTGCTCAATCGGAGCAACTCCTACCTTCAACTTGTACACTTCATAACCGAGTTCCAACCCTGCTGCAGTGGTTTCAAGGTCGTGATCGTAATCCCCGTTGGCCACATGCCAGGTTATGCGCACATCCTCCCGGACCCTGCCACCCAGCAGTTGATACACCGGCACGCCAAGCGCCTTCCCGACAATGTCATAAAGAGCAATGTCTACGGCCGCTTTGGCCCCTTGATTGTGGGCCATCATCTTATCCATGATCAGATTAATCAGGGCGATATCGAAGGGATTCTTGCCGATCAAGGCGGGCGCAATATGTTTATCGATGGCAAACTTCAACGAGGCGAGAGTTTCCCCTGAAAAGGCGATAGACGCGGCGGTTTCTCCGAAACCGCCGATGCCCTCATCCGTCTCAATCTTTACGAGAATCGTCAGCGCTTTGTCGACTAGTTGGCGAGCCATCTTAATCGGAGTCCGCATCGGAAGCGCCAATGGAAACGTTTCAATCGACTTGATCTTCATTTTTGCTTTCCACCATTCTTATTGATCGTTCAAAGAAAAATCTTGCTCCCAATCGGTGCCGTCTAGTTCGCTTTGACAGAGGCACCGTGCTCCACAGTGCGCGGCGAGGTCTGGCGGCGAACTGACTCGATGATGGCAGCAGTATCCCAGTCGCCTTCGCCCGCCTGAACACAGCCCTGCATCATTTCGATATATACCTCCGCGAAGGGCAAAGCCTGACCAGCTTCCCGCGCGTACTTCCGGATGATGGTGAAATCTTTCAGGCTCTGCACAACCTTGCTGGAAGCGACGTAGTCTCGCTCAACCATCTTCTTACCTTTTACATCCATGGCCTGGGAGTACGCTGCGGAGTTACGCGCGACTTCCAGAAAAGCGTGAGTATTCAAGCCGAGTTTTTCGGCGAAGGTGATCCCTTCGGCTATGGCTGCTCGGTTGAGTCCGAGGATAAGGTTGACCGCAAGCTTTGCTTTTGCCCCGGCCCCAATAGCGCCAACAGTGTAGCGGCGGGGACAGATGACCGACAGCAATGAGTCAACCGACTCGATGGCGTCGGGCTCTCCTCCGACTAGACCGACACCGTCTCCTTTGGCAATCTGCACGGCGGTACCGGAGATAGGCATTTCCACAAAGGAAGTACGTTCGCGGGTTCGCGCATGCAGCGCGATGATGCGTTCGGGTTCGCATGTGCTGAGATTAATCACCATGCGAGGCGCTTCAGACGGCGGGGCTGCGGAGAGCAGTCCTCCTTCGCCCTCTACCACGTTCTCGACCTGATCGGTGTTGAATACGGCCAGCACAACGCGTCTGCAGAGACGTCCGACTTCAGCGACCGAGCCCGCCGGACAGCCGCCCAGATCCCTGAAAGCTTCCCGCGAAGCGAGGCTTGGTGCGTATCCCACCACAGTAAAGCCGGCATCAATCAGACGGTGTGTGACTGCTTTCCCGACAAGGCCAAGGCCAAGTAGTCCTACCGTTTTCTCACTATTGTCCATTGCAAAAATCTCCGCTGAAATCAGTGAGCTGCACCTTCTGGCTCTTGAATGTGATCCGCAACGTACCTATTGCACGTTCCAGAGCTGCGAAAAGACAGCTTCAAATAGAACTTGAGGCTACGACGCCCCACATGCCTTGGCCTCGGCAAGATCCTCGGCGTCGATGTCCCGGCCTACCGGTTCCCATCGTATTGCTAGGCAGGCAACCAGATTCGCAACTGGCACGACGGCGAGGCAAAGCAGCGTCTTGCTCAATCCCACCCGTGACAGCAGCATGGGAAACAGAAGAAAACCGAGAGTGCTTCCAACTCGCAATGTGCCTTGAGCCCAGCCGGTTCCTGCGCCTCGCATGGAAGTCGGGTAGGACAATGTGGCCATGGTCATGCCGCCGTGGCCCGGGCCTGCTGCATGCGCGAAGTTGAACAATCCAATCAATCCAACCGCGATGGACATAGGCAAAAGCTCTCGGGTCAAGCCAGTCACGATCAATGAAAGAGCCACGACCGACAGCGTTACGATCAAAAGAGGGCGAAGTCCCAGCTGTTGGGTCAGGAACATTGCGGCAATGCCACCCAGGAGCGCGAAGATGTTGAGGAATGCCGATCCTAAGATCACATAAACGAATTGTTTGCCGACCAGCAATAAAAGGATGGAAGGGAAGTAGAACGCGATCGCATAGTATTCCATGCTCTGCAGCGGGCAGACGATAGAAATCAGTAAGGTCCTTTTCCGATACTTCTTAGAGAAGAGCTTTGCGTAGTCCTTCCACTTATGCTGCTGCCGGGGAGCGCTCTTAGCCGACGGATCGACCACGGCATGAATCTTGTATGTGCGTTCAAGGACTTGTGCCGCGCCATGCAGGTCGCCATGGAGGGCCATCCACATCGGGCTCTCCTCCAGGAAGATATAACGCAAAACGAGAATCACCGCTGCCGGGACAGCCCCGAGACCGAGCACCCATCGCCAGAGGTTAGGTCCCGCGCCGGCCAGATAAAGCGGCAGGGCGACTCCTACATAAATGAAGATCGCGACAATCGAATTGACCACGATCCAAAATGCCACATTCTTTGCTTTGCCTCGCAGGGAGGAGTACTCGGCAACGAAGCTTAACGCGACAGGATAGTCCAATCCTATTCCGACTCCCATCAGTAGACGGAAGGCAACCAGCACAAACAGGTTGGTAGACACGGCGGCCCCGACCGCGGCTACCACAAAAAATACTAGGTCCAGCATAAACATGCGTAAGCGTCCGACTTTGTCGACATAGTAGCCTCCGACTAGGGCGCCTCCGATTGCTCCGATTGCCAGCGAAGCCGTCAAGCTACCGAGTTGGAGTGCGGTCAGATGAAACTGCTGTTGGATCTGAGGCACTCCGATGCCGAGGCTGAAGGAATCATACGCATCGATAAAGATGCCGCCGTAGGCGATGAGTAAAACCCAGATCGGCATCGTCCTCGAATTGAAGTTGATAAACTGTACGACATCCTGTGGGCTTCGGATTGTTAGCGATTGCGTAGCCACACCCAGTCTCTCCCTATCTGTTCACCGACGTCTCCGTCTTACCGCTCTTGTGCAAACAGGCCGTCTTTCCTCTACAAGCCAACAGGGATTGGCGCGAACTCCATGTGGCCAACAATCTCTGCCTTGGTTAAGCGGCCGTTGATGACGCTGATAATGGACTGGAGGATGAGGTCGCCTCCGTCTCGTAGCGACATGCTTGCCGTCAGTATCTCGCTGACGTCCACGTCGATGTGCTCTTTCACTCGCGCTACTGTTCTGGGATTGCTTGTGATCTTCAGGACCGGGGTAATAGGGTTTCCCACGGGGTTTCCAGTACCGGTGGAGAAAAGTATTATCTGCGCTCCCGCGGCGCTGAGCCCCGTCAGGACCTCCGTGGCGGCTGAAGGGGAGTCCATAAAATAGAGCCCCGGATGCGGAGGACGTTCGCCATAAGAAAGAACGCCTTCAATCCGGGAACTCCCCGCCTTCAGGATCGCACCGAGAGACTTCTCTTCAATCGTGCTGATCCCGCCGCGGATATTGTCAGGAACCGGGTTCACACCCAGAAGGTCGATGCCGGCGTCCATGGCCATTTTTTCGTTGTCCTGGACTGCTTTATAGATCTTCTTTGCTACCTCTTCGTTCACTGCACGCCGGGCAAGTATGTGCTCCGCGCCCAGGATTTCCGTCGTCTCCGAGAAAATTGCCGTACCTCCGGCCTCGATGATCCTGTCGACAGCCTCGCCAACGGCGCCGTTCGACGCGACTCCAGAAGTTGCGTCGCTTCCTCCGCATTTGACTCCGAAGATGAGGTCCTTAAGCTCAATCGGCCCCCTGCAAAGCTCGGATGCGGTGATGACCATCTCAAGCGCCTTGTCGGCTCCGATTCGTGCGGCATTCCAAGTGCCGCCTTCGAGGACGAGTACGGATTCTACCGGCTTCTTCGTAACCTTCTTTACCGCTTGCACGAAGTCCATGGTCGTCTTGGGTTCGTATCCCACGACAAGGACTGCGCACACATTCGGATTGAGTACAACACCCTCCAGCGAACGCTCGAGCCTCTCCCGATAGATCCCAACCTCATTCCGGCCATGGGGATGAACCAGTGGCAGTGTGCCGCGAACCATCTGTGAGATCAGCTCAGTCGCCGTGTTACAAAACGAATTGAGGGAGAGCACCACAACGTGCTTGCGAATTCCTGACGTCTTATCGGCGCCCCTATACCCCTTGAGTTCGAGCATCGGTCAATGTCCTCCTTGCCCTCAGCGATTGCACATTGTGGACATGAACGTGCTCGCCAGCCTGAATCTCTTTCCCTGCGATGCCAATCGTCTCCGAGTACTTGATAATCGGCTCCCCCTCGTGAATGTCCTTCACCGCAAACTTGTGGCCGTATTCGATGGGGTCTTTCAGGACGATCTCGTGACTGTCAATCTCGACCGAGTCGCCCTTTGAGAAATCGCATAACGCCATGGCAACGTTATCCTGAGTGTGCAGCCAAAGCCATTTCTTGAGCACCGGCGAGGGTGTATTCATCAGATGTTAAGCTCCTTGGCAACCACGCGGGCAGGCCCTCCGAATGCTCCCTCGATCTTGATCGGCAGAGCGTAGACATAAGTTTCGCGGCCACATACGCTCTTCAGGTTTGCGAGGTTTTCGATGATCAGAACGTTGGCACCCAGCAGGGAGAAGTGTAGAGGAGAGCCTTTGCGGAACCCGCTCCTCAGCGACGCGTCTGGACCAGGGGTATCCATTCCGAGTACCTTGACGCCCTTCTCGATCATGTATTCGCCCGCCTCTGGTGTGAAGAAGGGATAGCGCCAAACATAGTCGTGTGTGCCCCACATCTCATCCGCTCCGGTGCGGACGAAGAACATGTCGGTCTTACCCATCTCCGACTCGTAGGGTTTCAGGTCCTTAACGTCAATCGCCTCGAGGGGCGCCCTGCCGAGATCGACGGAGAAGCACGTGCCCATCAGCCTCTCGAATGGCACATTTTCGATAGACTCTCCACCGGGAGCGTAGTGACCTGGCGCGTCTACGTGCGTTCCGCAGTGCAGATTCATGGCCAGGAGATCCTGATTGCCGCCGGTGTTCTCCATTTTGAACTTCGTTAGCGTGAACTCCTGATTGCGCTGACCGGGCCATTCGGGATATGCCATCCCGGGTCCGAAATTCCAACTAAGGTCATACCAGCCCTTCATTATCTTTCCCCCGTCGCATGAGATGATCGGTCCGGCAATTGTCTCCGCCTCGCATTCCGCCAGAGCGTGTTGCCGCTCAGCCAGACACTGCGCGATAGAGGCGATTGTCAGACTATCGGCCAACTATATGGTGAGGGTAGAAAGATGTCCAATACCTTAATTGGATTCAGGGCATAAGAACGCGCAATCATATATCGAGCAATTCGGGATTAGCGGAATCAAGGGTGCACTCAGGATGGCGGCAGTTATCGAACAGATGCTGAAGAAGCTCAGTCCTGGAAACTCGCACGAATCATTTTGGCTAGAGCTTGTGCCGCGCTGCTCAGATGTACGCCGCATTGCGTCAAAAGACCAGCCGATCGTGAGAGCTGTGCTCCCGCGATCGGGATGACGCGTAATCCCGGACGATCGTCAATGGCTTTTCTCGGCGCCAAAGTAGCTGCGTTTCCGGATTCGACAAACGCGAGCCGTGCCGGGGTGTCATTGATCTCCATGCAGATCTTCGGGCGAGTATTTTCTTTCGCGAGCTCCGCATCCACCAGGCGTCGAGTGTTGGTAGCAGGCGTAGGAAGGGCAAGCGGCAGTCTGTGTAATTCGCGCAGGTACACCTGCTCCTGGCCCGCCAGCGGATGTTTCGCCGAGACCACCAGAACTAACTCGTCCACAAAGATCGCCTCAGCTTGAATCTGGTCCGATTCGGGTGGCAACCAGGCAATCGCGAGGTCCATGGTTCCCGCCAGTAGAGAGCTTTCGATTTCTTCCAGGTTGAACATCCGGATGAGAACGTCCACGTTCGGATAAGCGGAACTGTAGGCTGCCAAACACGTAGACATCAACTTTGGGACGAAGATATTGTTTGCCCCCAGGGTGACGCTTCCGCACAGCAGGCCTCTCAAATCTGCGATCTCGTCTTTGCCTGCATCCAGAGCGCGGAGCGCATCGCGAGCATGCACCAACAGCCGTTGCCCGGCTTCGGTCAAACGAACATGGCGGACGTGACGGCCGGTGCGATCAAATAGGGGAGAGCCGAGCTCTTCCTCAAGCTGCTGGATGTGAATCGAGAGTGACGGCTGCGAGACGCAGAGTGATTCGGCTGCATGCGTGAAATGCAGGAGCTCGGCGGCGCGAACGAAATAACGAATGTGACGAAGCTCCATGTCAGTTTGGCAGGCTGCGCGGATGTGATTACGTTAAGTTATCAGTATGTAACCACGACCGCCCCGGGTCAATCCCGGAGTACACACCGCATTCGATCACACGTGTCTATTGAAGTAAGCAGTCCGCTGCCGGTAGGTGGTGTCGTCCTGAGTCGAACTTGGTTGACACGCTCCCGCCGCCTAAGTACCATCCCTCGCAGGCACGCTAGGACAACACCGTGAATGACATGCTTTTCACTCCCTTCCACATCGGTAACATTGCCGTTGCAAATCGGATCGTTAGTCTTCCGCTGTACCTTGCTTATCCCGGCGAAGACCATGAGGTAAACGATCTTGTGCTCGACTACTACGAGGAGATTGCTGCCTCGGGAGTGGGTCTTGTCGTGGTTGAGAATGTGACCGTTGAGCCGTGCGGGCTAGGGAATCCTCGTACCATGCTGGTGTCGGAAGACCGCTTCGTTCCGGGGATCTCTCGCCTCGCGAGCACCATCAAACGACATGGCGTACCCGCAGTGTTGCAGATCCACCACGCAGGACGCTATGCGAAGCGCCCCGATCGGATCGCGCCATCTGCGATTGAAACTTGGGGCGTGCTGCCGCAAGCCATGGATCAGGCTTGCATCGAACGCGTCGTCGGCGCCTACGCCGCCGGAGCCCGCCGAGCACGGGAAGCCGGATTTGACGGAGTAGAGCTGCATGGCGGTACTGGTTACTTGCTCCCACAGTTTCTGTCGCCACGCACGAACCTCCGCAATGACGCTTACGGCGGAGATGCGCAGCGGAGGATGCGCTTCCCGCTTGAAGTCTTAAGCGCCGTTCGCGCAGCAGTCGGCGGGGACTTTACGGTCGGTTACCGCTTCCTGGCCGACGAATACGTACCCGGCGGCCTGACTCTGGATGATACGGCCCCGTTCGCCCAGAAACTCGCCCGGGCCGGAGTTGACTATCTATCGGTTATGGCGGGCTGCTACGACGCCTTCCCGTTGCCGCGATACGACCAGGATGATGCGAAGGAAGCGTTCATGGCGCCGTTTGCCCACGCTATCAAGCAGGCTGTGCCGAGCGTTCCCATCATTGCCGCAGGGCGTATCCAGAATCCAGAGACGGCCGAGAAGATTCTGCAAAACGGGATGGCCGACCTCGTGGGTCTGGCTCGGGTTCTCTTCGCTGATCCGCTCTGGCCGCAGAAGGCCCGTGGCGAGAACAAGGAACCAATCAATCCGTGTCTGCCAGGATGTGCGATCTGCCTGAAGCGGGTCATGGCGCAGAAGCCGGCCTTTTGTGGACGATGGCCAAAGGGGCGCCGGGAGCGGCTCCTTGAACGCGTGGGCGGTTGATCGCCTCTTCTGGATAAGGCGTAGGGCATTGAATGCAAACGTGAGTCTTGGCGCCCCCCGTCTCCGAGCGTAGGTTTGTTGCACATTAAACGCATTCAATACAACGCGAGGAAGTGAGCCCGAGGTCTGAGCGGAAGCTAATTGATGCAGAAGATCATCGATTCCCACTTTCATATCATTCGGCAGCAGGACCTACCATGGCTCACAGGGCCGATGGTGCCGCGCATCTTTGGTCCCTATGAACCGCTGCGCCTCGACAATTTCCAAAGTGCCAAATTTGCAAACCGGTGACAGAAGTGGTTTACAAAGCTGAAACATGAGCATGGCAAGTACATACAGAGAGCATCGTTGTCACAGTGCCTAAAGACGCGCAGCAGGCTCTTTTCTTTCTAGCCCCGCAATCAGCCGCGGGAGATGGTTGCGGGTAAGCCGTTGCGTACCGAGCTTCCGCAAACCGGATCTGTCCATATGGACAAACCGCGGCGCGTTGGATCGGGCAGACCAAGATCGTTGAGGCAGACTCCAGCTCCTATTCCCACAATCTCAGTCTGCTTTACAGTACCGAAGCGATGTGCTCGCGCGCCCAGTTCGCGATGTCCGAAGCCGTGCTCAATGGCAATCACTCCCGGCATAATGCCCTCATGAACAATCACGCGGCATTTCACACTGCCTCCGGGTGTTCGGAGCTCGGCATTATTTCCGTTAGAGAGGCCGAAACGGGCCGCATCGCGAGGATGAACAAGAACCGGGTTTTCGGGATGGATCTCTCGCAACCTTTGCACCGCGATGGAATAGGAGTTCTGCAAAACTGATTTGTAGCTAACCAGTTGCAGCGGCCATTTATCTTCCGAGTAGACCCTTCTCATAGGGGTGCCATCGGCAAACGCCGGCGGGGTCCAAGCCGGAGAGCCCGGATTGCGCTTCCCACTGAGGCTGTTCTGGCTGGCTCCAACCTGCTCATTCCAGATTTGCAGGCAGCCATGAAAGCGGTTGGCCATCCATTCCGGATTCTCTTCGTCATACACATCCTTGGCGGGCTGATAGCGTCCTCCTCGTGTCAACAGGAAGGCCACTTTAGCAATTTCTTCCGCCTTCAGGCTCGCCTGCAGTATCGGCAAAAGCCGATCCACACCGCTTAGCGCCATATCTTCGCTCGTGGCGTCAGGAACAGGTTCTTTGCCGAGCCACGCAATATTGGCACCACCGCGCAGATACCAGTGCTCAGGACGTTCCAAGGGGAAGGTGTTGCCCTCGGCATCAGTGATGGCGCCGGGGCCGAATCCGGCCAGTCCAAGTCTCTTGGCCAGCGCGATCAGAAACGTCTCCACTCCAATGGCTTGTCCATCTGACAACTTCTGCGCCTTTGGCTCAACCACCGGCCAACGCGCAGTGCTCGTCTTGCTCGGCACACCACTCCACGGAGTAGCCCACCCCCAACTCTCGTAGAGTAACGAGTCGGGAACAATATAGTCAGCGAAGGCGTTGCTCTCGTTGATAAACGGATCGATCGAGACGATCAAGGGAAGTTTTTTCGGATCGGCCAGGTCTTGCTCGACCTGTGCCCGCAGTCCGGGAACTCCATAGAGCGGATTGGAACTCCACAGTACCAGGGCCTTGATGCGATAGGGATATCCATTCAGCGCTCCTATCAGCCACTCATTACCCAGCCCTGCAGCATTGGGGAACCACGGCGCATCGGCAGGGTACGGTTTGCCCGCCGCCTTTTTCCAGGCGAATTCTGAAGTCTTTTCGTAGGCTACATTTCGTCCAAGCGGAATTCCGGATGGCTTTGCCATACCCGCGAATGATTCTAAGTTATAACGTGGGCCCTCACCGTCATCTTTGAATGGGCCGCCGTTCATCACCAACCCGCCCTTCCAGTTCAGGTTGCCGATAAGGGCGTTGAGCATCATAACCGCATAGGCGTTGTAAAAGCCGTTGCCTGTCATCATGCCGCCATGCGCAATCGCCGCTGCCCGCTTCCCGTGACTGGAGAACTCTTCTGCGAGCCCGGCAATGCTCTCAGCAGGAATCCCGCAGATACTGGCATATTCCTCCAGGGAATACCGGGACGCTTCTTCTTTCAGCAATTGCAATGATGATTTAACCCTTACGTCTGCTCCGCCAACTTTGACGGTAGTGTCAACGAACAACGCCGCCGGGCCGGTTGCTTTGTGGTGAAAAATTGGCCTGCCGCTCACATTCAGAACCACAAACGGATCCGTTTCCTTGTATCGATCTTCCTCCGCAAGAGAAAATCCTAAATCCGAGCCACGCAAAAAGTGCGACTCGCGAGGATGACCCGACTCCACCACAACCAGGTGTGTTGCATTCGACCGGGAAGGCTCACCCGCAGCCTGGGCGAGTGTTTCGTTGGGCTGGGCGAGATAGTTGAAATCGTAGCGCTCGTTCTCCAACAACCAGAGAATCATGCCCATCACGAAGGCACCGTCTGTACCTGGCTTAATCGCAAGCCACCGATTGCGGTCGCCGGCAGCCATGTTCTCCGCGTTTGTGAGCACTGGGTCGACAACTACGTAGCTGAGTTTGCCCTCGGTGCGGGCTTTGGACACCAGCATGCTCTGGCGTTTAAATGGATTGCCTGCTTGGCTGGGCGCAGTGCCGATAAACAGACAGAACTCCGCGTTGCCGAAGTCCGGCTTTCCGTGCGGCATCTTCTTCAGGTCGCCGAACAGCGCTCCCGAGCCGGAGCGGTAGGCACCGCCGCAATATGCACCATGCCCAACAAAGTTCAGCGTGCCGTACGCTTGCTGAAAGAAACGCCGAACCAAACCCTCACGGCCTTCATTCGTATTGTTGAGCACCGCCACCTGGTTTACGCGCGGACCCAGTTCGGGGCGGTCAGGATCAATCGGAGTCGCCAAATCACGCAACGCACGGAGGCCATCCACGTGACCCTCATTAAACAGATCGCCGCCTTCGCTGACCTCGGCAAGCAACTGCTCAAAAGAGATCGGTTGCCATTGGCCCGAATTCCTCGCCCCAACCCGCTTCAGTGGAGACAGAACCCGGAATGGCGAATCCAGTTGTTTGAATACTGCATTTCCGCGGCCGCATGTAGTGGAGCGGCCAGCCAGACCCTTCTCCTCGTAACGCGAAATTGCTTGGAAGCTATCGCGTACCGAAGCTTTCATTGGAAGGTGCGGATCGGTGGAGAGTGGACTGTAGGGATTACCCGAGACCCGCACTACACGGCCGGTCGCTTTGTCAATGCGGACCCGCACTCCGCAGAAGGTGACGCAACCGGAACACATGGTGTAGCTGACCTGTTGTGCTGGATTGGCATCGATTTTGCCAGTGCCTGGGTCGATGCGGAACTCGGGAGCCAGCGAAGATCCGTAAAAACGGCTGTTCGGTTTATCCTTGCCCAAGAGCCTCTCAAAGATCCGCCCTGCAGTCTGTGAAAAACCGGCAGCGAAAACCGCAAGACTGCCACTCACAACGAATTTCCGACGCTCGGAGCTCAGAAATTTGGCTGGAGCATTTCCGTTGCATGTACCGGCCCAAGGGAAAACATTTGTGAGCAGGAGAAATAAGAATAGCCATAGTGCCGCAGTCCCGGCAATGCCCAGCAGCCCATCGGGACCAAGCGGCAGGTTATAGCTGTAGGCGCCAGCGCCGGTCTTGCGTAGTGTCTGCCAGTCGATGAAAACCGTCCAGCGCATCATCCAGGCGCTGTGTAGCGCGAGCAGACCCGTGAGCAATCCATTTTCTGGGCGTCGCAGGGCTAGCCAGCATGTAAGAGCGGCGCTGCCTGCTGCCCATACTCCGGTAATCCACCACGCCCTCAGTGATGCTATTTGAACCAAGGCAAGCGTATGCGCGTGCGAGACCCCTGACAGCCCGATTCCAAGCCATATCGCACCCACTGCCAAGGCTAATATCTGCGTTCCAGCCAGCAGGCGGTTGAGAACTCTGGTTGGAAACTCAGTTGGCCGCATCACGCGACCCAGTACTAATAACAGTCCGACAGCACCACCCAACGCGCTAACAAAGAACTGCACTGGAAGCAGTGGCGTGTTCCAAAGCGGCCGCGCCCGAACCACCATAACTTCCATTCCGGTGTACAGAACTATAAGAGAAGCACCAACCAGAGTCAGAAGTGCGGCGGCGTTTATTCCGCGAAAGCTTCGGTTTCCGTCAAGCGCAAGCCGTCGGTACATCGGCGCGAGATGGCCACCGTGTTCGGCCAACTCCAGAAAGTCCGGGCGCAGACCCAGCCATGCAAACAAGAGCAAGCTTCCCAGATAAAACGGGATGAAAAAAGCGCCATACGCCATCCATGAAGCCGGGTTCGGATTGGTATAAAAGTTAAAGAAGCGCCCGGGTTGGTGCAGATCCGAAAGCAGCGCTACAGGGGCGGCCAGGCCACACACTATCGAGCCCAGAAGCGCAATGCGGGAGGCGTCTTGCCATGCAGGGCGTTTGAAAACAAATCCCGGCAGCGCAAGAAGAAAAGCACCGACAGAAAGGCCAATAAGCAGGGAATATTGCACCGCCCACGGCAACCAGTCCACTCCTCTGGCCACGTGCACAAGTTCGACGATGGACGGATTCATAATTGCCCTCTGTCTTCACCAGGCCGCACAAGTGAAGACTGGTTTTCGACCCAGCCCTGAAAACGATTGTCAAGACCGAGGTAAAAGACATCCGGACGGGTTTTCATCTCCGGCTTAAGAACCTTCAGGGAAGCACGGTAGCTGTTGACAAGCCGATACAGTTCTCCGGAAAAATTGTTCAGATCACCGAAAATACGAGCGCCGCCCACACAGCTCTCAACGCAGGCGGGTAGCAGACCCGCCTCCAGACGATGAGCACAGAGCGTGCATTTGTCCGCGTTGCCGGTGTCGTGATTGATGAAGCGGGCCTCATAAGGGCACGCCTGGACACAATAGGCGCAGCCCACACATCGGTCGCCGTCGACCAACACTGTTCCGTCCTTGCGTTTAATGCTGGCGCCAACCGGACAGACACCGACGCAGGGTGGTTCATCGCAATGATTGCAGAGGCGCGGCAGTACGTAGGTTGCGGACTGCTGCTGTCCCTCCGCGCGTTGGGTAACGGCATAGGTCGAGACGATCGTCCGGAAACTGCCTTCCGGGGCGGCATTTTCCGTGGCACAAGCCACCGTACATGCCTGGCACGCAACGCACTTGCGCAAGTCGATGAGCATCGCCCAATGTGGCTGGCCGCTCGCAGTGGCCATTGCGGCCACGGGCGTGGCAGCGCCGACGGTGATCGCCGGAAGTATCTTCAAGAAAGCGCGCCGTGATTCTTTGAAACCCTCTTCCTCGAACATCTGCAGCTCCGGTTGGTGACAAATACTGCTGCTTTCAGTTAAGGCACACGTTGATTGCAAACCTTGTAGTGCCGCTCCTGCTCCCCCCGCCGTTAAATTGCGACGCGCGAGCGGTCGCCGATGCCCACACGTTCGGAAGCGGCCTTCAGGTCATCAACAACGGGGAGCTGGTTCGGCATGCCATTGCGGGTGACGGTCACGTCGCTTAACGGCAGGAAACGCGCTCCGGGAATATGGCCTGCGTCATAAGACCTTCGGTAAGGTGCAAGGTGAAGAATGACAACGTTCGAATCATTGAGGTGTGCAGCCAGCCAGTTGGTCTGGACCAGCAGTTCCGAACCAGCTTGAGCCCCCGCGGCATTCGTCGTATTTAATACAATCAACACCGAGCAGATCAGCATCGTGCATGACTCATGAACCAGAGCAAGCCTGCTGTTCAAACTCTGGAAAACTACCTACAACTGTTACGCAATATGTTTCACCGCAACGAGTTCTGCTACTTTGGCCAACAACTGCTCGCGGTCTGGTGGTTTATCGAAATAACCCGCAGGTGGACGCAGATGGCGGCGGCTCTCGATGAACCGCTTAAAATCGTGCGAGATTCCCGTCAAGATGATCACTGGAAGACTGTCTGTTTGCGCGTCCTCCTGCAGGTTGCGGAACATGCGCACACCGGACTCTTCCGGCATGCAGATGTCCAGGATGATCAGATCGGGTCTTTCGGACTTTGCTTTCACCATTCCCTGTTTGCCATCCGCGGCTTTGATGACCGAGTAGCCATTGTCTTCCAACAGCGTTCCGATAAAGGTGGTTACATCGTCTTCATCGTCGACGACAAGAACTTTTCCTTTGTATTCCGTCATAAGAATCGCCTCATTTCTTCTTTAGTGCATCCAATGCGCGTTGCAACGTATCCGTGTTCGCGGTGGAGAGCACGTCAGCCAATTCGCCGCGAAGCCTTTCCGAGTCGTTCACGGGATCTTCCGCCGCTTCAATTCCCAGCAGGCTGCGAACGGCGGAAACGTAAGAGTCGTGCCGCACGGGCTTCTCAAGGTAAATTCCCGGGCCAGACATGGTCATCTCGTTGAAATCGGCCTTGCCCATCTCGTCACGGGCATGGCCGGTTACGATCAATACAGGGATCTTCGAGAGTGTTTTATCTTTTTGGAGATCATGATAGAACCTCGCGCCGGAATGACGGGGCATCACCAGATCCAGCGAGATCAGATCCGGTGCGCTTCGTTGCACCGACTCCAGAGCTTCGAGTCCGTCCTTTGCGGTTTCAACAACGAAGCCAGCATCTTCAAGGGCGGTGCTCAGGTAATCGCGGACATCTGCCTCGTCATCGACAACCAGAATCCGGTAAGGCTTTGCATCGGTCATCACATTGCTCCATGGCTTGAGTTTGCGGACCCAGATGCCGAGTTGGCGATCGTTTGCAGGCGCTCGCGCGACAGGCGGATACGGAAGGTAGCTCCTTCGCCAGGTGCCGATTCCACATCGATTCTGCCACCATGCTCTTGTACGATCTTGCGAGTTGTCAGCAGGCCGAGGCCGGTTCCTTTATTTCCCTTTGTGGTAAAGAAAGTAGTGAACACTTTTCCACTTACCTCCCAATCCATCCCGCCTCCATTGTCAATCACCTCAAAGAGTAGGTCGCCAGCTTGTTCACAAGTGCGCAGGATGACTTGGCCCCCACCTTCCGTCCGTGTGGCAGCGGCATCTATCCCGTTCGAGAGCAGATTGGTGATGCATGTCTCCATACCTTGCGCATCGAGCAAAGCCGCTTTTATATCGGCGCCCAATTCAAGCTTCAGTTCTACTCCCTGCAAGCGAGCCGCATCCACATATAGAGCAACAATGTCGCGGGCTAGTGCGTTGGGATCTGTCGGTCGCAGCTCCGGCAACCTGCCTTTGGCAAAGCTGAGAAAATCCTTCACCAAGCCAGTAGTTTTCTCGAAGTTACGCTGCAGCATTTGCCAACCAGCGGTAATCCGCGAGGCGTCGCCACGAGACAGGCCGCTGTCCACCATGTACATTCCGCCTTCGAGGCCCATCAAAAGGTTCTTGATCGTATGTGCCAGCCCGGCGACTGTTTGCCCAACCGCAGCCAGCCGCTCTGCATCCAGTTTCTCTAGTTCAAGACGCTTGATCTCACGGATATCTTCCATGAAGGCAGCACGCCCAAGCTGCCGCCTTCCACTTCTCAATTCAACAGCGGAAAAGCGAACCGGAATTTGCTGCTGCTGTGCCGAGCACACAGGAACCTCGGACAAGTCAAGTTTTCCCTCGGGCATGGCGTCAGAAGCGAAGAATTGCTCAGGTAGCATTTGTCGCAGCCGCGTTGCGGTCGGCGGCTGACTCGCAGTCCATTCCAACAGAGCGCGTGCCGCTGGGTTGACGACCTTGGGATCGCCAGAAGAGTCGATGGCGATAATACCGGCTGGAGAGTTGTGGATCAACGCCTCGTAGTAGTCCTGGGTTTTTTGCAATTCCCGCTCAAGTTGGGAGAGCTCGGTAATATCCGTGGCCATCTGAATGACATGTGAGACGCCTTCCTGGCCACGCAAGAGCGGAGAGCTGGCCACAACGTAATACGCGGGGGAACCGTCCTTGTGCACACCGACCTCGCTGGCCACGTGCTCGGAGCCGTCAGCAAAAGTTAGCGCAGCTGTGCAACTTCGGCACGGACTTTTGCGCCGTTTGCAAACCTCATAACAGAACTTTCCTTCGGGGATGCCGAAGGTTTCGCGAAATTTGTCATTCGCTTGAGTAAGACGATAGTTGCGATCGATGACAAAAGCCGGGCAGGGCACGCGCTCGAATAATCGATCGTATTCCCGTCTCCACGCGCGCGTCTCCGTCAAGTCAGTCGTCATCGACATGACGTGAGTAATCTGTCCGGTGGCGTCCTTCATGGGCACAATGTGTGCGACATAATGGCGCGTCCTGCCGTGCCGATCCACCCCGGTTTCATCCGAGACACGCAGGCGTCCGTCATCGAATGTTGCTTTCATGGCACAGGGTTCACATGGCCGAGACCCGCGCTTGCACACCTCATAACAATGACGGTTTCGCCAGTTCCCGAAGTACTCTTCGAAGTTCCCGTTTCCGGCGACGATGTTGAATTCGCGATCAATTATAGCCACGTTGAACGGGACAAGTTCGAACATGCTACGGCCCAGCAGTTGATTCAGTTCGGGTTGGCTTAACTGCGCCATTTACTTCCTCGCTTCCGGTGCTGGAAGCACAACGTTCTGCCCCGTCAATCCCAGCCGCTGGAGGGCCACTTCCCGGGAGTCTATGACATCGCGACGGTCCTTGTGACACCAGCCGCAGCGAGTCATTTCGGGCTTGTTCTTCTCCTGCGCCGTCTTGACGTGACAGCCTATACACATCTTGTGCATTGCCTCAGTGTAGGCGACGGCCTGGTAGTGCTTAACGGTGATCGAGGCGCCGGCGGGGACAAGGTCCTTGTGGCATTTGTCGCACCGGACTGCGGTGGCAGCGGTACGAACCTGGCCTTCAGCGTGGCACTGGGAGCACCCTATCGACGCTCCGGAGGGAGACGCATGCCAATCATGCCGGAAGGCATCCGTTGGCAGATACATGTCCCGGTGGCAGCGGGCACACGCTGAAGCTTCATCCCTGGGCAAGTTCATGTGATGACACTTTACGCATGACTCTTTGCCACCCTCGCGTTTCTGGTGCTCCGCGTGTTTGAATGCAACACCAAAACCGTCGAGGTTACCGTCAATCCAGAGAATCTCGCCGCCCCTGGCCTGGTGAACCTGGGTCGGGTCGATGCCATGGCTTTCAACGGCTTGCGCGTTCAAGAAACCGAAGCCGAGTGAGGCTGCAACAATGAATGCCAGAGAATATGTAGTACGCGCTGCAATGCCGGGAATCCCCAACCACGTCGCGCCGACAGGATGGAACTCCGGCAGCTTAAGTGGATCCGCGTGCGGATCGGCGGGCCGCTCTTCCCAGACTTTGAAATGCTCGATAACAAAAAGGAACGCCAGCACTGCGGCGGAGACCACGCCAACACTAATCGCAAGTTCAGTCCATGAGGGAAGGTAGAAAGCGCCATTCGGTCTAGGGTGGGCGACCCCTCCCACGTCGATCCGGTTGAGAACTATTCCGCAGACGGCGAATGTGGTGGCCGTCCATTGGCCGGCGCGACTGTTGCGAACTCGTGAAAAGGAAAAGAGTACGGTGGGGATGATCGCCATCACCAGCAATTCGAACCAGAAGAGGGCGGTTCGTGGGTCGCTGCTAAAAAGCAGCGATGCTTGCTGGCGAATGATGAGGTCGCTAAATCGTACGGCGAGGTAGAGCAACAAGACCCAGCGGCAGGCACTCCCAAGCGAGGCAAGCAGGTTGGTCTCGGGCTTGCGGCGATAAAAGTAAGCGGTGAAGTGGCTCTCGAAGATCACCATCGAGAGCCCAAGCGCAATCGCAGAGATCAGGAACATCACTGGAAGGATCGGTGAGTACCACAGCGGATGCAGCCGATACGGCATGATTAGAAATAGTGAACCCAGCGATGACTGGTGCAGGGTCGAAAGCCCTATTCCCGCGATCACTAGTGGCAGACGAAACTTGAGCAGCTTTGCGCGGATGCCCGCGAGTCGCGGAAACTCCTCTGCTGGAACCGGGAAAAATTCCAGCATCAAGATCGTGAGGTACAACATGACGCACCAGCCAACTTCGAACAGCGGCGAGTGTGGGTTCCAGTAGACCATCATGTGCCAGATATTCCACGGCAGGCCTAGGTCGAAGAGCAGTCCGACCGCGACTGCGAGATAGCCGAGAAAGGCTGTGAGGACAGCGGGACGTGTGATCGAATGGAAGCGTTCCAATTTGAAGATGTAGACCGTAGCGGTAACGATGAATCCGCCAGCGGCCAGGGCAACTCCGCCCATCACATCAAATCCGACCCAGACGCCCCACGGATTTGCGTCTGTGAGGTTCGTGGTGGCGCCCATACCGAAGAGGAAACGCGTCACCGCAACCGAGGCGGCCAAGCCAAGCAGCGTCCAGAGCGCTAATTTCAGTTTGCGAACCCTATCCATTCGATTCGTCCTTCTGGTTCTTCATGCGACGCTCGATGATCCATGACACTCCTGCCATGCAGGCAACTACACCGGTAAAGGCAAATGGGACCGCTCCCATTGCCACCTCTGTGGTTGCCGGCAGGGGCTTGGCCCCGACCCTCTGGCCACCGAATAGGAAAGAAAGGTCGATGTTAGAAATTGAGAGCACAGAAGTTCCACCGGTATCGTGTTCTCCCCAAACCGTATTCATATATTTATCCGGGCTCTTGCTGATCCGGTCATGTGCTTCGGCGAGAAGCTGATCGCGGTCTCCAAAGATCGTAGCTTTGGTTGGGCACGCCTCAGTGCACGCGGGCTGACCGCCTGCAGCAATCCGGTCGTAGCAGAAAATGCACTTGCGCACATAGGGAACGGTGGCTTCCCACTCATAGCGCGGAATCTCGTAGGGGCACGCCATCATGCAGTATCGGCAGCCCATGCACTTACTGCTCTCGTATACCACCGCCCCGATCTTGGTCTTGTGAAGTGCGCCGACGGGGCAGGCGGAAGTGCAAGCGGGCTCGAGACAGTGCCTGCATTGCTTGCGGGCAAATGTATGCTGCGGCCCTTCAACAATTGAGGTCCAGTTTTTCGCCGAAAGGCCGTCATTCAGGTCCCAGCGACGGGGAACGTCCTGCGCCAAGTGGTTCTGCTTCTTGCAGGCGAACACACATTCGTGGCAGTTGATGCACTTTGTCGTATCTGTGAGAATGGCGGCCTTCATTTCGCGACAGCCTCCCCGCACATAGTTTTGGGAGCAGGCCTTTCAAGTCTGGCCTTCGGAATCCACGAGGGCATATCCGCGTAGCCCAAGGTGGCTGCAACGCGATCGCCTGCTCCGGCAGGAAACTTCCAGGCGATCGCCGTCACCGTTTGTGAGAGCGGTGCCAGTACGCAATGCGAAAGTTTCGTGAATGGAATCAGGAGCATGATCAGGTTCGCTGAGTAAATATGAAGAATCATGAGTGGCTGGTAGGCGTTGGCTCCAATCGTGGCGTTGGAGCACAAAAAGCCGCTAACGAAGGGGATCACCAGAAGCAGCGGCCATGCGAAATCCAGAGCCCGGCTCATCTTTCGCGCTTCTGGATTAAGCAGGCGTCCGAGGAACAATCCGATGCCAGCCATAATTGCGAGTCCTGTGAGAATATTCGCCATGCTCTGAGGTATTGCGAACCACGCGAACCCGGCAAATCGTTTCCATAGTAGAACGTGTGCGGCAAGGAACAATGGCACTAGGAGTAAGCCGAGATGAAACAAGAATGATAGCGTGCTGTAAAGTGGACGCGCTCTCCACAATCTTTTAACCGGAAACAGCCAGGCAAACGTCTGTCTCCGTACTTCACGCCAATTTATGATTTTGTCCGGGCTGCGCCGGTAAGCCTCCGCCATTCCGAAAATAGTAAGCGCGACCGCCCGCAACAGACCGAGCAACATCAGCGAGAAGGTAATACGAAATAAAGGCCCGCGGCCAAACTCAATCCACGATTCCATGAGTATCCCCTGATTCAAAGTCGATCGCTTTGTACAACAGGTCATGCAGTCCGACGATTTGGCAGTCGATGCCCTGGTCTTCCATCAATTCACGAAGCTGTTTCTTGCAGTTGGCGCATGGGGCAACGCAGTACTTGGCTCCCGTAGCCCGAATTTGTTCGGCTTTGGCCTTGCCTCCAACCAGCGTACGGTAGGGACGGATCTCGTCAATGGATACGGTTCCGCTCCCGCCGCCGCAACAGATGTTGTCTCGGCGGTTCGGCGTCATCTCGACAAAGTCAGTGCAGATTGCTTGCAGCAATTCTCGAGGCTGCTCAAGGATCCAGCCTGTCCGGGCAAGGTTGCATGGATCGTGATAGGTGACCCGTTCGGTGATCACATTCGGCTTGAGCTTCAGCTTTCCATCCCGCCATGCCTTGTGGGTGTACTCCATGATGTTGATCACCGGCCGCGGTTGTTTTTCGCCGCAAAACGTTGGATAGAAGAACTTGGCGACCCGCGAAGCATGACCGCATTCGCCCATCAGAAGTTTCTTCGCTCCCAGACGCTCAGCTTCTGTGTGGATCTTCCTCAAAACATGTTCCAGGATCTGGTCGTTGTAGAAAAGGCCGTAATTGATACCGTCGAAGTAGCCAGTTCCGATTGTCCATCGGTCTCCGGTCGCGCGGAAGACCGCGGCGCCTCCCATCAGGGTATCGGCTTCCATGATGTAGTCCGACACAGCAGGGAGGAAGAGATAATCCGCACCCTGCTCATCAATCGGAAAGACGACATCGACGCCCGTTCCCTCTTTAATTTCCTCGCTCAGAAACTCCAGCGTATCCAACAGTGCCGGCACCGGAACGGCCGAAGTGTTCCCACTGGAGCCGGTCAACTGCTCCCGAACGCTGACGACCAGGGCGCGGGGAGCGATTCCAATTTCCGAGAGGATATAGCGCCCGAGGTGCGTCAACAGAGCGTGATCAATTCCCATCGGGCACTCAAAGTGACAGCGGCGGCAGGCGGTGCAGTTGTAGAAGGCCTCCGCCATCTCCCGCACCGTCTCGTCGGTCAGTCCCGGATCGCCGAGCAGACGTGCCCGCAGAACGCCAGAGATCGTGAAGTGCCGCCGGTATACATCGAGCAACAGTTCCGATCGGCGGCACGGAATGTCATCCTGATCGCCGGTAGCCTGAAACACCTGACACTTGACCGTACACCGTGAGCACTTGGCGCTTAGCCGGACGTACTGATCCAGAGCCACTCGATAGTTCGTATGCTTCAGGATGGCGGCGAATGCTTCGAGGAAACGGCGGGCGCGATCATGGACCTCGAAGTCCTCCACGTGATAGCGAACCGCCAAACCTTGTTTCTGGATGGCATCCAACTTCTTCACCGAGTGAAAGGCTTTTTCCCGATCTTCTGGACTGATGAGCTGCATGAATCCTCTATCCGTCACTAAGTTACATCTAGGTGCACTTGACGGCTAGAATGCTATCATTCTTATAGTCCGGCGCAAGGTCGAAATAATTATCAGTGATTAGGTGTACTTATCACCTTGTAAAAGGAGACACGGGAAGGGAAATGCTTCCGTCATAAATCCTTGCACCTGCGCCATGGGACACTAGAGGTTCTGGACCGGCGCGGAAGGTGTACTTGTTGACTAAGGACGGGAGGCACCACCTGCAGCAAGGGTCAGAGGTGCTTCAAAACGTGAGTAGATCGATGTCGCGCTTCCTACGCAAAGTGAAATCGCTTAATTGGACCCAACGGCGATCCGTGCAAAACGGGCTTCAGCAGTCTCTTAGCGCGCACTATTCGGTATCCGCCCGCTGGAAGTCGTGCCGCACCGCGCTTCGTTTGCCAGCGGGTTCCCGCATTGCACTCATATAAGATCCTCCATGCCGGGGTCGTTTGCCAGAACAGATTGGTACCGCTTGTCTTCGCGGTCGGCAACCCAGTAGCCTCTTCCGCCATATACGACCAGGCAGAAGCCGACGAGGACGAGTGCGCCATCGAAGATAATCCATCTTGTGATTCCGAAATAGCGCACGAGCGTGAGACCGAGCACCAGGATCGCCAGTCCTGTTCGCAGCAGAGCGAGGTAAGTTCTGCCCCGGGCCAGGAATGTTCTCTGGAGAGACAAGCGTGTACGGGCCACAGCACGCATCGTACGCGCGTCTGCAAGGGCGTTGCGCTGTTGTGCGAGGTCGGTTCTACCTTGGGATAGCCGCGTGCGTTCAATGGCCAGCGTGTTGCGATAACGGGCCATATTGGTTCTGGCCGTGGCGAGCCTCGTCCGTTCCTTTGCCAGCTCAGTTCGATAAACTGCTACTTCTGTTCTCTGTTCGGCTAAGGCCGAGCGTTCTCGCGATAAATCAGTGCGTATAATGGCCAGTTCCGTGCTACGTCCGGAGAGGCGAGTCTGCGCCCGCGTGAGCGTAGTGCGCTCACGCGCCATCTCCGTTTGGTCCTGAGTCAATTCGGCCGCAGCCGACGAATTCTGCAACAAGTTTGAGGTAGTCTGAGTTCGTTGCTGTGCCAGTTCATTCTGTTCTTTTAAGAGTGCGATCTCTCTTTCGCCCACTCCCTCGACAGTTTCCTTCACTTCCTGAAGCAAGTGCGCCAAAGCTACCGTTTCTAGGTCCTGCATAGCTCTACCTCCCCTCGCTCATCCGCTAAATCAAACAGGTGTGAATAGCCTTCTGTATATTCCACATCCTTGACGCCTTCGACGGTTCCTGCGACTTCGAGAATCTTTTCGGACTCGCCGTCCTCAAGAAAAGGGCCTTCAATGGTGATGTGACCATTCTTTGCCATGGCAGCTACTTCCATGGTGCGGGTGGATCGGTCTTTAAGCAGAGCCACTAGAACTTTGGTCGACAGGTAAAGGTTCTCCACCTCAGCAAGAGACTCCGGCGTCGGCTGGAATTCCGGTTGCTCGGAGATACTCTTCAGGGTCGCGCAGGCGGTCGGGGACGAAATACGGTCGAGGTTGACACAGAGGTCAAACAGTTCTGGTTCGCGCAGGTTCCTGCCGTAGACAAAACGGGCCCAGCGGCTACGCTCCTCGTCAACCTGCTGAATGTGTTCGCGAGCTTGCTCCACAGTGAAGTTGTCCCGTGCCTGATGCTGGGCAATGCGCAGGCTCATTGAAGCAAGAAAACGGACCCTGAGTACATGTGAGATGGGCGGAAGCAAAAGATGGCCGGAGTAACCGAAATACGCCATGTTTCCCCGGCGCACGTATTCCAACAATGCCAATCGCATCAATATTTTGTAGGGTGCGCGGAGCAAACTGAACTGGGCATAGTTCTGCGCTGCCCTTGGAACGCTGGCTATGACCTGATTTGCAATTTCTCCGTGAGCATTCACCGAGGCAATCAAGTCCTCGCGAGTCAGGCATGTCCAGCCTGCGTGATTGGAAAGGCAATCTGCCAGAGTCTTGGCGCCTGAGTAAGAACCCCTGGAAACCAGTAGGACAGGCATCGCTCCCTCTCCGCTCAGTCCCTCGCGGGCGACGTAAGCTCATCAGAATGTACGGCGGTTACGCCCGCCACCGCGATGGCTACATGCTCGATTTCATAAGCCTTGCTGGGTGCAATATTCTTGTAAATCGTGAGTTCATCTTCAACGTCACGCACAGTAGTTTCAGGTTACGACAAAGTACACCGGATCTCCGCTGAATGCAATTGAAAGCTCACAGCTAGATCACTATCTGCACCCGCAGACTGCGACGATATACGCACCCGAGATGCCAACCAAGCTGATTGTGGACCAGCGAATGAAAGCAGACGTCAATGGCAACACCGAGATTGTCGGTATCTTCTGGAATCGGGAACGTCTCACCCAACCGGTAATGTCGTGCCTCCAGTGCTCGTGTATGCCGATCTCGTGGCAATAACGGAAGGACGAAACCTTGAAGCCGGAAAGCTAATCTATGACAAACACATTGAGCCGCTCTTTAGAAATCAAGCATGACCGAATCGATCCCCTCGTGCTTGACGTCATGAGGACGATCGATGGAATCGCACAAGGCAACAAAACAGACTATTTTCTCGCGGGGGCAACAGCACGCGAGATCATCCTGCACCATGTGTCCGGAAGACCATCCGGACGCAGAACGCTCGATGTGGACCTTGGCATCACAGTACAGGATTGGCAGGGGTTTCATCTCACTTGGCTGGCGTTGCCGAACGGCTGGTAGTCTGAATCGAGTTTTCGGACGACCTTCAACAAAGGATTGTGCATTAGAAATATCTGTAGCTTTGTCGTCTCTTTGCTATTGATCCTAGCTCGGGCACACCATGGCATATTTGTCGCGACTCCTCATAACGGTGCGTGGCGCGAACTGAATACAATATGGCGTTTTTTGAATAGCACCGCTTTCGGCAATTGCCTAGACTGATTAAGTATTCAAATCGAACGCCCTGTCATGTCGGGCGGCATGAGTGCCACAGATGAATAAGCATTTCCGTTTATCCGGCAGCACATTTCAAAAACTGGAAGAACTAGGCGTCAGCGCGGAGGCAGCCCTTCGGAAGGCTGGGCTAGCCCAGAGTTTTGTGCGGGAGCCACGCGTACTGCTAAAGACCAATGAACTATATGCCTTCTGGCTGGCCATCGGCGAAATCAGCACCAGCCCGGCCATCGGACTGCAACTCGGCACCGAGTCTAGGATCGAGCGATTCCATCCTATCGGCGTCGCCGCGCTCACGTCGGAAAACTTCGGCGCTGCCATCGATAGGATGGTCCAGTACAAGCAACTCACCTGCCCGGAAGAAATCATCCAGGAGCGCGGTAACGACGAGTGGAGCATCCAGTTCCATTGGTTGCTCGCCGAACAGGAACCGCCCGTCTTCATTGAGTGCGCCTTCGCTTGGGTGCTCTCGATTGCGCGCGTCGGCACCGGCACGCACATCACTCCTCTACATATCGAACTCACCCAGCAGCGGAAGCATGAGAAAACCATTGAGCGTTACTTTGGATGTCCGGTCGTATGTGGTTCGCCCCGGAACACCATCGTCTTCCGCTCCACAGATGTCGAGCTGCCTTTCGTCACGAGGAATGCCGAACTGCTTGGCCTGATTGCTCCACAATTCGAAGAGGAGCTTAAGCAAGAGCAAGGCGATGAAGAGTTCGTAGATCGGGTGCGGATTGTCATTCAGGAGAAGTTCACGGGACACCGCCCGACCGTCGAGGACATCGCCGCAATGCTCCACATGAGCTCCCGCACTTTGCAGCGGCGTCTTCAGGATCAGGGATCGAGTTTTCAGAAGGTGACGGAGGAAGCCCGTCACCGGCTGGCGCGCCAGTACCTGAACAACTCCTTTCTTGAATTGAATGAGGCCGCGTATCTACTGGGCTTCAATAACGCAAACTCCTTCGTCCGCGCGTTTCGAATCTGGGAGGGCGTTCCTCCCGCACGCTGGCGCGAAATGCAGCGAGAGAGGGCTGCATCATGACCGTGAAGCGACCTCACATCATCTGTCACATGGCCTCCTCGATTGACGGCAAGATCGATGGCTCGGCGCTGCGCAACGTTATGCCCGCCGGCGAGTACGAGGCACTTCATGATAAGTTAGGCGGCAATGCCTGGATCTGTGGGCGCACGACAATGCAGCAACACTTTGCTGAGTCGGAGCCGTTCGTATCGGCAACGAAGACGCCTGCTGGTACTGAATCGGTCTATGTTGCACGGCGCGCGGAGTCCTACGCGGTGTCGGTCGATACATTGGGCAAGTTGCGTTGGCCGAGCAATGAGATCGGCGGCGATCATCTCATTTGCGTTCTTAGCGAGCAGGCCGCGACGGACTATCTCTCGATGCTGCGCCAACAAGAAATCTCGTACATCGTGACAGGAAGAACATCGGCCGACCTGGCCCGGGCGATGGAACTGCTTGCCGAACACTTCGGAATAGAGACACTTCTCCTTGAAGGTGGCGGCCATGTCAACGGCGGGTTCCTTCAGGCTGGACTCGTAGATGAGATCAGTCTGCTATTGCTGCCGGGCATTGATGGCCGCGAGCAAATTGCGGCAGTCTTCGACGGCGTTACGGCCGTGAACCACACCGCCGTTCCTCTGAGGTTGAAGTCTATTGAACGGCGTGAAGGCGATGCCCTCTGGCTTCGATACGATGTGTCTCGCATCTGACTTGCAGGATCGCTTATTTTTCTTTGCCGGTGCATCTCCCACACGAGCGTTCTTCCCAGGAAGCGCCGAAAACCATCTCGTCGAATTGGCGCGTCCTGTATACACAATGGCGCCTTTTGAATAACGGCCAAGCTGCCAACGATCTAGAGTAAGCACAGGTTCAAAGGGCGACCGCTAATTCCGCTCCCCTTCCAAGATGGGGAATTGGAAGGCCCACGCAAGCGATATTTAGGAAACAGGAGCGATGCATGCAAAAGCGCAGACTCGGGAAAATCAATCTTGAAGTATCCGCCATTGGACTCGGCTGCATGGGGCTGAGCTTCGGTCTTGGCCAAGCCGTGGACAAGCAGACAGGGATCAGTCTGATTCGAGCGGCCGTGGAACGAGGCGTGACGTTCTTTGATACCGCCGAAATTTACGGTCCTTACACCAATGAAGAACTTATGGGCGAGGCCCTCGCGCCTTTTCGCGATGACGTCGTCATCGCAACCAAGTTCGGCTTTCGAGTCTTTGACGGCAAGCCGCAGGGTTTGGATAGCCGCCCGGAGCGCATCAAGCAGGTTGCCGAGGAGTCGCTCAAACGGCTTAGAACGGATCACATCGACCTCTTCTATCAACATCGAGTTGATGACCAGGTGCCGATTGAGGATGTTGCTGGGGCCGTGAAGGAGTTGATCCAAGAAGGCAAGGTCAAGCACTTCGGTCTTTCCGAAGCTGGCGCAAACACGATTCGCCGCGCACACAAGGTGCAGCCTGTCACTGCTCTGCAAAGCGAGTATTCGCTCTGGTGGAGAGAACCCGAAACGGCGACCTTTCCGACGCTCGAAGAACTTGGCATCGGCTTTGTGCCGTTTAGCCCGCTGGGCAAGGGGTTCCTGACCGGCGCCATTAACAAGGACACGCAGTTCGACAAGACCGACTTCCGCAACATCGTTCCTCGCTTCTCACCGGAGAACCGCGATGCCAATCAGCAGTTGGTCGACTTAATCGGCGAGTTTGCGAAGCAGAAAAAAGCTACGCCTGCCCAGATCGCGCTCGCTTGGATTCTTGCGCAAAAGCCGTGGATCGTGCCCATACCAGGCACGACCAAGGTCCGTCGCCTTGAAGAAAACCTCGGCGGAGCAAACGTCGAACTCACGGCCGACGACCTACGTCAGCTCAATGAGGCAACTTCGAAGATCGACATTCGGGGCGCCCGATATCCGGAACACCTGCAGAAGTTAGTGGGCCGTTAAGCAGCAGAGCATAATTGTCTCCTACGGAATCTCGGTTGCGGACCATTCTTTTATAGCCATTAAGAGAAATAGGGAGAAGAAGATGGAACGTCGCACTTTTCTGAAACAGGGCGCCGCAGTACTCGGTGGCGCTGCGATAAGCGAGTTGGGTGGAATCCGATCGGCTGCAGCTGCCACGCAAAAGGAGAGGTCTCAGGTCTTCTTTACCCGCGATATCAGCGGCGACGGGCTGCTGAGCATCTACTCGAAGATCAACAAGCCAATCAGTGGCAAGGTCGCCATCAAAATACACACTGGCGAGCCGCACGGCCCAAACATCCTTCCGCGGGAAATGGTGAAAGCCCTTCAGCAGCACATTCCCAACAGCTGCGTCGTGGAAACCAACACCCTCTACAAGGGAAAGCGCTACACAACGGCCGACCATCGAGAGACCCTCAAAATCAACGGATGGGACTTCTGTCCGGTTGACATCATGGACGAGGACGGAGCGTTGATGATTCCCGTCAAAGGCGGAAAGCATTTCACGGAGATGTCGGTCGGCAAACACATGCTGAGGTACGATTCGATGGTCGTTCTGACCCATTTCAAGGGGCACGCCATGGGCGGCTTTGGTGGTTCGTTGAAGAACATCGCCATAGGCTGCGCCGACGGGCCCATCGGCAAGAAGATGGTGCACGCCGCACCAGACAATGAAAACTACGCGGAATGGCTGAAGGGGGAACCTTTCATGGAAAACATGGTCGAGTCGGCAAAAGCCACGATCGATCATTTCGGCAAGAAGATCGTTTATATCAATGTTCTGCGCAATATGTCGGTCGATTGCGATTGCGCTGGCGTCAGCGCTGCGCCGCCGAAGGCGCGTGACCTCGGCATTCTGGCTTCTAGCGATATCCTTGCGGTGGATCAGGCTTCCATCGACATGGTGTATCAGCTCCCCGAAGCGGAGCTGCACGACCTGAAGGAGCGCATTGAAACGCGCCAGGGTCTTCGCCAGCTGTCGTACATGAAGGAGATAAAGATGGGCAACGATCAGTATGAACTGATCACGGCCTAAGAAGGGAGAAAGTCATGAAAGCAACTGTTCTTTATGGCCCACGGGACGTTCGCTTCGAAGAGCGAAACGAACCCAAGATTCTCCAGCCAACCGACGCGATTATCCGACTCTCAGCTACATGCGTTTGCGGCTCTGATTTATGGCCGTATCGAGGCCTTCAACCGATCAAGCAGCCGCAAGCCATGGGACACGAGTACTGCGGAATCATCGAAGAAATTGGCAGTGCGGTCAAGACCGTGAAGCCCGGCCAATTTGTGATCGGGTCGTTCTGCATCTCTGACAATACGTGTCCCAATTGCCGCGCAGGTTATCAGTCCGGATGTCAGAAGCTCGAATTTATGACAGGAGCGCAGGCACCTTACGCCCGAGTTCCACTTGCCGATGGCACGCTGATTGCCACGGCGGAACTTCCGCCGAGCGATCTGCTCCCCAGCCTGCTTGCGGTTTCCGATGTGCTCGGAACCGGCTGGTTCGCAGCCGATGCGGCAAATGTGAAGCCCGGTTCGACAGTCGTGGTCGTTGGCGATGGCGCCGTTGGATTGCTCGGCGTGCTTTCCGCGAAGCAGATGGGGGCGGCGCGGATCATTGCGATGAGCCGCCACCAGACAAGGCAGAAGCTCGCAAAAGAGTTCGGAGCGACGGACATCGTGACCGAGCGGGGAGATGACGGCATAGCTCGCATCAAAGAACTGACCCATGGCATCGGCGCGGATTCCGTGCTCGAATGCGTAGGCACCCCGGAATCCATGATGCAGGCGATCCAATCCACCCGTCCAGGCGGTTCGATCGGATACGTTGGCGTGCCACATGGAGTCCAGCTTGACGGAGCGCAGGTGTTCTTTAAACTCGTCCGTCTCCACGGGGGCCCTGCTCCAGTTCGCCGTTATCTGCCGGATCTGATCAAGCTCGTGTTGGAACAAAAAATCAATCCCGGAAAGGTATTCGATCTGACGCTGCCACTCGACCAGGTAGCAGAGGGCTATCGGGCCATGGACGAGCGTCGTGCGATTAAGACGCTCTTGCGTCCGTAAACGAGGAAACTGAAATGGCTCCAAATCAACGAGCAATAGAAAATCACGAACAGCTTTTTCCGAATCACGTGTCAACGCTGGCAGCGACTGATCCAGAACTAATCGAGACCTTCGACAACTTTGCTTTTGACGAGGTGCTCCGGGCAAGCAAGCTAGATATCCGAACGCGGCTTATGGTGCAGCTTGCGTCGATGATTGCCTGTCAAGCTGTCAACGAGTACCGCATTATGCTGCGGGCCGCGCTGCACGTTGGTGTCACACCGATTGAGGCCAAAGAGATCCTGTATCAATCCGTGCCGTATGTGGGTATGGCCAAGGTCTTTGATTTTCTGCACGCGACCAACGATGTATTGAAAGAGCAGGGTATGCAGCTGCCGCTCCCATCGCAGTCGACGACCACGCCCGAGAACCGAATGGAAAAGGGGTTAGCCGTCTCGAAACAAATCGTCGGCACCGAGGTCATCGAGAAACTCTACGCCAATTCGCCACAAGACGAGTTGCACATTCAGCGCTTTCTATCGGCAAACTGCTTCGGAGACCACTACACCCGGACTGGAGTTGATATTCCCACGCGGGAGTTGCTCACACTAAGCATGTTGGTATCTCTGGGTGGATGCGATCCGCAGGTCAAAGGGCACGTCGCCGCAAATCTGAACGTGGGCAATGACCGGGCGCGCCTGATTGATGTTGTCACGCAGTTGCTGCCGTTTATCGGGTATCCTCGCACGCTGAACGCCCTGCGAGCGATTGATGAAGTGACGGGTGCGCCTGCTGCATCCGAGAAAAAGGGCAGGCGATGAAATTATTGGTGGTGGGTGCCACCGGCAGCATCGGCGGTCTCGTCGTGGAAGAGGCACTTCGCCAGGGGCACACTGTTCGCGCATTGGTGCGCAACACATCCAAAGCTCGGCAGCTTGCTCATGAAGCCGAAACGGTGATCGGCGATCTGACGCGTCCGGAGACCCTGCCTGCCGCCGTGGAAGGGATCGATGCGATTGTTTTCACACACGGCTCCGACGGTGGAGGCAGGGCTGATTCTGAGTCAGTGGACTACGGCGGCGTCCGCAACATCCTTGCTGCCCTCGGATCGCGGAGAGTCCGCATCTCATTGATGACCTCGATCGGTGTCACGAATCGGGAGAGTTCTTACAACCGCTCCAGCGAAGCGCATGACTGGAAGCGGCGTTCGGAGAGGCTGGTCCGCGCCAGCGGGCTACCGTACACGATTGTTCGGCCGGGTTGGTTCGATTACAACCGCCCGGATGAGAGCAAGCTTGTGCTGCTTCAGGGCGACAAGCGGCACTCGGGCACATCGAAGGACGGAGCCATCGCGCGGCGGCAACTCGCAGCAGTTCTTGTTCGAAGCCTTACCTCAGGCGAGGCTGTTCGCAAGACATTTGAGCTGGTCTCGGTCAAAGGAGCGATGCAGGATGATTTGAACCCCCTGTTTGCAGCGCTCGACGCGGACCCGGCAGGCGTTCTAGATGCCGTGCACGATACGGCAAACATGCCCTTCGAGGATGAGCCCAAGCATGTGAGGGAAGAGCTGGGCTCGATGCGCAACTTGCAGAAGAACGCCTGAGTGGCGGGTCGAACAAAGAAAGGAATGGAGATTATGCCAGAAGTAGTTGTCGTCATCGGGTCCGGCCAGATCGGACAAGCGATTGCGCGGCGGGTTGGAGTTGGCAAGCACATCCTCCTGGCCGATATGCGCTTGGAGAACGCCAATGCCGCAGCGTCCGTTATGGAGAATGCCGGCTATAACGTGAGCGTTGCCACCGTGGACGTATCGTCTCGGGAAGCAGTGCAAGCACTGGTGAAACAGGCCACGGGAATTGGTGAGATCAAGAGTCTGATTCATTCCGCCGGTGTCTCGCCGTCGCAAGCCTCGCCGGCGACGATACTTAAGGTGGACCTCTTCGGTACGGCGCTCGTGCTGGAGGAGTTCGGCAATGTGATTGCCCGCGGGGGTGCCGGAGTCGTGATCGCCTCGCAATCTGGACATCGCCTTCCTCCGCTCAGCGTGGAGCAGAATAAGGCGCTGGCCACAACACCGGTCGATGAGTTGCTCGCCCTCGACTTCCTGCAATCCGACAAAGTGACGGATTCTCTCAATGCCTACCAACTTTCGAAGAGGGGCAACACTCTTCGAGTGATGGCAGAAGCCGTGCGCTGGGGAAAGCGCGGTGCGCGGATCAACGCCATCAGTCCGGGCATCATCATCACGCCATTGGCAAAAGACGAACTGTCAGGCCCGCGCGGCGCCGGCTACCGGCGCATGATCGAGGGCTGTCCGGCCCGGCGCGCTGGCACACCGGATGAGGTTGGAATCGTCGCCGGACTTCTGATGGGGGCGGATGGCGGCTTCATCACCGGCAGCGACTTTCTTATGGACGGCGGAGTGACCGCCGCGTATTGGTACGGAGAGCTCGCGCCTCGCTGAGGATTGCGGCGAAAGGAACACGCTATGGAAATTACGAGAGTTGGCTCTCAGCCGTCGGCGCAAGGCCCGGCTGACTGGTTCACTGGCACGGTTCGAGTGGATTCGTTCTTTCAGCGCGCTGAGCCCGCAAGGATCGGCGGCGGGATCGTTACATTCGAGCCCGGTGCCCGCACCGCATGGCACACTCATCCGCTCGGACAAACGTTGATCATCACCTCCGGCTGTGGGTTGGTGCAGCGAGAGGGCGGAACGGTCGAAGAAGTTCGTCCGGGAGACATCGTATGGTTCGCGCCTGGCGAAAAACACTGGCACGGTGCATCGCCCAGCACGGCCATGACGCACATCGCCATTGCTGAGTCACTCGAAGGAAAAGCCGTGGATTGGTTGGAGAAGGTGAACGACGAACAGTACAGTCGGGTGTCGTAGCAATCATCCTGCGCAGGTCCTTGCCTCAACTACCATGGACAACTGCAAATCACTGTGCGGGCGGAGGTCATGCTTAGGAATGTGCCATTCCGCCGTACATTCCACTTTCGGGGGTGCGCGAGATAGACGGGCCTTTTCATAGCTGGCCGAAGGCACAGCCCCCGCCTCATTCTTGGCTGCTCTACCTGCCCCACCCTTCTTTACGCAGACTTTATGCAGACAATCGATAATGATTGCGCCTGAGTCGCGGGCAACCCGGAAACAATCAGTATGGATCGATCAGTAACGACAAATGCCGAGGGGCGATGTGTCTAATGTTGCGGAACCAAAGGCGCCTCTGGCGACCAACCTGCGGGCGATGGGAGTGGATGTGAAGGTGGCGCAGGAACTTTTGCGACACGCGAACAGCCGGACGACGCTCGACATTTGCACGCGCCCTGTATCCCAGCAGAAGCGGGATGCGAACACAAAGCTCGTGGAAATGCTCGTGCCAGCGGGGATGAAAATGCTTCAGCACCCTTCAGCACCCTCGGAGCTTCAGGAGGTCACTGGATGATGCCACTAGCAGGATCAATTTGAAAGGTTTATTGGTGGACCTGGTCGGGATCGAACCGACGACCTCTTCCATGCCATGGAAGTTAAGAGGTAGCCGGTTACTGATTCTAAAGGGGTTAGATGCCGGACAGGACGCGAAAAACCGGTATAAACGGCGCAATTTGCTACCAAAATGCTACCAAGATTTACAAATGTAAATGTTTACAAGTGGGCACGCTTCGGCCGAGACCGTGGGGGACTCGGCTGATAAATAATTCGGGTGCCAGCACGCTGATTGGCATTCTACAATCACCCAGCTATGTTCTTGCCGTGTGCGACCTGCGGCGATTGCCGGACTGGGTGAAGGGGCCGGCGTCCATCGTTGTGATGCCGGCGAGTGCCACAGGCGCCCTGTCGGGAAATTGAGCGACAAGAGACAAGCTTCCACCCATAGCTTCAACGGCGCGGCGTAGGGTTGAGATGTGCATATCGGTGCGCTTCTCGATCTCTGATATCTGCTTCTGCGCGATGCCGAGACTTTTGGCCATGCGTACCTGGGTCAGCTTGCGCGCTTGACGAAGCTCTTGCAGCGTCATTTCCTCTGCAATCAGTACAGCGGCGCGCGTCTCGACCTTCTTGCGGCGAGCGGGGCTGAGCTTCTTAATGACGTCATCCACATTTCTGGCCATGGCTACTTCTTCTCCTTCTTCTTCACTCGATCCAGATGAGCGTCGAATCGAATATCAGCCTTTCGGATCAGTTCTTTGTAGAACCGCTTTTCGCCGCCACCGGATTTATCGCCCGCAACCAACAGAATCGCTTTGCGCTTCGGATCGAAGGCGAAGGCCACGCGCCAGACACCGTCGGCCGCATCGAAGCGTAGCTCCTTCATATTCGGGTGTCTGGAGTCGTTCAGCGTGTCCACGCGGGGACGCCCCAGTTGCGGCCCGAACTGTTGGAGCAGTCTAGCTAACGCCAGAATTTCCGTCTGCACATCATCTGGAAGGGCGAAGAACTCCGGCTCAAACTCGTCTCCAATCAGAACTTTCCACTTCATGTAAGACTATACCTCCAAAGGTATATACGATCAAGAGTATTATGAAGAGATGAGAGCTTCCTGGGGCGAGCGTGCGCACAGCCTCTCCGGTTGTGAAGGTACCATAGCATTACTATGTAAACTATTATAATATTTTACGAAATCCTGAAATTCTGGCGCTAAACATGACGCCTCGCGCTGCGCACACTCTACCTTCGCGCCTGATGCAATACCTTGCAAAGCGATTGCAGCAACGTCCGCTGACTTTCGAGGATGCGTTCCTGTGCCTCCGTAACGGGAAACCAGCCGCCCCGATCGACCTCCGGGATCTCAATCCGATGCTTGGACCGTGGCGGCCATTCGATCTGGCACAAATTGCTCCGCATACGCTGGGGGTCGCAGTCTCCCTCGAATGCCCATGCGGTGACGGCCTTTCCACCCGCTTGTTTGATCGCACCCAGTTCGAGAAATGGCCCCACCGGGGTGAAGCCTGTTTCCTCATGAAACTCACGCTGGGCGGCTTCTAGAGCGTCCTCTCCGTCCGCGTACTCGCCCTTCGGAATCGACCATGCACCGTAATCCTTCTTCGCCCAGAACGGACCTCCCGGGTGAACCAGGAAGACTTCAATGTCCACGCCGAGCTTTCGATACATGAGCAAACCTGCGCTTCGCTTGGGCATCGTTGATCACTCTCCGTCCGGAACAAACTCCTATCCAGTGTCGGCCCGGGAGCCAAACCTGACAACCCGCACGGATATTGCATGGCTTGCAGGCAGGTGCTACGCTGAAAGCGAATAAAAGGCGAAGTCAGTTCGCCGGAGTAGCTTGCATGGCCCCTTCCCGTGAAGCCCTGGCACCACGAACGAGCACAACCCTTGATATTGTTCGTCAGATTCTCGGAACCCTGGCTGCTCGCAACCACGCGGATGAGGTGCTGACCTGCGTGCGCCAGATTCCCGCCCGCGAGGCGACGTTCTGCCCTCTGCAGAAGTGGGTCCGACTGGATCTGCGCGAAGCATACCGCGCGAAAGGGATCGCGGAGCTCTACTCGCATCAGGCCGCCACCGCCGAGCTTGTACACGCCGGCAAGAACGTGGTCGTGGTTACACCGACGGCTTCGGGAAAGACTCTCTGCTACAACCTCCCGGTTTTGAACGAGGTACTGGAGAATCCAGATACCCGCGCTTTGTATTTGTTCCCGACGAAAGCCCTCGCCCAGGATCAATTGGCGGAGCTGCACGATCTAGGCACCCGTCTCGATGACCGCTTCGGTGTCTTCACCTACGATGGCGACACCCCAAGCGACGCACGTAAGGCGATTCGCGAGCGTGGACACATCGTCCTGACCAATCCGGATATGTTGCACGCTGGCATCCTGCCGCACCACACAAAGTGGATGCGATTATTCGAGAACCTGCGCTACATCGTCATAGATGAGTTGCACACTTATCGCGGAGTTTTTGGCAGCCATCTTGCCAACGTACTGCGCCGGTTGCAGCGAATCGCCCGGTTCTACGGCTCGAATCCGCAGTTCATCTGCTGCACGGCGACGATTGCAAATCCTGGTGAGTTGGCTTCGCAGTTGATCGAGCAGGAGATCGAAGTTGTCGAGGAGAACGGCGCGCCTTCCGGGGAAAAGCTTTTCGTTTTTTACAACCCGCCGATGATCGATCGCAACCTAGGCATCCGCCGAAGCTATGTCAAAGAAGCGACGCGATTGACCAACGAACTCCTGGCGCGCAAGCTCCAGACCATCGTGTTTGCCAACAGCCGGCTGCAAACCGAGGTGATCCTCACCTACCTGCAGCAAAGGAATCAACCCAAACCCGGCCAGGCCGAACCGGTACGTGGCTACCGCGGTGGCTACCTGCCACGGGAACGGCGTGATATCGAACACGGATTGAGGGAAGGGCGCATTCGCGGGGTCGTCACAACAAGCGCGCTGGAGTTGGGAATCGACATCGGCTCACTCGATGCCTGCGTGATGGCCG
>CAZLJQ010000008.1:0-119181 GCA_964559875.1 uncultured Acidobacteriaceae bacterium
CAGCTTGGTTCCACCATTGCGGTTATCGGATACAGCTACCATGAAACCGCTCTAGAGCAATTCCGCGGAAGATGTATCCTCCCTAAAAACAAAAACATAATGCAAGCAGCCGGCAGTTGTTACTCATTCACTCCCGGCAGCAGATTGATGTCTTTCCCTCCAGTTGCCCCGTTCATGTAATCCGTCAGGCCCAAAAGATGGATGATGGTGTGCAGCGCATCTTGGAACTGATAAGTCGTGCTCGTGGTCGAGTGCGGAATCACCTGGGGGCCGATCATGACGAACGCGATATGTCCGCCACAGCCGGAGGACTGAGTCGGAGAGCAGGAGTCATCTGTCTTGGTGCCTCCCGATTCGCCTGCGACTTCCCCTTCATCGAAGACGATGATCAGAATGCCATCTCCCCCGGGTTGGAAGGTGGGCGTTGCGAGCAAAGGCGCAAGGTTCTTCTTCAGCCAATTATCTGCTGTGGCGAGCAATACACTTGAACTTTCGTCGGGCGCATCGGCATCATCAAACTCATTGGGAATGATGAGGCTGAAGTTTTGAAATGAATTGGCCTGTTCATCCGCCGCCAATTGGGTGAACGGGAGCATATTCTTTTGCTGCGAGGACGAGTCCGCGACATCCGAATACCACGGGAAAGGATTGTGATGCAGCAGATATCCGCCGGTGTCTCCGCCCATGTAGCCCGGCGATGGCATGCCCTCGAAATAGCCGCGCCAACTCTTGCCGGCTGCAGTTAGGGCCCGCACCAGGTTGTCGGCGGTGATTACGCCAATCTTGGCGCAGCCGCCTCCGCCACAATCGTCAGGGGCTGACGTCCAGCCTGAGCCTGATGTGATGTAAAGATAGCCCCGCAGGGAGCCATGCAGATTGGCATAGAAATTCAGCGCTAGTCCATTGGCGGCGGCAAGGGTGCACAGGTACGGCATACCCGCCGAGTTGCAGTTGGTGGCGCCTCCGGATGGAAAGACCTGCGCAAAGCCCTGGTTCTCCTCCATCAACACGAACACATGACTCGAAGCCGGAAAGCCGTTGGGGGCTGTGGTTACGTTCACCGCCGCAGTTGCAGACTTGGTGGAGTCGGCCACGCTCGTCGCGGTAACGGTTTGCGGTCCGGTTACGGAGGGTGCGGTGTAGATCGCGGACAAAGTGCTTCCAGTGATTGTCCCAACGGTGCTGTCGCCAGTGGGAACGCCGCTGACGCTCCAGCTTACGGCGGCGTTAGAGGTGTTCTGGACCGCTGCTGTGAACTGCTGCGTGGCATCGGGCATCATGCTTACCGAGGTGGGAGAGATGCTGACGGCGACCGCAGGGGGCGAAGCCGAAACGGTAAAGTCCTCCGACTGCTTCACCCAAGTGCCGTTGTAGAACTGCGCCACCAGATTGTGAGTGCCGGCAGCGACGGTCAGGTTGGCGTTGACACTTGTGGCGTCCGGCGCCTGATAGACGAGAACGTTATCGATATAGAGAAGGAATTTTGTTACCGCGGTTTTTGAGGCCGCAGCGGCTTGCACATTTACGGGACTGGTAGTGGTCGAAGATGACGCAGGCTCACAGATGGTTACAGAAGGCGCCGCGGATGTTGCGGTACAGGCGCTCGCAGAGGAAGTGGCAAAGGCGGTCAGCAGCATGATCACGATTCCACGGATGGCGTTCGCGAGCAGTACTCTTCGGCAGGCGCAAAGCGCGATGCTGCCCACGCTGAGCGAAGGCACGCGATTGCAACTCTCGTGTGCGCGCCGTATTTGTAATTTTTGATAGGGCGCTGCGAGCAAATTCATGGGCGGTGAGATGCCGATGCGAATTGCCGGTTTGCACGCTTGAGTTGATTGCGGCAACCCGCAACGGTAAGTTTGAGCGGCAGCGTCGGATACCCATGGCTGGAAGTAGTAGGAAATAAACCTGATGCAGAACTTGATAGAGGCCGATAGTCAGGTCGCCTCCTCTCTCGTAGCGAGCATCGACTTCAAAATGTGCTGGCGCGTTGGCAGGCGAAAGGGAAGACCAACTATGAGCCTCAGCATTCTAAATAACATCTCGTCTCTCATGGCGCAGAATCAATTGTCAGTGAACCAAGCCAGCCTCCAAACGGCACTGACTCAGCTCTCCACCGGCAAGAGAATCAATTCGGGCGCAGACGACCCGGCCGGGCTTTCCATTTCGAATGGATTGCAGGCCAACGTCACGGCACTCACGCAATCCTGCCTGAACGCCGCAGATGGAATCGGCCTGCTGCAGACCGCGGATGGAGCGCTGTCACAGGTCACCTCGCAACTCAACCGTGCGATCACCTTGGCCACGCAGGCGTCGACCGGCGGACTCGACACGAATGAGAGCAGTGCACTGAATAACGAGTACCAGTCGATCCTGAACTCGATCAACGACATCGGAAGCTCAACCACCTACAACGGCAGCCAGATCTTTACCAACAACGCCATGACGCCGTTCCTGAGCGATGGCACCAGCGGAAATACACTGTCTGCCATGAGCGTTGGCACGCTGTCCACTTCCGGGCTCGACCTTGGAGCGGGCGGCAGCATCAACGCCACCAGCGCCAGCAGTACGCTGACACTGACCTCCAACCTGGCGGCTGGCAGCACGGTCACAATTGGGTCGCAGCAGTATACGTTTGTGAGCGGCGCGGCGGGCAGCGGGCAGGTATCACTTGGCGGCAGTGCGCAGGCCACCTTGACGAACCTTGCCAACGCCGTCAACGGCGACGGCAACAACACGGCCAACGCGAGTGCGACGGCGTCAGCCTCGGGCAGTGTTATCACCTTTACAGCAAAAGCCACCGGAGCCGCTGGCAACGGGGTTACCACAGCCGGTACGCTTAATGCGGCATCCGGTCCCACTGGTACGTGGTCATCGCCCGGAGATTTGAGCGGTGGCGCAAACGTAACAACCGCTCAAGAACAGCTGTTTGCAGATCAGCCGCCTGCCGACGGCGACGAGGTTTCGGTGGGAGGCACAACGTATAAGTTTGTGAACTCCCTAAGTGAAAACGGTGGCGCCGCCGACCAAGTACTTATTAATAGCGGTTACGGCTCGATGCAGGACCTGGAAGATGCTGTCAATGGCGGCAGCGGCAGCGGCGCAGGCACGAACTACACCGCAGGCACCACCCCCAACGCTAACGTGACGGCATTTGGCCTCGCCCACGGCGTTGGTTACCCCAATTCCCAAGGTTACCTCCAATTCCAGGCGGACACGCCCGGGGCGGCAGGCAATAGTGAGCTCGGCGCCCTCACCACCACCGGCAACAGCTTGAGTTTCAACTATTCCTGGACGGGAGTAAACGAAGCATCTGCCAGCGACACCCTCACCATGTCCACGGTCCCGCAAAACGGCAACACCGTTTCGGTTGGTGGACAAACCTACACGTTTACCAGTGGCACGCCAACTAGCGGCCAGGTAGCGATTGGCAGCGACGTACCTTCGACTCTGCTCAACCTGTCCAATGCTGTTAGCGGCGACAGCCACAATACGGCCAACGCCAGTGTGACCTCCATCGCTTATGAGGGTTCCACCGATTACATTACCTTTACCGCAAAGACCGCCGGCAGTGGCGGCAACAGCATTCCGGCGTCGAGCAATCTCACCACCGGCGGTGGCGGTAGCACCGGCAGCTGGTCATCCGGCAGCTTGGCGAACGGCGTTAATGCGTCCACTTCCACTGGAACGGACCTGAGCAACACCACTGATGCGCAGGCAGCGTTGCTCTCGATCACCAATGCCATCAGCACGGTTGCTGGGATGCGCGCCTCGATCGGCTCCAACATCAATGCGCTGCAATCTGCCACCAGCGTGATGACCACTCAGAGCCAGAACCTGACGAGCGCCGAAAGCAACATCACCGACGCAAACATGGCGCAGGCGGTGGCGAACATGACGCAAGGCAACATCCTTATGTCCACCAGCATGGCTGCGCTGCAGCAGGCCAACCAGCAAGCGCAGGCCATATTGAAGCTGCTGCAGTAACGTAGTGTTTCACGGCTGAATAGAAGCAAACTTTCGGAAGTGCGGGAATCCTTGTTGGCAGCAGGGATTCCCGTTTTCGTGAGTGCGAGCCTGCTAGTGGGTTGCGGGAGCGGGCGGCACATCGAAGACATATAGGGAGTGATTCAGGATTGTGACCGGGTACTGAAGCAGCCAGCGGTAGGCGTAGTGGTTTTTGAGAAGCTGGCCGGAGAGATGAGTGGCGCTGACGACGACGAGTCCGGTGGGGTGGTCTTCCTCGTGGAGGCGAGTGTAACGAATGCCGTACCAGGCAGGATCGACTTCTCCGACGTAGGCGAGGTGCATGGGCCGGGAGGGATGAGCGGCCTGGAATTGGCGGAGGGCTACGAAGCCCTGTCCCCAGTCGGTGTTGCTGTCACTGAGATACTGCCAGGTGTTGGCGGGCTTGACGAGGACGGTGAAGTAGGAGAGATAGTCGGGCGCGTAGCGGGCGATGTCGGCCGCCTGGGCGACGAGCAGAATGGCGAAGACAAGGCGAGTTTTGCGCCAATCCCAAGGCAGATGGCGCGACCATTCAACAAAGGCTCCGGCGTAGAGAAGCAGAAACGGGTAGAGCGGCAGAACGTGGCGGACGCCGATGTTGATGCGGGCGGTGACGGCGAAGCAGAGATAGACGGCGGGAAAGATGCTCATCAGGAGCAGCTCTCGCCAGTGGGGAACGCGGCGGCGAAGTATGACGCAGGCACCGGCTAGGCCCAGCAACAGGATGATGAGCGGCCACTTCAAGGCCATCGCGACAGGGAAGTAAAGCTTGAGTCCTGCGGTGGGGTACTGGCCGAGGAAGAAGCTGCGATGCCCCTCCATGTTATGAAAGACCACCATGCCCAGTCCGGTGAACCACTCACATGCAGGCCAGAAGATGGTGATGGGAGTGTTGAGGGTCGGCATCTCGTACTGCAAGAGCTTGGTGTAGCCGGAAAAGTGGATGGTGACCATCTGATCGGCGAAGGTCACTTTGGAGACGTGGAAGAAGTATCCGGCCCAGACGACCAGGCAGACGAGGAGGAGGATAGCTGCGGTGCGGCGCCACTGCAATCCGCGCGGGTTGAAACGAAATTCTCCGGGTGCGAGTGCAAAGACCAGCAGCAAAATCAGGGCGAGCAGCGGTGGACTGTTGAACTTGGCGAGCAGCAGGAGGCCGAGCAGAACTCCGAGGATGGCGGCCTGCGGACGTGAAGGATTGCGCCAGTAGCGCATCCACTGCAGGACGGAGGCAAAGACGAAGAGGCAGCCTACACCATCGATGGTGGCCACGGAAAAATGCGCGATCAAATCCGGTGAGAGGACGGCGAGCGCAAGTACGAAGTGGGCGGTTGTCTCCGAAAAGAGGCGTCGGGCAGCGGCCCAGATCAGGAGTAAGAGCGCCACTCCGAACACGACGTTGACCGGGCGGGCGCGGTAGAGCCAGACCTCCGGCGCGGGAGTGATGGGATGGACCTGATCGCCAGTGTAGTCGTAGTGCCAGTTGGTGCCGATGAGCGGAAGCGCAAAAAAGAGGCGGCCGAGTGGAGGCTGATCGTGCCACTGCTTGAACTCTCCGAAGCGCCACGCCTCAAGTCCGGCGACGAGGTGCTCGGGTTCATCGTTGGTAAACGACTGGGTGCGGATGAACCATGCGCATTGCAAAACGAAGATCAGGATGAGCAGAGCGACGATGAGCAGGCTGCCGCGGCGGAGAGGGATGGTGGCCGCGGTGGAATCCACCGGTTGCGTGGGAGCTGTTGCGGGAAGAACGGGATTCAAAGGGTTGCGGCTCCAACGGCAGATTTCAGTTCCCAAATTTCACAGGGCCGAGTTCCCACATTCGCCAAAGGAAGGCGGATGTGGGCCACCCTCAAATATTGGCCACCTATCACCTGTCTATTATGTCAGATCGGTAGCCCACCGTTATTTCTCCTGACGTAGAACCTCGAGGCTGGCGGAAGGGACAGAGATGCGCACGAGTTTCTGATTGGGGTCGAGCCAGAGGTTCCAGTCAGTGCCCTCGGTTTGCAGGAGGAAGTGGCGAAGGTGCTGGGGACGTCCGTTGAGCGGGGTGTCGTCATATCCCTTGAATTCGATGAAGACCTCCGAGGAGGTGTGGCGTTGGGGAATGAGGACAGGGAAGCGGGCGCGGATGAGGTCGCAGCCGTCTCCGCCGGTACGCTGTTTGCAGGAGCTGGCGAGGTAGCGCCAGAGCAGAACTTCGCGGGTGGAGAAGAAATAGTCGTCGAGGATAAAGGCCGAGGTCGTGAGGAAGAATGGCTGGTCGGAGATTTTGCCATCGGCCTCAGTGTGCATGGCAAGGAATTCCTTGTCGGGCTCGACCGTGGCGGAGCTGTGGACCGGAGCAAGCTCTTTCCGTTCGTAGCGGGAAAGAGTGGCGTCAGGGTGCAGCACAAGCTCGCAGCTCTGATCGATCCCGTCGGCCTCTCCGGCTTCCGCCTTGATTCTGGAGGAGGTGATGCTGGAGTCAGGGAATTGGCGGATGGAGAAGGTTTCGGTGGCAACGCGGCGGCCATTCTGGAAGACGCCGAAGGTGCCCTGATCGACGATGGTGGACGACTTGTCGGCAGGCTTGCTGCTGGCGCAGCAGAGCACGGCGAGGACGAATAACGAAACTACGATGCATGTCCGGCGGATCATGAAGAGTTCCCCGCTAGAGTTTATCGCGAGCGGAGGAGCTGACGCCAAGTTGGTTGGCAAGCTGAACCAGATGGGTCAGCAGGATTGAAGGGTCATCCTGCGAGGCGTCGAAGGTATGGCTGGCGAGAAGATAAGTGGGACGGCGTTGTTCGTAGAGCTGGCGCAGGCGGTCGAGGTCGGCGGCAAGCGGCCTCTGCTCGGCGGTTCCACTGATGCGGGCCTTCACCACTTCAAAAGACGCGTCGAGAAAGATGACGGTGGCAGCATGGCGGGTCAGCAGCTCGCGATTGGCGGGCTGGAGAAACGCACCACCGCCAAGGGCAAGCACTCCGGGACGCGCCAGGGTGGGAAGGATGCGGTAAAGATGATGATGTTCGATGGCGCGGAAGCCGCTTTCGCCACGCGAGGAAAACAGCTCAGGAATCGGGCCGTGGACGCGCTCAATCTCATAGTCCAGATCGACGAGTGAGCAGTCAAGCTGGCGGGCGAGAAGGCGTCCGAGTGTACTCTTGCCAGCCCCCATGAAACCAATGAGGACCAGCAACGGCGCTGAAGAACTGTTGGGCACTGAGGGAGATTGTAGCAGCAGCCATGGAGCGGCCAAGCGTCCACGACCGGAGGGCCCGCCGTTGGCCCCGTGCCCGTCGCTGAGCGGTTGCCGCGCACCCGGCTGCGAAGCCGGCCGAGGATCACATTTTGAGTAGTGGGGCGTGAGCAGGAAAAAGGCCGCGAGTGGGTCGCGGCCAAGGGGAGATTGAAGGGATGCTGCCCTAGCTAAAGAAGGGGTCGCCGAATGGACTGCGCAGGCTTGACCAAACCCTCGCTCTTCAACCTTTTCTCAATGCCATCCCACACCCGCGGACTGGGATCTTCCATGGGGACCAATAACTTGGCTTGTTCGGCGATGTAGCGCAGGTCGCTGACGAGGTCGCGGCACACATCGCAGGTGCGCAGATGTTCTTCTTGCTGCGTGTCCCCGCCGGAATCAATGATAAGCGGCAGGTCGCGCTGGAATTCAGCACAGGTCATCGGATTCTCTCTCCCCAACTTCGGATCTGCGGCGAGGGCCGCGGCTGTTGCGGTTGCTTCTAATGTCATGGTTACGACTCGCTGGTTCTTCATTTTCTTGCCGCGGTCCTTTCCGGACGGGTAACTTTGAGCAGTTCACGCAGCTTCATGCGTGCCTTGTGCAACTGCGATTTACTGTTGCCGATCGAGCAGCCCATCATTTCGGCAATCTCGTTATGTTCATATCCTTCGATGTCATGCAGGACAAATATGATGCGATAGCCCGGAGGAAGACTTTCAATTGCCCGCTCCAAATTTACACGGTCAATGGAGCCGGCAAGCACGTTGTCCTCGGTACCAAAGTCTTTTTTGGGCTTATCCTCTTCGGTTGGCTCCAGGGTCTCCTGAAGGGAAACCTCGGGAAGTCCCTTCTTGCGCAGGTGCATGAGCACGACGTTGACGGCCAGGCGGTGCAGCCAAGTGGAAAACGCGGATTCTCCTCGAAAAGTTCCGATCTTGCGGTAGAGCTGGAGAAATGCTTCCTGGGTCAGATCCTCGGCCTCGGCAGTGTTACCGGTCATGCGCAAGCAGAGGGAGTACACGCGACGCTTGTGCATACCGTAGAGTGACTCAAAGCACAGGCCATCACCTTGCTGGGCACGCTGAATGGCTTCGGCTTCCGACATTCCCGAAGCCGTCATTTTTCTGGGTGTGTTCAAAGGGGCCCTCTTGGAGGCGTTTTCAAAGTTGAAGTTGACCAGCAGGGGCACCGAACCAGTGGCTGGCATGACTTGCAGATCGTCTACAGGTCCCGATTTGCGCATCGCCACAGTAAACCTCTGCCTAGTGAGGCCTTGTCAGAGTTATTAAAGTTCGATGCCCAAGAAAAGAGATCAGTTGCTTAGATCAGAGTAGCTGGTGCGACGGCCACTGCGCCACTAGAAAGTGGCCCCTGACTGCGTTTCGAGGCTATCCCGCCGCCGCTCAGGCCGCGGGTGCAGGGTTTATCCGGCGGTGATGGTTTCCAGGCCGTGGCCGTGAGGGCCAAGCTCCCGCTGACGAAGCAGGAAGGCAAGCACGGCTCCGAGGATTCCGAGCAGGGTGAGGATCTGGAGCATGGGCTGATATCCGGTGGGGTGGGCGGCGCTGGCTCCGGCAACGTCGTTGGCTTTACCCAGTCCCCAGTTCATTCCGGCCATGCCCATGTTCTGGATCATGGTCATAAGACCGAGGGCGGTGCCGAGGGTGCGGCTGGGGACAATATAAGCCACGGAGGGCCAGATGATGGCCGGGACGAAGGTGAAGGCAAAGCCGAGCATCGCCATCGGAACGTAGAGCGAAATGTGGGTGTAACCCATCATGAGGAAGACAGGAATGAGTAGCAGCACGCCGAGACACATGATGGTGGCGCGGCGTCCCATTTTGTCTGAGAAGAGACCGACGATCGGGGTTCCGAACATGGTGAAGGCGGTGAGCACGCTGAGGAGGAATCCGCCGAGTTCGCGGGTGGTGCCGTGGGCATCCATGAAGTACTTTACGGCAAAGGTTTCAAAGGGAAAGATGGCGGAGTAGAAGATGACACAAAGGCCGACCAGGTACCAGTAGGAGAGGCCGAAGTTCTTCACATCCTGCATGACGATTTTGTCGGCCTCGCCTGCCTTACCCAGTGAGTAACGCTGCTCGGCGCGGGCCTCCATGATCCAGTAGGCGATGGGGCCTACGACGCAGAGCGAGACGAAACAGACACCGATGAGCCAGGGACCCTGCCAGCTGTTGTAGGCGGAGTGTGCCCAACTGGGGGAGTTCTGCGCCAGCCAGCTGCCGAAGCGGGCGAGCATCAGGTTGAGTCCGAGAGCGAAGCTGAGCTCCTTGCCTTTGAACCACTTGGCGACCGCAGCGGTAATGGCGACGATGAGCGACTCGGCGCCCATGCCGAAGAGAAAGCGTCCGCCGGCCATGACCTCAAAGCGCGGGCTGAAAGCGGTGAGCATGGAGCCGGCGAGGCAGATGCAGCCGAAGAGCAAGAGTGCACGCCGCACGCCTAGGCGGTCGATGAGGATTCCGCCGATGAGAACGGTCGCAATGGGCGCAATGGAATAGAAAGAATTGAGCAGGCCGATGTTCTGGTCAGTGAAGTGAAGCTGCTTCTGGAGGACGTCGGCCAGGGGCTCCAAAGCGTCGTAAAAATAATAGTTGCCGAACATGGTGATGCTGAGCCAGAGAAGGACCAGCCAGCGATAGAGCTTGCTGGGCTCGGCTGCGGAGACGGACTGAGACATGAGGGAACCTTCCGGCGAGTGAGTTCGACAAAAGTGAATGTAGCAGGAAGTGGGGATTGGGTGCCAGCGGAGGAGTGGGGCACAGCGCAGCCGCTCAGTGACGGGTACGCGGCCAACGAACGCCCTCCGGTCGCTGACGCTGACGGGTACGCGGCAACAGACGCTCCGGCCGCAGGCGCTGGCTACCAGGATTCGATGGGTTTGGCCATGGCGTTGGGGGTGGGAGAGTTTTGCTTTTCGGCGCGAAGGTGGCGGGCGTAGTCGCCAAGGCTGATGGAGGTGTCTTCGATGCTTCCGGGTGTGGGCTGGTCGAGGGGCGAGACGATGTAGTCGAAGTGGCGTTCGGCGAGCAGCTCGGTGCTGGCTGGGGTCGCGTTGCTGACGGCTGGCGCGGAGGACTCGCCGGGTACTTCCTCAACTACCGGCGGCACGGTGACGATGGTGGGCTGGGTTGAAGAGCCGAGCTGAATCTCGGGGGTGTAGACGTTGCCGGGCGTTTCCGGCGGGAGGGTAGTGGCGTCAGAATTCTGGGCGAGGAGCGGCGCGGCGGGCAGAATCGCAGCCAGCAGAAGCGCGGCGATCAGGAGGGGGCGGGTCATGGGGGATAGGACGGGAAGAACGAGCGGCGGGGATGTCTGTGTGCGGAACCTGATGCTGGCGGGTACGCGGATACCCGGCTTAGCGACGGGTACGGGGCAACAGATGGCCCTCCGGTCGCTGACGCACGGGTTACAACAGATGTTCTTGGAGATTCAGTGATATTGCCGCGAAGCCTTATGATGGTTCTCGGGTTTAAAGCAAAGGTACTCATCGACATTCGTGGTGGTGTGAGTGAATGGTTTAGCGGCCAGGGTGACGGGCGCACGCAGATGGACGGCTGAAGCGATTCTGCTGGTGGGTGTGCTTTGCCCGCTAGTGGGAGTGGCGCAGTCTGCGCCGAGTGTCAGCGGCCGGAGCCAAATCCAGGAGAGCCAGATTCCGGAGAGCGCGCTGCCCGGCGCACAGACCGGGCTGCTGGGGCGCAGGGTTGACGAGGTGCGGTTGCTGGGCGCTGGTGGCAAGCCGGGCGAGCTGCTGCAGAGGATTCCGCTGAAAGGCGGAGACCGGTTGGAGCGGGGAAGAGTGCGCGAGAGTCTGCGTGTGCTCTATGAGAGTGGCCGATTTGCCGAGATCGAGGCCGAGGGTCACCCGTTGCCATCTGGCGGCGTAGCAGTGGAGTTTCGCACCAAGCCGAATTATTTCAACGGCAATGTCACGGTGATCGGACTGCCCAAGATCGGTCCCAACGAGACCCAGGTGGTAAACACGGGACGACTGGAGCTGGGCACGGAATTCACGGATGAAAAGCTGAAGGACTCCGAGAGCCGGATTCTTCGCCTGCTGCACGACAGCGGCTACTACCAGGCGCAGGTGGGAGCCAAACTGATTCGCCACGAGGATACGCAGCAGGTGGACGTGGAATTCCAGGTGGCGGCTGGGGTGGTGGCGCGGGTGGGGAAGCTGGTGGTAACCGGCGACCCGGAGTTGACGGCCGATGATGCGGTGGAGATCTGCAGATTGCGGCCTGGAATGCGGGTAAGCGGCGACTTGCTGCAGAAGGCCGAGGCGCGGCTGCGAAAAAGATACGTCAAGCAGCACCGGCTGCGGGCGCAATTGACGGCCGGCGTGCCGGTATATCGGGCGGAGAGCAACAGCGTGGACTACAGCTTCGCGATCGAGCGCGGGCCAGTGGTGGACATCAAAGCCGAGGGGATGAAGCTGAGCCGCGCTAAGCTGAGGCGCTATGTGCCGGTGTATGAAGAGCACGCGGTGGACGAGGATTTGCTGAACGAAGGAAGACGCAACCTGCGCGATTATTTGCAGGGGCAGGGATATTTTGATGCCTCCGTGCAGGTGCGGCAGGAGGAAGACACTGCGCAGGACCGGCAGCACATCGTGTACTCGATCCAACCCGGGGCGCAGCACAAGCTGGTGGCGATTGAACTGCGCGGCAACAGGCGATTTGACACGGCGACGTTGCGCGAGCGCATGGGGACACAGGTCTCCGGCACGTTGCAGCCTCACGGACGCTACAACCAGGCGCTGATGACAGCAGACCTGGATGCCGTCCAGAGCCTATACCGCTCCAATGGCTACGAGTCGGCGAAGGTGACCAGCGAGGTGATCAACGATTTCGAGGGTACTCGCGGCGACATGAAGCTGGTGGTGAAGGTGGACGAAGGACCGCTGGTGCTGGTGGGACGGCTGGAGATTCGCGGTGCCCATGCAGTGAGCGAGACGGAGATTCGCGGACTGATCAACACCCAGGCCGGGCAGCCGTTCTCCGAGGCAACGATTGCCGACGACCGCGAGGTGGTGCTGAACGACTACTTCAACCGCGGCTTTCCCTCGGTGCAACTGGAGAGCTCGGCAAAGTTTGCGGATGAAGCGCACACCCGGATGGATGTTGTGTACGACATCAACGAAGGAATGCAGGAGTTTGTGAGCCGCGTGCTGATTGGCGGAGTGGAACACACCAGGCCGCATATCGTGAAGCAGGCAGTGGCGATCCAGGAAGGTATGCCGCTGAGCCAGGAGAAGATGCTGCAGACGCAGCGCAATCTCTACGACCTCGGCATCTTCAACGAGGTGCAGACAGCGGTTCAGAATCCCGAAGGCCAGGAGCGGGAAAAGGACGTGCTCTTCCAGATCACAGAAGCCAGGCGCTGGACGGTGAACTACGGCGGTGGACTGGAAATTGGCACCGGGCTGAATACCGGGCAGGGTGGGTCTCCGCAGGGGCAGACTGGAGTGAGTCCGCGGGTGGTGTTGGAGGTGACGCGGATTAACTTTCGCGGACGCGACCAGTCGCTGATCTTCAAGTCGCACTTTGGCAATCTGGAAAAGCGAGCGTCGCTGAGCTTCGACCAGCCGCGCTGGTTCAATCTGCCAAACTGGCGCTTTACCGCGACAGGGCTTTATGACAATGAGCGCGATGTGAACACCTTCAGCAGCAACCGGCTGGAAGGCGCGGTGCAGTTGACCGAGCGCGCGACCAAGGCAACGCAGTTCCTCTATCGCTTCTCGTACCGCCGCATCGAGGTTGATCCGAACAGCTTTCCAGCAGGCTTCAGTCCGGACCTGATCCCGATCTACTCGCGGCCGGTACGGGTTGGAATGCCGAGCGTGACCTATCTGCGCGACACCCGCGACGATCCGGTTAACTCGACAAAGGGCACCTACAATACATTCGACATTGGAGCTGCCTCCAGCTATTTCGGCTCGCAGGCGGATTTCGGCCGCGTGCTGGCGCAGAACGCGACCTACTACAAATTTTTCCGGAGCTGGGTTTTCGCGCGCTCACTGCGCGTAGGGGTAGAGTCGCCATACGGCCACCTGGGCTACGTTCCTCTGCCGGAGGAATACTTTGTCGGCGGCTCGACCTCGCATCGCGGCTTTGCCATCAATCAGGCTGGGCCACGCGATCCCTACTCGGGAGCGCCGTTGGGTGGCGATGCGATGGTGGTCAACAACCTGGAGCTGAGGCTGCCTCCGATGCCGCTGCCTTACGTGGGAGACAACCTGAGCTTCGTGATTTTTCACGATATCGGCAACGCCTTTGGCACAGCCAACGAGATGTGGAAGAACCTGGCGCAGATGAATCAACGCGATCAGGCGAGCTGCCGCAACACGAGCCTGACGGCGACCTGCGATTTCAGCTATATGTCGCAGGCGTTGGGCACCGGGGTGCGCTATCGTACGCCGATTGGTCCGGTGCGACTGGATCTGGGGTACAACCTGAATCCGCCGGTCTTTCCGGTGAAGGAACCAAGCAGCGGCTCGCCGTACTCGGAGCAGGTACGGCACTTTAACTTTTTCTTCAGCATTGGGCAGACGTTCTGATGACGAGCAGGAGAAAACTCGCGCAACTGGCGATGGCTTTGGGGTTGGTGCTGCTGAGTGTGGGGGCCAGCGCCGAGGTGGTGGACCGCACCATCGCGGTGGTCAATCACCATCTGGTGACGTGGAGCGATCTGGATGAGCAGATGCGTTTTGAAGCGCTGGAGAATGTGCGTCCGCTGAATGAGCTGGGCGAGACAGACCGGCGCGCCGCGTTTGATCACGTGGTTGAGTACCGGATTCTGCGCGACCAGATGCAGGGAATTGCACCGGTGGAGGCCACGGAGGTAGATGCGCGCGTAGCCGAGGTGCGCGCCATTTGGAAGGTGGAAAAGGATGAAGCCCAGTGGACGGCGACGCTCGAACGCTATGGGCTTACGGCGGCGGAGGTGCGTTGGCTGGTGACAAACCAGCTGGAGATTCTGCACTTCGTGGAGTTCCAGGTGAGGCCGCTGGTGCGCGTCTCGCGCACGGAGGTGGAGGAGTATTACAGCAACACGCTGGCTCCGCAGGTGATGGCCGCAGGGCAGGCTCCTGCGCCGCTGGAACAGGTAGAGCCCAAGATTCGCGAGCTGTTGGCGGAGCAGAAGACAAATCTTGAGATGACGAAGTGGCTGGAGAATTTGAAGGCGCAGAGCAAGGTGCAAGTGCTATGGGATGGCGTGCGGTAAAGCGCCTGCAAGTAGCTTGAGAGAACGATGAGCGACGAGCCAGAGCAGGAAAAATCCGGGCAAGAGGACGCAGAGCGGGAACAAGCCGCGCAGGCGGAGAGCCTCGCGCAGGCTGCCGGTCCGGTTGCGCATCCGAAGCGGCGCGGGCGGATTTTACTCTGGCTGGGTGTGATGGTGGTGGTGCTGTTGCTGGCTGCGGTGGGCGTGCTGCGCTATGTGGCGGGTGCGGAATTCCACGAGCGGGCGCGGCAGTTTGCGATCGAGCAGCTGGAGCAGGCGAGCGGCGGGCGGGTGGAGCTGGCTGGCGTCGAATGGAATCTGAGGCGGCTGGAGTTTGAGCTGAACGGGCTGCAGGTTCACGGTACGGAGGCGGCGGACGAGGCTCCGCTGCTGCGCGTGGAGCGGGTGCGCGGGCGGCGGGTGAAGTTGGCGGCGCTGTTGCGCGGACGCATTGTGCTGCGTGAGTTGCAGGTACTACATCCGCTGGCCCACGTGGATGTGTACAAAGACGGTTCGACGAACTTGCCGGGATTGAGGGCGAGGCACAAGGTTCCAGCGGACGGGAGCGAAGAACTGCTACGGCTGGCGATGGATCGGGCTGAGATGGTCGATGGCCGGCTCGATTGGAATGAGCAGAAGATCCGGTTGGATGGCGTGGCCAGCGGCGTCTTCCTGGAACTGGGCTACCGCGCGGCGGATAACCATTACGAGGGCACGGCCAGAGTTGATCAGGTGCAGATGCGCTTGCCGGGCTGGGAGCCGGTGACGCTGGGCGCAGAGGCCGAGTTCCGGCTCTTCCACAACGAAGTGCAGGTGCGGCGGCTGCGGGTGAGCCAGGGGCACTCATGGGTAGAGGCCAGCGGTGCGATCAGCGGATTGAGTTCGCCAGTGGCGCAATTCTCCTATCGCGCCGTGGGCGATGCGGGCGAGCTGGCGCGGCTGATTCGCTATCGCGAGTTGGAGGGCGGCACTGTACAGCTGAACGGCGAGGGAGTCTACCGCTGGGACCGCGGGGAATATGCCGTGGTGGGCAAAGCACAGGCTGTGGGAGTGACCTGGGCGGATTCGACGGTGCGGCTGGAGAAGATTAACGGCGGTTTCGCTTATTCGCTAGACCGCGACCACTTCGATGTCTCATCGATGTTCGCCACGGCGCTGGGGGGGACGATTCACGGCAAGCTGGATGCCGAGCATGTACGGGGCGTGCCAGCTTCAGGGCGGATCGAGTTGGAGGTGAACGGTGCGCAGTTGGAGCAGACGCTGCGCGCTTTCTCCACCAGCAAGCTGCCGCTGGCGAGATTGCCGCTGGCAGGTTCCATGAACGGTCCGCTGAAGGTGAATTGGCGCGGCAGTCTGCTGAATGCGCGCATGGATGGCGAGCTGCGAGTTCTTCCGCTGCAGCGCGCGGGCGAGTTGCCGGTGACGGGCGTGGTGCAGGCAACGGTGGACTTCAAGGGCGCGGCGGTTGAGATCCATAACCTGGATGTTAGTACCGGCGTCACGCATCTCTCCGCGCGCGGGCGGCTGGCGGCAAGCTCAGAGCTGAAGCTGGATGTGGCGAGTGAGGAGCTTTCGGAACTGGCACCGATGGTGGCTTCGTGGCGCGGCAGCCGGGCCCAGGAGCTGCCCATCGAGTTTGGCGGTCGCGCAGAGTTTCGGGGTTCGGTGCAGGGCAGGCTCGACCGTCCCGCGCTGGCTGGACACTTGGAGCTGCACGACTTTACGACTCTGCTGCGAAGAGGGGAAACGCTGGCGGGCGATGCGGCTCCGAAAGAGCACGTGGTACGGACTCGCTGGGAGTTGCTGGCAGGCGACGTGGAGTATTCGCCGAGCCGCGAGAGCTTGCACAACGGCGTGCTGCGGCGGGGCAGTGCACGCATTGGGTTGGATGCCAGCGTAGGACTGGTGGACGGCAGTTACGACGCGACCCAGCCTATTTCGGCGCACGTCAGGGTAGAGAACGCCGATGCCGGTGATCTGCAGGCGCTGGTGGGTTCGAGTTATCCGGTGACCGGGCGGGTGAGCGGAGACGTGCAGCTGAGCGGTACCTCCAGCAACCTGAGCGGCAGTGGGCAGATTGCGATGAGCGATGGCAGCGCATGGAGGCAATCCGTGCGCTCGGCTCGGGCCAGGGTGAACTTCACCGAGAATCAGGCGCAGTTACGCGACATCGTTGTAAAGAGCGACGCCATGCAGTTGAGTGGCAATGCCCGCATCAACGTGCAGAGCCGCGAGTTCGGTTTTGATCTGAAGGGCACCGAACTGAAGCTGGAAAATTTGCGAGTGGTACGCGAGGGCAAAGTTCGGGTCAGCGGACAAGCCACGTTTGATGTCAGCGGTTCCGGCACGCCGGATGCCCCGGTGATTAACGGACGGCTGCGCCTGCGCAATCTTGCGGTCAACCGGCAGGCCATTGGCGACATGAATGTGGACGCAGTGACCCACGGCGCGGAGATGACGGTGACCGCGCGTTCGAACTTCAAGAACGCCGGAGTGAATCTGGACGGACAGATTCATCTGCGTGACCAGATGCCGATGCATTTGAGCGGCGATGTGCAGAGCGCGAACCTGAACCCTCTGCTGGAAGCATATCTGCCACTGCGGAATGGTGCGGCCTCGGAGCTGAAGGCGCATGTGGAAGCCTCAGGCGAAGCGCGCCATCCCCGCGCCATCACCGCCGAACTGGTGGTGGAGCACTGGGCTACCAACTATGCGGGCATCAACGTGAGCAACGATGGACCAATCCGCATGAGGATGGCCAACGAGGTGCTCAGGATTGAGCAGTTCTGAATTTCGGGCGAGCAGGGCACGCGCTTTCTGCAGGTGCTCGGCGAAGTGCAACTGGGCGGCAAGCACGAGGTTGATTTGCGTGCCGATGGCAGCGTGAACCTGAAGCTGCTGGAGACCGCCGATCCCAACCTGATGGCGGGCGGGGTTGCCAATCTGGCGCTGCGGGTGAACGGCACAATGGAGCGGCCTCTGTTGCGCGGGAGCCTGAGGGTTCAGAACGGTGCTGTGAACTACATTGATTTTCCCAACGGTCTCAGTGACATCACCGGCACGATGGTGTTTAACGAAGACCGCTTGCAGGTGCAGGAGTTGACGGCGCGTACCGGGGGCGGGCTGCTGCATTGTGCCGGCTTCATCACTTTCTCTCCCGCGCAGGGAATGAGTTTTAATCTCTCGGCCAGCGGACACGAGATCCGGCTTCGCTATCCGGAGGGATTGAGCTCGACGGCCGACGCATCGCTGTCGTTGAGCGGTTCGATGAAGAGCGCAGTGCTCTCCGGCGATATCACCGTGACCAAGGTGGGACTGAATCCACAGTTCGATTTTGCCTATTACCTGGTGAGCGGAATGCGTGGCGTTCCAGCGCAGAAGATCGATTCGCCGCTTAACAACCTGCACTTGGACATGCACGTGACCTCGACGCCGGAGCTGCAGGTGCAGACCTCGCTGGCGCGGGTGAGCGGCAATGTGGACCTGCGTATGCGCGGCACGGCCTCGCGTCCGGTGGTACTGGGACGGGTGAATCTGCTGGAAGGGACCATCTACTTCAACGCCACAAAGTACCGGATGGAGCGCGGCGATGTTACCTTTACCAACCCGGTGCGGATTGAGCCGTCGCTCGATGTGGAGCTCTCGGCCCGGGTGCGCGATTATGACATCACGCTTGGTTTCCATGGGCCCATCAACCGGCTGACGCCCTCTTATCGCTCAGACCCACCACTCTCCAGCAGCGACATTATTTCCTTGCTGGCGCTGGGGCGCACCGCCGAAGAGTCGGCCAATCCGGCGATGATGGGCACCGCGCAATATCAGCCCGCGGTTTCAGAGAATGCCTCGAACGCCCTGATTGGGCAGGCACTGAACGCCACGGTGAGCAGCCGGGTGCAGCGGCTGTTTGGCGTGAGCCGGGTGAAGATCGATCCGAATGTGGGAGGCGCGCTCACCGCCGGATTGGCGCGAGTCACGGTGGAGCAGCAGGTCTCCAACAATCTCACGCTCACCTACATCACCAACCTGAATCAGTCGGCCCAGCAGATCATTCAGTTCGAGTACAACGTGAACAAGGATGTTTCCATTGTTGGCGTGCGTGACCAGACCGGCGTGCTGTCGTTCGATGTGCTCCTCCGCAAGCGGCATAAATAACTCCGGCGATTCTAGAAGCGCCAAAATTAACCTTGTCCGGGAATAAAATCCGCCATCCTGAGTTATTCTCATTGAGCCGTGCCTGAGACCCAGAACGATTCCGGATCTTTCGAAGAGCTGGCAATGCCGCTGTTTGCCCGCCTCTACAATTTTGCGCACTGGCTTACGCAAGATCGTAGCGAAGCAGAGGACCTGGTGCAGGAAACCTGCATGAAAGCTCTGAAGGGATTTGATTCCTTTCACCAGGGAACGAATTTCCGGGCCTGGATATACAAGATTCTGAGGAACACGTTTCTCACCTCGCGCACAGGACTGAAGGCCGCGCCCGTCTCTCTGGACAGCGATGAGGATGCGGTCGTGGAGCCGATCGCTCCCGGGACGCCGGAGTCGATTCTGATTTCCAGTCTGGATCAGCAGATGATTCAAAAGGCCTTGGCGGCGCTCCCGGTGCAGTACCGTGAAGTCATTCTGCTGTGCGACGTGGAAGAGATGAGCTACCAGGAGATCGCCGAAACACTGGCAATTCCGATTGGCACAGTGATGTCACGGCTTTCGCGTGGACGGAAGGCGATGCGCGAATTGCTGAACGATGCCAGCATTCGGAGTGCGTCACGGAGTATCGACAAATGACATGTGATGAAGTACGCGGCAAGCTTACGCCCTATGTTGATTCCGAACTGCCCGCCGGTGAGATGACGGAGTTGGAGTCGCATCTGCGTGGCTGTGCCGCCTGCGCGGCGGAGGCACTGGGACTGCTGCAAACCAAGCTGGCGACCCGCGCTGCCGGAATGCGTTACGCGCCCTCTTCGGAGTTTCGTATGCGCATGGAGCAGATGATGCAGGCCAAGCGCAAACCGGCGTGGTGGAGGATTCGCTTTCCGAGACTTGCCACCGCCGCGGTTGCCGCCGTGCTGCTGATCGGGTCGATTGCGCTGTGGGTGAATCACTCCGGACGTGAACGTGAGCTCGCGGAAATTGCGGACCTGCATGTGACGGCCCTGGCCAGTTCCAACCCAGTTGATGTGGTATCGACGGACAATCACACGGTGAAGCCGTGGTTTGCTGGAAAGCTTCCGTTTTCATTCAACCTTCCGGAGTTGCAGAATTCCGGGTTCACGCTGGACGGCGGCCGGGTTGCTTACTTCGAGCGCAACGCCGGTGCGCAGTTGCTTTTCAAACTGCGAAAGCATCAACTCTCGGTTTTCATCTTTAAGAATGAATCGGGAGGGTTTCCATCTTATCCAGGTACGGTTACTGCAACCCGGCTCGAATTCCATATAGAGACGTGGAGTGAAGCGGGGTTGCGCTACTACATCGTCAGCGACGCGCCGGCCTCCGACGTACACGCGCTGGGCGAGCTGCTGAGAAAAGCAGCCCGCTCATGAGTTGTTGGAGTTATCGATTCGGCGGGGTCGAGGAACTTCTCTGTGAGGCGGAGAGCGACTTCAGGTAGCTGATAATCTCGGCGCGCTCATCGGCTTTTGGCACATGAAAATCCATGTTGTTGTCTTCGACCAATGAGTCCGTATCGGTGAGCCATTTTTCCATACGTTGTTCGTCCCAGACGAAGTGAGATGACTTAAGAGCCGTTGAATAGTTGAAGCCAGGAGCCGTGCCTGCCTGTCTTCCATACACGCCTGTAAGGTTTGGACCTTCTTTATTGCGCTCTAGCGAGTGGCAGCCGGTGCAGCGTTTCTCAAACAGCTGCTTGCCCTGGGCGGCTTCGTCCGCCGCACGGCTGATCTTTGGAAAGACAACTAGCGCGAGCAGCAGCAAGGCGAGTGGAACTCCGGCGAAGCGAGCAACCGGGTAGCCCACTTTGAGGATGTGGCGTGACTTCATTTCGTCTCCGTTCTTTGATTGGGGGATGTTACTTTGCCGCTGCGGCCATAAGCCGCTTTCGTTCGCCTTTTGTCCAGTCAACAATGAGTTTTCGCTCGGACTCAGAGAGCCGTGCTTCGGGATGCAGCAGAAGGTATTGTTTTAGTGGCATCTTGCCCTGGCGAAGCTGGGTGGCCATCTTCCCGAGGAGGTCGATGCGTTTGTCGATGTCGTACTGCTCCCACAAGGAGAGATTCAGATGTTCGCGTCCTTCGTGCACGTCATGCTCAACCAGCCACGAAGTGGGCGCAATCCGGCTATAGAGCGGCCATCGCGTGTTGCTCGAATGACAGTCGCCGCACTTTTGCGCAAGTACTGCTCGAAGCTCGTCGGGAGCATTTGCGCCTGTCAGCACGGTGTTACCTGCAGGAGAGCCGGTGCGCAGGTTTCCCCATGGGTGAGTGAGTGACAAAGCGGCGATGGCCAACGCTGTGATGGTTACGCCGCCAAGTAGTGTTGAGGTTCTCATCGTGCGGCCTGCGCCGTTGCGACGGCTGTGTCCGCCAGAGTTGAGTCGACCACCGCGAGCTGATGATTTTGCGGAACAAAGTGAACGTTGGTGAATCCGAGCACACTCTGCAATTTCTCTGCTGGAACCTTCATCGGACCAGGCGAGGGAGCCGCGCCCGGCGCCGGTTGTGGAAACGCAGTGGACATCGCGGTGTGAAACGTGACGTTGCCTTCCACTTTCTGCATTACCTGGTGGATGTGTCCGTTGAGCACCGTGAGCGAGCCGAAACGCTTCAGCAGGGAGAGCGCCTGCTCGCTGTCCGAGGTGCTCCAACCCCACTCGGGATAAAGTGCCCATAGCGGAATGTGCGCGAAGAGAACAATCGGCGTGCTGCTGCCCAGATGCTCAACATCCTGCTTGAGCCAGGCGAGCTGGTTGTTACCGAGACGTCCCATGCCTTCCAACTGAACCACGTTGACCAAGCCGACAAAGTGAACGCCCTTGTGATTGAAGCTGTACCATCCGTTTCCGGCGGTGCCTTTGCCATAGCGTTCGAGGTAGAGCTTGCCGTCATCCTCAGAGGTGTCGTGCTCTCCGGGGACGTAGAAGATTTTGCTCTTGGTTCCCCGCAGTACCTGCTCCATGGTGTCGAATTCCGATGGCTTGGAAGTGTGCGTAAGGTCTCCGGTATGGATCAGGAAGTCCGGTACTCGGGATGCGGCCCGAATCTTGTCCACGGCTTTTTGCAGCGTACCCGTTACATCGGGATTCGCCGCTTTTGAAAAACCTATGTGGCTGTCGCTGATCTGAATGAAACTGAAATCTTCGTCGCGCGTCCTTGGGATTAAGGCGCCAAAGGCTCTGGACACTGGAATACCTCCGGCAAAACTCCAGACGATGCCAGTGCCGGCCCAGGCCATGCAGTGCAGAAAGCCGCGGCGGTCAATGCCGTCCGAAGATGTGGGCGATGGGGTGGTGTCGGGAGATGCGTCAGCGGCCGATCTCGTTTTACTCATGGCTCCTCCTTGTGAATCCTCGTGCATATGGATACAAGAACTGAGACCGGCCATATTTATTCCCGATAACTTGGAGCGAAATGCGGCGAGGTGGTTCTGCGTGGCAGCTGCGGCAGCTTACAATTGTTGAATGATCGCGTGGCATCAATCTGTATTGCTTTTTGGGGTCTCTATCTTGTGCGGTGCGGTAAACTCGGTGGCCGGCGGCGGCACATTCCTGAGTTTTCCAGTGCTGCTTCTAATCGGCATACCGCCGATCCAGGCGAACGCTACCAACACGGTGGCAGTGGTGCCAGGGATGCTGGCCAGCGCTGGTGCGTATCGCAACGAGCTACGTGGCCCAGAGGCGAGGAGTGTGTTGTGGCCTCTGCTCGCGACAGGATGCATGGGCGGACTGCTGGGCGCAGTGACGCTGCTGATGACACCGCAACAGACGTTTCTGCGGCTCATTCCCTTTCTGCTGTTGTCAGCGACCCTGCTGTTTGCGTTCAGCCGGAAGATCACCGCGGCAATTCATGTACCTCAAGGCGAGGCTGCACTCTCCACCAAGGGAGGTGCGGTAGCACAGTTTTTCGTCGCCTTCTACATTGGATACTTCGGGGCAGGGGCAGGCATTCTGATGATGGCCCTGCTGGCGCTGTTGGGAGTGGAGGATATTCACCGCGTCAACGCCTATAAGACGTTGCAGGCGGCAGTATGCAACGCGGTTGCGGTTCTGATCTTCGTAAGCCGGGGCGTCGTCTACTGGAAGATTGCTGGAGTTATGGTAGCGGGAACCCTACTGGGCGGCTACTACGGTGCGACGTTCGCACAGAAGATGAACCCGAATCATGTGCGCGCTATTGTGATTGCGGTCGGCTTGAGCATGTCCTGTTACTTTTTCGTGAGGTATATCTTTTGAGGACTATTGCGGAGCTGGTTGATTGCTAAAAGAATCGTGTCCAAAGATAAGAGACGGGAATGGCAAGTATCAGTGCGGGCAACATATTTGCCACTGGAAATTTCTTGATGCCACAGATTCGCAGGCCAGTTGCTAACAGCAGGACTCCGCCGACGGCGGAGAAATCAGCCACCAACACAGGCGTGGTAAGTGGCATGATGACGACCGCACCATAAGCAAGTACTAATTGAATAAGAATTGACGGAAACGCGACGGCGGCAACTGCATAGCCCAGCGAAGTCGCGAATACTCCTGCGGTAAACAGATCCAGAATCGACTTGGCGATAAGGATTGACGAGTCGCCGCTCATTCCTTCTTTCAGCGCTCCAAGAATCCCTGTCGCGCTGGCGCAGAACAACACGACGATGGCAACAAAGGATTGCAAATACTCCTCTTCGGATTGCTCGGCCTCAGGGGTTCTCGGCAGGAATCGCTCCACCAGCAACCGAGCCACGTCGCTTAGTTTATTGATTCCACGCTCCAGATAAATCAACTCGCCGGCAATCGCACCTAAAAGGACTGACAAAACCATCGCCGGCAGGTGCTTCGCCTGCCCGATCAGCACGATTCCCAAGGCCATGGAACAGGCGCCGAACATGAGCGGCAGAGAAGTGCGGAAACGTTGCGGAACTTTGTTGCCAAGCGCAGCACCGAGCAAGCCACCGACTAGGATTGATGCGCCGTCTACATAAGGGCCTATGATCACGATTCTCTCTTTCGCATGAAGTACTTACGCATGCGGACTTGGTATTGTGGGCGCGCAAGGTTCCCCCTGCGCACATGCGCTACGCCTCACCGCACCGCAGTCGATCATCTCCGTGGAAGGTCTGCACCAACAGGGACGACAAGCGATGCGATAGCCGTGAAATTAGTTGCAATATCTTCTGGACAACGCCACGTGAACAGGATACAGTTTTTTGCTGTAAACCAAAAATAAATAGAATGACGTTCTGCACAGTAGAATGCATTCGAATTGGACGCAGAATGGCCCCCGGGAATAGCCCGACCCAAGGTGGTGGTGTCGCAGCAGTCGAACGTGCATTAGCCGTTCTGACCGCATTCGACGAGAGCGCCTCGGCGTTGACACTTGCCCAGCTTGCATCGCGGACAGGCCTGTACAAAAGCACGATCCTGCGGTTACTTGTTTCTCTGGAAAGAACTGGGTTCATCGATCAGGGGAGTGATGGCCGCTATCGAATTGGATTGCAGGCATGGCGCGTGGGCTCCCATTTCACGCTTGATTTGGAAAAGCTTCTTCTCCCCACAATGGAACCACTTTCCGCAGAAACAGGCGAGAGTGTCTCTTTCTACGTCCCTGTGTTAGGCACAAAACCTGCCATGCGCATGTGTCTTCTGCGGGTTGACCCGCGGCGTCGCGTACGCGACACGTTCCATGTGGGCGCTTATCTGCCAATGGACAAAGGCGCAAGCGGAATCGTGATCCGGGCATTTAGTAAGCCCTTCCAGGAAGAGGACGAAGCGGTGCGGGCGACTGGAGTGCATATTACATGGGGCGATATAGACCCGGAAATCTGTGCCATCAGCGCACCGGTAATGGGCGCCGATGGGCTTGTCGGCGCCATAGTTTTGTCCGCTCCCTCTAATCGGCATGACCAGCAGTGGGCTGAGTTGACGAAGGTGTTCGTGATCGCCGCTGCTCAGAAGGTAAGCGAGAGTCTCATACCTCTGCGTAACTATCCATTCCCGAAAATTGTCGAATCCTACGCTCAGCGATTTGTTCCATCCCGGCCCATTGCCATGGCCGCGAACAGGGGCGCCCGTTGACCACCCTTTCTATAACGTCGTTAGTTACTTTTGGAATTCATAAATTGTCTTATCGCAAGAACATTCGTACTAGTTAGGCAGGTAAAAGAAAGCCATGATCGAGTTGACGTGCGATGTGTTAGTTGTGGGCGGAGGCGCCGCAGGAAGCCGCGCCGCCCTGGAAGCCAAACGGACAGGCAAGGACCTAAGCGTCCTGATCGCTGTGGCCGGCAAGAATGGACTGAGCGGGAGCTCTGGATTAATCGCCTCGGAAAGTCTGGGCATCAATGCTCCTTTTAACTTCGCGGGAGATGGCGACAATCCCGATGTCTATTTCGAAGACATGGTGGAAACGGGCGGTGGACTTGGCGACCCGAAACTCTTCCGGATCATTGCGGACGAGTCGCGCGCCAGGGTAGAGGATCTGATGAGTTTAGGCCTGCACTTCGACAGCGAAGGAGGCCTGCCGATTCAGAGAAAGCTTTCAGGATGTACCAAGGCTCGGTCCTTAACCTGCGGCGGCTCAACCGGCCTTAGGATCTTAACCGTCCTTAAACAAGCCAACATTCAAGCAGGCGTGCAGGTTGTTGAAGATATCAGGCTATTTGACTTATTACTCGACGATTGCGGCCGGGTGTGTGGCGCTGTTGGTCAGATCGGGCAGGAGCAAGCCGTGATTCACGCCCGGGCAGTTGTGCTGGCCACAGGTGGAGCAGGCCGGCTTTTCCGGAAGAACGTGAACCCTCCAACCCTGGATGGCGATGGTTGGGCCATGGCATATCGTGCCGGCGCTCGATTCGTCAATATGGAATTCTTTCAAATCGGCCCTGGCGTTGTGAACCCACACATGGACTTCATAATCCACAGCCATCTGTGGAGACTGAAGCCGCGGCTGACAAACATCAACGGCCAGGAGTTCATAGAACGTTACTGTCCGCCCGGGATCAGCGTGGACGATGTCATTGACTTGAAGGCAATGTCCTATCCGTTTTCCGTCCGCACCATCGCGAAGTACTTGGACATCGCCATCTTCAAGGAAATCATGGAGGGCCGCGGCACTCCCAATGACGGTGTCTATTTCGATGTAACCCACATCGGAGAAGAAGAGTTACTCGAGCGTTGCCCAATTACTTATAAGACCATACGCAAAGCCGGAAGCGACCTGGCCAAAGCAAGTATTGAACTGGGCCTGGTGGTCCAGAACTTCAATGGTGGCGTGCTGATCGACGAAAAAGGATTCACCGGGGTAGATGGCCTGTTCGCGGCAGGAGAGGTAACCGGAGGCGTACATGGCTCCGACCGTCCGGGTGGAAACAACCTGATCGACACCCAGGTATTTGGATGCAGAGCCGGACGGTTTGCTGCGGCCCATGCCCTGGAATCGGCAGGCAATGCACTTGGTAAATCTCATCCCTCCGCTCAGATTGTCCAGAATGCGGTTCTCGAGAATCAAGCGATTGCGATGGAAGCGGCGAGCGCGGACTTGTACTACCGGAATCTTACGGTGGTTCGAACTGCCGATGGACTCAACGAAGTATTGAACTTTATACAAAAGAACAAATCAATTGCTTGCACTTATTCATCCCTCAACCGGCTGTTAGTGGGCCAACTTCTGGCGGTAGCGGCACTCACGAGAAAAGAGAGCCGCGGAACTCACTATCGCGAGGACTTTCCCGCTACCAATCCAGAAGCGACAGGTAGGATCGTAATTCGCCAGGGAAGTGACGGCGAACCCGTAGTTACGATTGCGGGCTAGCAAGAGTAAAGACATATTAGTTTTGGCACTTCATGCAAAGTATTACCTAAGATAATTACAGGAGTGGTTAATGGCGACCGAAGGTTCTGTTATGCAGTCCACAGCTGTGGAAGCGGCCGTGGTCCCCGGATACTCGAACGCATATCGCGTAAACATTCTTTTTTTGCTCGCCGCCTCGCAGGCAATTGCCTATCTGGACCGCGTAAATATGTCAGTGGCAGCGCCCGTGCTGATCAGGAACTATGGCTGGTCTGCAGCGACTGTGGGCATTCTGCTGTCAGTGTTTAACTGGGCCTATTGTTTTACGATGTTAGGAGCTGGCCCCTTTGTCGATTGGGTGCGGGCGCGTATTGCCTACCCATTGAGTGTGTTTATCTGGTCCACGGCGACGATCTTGTGTGGAACAACCGTTCGCTTTGCCCACTTGGCGGTGTTTCGCGCAATGCTCGGAGTGGGCGAAGGACCGATGCTCGGAGCCGGAACAAGCGTTATTCAAGAGACATTTCCCAGGGAGCAGCGAGCCACAGCGGTGGCTACGTTCTTTTCAGGGAACAAAATTGGGCTGGCGCTCGGGATTCCGTTCGCCGCCTCCGTTTACCACTGGTTTGGATTATCTTGGATGTTTTACGCGGCAGGCATTTTGAGCATTCTGTGGCTACCGTGGTTCCTGCTGACCTATCGAGGCAAAGCAAGGCCTGCAGCTCGGGAGAAGAGCAATATCCGCTGGATTACGCTGCTAAAGTACCGCACCACTTGGGGCGCGATGCTGGGCAATTTCGGATACTTGTACGTTTATTTCGTGTACGCCAGCTGGCTCCCGGGTTATCTGGTATTGCAGCGGCACATGTCCATCATGAACGGCGGGTTTGTGGCAATGCTCCCCTTTCTCGTTGGCATGGTGGCAACGTTTTCTGGCGGCTATATAAGCGATTTGTTGGTAAGGAAGGGAACGCGTGTTACGGTCGCCCGCAAGACGCTTAGCTGTGGAGGATTGTGCCTGGCGACGATCTTCACACTGCTGGGAGCCTACAGCACTTCCACGTGGCCGGCAGTCACTTATCTTACGCTGGCGGTCGCTGGATTCAGCTTGGCCACCGGTTCCATCCAAACGATGATGGTGGACGTCGCTCCGCCGCGTTACGTTGCATCGATGGTATCGATGCAGAATTTTCTCGGCAATATGGGTGGGGCTCTTGCGCCAATGGTAACTGGAATTCTACTGGCCAGAACTAAGAGCTTTACGGCCCCACTGGTAGTCACTGCCGCGGTGTCACTATTCGCGGCTTTCTGCTATGCCTTCATCGTTGGCAGCTTGGACAAGGAATTGACGGATAAGCCGCAGGCCACCACGGTGACAGCTTAGCAGTGGATCTATTCAAACTATTTGCAGCAACTTGTATTCGGCGGCTGCAGAAAAGTAACACACAGTAACAATAACAATACGGAGGGTTTTAATCGTGGCTGATTTAAGCGTAACTGTAAATGGAGTGAAGTTTAAGAATCCGGTCATTGTGGGTTCAGCGACCCCGACCATGGATTGGCGCGGGACAAAGAAAGGCATCGACGGCGGTGCTTCTGGCGCAATCGTAAAGTCGCTCTTTGGCGATATGGGTAAGCTGGGCCGTACCTTCCCACGTCCGCGTTTCATGCTGTATGACTACAAGAATTTCCCCGGCTATCCGGAGAAGTTGCCGCACGCCTTTACCTTGAATTCATTAGAAGAGTGCTCGCACTTTGGCTACGAGGAATACATGCAGGACGTGGACAAGGCGAAGGAAATGATTGGCGATAACGGCAATGTTATGGCCAGCCTCTCCGGAGTTTCCCTGGAAGAGTGGATTCAGATGTGTAACATGGTCAATGAGACCAAGGCCGATTGGGTCGAGTTGAACGTCTCCTGTCCGTTTGCTGCCGACATGGGCGTCAAGATGGGTGCCGGAGATGTGGACCGGGCGCCGCTGATTGTCAGCACCTGCGCCAAGCTTTTGAAAAAGCCCTTCAGCGTAAAGATTTCGCCCCAGGCTTCTGATCCGGTGGCGATCGCCGAAGGCGTCGAAAAGGCCGGCGGAATGGCGGTAAACCTGTCTGCGCGTTTCTCGGGTTTCATGATTGACATCGAGACCGCCAGTCCCATCGGACCGGGAGCACAGGGCGGATGGGGTGGACCCTATCTTCTTGGCTACGGCTTGAAGATCGTCAGCAACGCCGCACGGCGCCTGAAGATTCCTATCATTGCTGGTCTGGGTGTGTGGGAATGGCAGGATGTCATCCGTTACACGATGTGCGGTGCAAGTCTTGTGCAGTCCGGCGTCGGCATCATGCTGCAGGGATATAACATCAGCAAGAAGTGGAACGACAACATCAATATTTGGCTGGACAGCAAGGGCTACAATTCGCTCGACGAAATCCGCGGCATTGCCTTGCCGAACATCCTCAAGACCAAAGAGGTTGTACGCGCTCCCGAGGGCGTGCATGCAATCGTGGACTACAATAAGTGCAACAAGTGCGGCGTCTGCAACAGAAGCTGCTTCTACGATGCCATCTCGCTTACCAGGGTGGGTTCCGTAGTGGACCCGAAGAAGTGCGACGGTTGCGGTTTGTGCAAAGAAGTGTGCCCTGAGAATGCAATTAGCATGTGCTCTCCGCGCGCTGTAGCTGCTGGTGTTTAAGAATAGTTGTAATTCATAGCTATAGGCAGGCGGTGTGTCTGGTGAACACCGTCTGCCGCTTTTACTCGTATACGAGGTACTTTTATGCAACTTACGCGTGAAGAAGAAGAGATGCTGGCCGGTAAGAGTGGATATCCGGTTCAGAAGTCCATGGAAATCCTTGTGCAGTTGGGCGAAATCTACGACGCCAAGAAGATGATCCCTGTCTCGAACGTACACATGCCGGGGTCCTCTGTCGTGGTTGCAGGGGAAGCTGGTACCAAGTTCGTAGAAAAGATGGCCGGTCTCGATGGTAAGTTCTGCGCCATGACTACCCTCAACAGTGGAGCGGTCAACTTTGACGACTGGCGTGAAGTCGGGTATCCCGAAGAGACATTCCTACTACAGACCCGGTTAACTAATGCTTACCAGGCCATGGGCGCTATCCCCTGCCATACTTGTACTCCCTACTTAATCGGAAACTGCCCCAGGAAGGGCGAACACGTTGCTTGGGGAGAGTCATCGGCAATTGCATTTGCGAACTCGGTGCTTGGGGCCCGGACGAATCGTGAGGGTGGTCCTTCCGCGTTAGCGGCGGCACTTACGGGACGTGTTCCAGAGTACGGGTATCACCTCTCCGAAAACCGGCTTGGTCAAATCAGGGTTGACGTTTCAACACAACTAAGCGGCGTGGACGAGTTTGGTGCTCTTGGGTACTGGGTTGGAACCAGGGCCGGAAGTAAGGTTCCGGTGTTCACCGGTATTACAAGTGTAAGCGCCGACGAAATTAAAACGCTCGGAGCGGGGCTTGCCTCGTCGGGCGCGGTTGCTCTCTACCATATAGCCGGAATAACTCCCGAGGCTCCGACCTGCGATGCCGCGTTCGGGGGAAGAAAGCCTGGAGAAGTTTTCGAGTTCAGCAAGAAAGAGCTGGCCGAGGCGAAGACTTCGCTTAATAAGCACGAGGGACAGGAAATTTCCGTTGTCTGTATTGGGTGCCCTCATGCGTCAATAACAGAGATTGAAGAGATTGCTGCTGGTCTTGCCGGAAAGAAAGTTAAGTCCCACGTCGAATTCTGGATCACTACTGCGCTGCCCATTCGATCGTTAGCTGAGCGTTGCGGCTACGCGAAAGTCATTGAGGCTGCCGGTGGGCGTTTTGTTATCGATACCTGTCCTATCTTATCGCCCATGGCTGAGGTTGCCAAGAAGAAAGGGTACACAGGACTAGCCACGAACTCATCGAAGTTGGCCCACTATGCTCCAGGGCAATGGGCGCTGCCCACATACTACGGCAGCCTCCAAGCATGTCTAACGGCCGCAGTGACCGGCAAGTTCGGCGAGAGATAGACAAAGGGAGGCGACTCAATCATGGAAAAAATACTTCACGGACGCAAAGTTGTAGGTGGAAAAGCGAAAGGCGTTGCATTAGTAACCGGCGAGCCGATCTGCTTCCTAGGTGGCATTGATGTAAAAACTGGAACGGTGACGGAAGTTGGTCATCCATTGTATGGGCAGTGCATAGCTGGAAAAGTTCTCGTATTTCCGACTGGAAAAGGTTCGACGGGCGGGTCATACCTTATCTATGAAGCCGTTAATAATGGTGTTGGTCCTTGCGCCATGATTAACCGGGCAGTGGAACAGGTGACGGTGATTGGTTGCATTATTTCAGAGATTCCAATGCTCGACAGGCTCGATAGTGACCCAGTTACGGCTATAAAAACCGGAGACGTAGTGGAAGTCAATGCCGACGAGGGGACGCTAAAGGTTGTATCGGCGTAAAACCGCCGTTACCGCCTTACCGGCATCAGGACGCAACAGTGAAAGGATCGTGTTATGTCGAATTTGGAGTTTGATAATAAGTACCGCCCGCGGCTTGCCCGCTTGTCCACTACCAACGTATCTGATGCACTCGACGCGCTAGGTTTGAAGGGCGCTACGTTTGGTGTGCGACCTCTGTGGGAAACTGCGGGAAAGGTTCTGGGAAGAGCGGTCACATTAAAGATCACCGCGGCTGGGTTGACTAAGTCAAGCGGCACTCACCTTGGTATCAGTGCAATTGAATCAGCCGATAAAGGCGATGTCATTATCATCGATAACGGCGGTCGGCTTGACACTTCCTGCTGGGGCGGAATTCTGGCGAACGGCGCCAAGCAAAAAGGAATCAGCGGCGTTGTCGTTGACGGAGCGATCCGCGACCTGGATGATTGCGTCGAAATACAGTTTCCTGCCTATGCCAGGGGCACTGTAGTTGCAACCGCCCGCGGTCGAATTATGGAAGAAGCGACGAATGTGATGATCCAGTTTGCGGGAGTGCAGGTGAGACCCGGAGACGTGGTGATGGGCGATCGAAGCGGCGTTGTTATTATTCCGCAGGAAAAGCTTGATCAGGTTATCGAAAAGGCGGAAGTCTTCCTTGGCAAAGAAGAACAAATGATTGCAGAGATTCGGTCTGGGGCTGGAATACTGGCAGTCGATAAGAAGTTTAATTACGAAACGATGCTGAAGTAAGGAAAGAGTGACCCAGGATGCAATTGACGCAGAAAGAGATCGAACAGTTCAAACAGTTGCCCACCGGAAATGTGTGCGATGCCAATGGGAAAATCGGCAATATGGACGCCGGAATCAAACCGGTTGATCCCAAGAGTAAGCTAGTTGGACCTGCTATTACCGTTGTTTCTTCTCCCGCTGACAACTTGGCATTGCATAGGGCGATTTATGAGGCCGAGCCGGGTTCAGTGCTGGTTATCAACGCCCATGGGTACACAAACGCAGGACCCTTCGGCGACATCATGGTAACCGCATCGCAGGCGAGAGGGATTGCCGGAGTCGTGATTGATGGCACCTGTCGCGATAGCAATGATATCCAGGAGTCCGGCTTTCCAATGTTCTCCCGAGGCTTCAATCCCGGGGGCACCGGTAAAGAGGACCTGGGAACAATTGGCGGACCCATCCAGTGTGGTGGAGTAACTGTCAGGCAAGGTGACTTGATCGTCGCGGACCGGGACGGCGTCGTGGTAATAGAGCAGGAAAAGATCCACGAGGTTTTGAAACGGGCTCTGGCAATCTTCGACAAGGAGATTAAGGTCAGGGAAATGCTCGCTCAAGGAAAAACTACATTGGAAATCTACGGCTTCGACAAGATAGTTGATCAGAAGCTTGAGAAACTGAGGGGATAGCTATGTTTCAGGTGAGTTCATCCGTCATGGAAGAGCTGAAAGCTCTTGACACTACCTGCGTATCTGATGCTTTAGACAAGCTCGGAATTATTGGCGGGTTACTGGGTATTGGTGCGGTTGTCCCTGGCACAAAAATATGCGGCCGTGCTTTTACCGTCCACTATGTTCCATGCGGCACGGTGAAAGGAACGGTCGGTGACTTTCTGGACGATGTACAGCCCGGCGAAGTGGTTGTGATTGATAACGGCGGACGCACTTACTGCACCGTGTGGGGCGACATTATGACGATTCTATCTTGTCAGAAGAAGGTCGCAGGTACGGTAATTGACGGAGTTTGCCGCGACGTGCCGGGAATCAAGTCTCTCGGTTACCCGATGTTTACCAAGGGCGTATACATGGTCACCGGTAAAGACCGTGTCGAGTGCGACGCGGTTAACGTTCCTGTTGCGGTTTCCGGAGTACAAGTTCGTCCGGGAGACATCATCCTTGGTGATGACAGCGGTGTTGTTGTGGTCCCTGCGGAAAAGGCAGAAGAAGTCTGCAACATCGCCAAAAGCATTGCGCAAAAAGAGGGATTGATCGAGCAGGAGATTAAGAACGGTATGTCTCTTCGCGAGGCTCGGAAGAAGACTGGTTATCACAACCTTCAAACTCGTGCCGTAACCAAGTAGGTTTTCAGAAGTCCCTGTTATTTACGGGTCGAGTTGCGCCTTAGTTTTAGAAGACGCGCTCGACCCATAAGTAACGTCCCGGGCTAACCGAAGCTGATTCGGTTTCGTCCCGAGACCTTACTCATGTACATCAATTCGTCTGCCCGTTTAACTACTGACGCTCCCGAATCTCCCTGTTTTATAAGTGTGGCTCCCAGTGATGCGGTGATTTGCAGGTGGCCGTCCGTGACGGGGATCGCCGACTGTGCAATCAGCATTCGGAATCTTTCGGCAGATGCACTCAGCGTGGCGGAACTAACATCGGTTACGATGACCAGGAATTCCTCGCCGCCCCAGCGGCCTACGGTGTCACCCGGACGCAGGTTGTAAGTGAGGGTCTTGCAGATCGCTCGCAGTACCTCATCGCCGGTCTCATGTCCATAGGCGTCGTTCACCCGCTTAAAGTGGTCGGCATCAATCATCATCACGCCGATTTTTCTGCCAAACTGCTCGAATTCCTGAATCGCCTGTCCCACCTTCAACTCTGTGTAGCGCCGGTTTGAAACTCCGGTCAGGGGGTCGAGGAATGCCAAGCCTTCCAGCTCTCCGACCCTTCTTTCCATGGTCTTTTTCGCAGTCAGGTCACTGAACACCTCGACCGCTCCAACTACGCATCCAGCACTATCCACGATGGGAGCGATTCGGACATAGACTGGAACGCGGTGCCCGAGTTTGTGGCGGAGATAGATCTCGGCAGTCCGGCGTTCGCCATCGATGATGGTCTTGGCCAGTGGGCATCCCTCGATGCAAAGCGCGCACCCTTCGTCGTCTACATGCATCAGGAAGTTGTCGAAGCAGTGTCTTCCAACCGCTTCATCGGCGGTGAATCCGGTTAAGTATTCGGCGCCTTTGTTCCAGTATTGAATTCTGCGTTCTTTATCGACGAAGTACACCCCATCGAACAAGCTATCCAGCAGCCTCTCATGGAAAGCGGGAGCAAAATCCCCAAATTCAGCCGCCTGCATGGAGCGTAATTTGATCAGACCCCCGGACTCGTCCATATCACCTCTGGTCAAAGATGTACATTTTTAAACGATACTACGCTTCTGCGTTACTATTTCTGCTCTCCTCGCGTGCGAAGCCTCCCTGCACGCTCGCCGTAGGCGCGGTGGAGGATCGTCTGAATGGGGTTGGTCAGTCGGCGGCAGGGTTGCGCGCCGACTCGATCGCCTGATCGATCACCAGCAACAGCTCCGGAAACTCCCAGGAATCGTCGTAGCGCAGCCCATTGATGAAGAACGTAGGCGTGCCGTTCACTCCGCTGCGGACGCCTCCGCTGAAATCTGCACGGACTCGCGCGGCGAACTGGCCACCCTCCAGTGCAGCCTCCAGTGCCGGCCGTGGTAGTTTCAGCTTCTGTGCAAGTTCGACAAACAGCGCGGTACCTAGCCGCGGCTGGTTTTCAAACAGCAGGTCATGCATCTCCCAGAACTTTCCGTGTGCACCGGCAAACTCCGCGGTTTCTGCGGCAGCCTCGGCGTTTGGATGCGCCTCGTTCAGCGGAAAGTTCCGGAAGACAAAGCGCAGGTCATCACCAAAGCGTTTCTGGAGTTGCTTCACAATCGGGTAGGCGTGCGCGCAGTGCGGACACTCGTAATCCCCATACTCCACCAGCGTTGTCAGTGCGTCCGCGGAACCCTGTACGTGATCATCGGCCGAAACTGGTTGCTTGAGCCGGGTCATAAACTCTCTCCTGCTCAGGCAGCCTTCGCAGACAGCTTTTCCAGGGCTTCCAGAATTCCGTCCGCACCGGGATTCACCCGGATCGGCGACAGATAACTCCACGCGATGAATCCGTTCTGGTCGATGACGAACAGGGCGCGTTCGCACAGTCCATCGTCCCTGCGATAGGCTCCATATTGCCGTGCAATGGCTCCCTTGGGTTCAAAGTCGGAGAGCAGTTTGAAGTGGAGTTTGCGGGCCTCGGAATAGGCCTTGTGACACCAGGGGCCATCGACGGAGATTCCCACCAGCTCGGCTCCAAACTTCTGGAATTCGGGAAGGATTTCGTTATACAGGCCAATCTGGTCGCCGCAAGTGGGGCTCCAATCGGCGGGATAGAAGGCGAGAATCACGGGTTTGCCGCTCAGTTCGCTCAGCGAGAGAGTTGCACGCGGCGCAAACTGCAGGGTGAAGTCAGGAGCTTTGGTGCCGGGAGTAAGCAGGCTTGTTGCTTCCGCTGTCTGAGTGTCGCTCATCTTCTAGTCCTTCCGGCTCGGGGTTGCCGAGGCAGGGGTATGGCTGACGGTGCAGTATTAGGTAACAGATGCGAAACCGACTCGAATGGCAGCTTACGGCGGACTGATTTTCGGATTCCAAAGGGTCACGGCAGGGCTAAATCTGTAAACTTTTGGCGCTGAGGTATGCGTCCGGCAGTCCACGTCAAGTAAACTGGATGGTATGAACCCAGGAATCGAGAACATTCGCAAACATGGTAGCCGCATCGTTGCCACAGGTGCTCACATGCTGCCGGCAGCTTCCCTGATGATGGCCGAGGGCGTAATCAGCTCGCTCGACGATCTCAAGAAGCCTTTTGTCACCGTGATCAACTCCTATACCAATCAGATTCCAGGGCACGCGCACCTGGATAAGATTGGAGCGCTGGTTCGCGATGAGCTGAAGGCGCTGGGTTTCAACGTGTGGTATGCCAACGTGGGCGGCGCTGTCTGCGATGGCATTGCCATGGGGCACTATGGCATGAAGTATTCGCTGCCTTCTCGCGAGCTGATTGCCGACGAGATTGAGACCATTCTAGGCGCGCATCCCTGCGACGGCTGGATCGGAATCGCCAACTGCGACAAGATCGTCCCGGCGATGTACAACGCCATGGCGCGCATCAATATTCCTGCCGTTTACCTGAGCGGCGGCCCCATGCTCTCCGGTCCCGGAGGCACGGACCTGATCACTGTCTTTGAAGCCGTAGGCAAACACAGTGTGGGAAAGATGAGCGACGGCGACCTGCGCTCTCTGGCTGAAAAAGCCTGTCCTGGCTGCGGAAGCTGCGCCGGAATGTTTACCGCAAATTCAATGAACTGCCTGGGCGAAGCCATCGGCCTGGCGCTACCGGGAACGGGCACCATTCCCGCCGAGCGCTGGACGGACAACACCTGCAGCCGCACCGAGCCCAATCCCGAACGCATCGCACTCTCCCGCCGTGCAGCTCACGCCCTCAAGCGCTGCCTGGAGAACAACATCCGGCCGTTGGACATCATCAACGAGCAATCCCTCACCAACGCCTTTGTGCTAGATATGGCGATGGGCGGCTCCACCAACACCATCCTGCATACCTTGGCGCTGGCCTACTCGGCGCAGGTTCCTTTTAAGCTTTCAAGGCTGAATGAGATTTCCGCCAAGACGCCGAACATCTGCAAGGTGTCGCCAAGCCGCCCGGAAGTGCATGTTGAGGATGTGCATCGTGCCGGTGGTATTCCGGCGATTCTGAAAGAGCTGAGTCGCGCCGCCAAAACCGAGTTGAAGCTCGACGTGCCCACCGTGACCGGTCAATTGTCCGATTGCGTGAACGCCGCGCCCGAGGCCGATGGTGACGTCATTCGCCGGGTGGACAAAGCGTTCTCGCAGACCGGCGGACTGGCTGTGCTCTTTGGCAATCTGGCGCCCAAGGGCGCGGTTATAAAAGTAGCTGGCGTTGCAGCGGAGATGATGGAGTACGAGGGAACGGCGCGCATCTATGAGTCGCAGGAAGATGCGCTGCGTGGCATTCTTGCGGGCGAGGTCAAGGATGGCGACGTAGTCGTGATCCGCTATGAAGGTCCGCGCGGTGGCCCCGGAATGCAGGAGATGCTCTCCCCGACGGCGGCGATGGTCGGAGCCGGGCTTCGCGCCGCCCTCATCACCGATGGCCGCTTCTCGGGCGGCACTCGCGGCTTGTGCATCGGCCACATCTCGCCGGAAGCTGCGGCCGGAGGCCCGATTGCCGCGGTTCGCGAAGGCGACCGGATCTACATCAACACCAAGACCTGCCGTCTTGAACTGAAAGTGAGCGATGCGGAGATCGAACGGCGGCTCGCCGAACTGCCAAAGTTCGAACCCAAGGTGAAGCGCGGCTGGCTGGCGCGTTACCTGCTTCACGTCACCAGCGCCGACACCGGCGCGGTGTTTGAAATTTAGAGATCGAAAGGTTCATTGATGGCGACCGAAGTCGAAACCAGATCACTTCCAGCCAACGCCTACAAGCCGCTCGCCGAGGACGAAACCTACCGTCCCATCGTTCCTGCCCCCGTGCAGGAGCGCGAGCTGACTTGGCGTTCCGTGCTGTGGGGCACCTTCCTGTGCGTCATCTTCACCGTTGCGTCCGCGTATTCGGGATTGAAGGTGGGGCAGGTGATGGAAGCCGCGATTCCAATCTCGATCCTGGCGATTGGGCTGGCGCGGGTCTATAAGCGGCGCTCCTCGGTGCTGGAAAACGTGATCATCACCGCCATTGGCGGCTGTGCCGGTGCTGTGGTGGCCGGTGCAATTTTCACCTTGCCCGCGCTCTACATCCTCAAGCTCGATCCCAAGCCGGTGCAAACCATCTTCATCTGCGTGGCGGGCGGATGCCTCGGCGTGCTCTTCCTGATACCGCTGCGCCGCTACTTCGTACGCCAGATGCACGGCGTCCTTCCATATCCTGAGGCCACGGCGATCACCGAGGTCCTGGTGACCGGCGAGAGGGGGGGCTCGCAGGCCAAATTGCTGCTGCAGGCCACGCTGCTCTCCGGTGTCTATGACTTCTTCGTCACCACCTTTCAGGTGTGGAAGGAGTTCGTAAGCTTCCAGTGGATTCCGTTCGTGAAGACCATGGCTGTCAAGGCGCGCGTCACTCTCAGCTTTGACGCTGTCAGCTTCATCCTCGGGCTGGGCTACGTCATGGGCCTGCGCAGCTCCATGATTCTCTGCGCTGGTGGTGTGCTGGCCAATCTCGTGCTGGTCCCTCTGGTCTTCTTCGTCGGACAGCACATGCCGGGCACCGTTTATCCCGGAACCATACCGATTGGCGTGATGTCGGCCGGCGAGATTTATCGCAACTACGTTCGCTTCATGGGCGTTGGCGCCATCGCCACGGCGGGCATCTTCGGCATCTTCAAGAGCCTGAAGATTGTCGCTGCTTCCTTTGCCATTGCCTTCAAAACCTTCACTCGCGGCGAAGATAAAGACGTGGACCGCACCGACCGCGACGTGCCCATGATCTCCATACTGCTGGGTGTGGTGGTCAGTGCGATTGGCGTGGCCGTGCTGTTGGGCAGCCTCAAGGTTTCCTGGACGGTGCTTGGACTGGGATTGCTTCTCACCCTTGTCTTTTCGTTCTTCTTTGCCTCGGTGGCGGCCAACGCCATTGCAACCACGGCCCGCAACCCGGTCAGCGGCATGACCATGCTGACCATCATCATCTCCTGCGTGGTGCTGCTGCGCTTTGGACTTTCCGGCACCACCGGTATGTTCTTTGTGATGGCCGTTGCCGGCATGGTCTGCACCGCGCTTTCGGTCAGCGGACAGACGATTACAGACCTGAAGGCAGGCTACTGGATCGGCTCCACTCCGGCATCGCAGGAGAAGGTGAAGTTCCTCGGCGTGCTTGCCGCCTCCATCGCCGCCGGATTGACCATCGTAATGCTGGCGCGAACCTTCCAGTTTGGCGAAGCTGTGGCCGGAGATTTGCGTCCCGTGCTGGTCTCTCCTCAGGCATCGATCATGAAGGCCTTGGTCGAAGGATTCATGAGCCGCCAGCCGGTAGCTTATGTTCTCTTCGGCGTTGGCGCCATGATCACGATTGTGATGGAGATGCTCGGCCAGCCATCCCTAATCTTCGCCCTTGGCATGTATCTTCCGCTGGAGTTGAACACCCCTGCGCTGGTCGGCGGATTCCTCTCCCATCTGCTAAACAAAAAAGCGGAGGCCGCAAACCCCGAAGCCGGACGAACCATCCGGGAACGTGGCGTCATCATCGCCTCCGGACTGATGGCCGGTGGCGCACTGGGCGGAGTCTTTGGCGCTGCTTTGCGCCTCTTCCCGTGGTATCGCGAAGACCTCGTCAAGATGCCGTGGTATGACCATCTCTCGGTCTCCGAGTCGGTCTCCGCCCTCATGTTCGTGGCACTTTGCGCTTACGTGTGGTTCGGTTCTCTGAAGAAAGAAAAAAGTTAGGAGGCGCATATGGACGCAGTAGGACGTTATTGCGCGGACGCAGTCATTGGCATTGATACTCTCTGGGGCGGCGACGTGATGTGCCCCTCCGGCACAGGACGCTTCATCGCCGACTCCTGGTTCAGCGACGATCCCTTGCCGCTGGCCTACACCGCGCCGTCGGCGGCTCGCGTGCGCGAATCGGGTGGTGTAGGCGCCAAGCAGATCGATCACGCCGCCATCGATGCCTACCTGAAAGAAGTCGATCTCCCCGCCGCCATCGAGGGCCTCAAGTCCGAGGTCCTCAAGGTCGGAGGCCTGCGCGCCAAGTATCTTGCCGGTCTCTCCGTTTCCATCCAGGTCATGTTCGACCTCGCCATGGAGATGCTCGGCTATGGTCCGGCCGTTCCTTACCAGCGTTGTGTGCAAGCATCTGCTGGCCGCAATCCTGAGCCCTCGCAACCGCAGGCCAAGCGTCAGCGCGTGGCAGAGCTGCTGGGCCGCGCCGGACATCCTTCGCACGACGACCTTTCACTGCTTACCGCCGTGGACGCCTGGCGCAACGCGCGCGTCACTCCCATGGCCAGCGTGCGCACTCTCAGTTCGGCGGTCATTGCCTATTTCGATCAGCTCAGCGCCAAGCATCTTTCGCCTTATCTGCCCAAGGAACTGGCTGGAGTTCCGCGCGCCAACATCGACTTTCTTCCCATCAAGGATGCCTGGTTCTCAGGCTCGATGAACTACGTTGGCCGCACCCGCAATGCTGACGGCTCCCCTAATTACGAGGCGACCTATGAGATCAATGCCTCTCTGCAGATTTCCGTGCCGGAGTTCTATCAGCTCATCAGCCACGAGGTTGTCCCCGGACACGTCACCACCTTCGCCTATCTGCAGAATCTGTACGTGCGCCGTCTCGCGGGTTTTGAAGCCACCGTGCTGACCATGAACACCCGCGCTGCCGCACTCTTTGAAGGCATCGCCAACAATGCCATCCTCATCGCTCACGGCGCAACCGAGTTGGACCAGTTGCCCGACGAAGACATGCAACTCGGCGCTCTTCTTGCGCTTCTGCAAGACGACGCCAAGAATCAGTCAAGCTATCTGACCTGGGGCGAAGGCCGTCCGCAGCCGGAAGTCGCCAAGATACTGCGCCATGAATTCCTGGTCAGCGAAGAGCGGGCTGACAAGTTGAGCGGCGCATGGGGAAGGCATCCTCTGCTCGGACGTATGTATCTACCGGCCTATCGCGCCGGCACCGAGAAGGTCGCCGAGTGGAGGAAAAAGTATCCGGCGGAAAAAGTGTTGCCGGTCATCTACGGCTGCCGCGGCATGGTGGATGTATGCACGGCAGAGGAAGTGCTGGAAAACAGTATTTAGTTTTTGGGGAGGCAGATACCACAATGCAATACCGTGATTTTGGAAAGTACGATTGGAAGGTTTCGGCCCTGGGTTTTGGCTGCATGAGGCTGCCCACTGCTGAAGGAGAACGGATCAGTCCCAATATTGTTGAAGACGAAGCGATCCGCATGATTCGCCATGCCATCGACAATGGCGTCAATTATGTGGATACCGCATATCCATATCACGGCGGCCAAAGTGAGATCGTCTTGGGCAAGGCGCTCGCCGGCAATTATCGCGAGAAGGTGAACTTGGCGACTAAGCTTCCCGTGTGGATGGTTGCCAGCCCGTCGGACTTCGACGTGTTACTCGGCGAGCAACTGCAAAAGCTGCAAACCGATTTCATAGACTTTTACCTCCTGCACTCGCTCAGCAAGGATCGCTGGCACAACATCGTCCTCAAGCACAATCTGCTCGGCAAGGCCGCCGAGGCCATTGCCGACGGACGTATCCGGCATCTCGGCTTTTCCTTCCACGATGACTATGAGGCTTTTGAGGAGATCGTCAACGGCACCGATCTGTGGACCATGTGCCAAATCCAGTACAACTACATGGACACGGAAAACCAGGCCGGTCTGCGCGGCTTGAAGCTGGCGGCAAGCAAGGGAATGGCTGTGGTCGTCATGGAACCGCTGCTCGGTGGCCGCCTTGCCGATCCGCCCAAGGATATTCTTGAGAAGATGGAAGGCTTTCCCGTTCACCGCTCACCGGCCGATTGGGCCTTGCAGTGGCTGTGGGATCAGCCTGAGGTGTCCATGGTGTTGAGCGGAATGAGCACTATGGAGCAGGTGGATCAAAACCTGGTCTCCGCCGACTCTGCGCGCATCGGCAGCTTCAGCCCGGCCGAGCACCAGTTGATCGCCCAGGCAAGGGAACAGTACCGCACGCGAACCGTCATTCCCTGTAACAAGTGCAACTACTGCTTGCCGTGTCCCAATGGCGTGGACATCCCTGAAAACTTCAATTACTTCAACTACGCACACCTGTTCGACGACACGGCAGCCGCGCGCTTCAGGTACAAAACGTTTCTCGCCGAGGAGCACCGCGCCACCGCCTGCATCGCCTGCGGTAGCTGCGAAGAGCTGTGTCCGCAAAAGATTGCCATCAGTGAATGGATGCCGAAGGTAACGGAGTTGCTGGGGTGAGCAGGTCAGCAACCGGCGAAGGGAGGAAGATCCTTGGCCAAAAGAATTTCGTTCTTTCTCATCGTAACTTTGTTTTTCCTTGGCTCGGCGATGGCAGAAGATACGCAGCGCGATTCTGCCACCGCCAGGCGTCTTAAGGCCGACACCGAAATCCAGGGCTACCCTTGCGCCGCCGGAAAAGTGTGGTACTACGTTCAAGGCGGCCTGAGAAGCTGCAAGGTTTCCCGCGAAGCGGCCTTCGGCGAGGCGCGCATTCCAGAAGGTTCGGCAATCTATCTGTCCAGTGACGGTAAGCCGGACTTTGCACTTCTTAGTCGCGATACCACCATTCATGGCTATCTCTGCCGTGGCCACGGACACGATTATTCGACCGCCTTCCATCCGGATGGTGCACTCAAAGTCTGCTGGCTCGCCGCCGACCAGGAAGTGCAGGGCATCCCATGCATGCAGGCCTCGCTTCTCTCCGACGTGTTCGGAGGCACGGTCGGCGTCTACTTCTACAACAGCGGAAAACTGCAAACTTGCAAGCTGTCACGTGACGCGAGTATCCAGGATCGAAAGCTCAAACGCGGCGAACACATCTTCCTCGACGCGGACGGCAATGTGATCCGGTAAGGCCGTCGAACTGCCCGGCGTTTCTTGTGGTGTGCACAACGAATGCTGTTCTACTTGCTTCCCAGACACGCAATAATCGCTTCCACCACGCGCTTCGTCTCATGCGTATCGCGGACGCAGATGGATTGCACGCCAATCTCTTTTGGCGGGTAGTCGTTGCCGCCCGGAAAGATTGCGTCTCCAACAAAAATCATCTCTTCAATGGATATCCCTAAAACGTCGCGCAGCTTGCGGATTCCGTAGGCCTTGTCGATCCCGGGTTTGGTCACGTCGATGGAAGTCGTGCCGCCCATCCGCACGGAGAACTCTGGAATATAACCATCGAGGATGGATTTGATCTTTGTTCGCTTGGCGTAGCCAGGGTCCCACTTTTCTTTTTCCGCCAGCGGAGCCTGCTGCCCCAGTGCTGAAAACGTGATCTGGCTGCCGCGATCTTCAATGATCTCGCCCCAGGTCTTTTCCGGCTTAAAGCCTGCAACCGCAAGCGCGCGGTCCATCGACGAAATGATCTTTTCCTTCTGCTCCGCCGTGAAGTCTTCGCTGTAAAGTTTTTTCCACTCGCCGTCGTATTTCAGGAACTTCGTTCCGCAGGTGGGTAGCAGAAGAAGGTTTTCCATCCGCTGGCCCTTCGGCAGATTCGAAACCAGTTGTTTTTCAAACTGCGGCCAGTCGCCACCGGAGATCACGGCAACCTTGGCCACTTCCAGCAGACCAGCCAGCAACTCCGCCATCTCGGCATCCAGTGCCGACTTGCTTTCTGCCAGCGTTCCGTCCAGATCGAACACAATCAATTTCTTCAAAATTCATTCCACCTTTGCGGGCAATGTAGGCTTCAATCTTAAATCCCTTCGATCTTAAACTAACGTTTCATCCTGCATTGTGATTTGCTCGGCAGCAATGGGTTACACTTTTGCGTCATGTCCAGCGGACGAATTCCCGAGCTGATTACCTCAGCGTTACGGCGCGTGGCCCGTCTGCTCCGTCGCGGCGACCGGGGTCCCGCACATTTGCGAACCGGCAGCGAGGGTGAGGAGTTGGCCTATTACTTTCTTCGACGCCGCGGATACACCATGATCGCGCGCAACTGGCGCACCCGTGGACGTAAAGGTGAGATCGACCTCGTCGGCTGGGACGGTGATGTGCTCTGCTTCATCGAGGTGAAGACCCGCAGCAGCCACACCCTGGTACCCGCCGAAGCAGCCGTTGACCGCGCCAAGCAGCGTGAGCTGCGCGGGATGGCGGCATTGTTTCTCCGCAGCCACCGGCCGCATCCGCTCTCCCGCTTTGATGTGGTGAGCGTCTATCTGGTGCCGGGAGCTCCGCCTGAAATTGATCTTTTCAAAGACGCCTTTTCTTGGCGTACTATGAGTGCAAAGCGCCGCCTTTAGCTCGATGGGGCGCAAGGGGATTGAGCGTGCCTGAACTGAGAAAAGATCCTGTGGTTGGACGTTGGGTCATCATCTCCACCGACCGCGCTAAGCGGCCCAGCGATTTTATCCGCAGCCGGGTAGTGCAGAAGGGCGGCTTCTGTCCGCTGTGCCCAGGAAACGAGGCCAAGACGCCATCCGAGGTGCTGGCCTACCGTCCAAACTCCAATGGCGACGGACAGAAAAACAGTGCGGGCTGGACCGTGCGCGTGGTTCCCAATAAGTTTCCAGCTCTCGGCATTGAAGGCACTCTGAACCGCCAAGCCGAAGGCATGTTTGACAAGATGAACGGTCTGGGCGCGCATGAGGTCATCGTCGAGACTCCCGACCACGCCTCTCATCTGGCGCTGCTCCCTCAAAAAGCCATTGAGAGCGTATTGTGGGCTTGGCGCGACCGCATCGTCGATCTCAAGCAGGATCGCCGCTTCAAATACATCTTGATCTTCAAGAACCATGGCGAGGCTGCCGGAGCTACTCTTGAGCATCCTCACGCCCAGCTCATCGCTCTCCCGATTGTGCCCAAGCACGCCGTCGAGGAGCTGGAAGGCGCCAAGCAATACTTCATCATCAAGGAGCGCTGTATCTTCTGCGACATCTTGCGCCAGGAGATGGAGAATCCGGTGCGCATTGTCAGCGAGAACCAGGACTTCCTCTGCTTTGCGCCCTTCGCGCCGCGTTTTCCCTTTGAGACCTGGATCTTCCCCAAGCGCCACGAGTCCGCCTTTGAGAATCTCTCCTCGCACCAGATGATCAACCTTGCTGCGGCGCTGAAGCAGTTGTTGCTCAAGTGCGAAGTCGCGTTGGACGGTCCTGCTTACAATCTTGCGCTGCACACCGCTCCCGTGCAGGAGAGCTCGCTGGAGTACTACCACTGGCACATTGAGTTCATTCCCAAACTCACCAATACCGCCGGCTTTGAGTGGGGCACGGGGTTCTACATCAATCCCACTCCTCCGGAAGAGAGTGCGAAATTTCTGCGCGAGGCCGACGTGCCCGGAGAACTCCAGCACGTGAAGTAGCCGCCTCCTGTTTCTTCTTCGCCCAGCAGAGCCGCTTCGGCTGCTCATGCAGGAGACCCAATGGACAAAAACGAGGAATGGAAACAGGCGCGCGAGGATGAGGAGTGTGCATCGCAGCCGCTAGGAGCGGTTGCCGACAGCGAACCGTTCGCTCCCCAGGTGGGTAGCGTCAGCGGCGACATGCCGCGCATGATCGGCGCCTTGCGCCATCGCGACTTTCGATGGTTCTGGGGCGGAAATTTTCTCTCCAACATTGGCACCTGGATGCAGAACGTGGCCATGGGCTGGCTGGTTCTGCAACTGGCCACCAATAATTCCGCCTTTTGGTTGGGAGTTGTGGGCTTTGCCTCCAGTGCTCCCATGCTGGCGTTCTCTCTGCTCGGCGGAGTAATCGCCGACCGCATCGACCGCCGCAAGCTGATGATGGTCACCCAGTCGGCGATGATGATCTTCGCCTTCATTCTCTGGGGGCTCACAGCGCTGCACCGCATGAACCTTCCCATGCTGGTGCTCATCTCGTTCACCACAGGCATTGCCATGGCCCTCAACGTTCCCAGCTTTCAGGCTTTGGTGCCGCAACTGGTCCCGCGCAAAGATCTCGCCAATGCCATCGCGCTCAACGCCGCCCAATTCAACATGTCGCGCGTCCTCGGTCCTACCCTCGGTGGCTTTGCCATGGCATGGTTCGGAGTTCAGGGCAACTTTCTGCTCAACGCCCTCAGCTTTGTCGCCGTGCTTGTCGCGCTGATGCAAATCAGCTATCCACCGCTCTATCCTGCCGGCGAAAACACTATGTGGGAGGACCTGAAGGAAGGCCTTCGCTACGTCTTCGAGCGCAAGGACCTGTTCACCCTGCTCTCCATGACGGCCGTACTCAGCGTCCTGGTGATCCCCTACATCACCTTCGTTCCGCTCTTCGCCAAGCAGATTCTGCACCTGGACGAACGCGGTTTTGGATTGCTGATGGCCGCCAACGGCGGAGGCGCGTTCCTGGCCGCCGTCACCCTGGCCTTCATGCACAACGTCAAGCGCCGCGGACGCATCGTCTTCCTCGCCGGACTCGCCTTCTGTGCATTTGTGGCGGGCTTCGCGCTCTCCCGCAATCAGTGGCTCACCGCGTTCTTGCTGATGTGTACCGGATACTTCATGATCCTGATGGTCGCCAACGTAAACGTAATGCTGCAGCACCTCTCGGAAGATAAAATGCGGGGCCGCGTCATGAGCATCTACGCCACCGCATTCCTCGGCTTCTCTCCGCTCGGCAGCCTGCTCGCAGGTTCTCTGGCTGAAACTTTCACCGCCCCAATCTCCATTGCCGCCATGGCCGCGGTAGCCATCGTCATCATCAGCATGATCTATCGCAACGCGCCAAAGCTGGGTGCAGCAGGGTAGGGCACTAGCCGCTCAGGCCGAAGAACCAGGAGGCGAAGTCTCGAACCTACGTCCTTCCTTCTGCCATCAGGTACGACTCGATAGAAGCCTCAAGTTGCAGCAGCACTGCATCGTTCAGCTTGTTCAAATCCAGCAGCAAATAGCTGAGGTTTACCGACATCAGGTGCTCGTAAATCAAATTATTGATCACCTGTGCAATGATTCGTTGCTTCTGCACCATCAGCTTGAGAGTGTAGTGCTGCTTGTGCCGTTTCTCTCCGCGCAGCCGGGCGGAGCGCAGCAACACTTCATCGCCCTCGGTTGGTACCCCTGAGTCTAAGTGGTCGGCAAGCTCTTCGACCATGCTCTTGAGCGTGTCAAGCAGTTCCTCGTCTGAAAGCGACAACGCGGCCAACTCTGGCGTCGCCTTCATGTTGACGAGTGTTCGGGTCAGGATGGTGCCCAGGTTGTTTCGTAGAATCACAGAAAGCCGCTCCATCCGCTGCGGTACGCGTGGAGTTCGCTCCTTCAGCTTGCGGCTAATCGTCTCCAACATCAACGGAATATCCGACGGCTTGGTCAGATAGTCATCCACTTGCTGGCGCAATGCCTGCAATGCCGACTCGAACGCAGGGTATCCGGTCAATATCAGGTTGATGCACTGCGGATTCACGTTCCGCATGGTATGAACTACAGTGAACCCATCGGCAATGTGGCCCATGTTGAGGTCGGAAATCAGCACATCGAATTGCTGCTCTGAGGTGATAATCTTTAGCGCCTCGGGAACTGACCCAGCGGTGGTCACCTCATACCCGTGGATATTGAGAACCATTGGAAGCGTGATTAGAATTCCCGGGTCGTCGTCAACACAGAGGATTCGAGCAGCCGGCATTCATCACCGCAATCTCCGCCCGCTTCGGGCAGGTCTCGTAGGATTCCGCGCGTAATACTTTGGTTGTAAGTGTCGGTTCGGGCAAGGGTTATGTGCAGTACAGACAGACAAAAGGCGAAGAACCGCCAACTCAACGGCGGTCATTTTTGCTGCAGGAAAGAAAACGAGATTCTAGCCCGGCGATACAAGCTCCTGTCCTACGTCACCACCGCCGGAGTCTTGACCCCCTGCGGCTTCGCGGCCTTTGCCGCTGGCTCCTTCGTCTTCTCCTTCACGATTCCCAGCCTCATCCTCAGCTCGGGCAGCGCCGCGCGCATGCATTCCTCGCCAATGGCCACCAGTTCGTCGGTGCGAGCAAAGTCGTCGTAGGCGAAGCCGTCCACGTTGGGTGTCAAAAGCATGTCGGCGTCTTTCTCCCATTGCAGGCTCATGCGGGTCTGTGCAATGGCGAAGCACTGGCCAATCACATCGAAGAAGTGCCGTGGCGTTCCAGGCTGGGTCCAATTCGACTTCAGGTGAACTCCCATCACAAAGTCGATCCCCATCTGCTTCAGAGGTGTAGTGGGCACCTCGTAACTCAGCATTCCATCCACGTGCAGCACGCCGTTGATCGTCACCGGGGTAAACATTCCGGGATAGGCGCAACTGGCGCGCACCGCCTCTGCAATGCATCCTTCGCGGAAGATGGCGGGCTTGCCGCTGTCCAGCTCGGTGGCAACCACCACCAGCGGGGTCCTCAGCTCAGCGAATCCTTTGCACGGGCAACTTCTAGACAGCAACTCGCCCAGCCGGTCATTGGAGCAGAAGCCTCCTCGATCCAGGGTCCAGCGGGCAATGTCCTTGAAACGCAATCGGCGGCCGATCTCCGCCAGCTTGGCCGCCGACAGCCCTGCGCAGAAACCCGCGCCCATGATCGAGCCCGAGCTGGTGCCGGCAATCGCGGCAATCGGAATCTGCTCTTCCTCTAGAACCTTGAGCACGCCGATGTGAACCATGCCGCGCGCGAATCCCCCACCCAAGGCAACGCCCAAGGTGCGCCGGGGCATAGACTCTGCCTTTGGAGTCCCGCTCAACGCGCGGAAGAAAACCTGGACGGAACGCGAAATCCCTGAAAGCTGGGCCATTACGAATGAGCCTCTCTCAATACAAACCCACGATGAACCGCAAAGTTGCCTTCTTCATCGTATGCTGTTGGATACCCAATCGTGGATCGCGAGTTGTAGCTTACCACTCACCTTCGCACTTTGTTTTACCTGGGAACCCAAAAAGCCAGCCCCAGATTCGAGCAAAGGCTTGCTCCCAAGGCCATTGTTTGCGAACATGGTGGAATACCTTGCGGTTCAGGTCTGCCTACTGTGTCCAACGTCTTTTCTCACAAGAAAACAACGCATCAACCCTCCTCCCCTGCGGAGACTGCCAAATTGCCGCCGGTGAAAAGTACGGTGTATGAGACATCGGCTGGTGGTGTTGTGCTCCGGCACATTCGCGGAGTCTGGCAAGTTGCCATCATCGAACCCAACATCATCAATGCAGACACCATCACCCGCCGCGCCAAGGCCCGCCCCGAAGGCACCGTCTTCGCCTTGCCCAAAGGTGGCGTGGACGATGGCGAAACCCCGGAGCAAAGCGCCGATCGTGAGGTCTTCGAGGAGACCGGTGTGCACGGAATGCTCCTCTTCCGCCTCACCACCATCCGTTACCTCTACGTGCGCTCCTGGGGAGGCCACGAGCACGTATCCAAGGCCGTCAGCTTCTATCTCTTCCTCTACTCATCCGGAAGACTGGGGCAGATTCGCCCGGACATGCGCGACGAGGTCCGCAAGGCGTTCTGGTTCCCTCTGGACAAAGCTCATCGCAAGCTCACCTATCGCGGAGAGCGCGAAGTCCTCAGGATGGCGCAAAAGATCGTCCGCGAGCATCCCGAGCGGCTAACTCCGTCCGCCCGGGTGCAAATTGCCAGCGGCCCGGCGGTGGTGCGCCCCATTGCGCAGCAGCGTAGCCCGTCGCAGCGCAACTGGCAGCCGCGCAGTGCGCCGCCGCCGCGGCCTTCTGCTGCAAAGCCGCGCATTCCCACTCCTGGCGAAGAAAAATCCGCCAGTGAGGGCCAACGCCCCGCGCGTTTCTATCACAAGGAGCAGTGACGCCCGTACAAAGAGCCGTGATCTCTGTACTTGCATCGTCAGCAGTAGAAGCGTGCGTACTGAAAACCGTATCTCGATTAGTTCTAGCACCTTGCAAACATTTCGCTTGACTGAATAGCAATTCATTCAGTAGACTCAGTTCAACTTAATAAGGCGCGCGTCGTTGCCATCCTCACCCCACATTCTCGACGCGCGCCGCCTCTTTTTTTAGAGCCTTTTTTCTTTCTCCCAATCAAACCCATCTCAAAAGTACCGGTCGTGCCATATCGGTGCGAATCTTTCACGAATCCTCACTGAATAGTGATTCATTTTCCCTTGTCGCAGCATCTGACCCTCTGACGTTTGTTTTCCTGTCAAGGCCGGAGAAGCCTCACCAATGCTCAAAAGAATTGAGAAAGTCGCCGTCCTCGGCGCGGGAACCATGGGCTCCCGCATCGCCGCGCACCTGGCCAATGCCGGGGTGCGTTCTTATCTGCTCGATATCCTTCCCACAGGTGGCCAATCCGGGGGCAATGGATCTGCGAATGATGCCTCGCCTGCCGTCCGCAACCGCATCGCCGACGCCGGTCTGGACGCCGCTCGCAAGTCCAAGCCTGCTGCTTTCATGGAACCTGCTCTCGCCCGCCTGGTCACCACCGGAAACTTCGAGGATCATCTCAGTCTCCTCTCCGAGTGCGACTGGATCATCGAAGCCGTCGTCGAAGACCTCGAACTCAAGCGCGCTCTGCTCCGCAAGGTAGAAGCCGTGCGCAAGCCCGGCACCATCATCACCACCAACACCAGCGGACTTCCCGTGCATTCCATCGCCGAAGGTTTCAGCGAAGATTTCCGCCGCCACTGGTTTGGCACGCATTTCTTCAATCCTCCGCGCTACATGCGTCTGCTGGAGATCATTCCCACTCCGGAGACCAATCCCTCGGCCATCAAATCCATCGCGAACTTCGCCAGCGTTCGTCTCGGCAAAGGCATCGTCTACGCCAAGGACACGCCCAACTTCATCGCCAACCGCATTGGCTGCTTCAGCGTAGTCAACATCGTGCGACTCATGCAGGAGTTCGACTTCTCCATCGAAGACGTTGATGCCCTCACCGGCTCAGCCATTGGCTTCCCTAAGTCAGCCACCTTCCGCACTATTGATATGGTCGGTCTCGATGTCCTCGGCCACGTCGTGCGCAACGCCAAGCGTCTTGCGCCTGTTGCGGTAGGTGCCACTGCCGAAGCCGAATGGCTCGACGAGCGTGGCGATCTCGAACTGCCCGCCTTCTACGGCCAGATGGTCGAGCGCAAATTGCTGGGCGACAAAACCAAGGCCGGCTTCTACAAAAAGGAGCGCACTCCCGAAGGCGAAAAGCGTCTGGCTCTCGATTGGAAGACCCTCGAATATCATCTCGCGCAGCGTCCCAAGTTCCCCTCGTTGGAGATGGCGAAGACCGTCGACTCTCTCGGCGATCGCGTGCGCATGTTGACCGGCTTCGGCGGCGAAAAGCTCGACAAGACCGGCGAATTTCTCTGGACTGCGCTCTCCGAGGTCTTCACCTACTCGGCCAACCGCATCCCCGAAATCAGCGACACCGTGGTTGAAATCGACCGTGCCATGCGCATGGGCTTCAACTGGGAGATGGGTCCCTTCGAGCTCTGGGATGCAGTCGGCGTCCCGGCCTCGGTCGCCCGCATGAAGAAGGAAGGCAAGCCAGTCTCTGCCAACGTCGAGAAGCTTCTCGCCTCCGGCCACACCAGTTGGTACACCGACGCTCCGAGCTTCGCCAGTGGCCGTGCCTATTTCGATCTCGCTACCGCATCGGAGAAGGAAGAAAAAGTCGCCTCCGGCGTCTGGAGCGTCACCGTCGCCAAGAAGTCCAACGGCGTCGTCAAGTCCAACTCCGGAGCATCGCTCGTCGATCTCGGCGATGGTGTTGGCTGCATCGAGTTCCACTCCAAGATGAACTCGCTCGGCGCTGACATTATTCAGCTCACCACCCAGGTGCTCAAGCCCGGCGGACTCGGCGAAAACTTTGACGCCTTCGTCATCAGCAACGATGCGTCAAACTTCTCCGTCGGCGCCAACATCATGCTGCTCCTCATGGCCGTGCAGGATGAGGAGTGGGACGACGTGGACCTGATGGTGCGCCAGTTCCAGGGCATGACGCAGCTCATCAAGTTCTCGCCCAAGCCCGTCGTGGCTGCGCCCTTTGGCATGGCTCTCGGCGGAGGCTGCGAAGTCTCACTCCACGCCACTGCCCGCCATCCCCACGCCGAACTCTACATGGGCCTCGTCGAAGTTGGCGTCGGCCTGCTCCCCGGTGGAGGCGGTTGCAAGGAGATGACCCTGCGCGCCGTCGATGCCGCCCAATCCATCCGTCCCGAAGGACGCGGCGAATCCGTCGAATTCATGGAAGCCATGAAGAAAGCCTTTGAGACCGTTGCCATGGCCAAGGTCTCTACCTCGGCCTTTGAGGCGCGAACTCTCGGCTTCCTCAATCGCGCCGATGAGATCACCATGAACCGCGAGCGCGTCCTGAGCGACGCCAAGGCGCACGCTCTCGAACTTGCTCGCTCCGGCTATCGCGCCCCCGTGCCGCGCACCGATATTCCCGCACCTGGCGAAAGCATTCTTGCGACCCTCAAACTCGGCGTGCATCTCATGCGTCAGGGCGAGTTCATCAGCGATCACGACGTCAAAATCGGCACCAAGGTAGCCGAGGTTCTCTGCGGCGGAGCCCTTACCCAGGGCACGCCGATCAGCGAACAATATCTACTTGACCTTGAACGCGAGGCCTTCAAGAGCCTTTGCGGAGAGCGCAAAACACAGGAGCGAATTCAGTTCACTCTCAAAACCGGCAAACCGCTGCGCAACTAAATTCGGCCGAGGAGAAACGAGCCATGCGAGAAGTAGTCATCGTAAGCGCCGTCCGCACCGCGGTCGGCAGAGCCAACAAAGGAACCCTTCGCGCCACCCGTCCCGACGATCTGGGCGCGGTGGCCATTCAGGGCGCACTCGCCCGCGTCCCTCAACTCGACGTGCATGAGATTGAGGATGTGATTCTCGGCTGCGCCATGCCGGAGGCGGAGCAGGGAATGAACGTGGCGCGCATTGCCTCTCTTCGCGCCGGTCTTCCCGTCGAAACCTCGGCCATGACCATCAACCGCTTCTGCTCCTCCGGCCTGCAGTCCATTGCCATCGCCGCCGACCGCATCGCCGCGGGCGGTGCCGAGGTCATCGTAGCCGGAGGCACCGAGTCCATGACCATGATTCCCATGGGCGGCCACAAAGTCTCCTGCAATCCATCCCTGGTACAAAACTATCCGGACGCCTATCTCTCCATGGGCCTCACCGCCGAGCGGCTCGCGCAGCGCTTCGGCATCACCCGTCAGCAATCCGATGAGTTCAGCTACCAGAGCCATCAGAAGGCGCTGCAAGCCATCGGCTCCGGAAACTTTGCCGATGAGATTGTTCCCGTGCAGGTCACCTTCCGCGCTCCCGCCCCGCAGGCCACGCGCGGCGGCGCTGCGGTCAAACTCGCGGTGCAGGCCATCGAATTCAAAGTGGATGAAGGCCCGCGTGCCGATACCACCTTGGAAGCTCTCGCCGCTCTCAAACCGGCCTTCCACCTCAAAGGCACGGTCACTGCCGGCAACTCCTCGCAAATGAGTGATGGCGCTGCTGCCTCCGTGGTCATGAGCGCCGAACGCGCCAAAGCTCTCGGACTCAAGCCGCTCGCTCGCTTCGTGGCCTTTGCCACCGCAGGCTACAAGCCGGAAGAGATGGGACTCGGTCCGGTCTTCGCCATTCCTAAGGCGTTGAAGCTCGCCGGCCTCACCCTCGATCAGATCGGCGTCATCGAGTTGAATGAAGCTTTCGCCGCGCAAGCCCTCGCGGTCATCAAAGAATTAGGACTCGATCCCGCAAAGGTCAATCCCAATGGCGGAGCCATCGCGCTCGGCCATCCCTTGGGATGCACCGGAGCCAAACTCACTGCAACCTTGCTGCGCGAACTCAAGCGCCGCAATCAACGTTACGGAATCGTCAGCATGTGTGTCGGTGGCGGCATGGGCGCTGCCGGAATCTTTGAGAACATCGACTAAACTTTAACTCGCGCCCTTAGCGGGTGCCCCACATCTGCCGTGGTTGGCAGATGTGGGATTGGCATAAGAAGTAAGCAACAACTTGGAGGAACAAGGATGGCAACAACTGTCACCCCGGCGCAGAAAAGAATCGTAGGCGGAAACTTCCTGATCGAAGAGACCAATCCGCAGGACGTATTCACTCCGGAAGATTTTAGCGATCAGCACAAACTCATCGAGCAGACCACTGAGGACTTTGCCCTCCAGGAGATTCTGCCCAATGCCGACCGCATCGAACACAAGGACTTTGCCTTCAGCCGCGAGCTTCTCAAGAAAGCTGCCGAGCTTGGATTGACAAGTGTCGATGTTCCCGAAGAGTACGGCGGAGCCGAGATGGACAAAGTTTCCTCCGCCATCATCGCCGACCGTATTGCCAAGCAAGGCTCCTTCGCCGTCACCTTCAGTGCGCATGTCGGCATCGGCACTCTGCCGTTCGTCTGGTTCGGCACCGAGGCGCAAAAGAAGAAGTATCTTCCTCTGCTGGCCAGTGGCGATTGGGTTGGCGCCTACGCGCTTTCTGAGAGCAGCTCCGGCTCAGATGCCATGAATGCCCGCACCAAGGCCGTGCTGTCCGCCGATGGCAAGCACTACCTGCTCAACGGCGAGAAGATGTGGATCACCAACGCCTCCTTCGCCGATGTCTTCGTGATCTTTGCCAAGGTGGATGGCGAGAAGTTCACCGCCTTCATCGTCGAGCGCACCTTCCCCGGCTTCAGCGTCGGCAACGAGGAGCACAAACTCGGCATTCGCGGCTCCTCCACCTGTCCACTCATCCTCAACGATTGCCAGGTCCCCGTCGAAAATGTCCTTGGCGAAATCGGCAAGGGTGCCACCATCGCCTTCAACATCCTCAACGTGGGCCGCTTCAAGCTTGGCGCGGCAGCCGTTGGCGGAGCCCGCACCTGTCTCACCAACTCCATCAAGTGGGCCAAGGAGCGCAAGGCCTTCGGCAAACCCATCGCGGATTTCGGTTTGGTCCGTGAGATGATCGCCGATATCGCCATCGCCGTCTATTCCGGTGAGGCGCTCATCTATCGCACCGCCGGTCTCATCGACGCCGCGACCTCTGGCATCGAGAAGGGATCGCCCGACGAGTCCAAGCTCATCCGCAAGGCCATCGAGGAGTACGCCGTCGAGTGTTCCATCATCAAGGTGTGGGCCTCGGAGATGTTCAACATGGTGGTCGATAACCAGGTGCAGATCCACGGCGGCTACGGCTTTGTCGAGGAGTATCCTGCCGAGCGTGCCTATCGCGACTCCCGCGTCAACCGAATCTTCGAAGGCACCAATGAGATCAATCGCCTCATCATCACCGGATGGCTTCTGAAGCGCGCCCTCAGCGGTCAGCTTCCCTTGCTAGCGGCCATCAAAAAGTTGATGGACGAGATGATGGCTGGTCCCACCGGCTTTGCCGAAGAGGACGAACGCACCCTCGCCCCGCAACGCAAACTGATCGAGAACGCGAAGAAGATCGGTCTCATGGTGGCCGGTGCCGCTTCGCAAAAGTACATGCAGCAGATCGCCGATCACCAGGAAGTCATGGGTGCCATCGCCGATATCGTGATTGAAGTGTTCGCCATGGATTCTGTCTTGGCGCGCACTCTCAAGCTGATCGATAGCCAGGGCGAAGCTGCCTCGGCCACTGCCATCGCCATGACCAATGTTTATCTGCAGGTGGGCTTTGCTCGCGTTGAAGCCGCGGCAAAAAAGGCGCTCGCCGACGTTGCCGAAGGCGACATGCTGCGTACTCAGATGACCATTTTGCGCCGTCTGCTGAAGACCGATCTGGTCAACGTCATCGCTGCCCGCGACAAAATCGCTGCCCGCGTTTTGGAGGCAGGAAAGTACGCATTCTAACGAGTGCGAATAGATCGGACGCCCTACCAAAAGGAGTACCACGGGTGCCCCACCCTTGCGCCGCTTCTGTTGCGGCGCAGGGTGGGGCCTTTGATTTTGACTTTACGTGGCTGCGAGTCCGGTCTCCCCGGTGTTCACTTTGCCGCGGGCACCGGTCCTGGTCTGGGCTGCGGCAGGAATTGGCTCAACTGCTGCACTGCGTTCTTCAGATAGGTCTGTTCCTCAGTGCTGGTCTTCGGGTCGGCCAGCCGCAAATTCATCCATGCAACCGCCGCGCGTGGCGACACATGTGGCATCCCCGGTGAGACCTCCATCACCAGCACTTCATCGCCATGTTCCCCAACCTCAAACTCGGCCCGTTCGTTCGTCGCTGCTGCCGAGTAGCCACCGAGCTCATCGTAGTAGCCCACCACCCGGTAATTCACATAGAGCCCTTCGGGTCTCTGTGCCGGATTTCCGGAAACTTCGGGGACCACGACATCGACACTGTAGCGGCTCACGATGGCGATGCGGCTATAGCCCGGGTTGTCAGACATGGACGTATAGGGTTTGAGTCGCTTCCAGCCGTCAGAACTTAGCCGCGCCCCTTCAAAATCCATCCGGCAATAATTCGAGAGCAGGATTCTCTCCTTCGTAATCGTATCGAGACTCGTCCGTGTGTTGAGTGGCATTCCGGGCATCTGCTGCTGTTGCCCTACCGCTGCGGCAGCCAGCACAATCAAAGGAAGCAAGCAGAACAGGCGTTTAAACATAGGATTCAGGTGCTCCACCGCACAGCCTAAAGCGAAGAGCTAGCAAAAGCAACAGCCTCGCGCCTGCAGCCGGAGGACCATCCGTTGGTCCGTACCCGTCACCGCACCCACCTCGCGCCTGCCGCCGGAGGACCATCCGTTGGTCCGTACCCGTCACCGCACCCGCCTCGCGCCTGCCGCCGGAGGACCATCCGTTGGTCCGTACCCGTCACCGCACCCGCCTCGCGTCCGCAACCGGCAGCGCCAGCGATACCCGCCTCGCGTCAGCAGCCGGAGGACCTGTCGTTGTCCGTACTCGCGTCGCTCCATCTGCGGTAGTCCTCATTTTGTCGTAGGATTAAGAGTTCGTTCTTCCCGCGATCTCTCGATGCTGAAGGAACACCCCATTTTCGTCCGAGTCACAGCGCTGCTGCTCTGTCTGCTGTCAGTCAGCTTTGCTGCCGAGCCGCGCCGCATCAGGGTTTACGCCTCTCAAGCCAACTACCAGGTCGATATCCTTGTCCGCGACGGAGTCGATTACGTTGGCATAACCGATCTGCTCGAACCGCTGGGCCGTCTGGAGTCACGCGTCCAGGGCGACAAGCTCACCCTTGTCTTCAACGGAGCGGCCTCCGATTTCCAGAATGGCAAGCGGCAATATCGCACCAGCGCCAATCCCCGCCTTGAGCTGCCCTCCAACTTTCTCCTCGTCGATGGACGTGGCTACATTCCAGTTGCGTCCATCACTCAGCTGCTCACACGCGTAGCTGGTCTTACAGCGGAGTTCCACGCCGCCGCGCGCCGCCTCTTCGTAGGCTCACCGCAGTTTCATATCTCTGCCGAACTGCGCCACGACCCGCTTCGCCTCGTGCTCAGCTTTCCGGTTCCGGTCAACCCCGCCACTCAGATTGAAAAAGGCCGCGTGCTTCTCATCTTCCGCCGTGAGCCGGTTGTCGGCAACGGTCCTGACAACGTCTCCTACGGCGATCCATTTCTGCTCAGCACCACCTTTGCCGAGCTTCCCGGCGCCGCCGAGTTCATCGCCAATGTGCAGCAGCCCGCCACGGTCTCCGTCGGAGATGGCGGTCGCACCCTGACCATCGCGCCTCAAACCGCCAAACCGGCACCAGCCGCCTCCGCCGCGCCATCGGCCTCCGCTTCAGCTCAACATCCCGCCACTGCGCCCGCGCGCGTCCGTCCCTTCGTCATTCTGGACGCCTCTCACGGAGGCTACGATACCGGTGCGATACTTTCGCCCACGCTGCAGGAGAAAAACGTCAACCTGGCCTTGGCGCGCCGCCTGCAAAAAGAGCTGGAGTCACGCGGAATCCCCGTGGTGCTCACCCGCGTTGCCGACAATCTGCTCACCTGGGACCAGCGCGCCGTTTCCGCCAACACCTCTCATGCATCGCTTTATGTGGCGCTGCACTCTTCGGCCAGCGGACATGGCGTGCGCCTATACACCTCCATGATCGCGGCTTCTCAGCCCACCCAGGACAAACACATCTTCCTGCCCTGGGAGCTGGCGCAGTCACCCTACCTTAGCCAGTCCAGCCAGGCGGCTACAGCTTTGGCGGCGCAGTGCGGCTCGGATAACCTGCCGGCGCGCGTCTCGGCTGCCCCCATGCGCCCGCTCAACAGTGTCACCCTGGCCGCGGTTGCCGTTGAGATCGCTCCCCTAGGCGCCTCTGCCGCCGAGTTGGGCACCGCCGAGTACCAGCAGAAGGTCGCCGAGTCTTTGGCCACAGGCATTGCCGCACTACGGGCAAAGCTGGAGGCCGCCCAGTGATCTCCCGCAAGCTGCAGTTCATTGTCGCCGCCCTCGTGGTCGCCATCCTCGCCATGGGTTTCTACCTTGTCCATCTCAAGGGCAACGCGGAGTCCATTACCGCACCGGTCGCCCAGCCGTTGGCCCCGCCTGCCACCGGCCCAGCCGGGGAGACAACTCTCTACCTGGCCAGTGACGACGACGATTCCCTGCGGCCCACCACCATCTCCTCCGCTCTTCCCGAAGATCCCGGCGAACGTGGCCGCCTCGTCCTGCACACCCTCATTGCCCGTTACCTGCAAAAGGATTCGACCCACCCCCTCGGCGCCGGGGCAGACGTGCGTGACGTCTATCTGCTCGATTCGGCATCGGCCGTCGTCAATCTCAATGCCGAGCTTGCCAACTCCCACCGCAGCGGCATCGAAGTTGAACAATTGACGGTCTTTTCCCTGGTACTCACTCTCAAGTCCCAACTTCCGCAGCTCACCCGCGTACGCTTCCTTGTCGATGGCAAGAGCCGGGACACCCTCGCCGGGCACATTGACCTCTCCAACTGGCTCGACGTTGCCCTGGTCGCCAACGCCGCCAAGGATATGAAGTAAGCCTAAGCGCTTCCCTTTACAGCAAAACCGGCACCGGAGGAGAACTAACCGCCTTCTAGGAGTGAGAGCTGGGGTTATCCCTGTAGCCAAGGTTCAGAAAATATCACAAGCACGTTTGATAAAAATCTCGTGCATTTCTGCCCCAGCAATGGTACTAATCCTGAACGAATTGCCAGTCCCCAGGGCCAAGTTACAAGAAAAGTTTGTGTCAGTTGAATTGATTCCGCACCCTGGCAAGAACAGGGCGAAGGATCGCAATCCCTAAGAAAGGGGAAAAAATGGTACAGCAGCCGTTTTCGATAGACACCAAGAAGGCGATGTTCTCTCAGTTCCTCGGGTTCGGGTTGGACGCCTATGACATGGCGATGGTGGTTGTTCTTGCTCCCATCCTCACCAAGGTCTTCATCGCCCCAGGTGGAAGCTTAGCTTGGCAGTACACCAAGGTTCTTCTGCTTTACTCGATCACTATGGCGGCCAGACCAGTGGGCTCGGCCTTTTTCGGTCACTATGCCGATAAAATTGGCAGACGCTGGCTCTTGATCTTCACCATCGCCGGTGTCGGCGTCATGTCCCTTCTCGCAGGCTTCTTGCCCACCTACGCGCAGGCGGGCGGGTATGCCTATCTCCTCTTTAGTATCCTTCGCTTCCTGATGGGGTGCTTCTTCGGTGGGGAATACGCGGTGGGCCATACCTTCGCCATTGAGTTCGCTCCGCGGGATCGGCGCGGCGCGGTTGCCGGATTCGTACAGTCCGGTTTTCCTCTGGGCTATGTCTTTGCCTCCCTCGTCGTTGCCGCATTGTCCGCGACTTTGGGCCCTGCCGGAATGCTTCAGTACGGCTGGCGCATCGCCTTCATGACCGGTGTGATTCCTGTTTTCCTGGCGCTCTGGATTCGCTCCTCGCTCCACGAGTCTCCCGAATTTGAGAAAGCCAAGGCTGGCGGCAAGACTGATAAAGCGCCGTTCTTCACGCTTTTCAAGCCACCGCAACTATGGGCCTTCTTGCAGGTCTTTTTCTTCATGACCGGCCTCTTCCTAACCGACTACTCGGTATACGGATACCTGCCCAGCATCCTGACCTTGGGCGGACGGGGTTTCAACACCACAACCTTCAGCTTGATCTATGGCTTTGCCCTCTTCCTGTCGTTCCTCGGCTACAACTTCTATGGTTGGCTTTCCGATAAGACTGGACGAAAGATCCTGACGCAATGGTATTGTGGTTTTCTCGTCATATTTGCAGTTCCAGTTTTTTACGTCCTCTATCACGCCGCGGTCGCACGCAACGTAGGGATGGCCGTCCTCGGCTGTTGCATGGCTGGCATGTTGAAGCTGGCATGGGGCATGCTTCCTGCCTATCTGTGCGAGCGTTTCCCAACCAAGACGCGAGCCACCGGCGTAGGATTCGGCTACTCGGCGGGTGCTCTTCTTGGCGCATGGTTCAACATCTACGTCCTCTGGGCTCACAAGATCCCCTTCATCGGCGCTATCGAGAAGCAGGATCTGTGGCTGTCGCCGGCCGTGATTTTGACGGTTGGTGCGTTTATGACCTTCGTCAGCCTCTTCTTCTCACCGGAGACCAAGGATCTCGAACTGGACAAGGTTGGAGACATAGAAGCTACTGCCTACGCAGCGAAGCAGACTGCCAATGCCCGGTAGCAATCTTGAATTGGATAGATAGAAACGAAGGGCGGCCATCGAAAATGTGGCCGTCCTTTTTTTTGGATTAAAACCTCTCGTCATCGCAGAAAGTAGGCAGGGACCTGCAGCCCCATAGTGTATAAATGAGCAACTAAGCTTGCCGTCTGCGAATCTACAGACTCGCGGCAATGCTGCTTCACCACTACAGATTCCAAATCAGGGGCACCAACAGAGATGGCAAAAGTGCAGGGACAACCCTTCTATAAGAACCTCTATTTTCAAGTTCTGGTCGCAATTGCGATCGGCATTACCCTCGGATATCTAAGGCCGGGCCTCGCTGCCGAGATGAAACCCCTCGGTGACGGCTTCATCAAGCTCATCAAGATGATGATTGCTCCCATCATCTTCTGCACCGTGGTGCTTGGCATCTCGGGCATGGAAAACATGAAGGCCGTCGGCAAGACCGGGGCTTTGGCGATCCTCTACTTTGAAATCCTCAGCACCATCTCTCTAGTCATCGGCCTGGTTATCGTGGATTTTGTACGTCCCGGAGCCGGCATGAACGTGACCATGGCGAGTCTGGACGTCAAAGCCGTTGCCGCCTTCACCGGCCCCGGCAAAATGCAGACTACCACCAGCTTTTTGCTGGACATCATCCCTGACACCATCATGGGAGCCTTCGCCAAAGGCGACATCCTCTCCGTCCTGTTTTTCGCCATCCTCTTCGGTTTTGCTCTTCACTTGGTCGGTCCCAAGGGCAAGATCGTCCAAACCTTCATCGAACAGATCTCTCACGTCCTCTTCCGCATCGTCGGCATCATCATGAGAGTTGCCCCGATCGGAGCCTTTGGCGCCATGGCCTTCACCATCGGCAAGTATGGACTTGGCTCTCTCTTCCAGCTCGGCAAGTTGATGGCTTGCTTCTACGCCACCTGCCTCATCTTCATCTTTGTCATCCTCGGCCTGGTGGCGCGCTTCCACGGTTTCAGCATCTGGAAATATCTCAAGTACATCAAGGAAGAGCTCTTCATCGTCCTCGGTACGTCTTCGTCTGAGGCGGCTCTGCCGCGCATGATGGCTAAGATGGAACTTGTCGGCGTGCACAAGTCCGTGGTCGGACTTGTCATCCCCGCCGGTTATTCCTTCAACCTCGATGGCACCTCCATTTACCTCACCATGGCGTCCATCTTCATCGCTCAGGCCACCAACACCCATCTCTCGCTCATGCAGCAGATTGGCTTGCTTGCGATTCTCATGCTGACCTCTAAGGGAGCAGCCGGAGTCACCGGCAGCGGCTTCATCGTACTGGCTGCCACTCTTTCCGCCACTGGCTCGGTACCGGTTGCCGGCGTGGCGCTCATTCTCGGCATTGACCGTTTCATGTCTGAGGCTCGTGCCCTCACTAACCTCATCGGTAACGGTGTCGCCACCATTGTTGTGGGACACTGGTGCAACGCCCTCGACGAGGACAGGCTTCGCGATGTTCTGCTTCACGAGACTCCGGAGGAAGCCGACGAACCCGAAGAGCTTGTAAGTTAGTTCCAAGCTTCCAGAGTTGATGTACAGTGTTGTGGGTACTCTTGCTGTACGTCATTCATATTGTTGATCTCGCTCTTGCTCTGAGTTGTTATTCCGATGCGTAGCGAGGAGTCCCAGCGCCGCTGAAATATGGAACCAGGTCGAGGAAGCACTTCGGCCAACGGCCATAGTTTCAGCGGACCGCTTTGGCCCGCGATACGACGAAAGCAAAAAATGAGAGGTAAGAACGCCTTCTATACGTTCGTGATTGAGTTCCTGGGAGGCACCTACGTCCACCAGGCCTCAGGCGAGTCTCCTGAGCTGGCATTGCGTGCATGGCTGCGCAGTGCCAGCGAAGAAGAATTCGAGTGGTCGTTCCATCGTCTCGAACTGCTCAAGCAACTGGACGATGAAGCGGCCGTTCCCGTCGAAGGACTTCGGAACGTCTGGTGCATCTCCGGTATGGCCGGAGATCACCTCTTCCTGATTCACATCATTGGCACCGAGAGCGGCTCCGTTGGAAACAGCGTTGCCGAAGCCCAGTTTGAGGAAGTCGGCGATCCCAAACTCTGGGGTTGGGGAGATCGCTGGTAGCGTCCTTAGTCCCTGAGCGCCGGGCTGCGTTACATCCAGAATAGACTCTAGGGTCTAGACCTGATTCCCGCCGCCGGTTCTCGGCATGACACTGTTTGGCGAGGTGTTTACATGCTTCGGGAGATGAACAGCTTCATCTTGGCCCACGACCGCTATCTTGCCCTTGACCTTGCCCGGACCGAATGCACCAGCCCCGTCCAGCGCGAGTTCATGCACATTCAGATCCTTGAAGCCTACCTCGAAGTGCAGCATCGTGCCCGCCACATCACCGGCCTGCAATACGCCGACGGCAACGACTACGCCGACCAAAACTAATTAAGGATCAAAAAGAAAGCCGCGCCTTTTTGCCAGACGCGGCCTTGTTATCTCTTCAGGGTGGCCCACATCTGCGTCGTGCTTTTCGACGCAAATGTGGGATGGAGATGCTCTCTTACTTATGAGTCCCCACCAGCTTCACCAGCTCTGAGTAATCTTTCTTTTCCAGTCCGTGAACCTGCTTGTTGTACTCGTCCACCTTCGACGAGTAATTCATCGAGCAGAACTTCGGCCCGCACATCGAGCAGAACGAAGCGTCCTTGTAGAACTTGTCCGGCAGCGTCTCATCGTGCATCGAGCGTGCCGTTTCCGGGTCCAGCGATAACTCAAACTGCTTCTCCCAGTCGAAAGTGTAGCGTGCATGGCTCAGCGCATTGTCCCGGTCCTGCACTCCCGGACGGTGACGCGCCAAGTCTGCCGCGTGCGCTGCAATCTTGTACGCAATGATGCCGTCCTTCACATCCTTCTCGTTCGGCAGTCCCAGGTGCTCTTTCGGAGTCACGTAGCAGAGCATCGCCGCTCCGTACCAGCCAATCATCGCCGCGCCAATTGCCGAAGTAATGTGGTCATATCCCGGAGCGATATCCGTAACCAGCGGTCCCAAGGTGTAGAACGGAGCGCCGTCGCACCACTCCACTTCCTTGTCCACCTGCTCCTTGATCTTGTCGATCGGCACGTGTCCCGGTCCTTCGATCATCACCTGCACGTCATACTTCCAGGCCACGCGCGTCAACTCGCCCAAGGTCTTCAGCTCAGCGAATTGTGCTTCGTCGCTGGCGTCGGCAATGCAACCCGGCCGCAGTCCATCCCCCAGCGAGAAGCTCACGTCATACTTCGCCATAATCTTGCAGATGTCTTCAAAGCAGTCGTACAAGAAATTCTGCTTGTGATGGTGGGCCATCCACTGCGCCAGAATCGCGCCTCCGCGGCTCACAATCCCCGTAATGCGCGAAGCCACCATCGGCAGATTCTGCACCAGCACTCCAGCGTGGATCGTCATATAGTCCACGCCCTGCGCCGCCTGCTCTTCAATCACCTCCAGCATCAGTGATGCCGAGAGGTCTTCGATGCGCTTCACCCGCGCCACTGCCTCATAAATCGGAACCGTGCCCATCGGCACCGGACAATGCCGCAGCAGCGTCTCGCGAATGCCGTGAATATCGCCGCCCGTCGACAGGTCCATCATCGTGTCCGCGCCGTAGTGCACCGAGGTGTGCAGCTTTTTCAGCTCCTCTGCCACGTTTGAAGTCACCGCCGAGTTGCCGATGTTCGCATTGATCTTGCACAGCGAATCCACTCCAATGCACATCGGTTCCAGCTCAGGATGGTTGATGTTTGCCGGGATGATCAACTTACCTTCGGCAATCTTCGAACGCACCAACTCCGGCGAGATCTTCTCGCGCTCGGCCACGTACAGCATCTCTTCCGTGATCCGTCCTGTGCGCGCATAGTGCATTTGGGTTACGTTCTGCGCCCCGTTGCCGCTGCGCGCCGCTTCCTCTTGCCGCCGTGCAATCCACTCCTGCCGCAGCTTCGGAATTCCATCGGAGGGAATATCGTGGGGCGACACGCCCTTGCTTTCATTGCCATTTGATCCGTTGTTTCCGCTCATCCTGCTAACCTCTTCTTGAGTGCTAATCGCTCATTATACGACTCTCACTGCCGTACACGCGTACTTCTCCTGAGTCTTCCATCCCTGCTCTGCATCAAAACTACGGGCGCGATCGCTTGACCCCGTGGCTTCGCCGAAGTACCCTCGTTGCAATGGGGATGGGGAAAGGTCCTTTACGGGCGAGCTTCGCCCTGCCGCGTTCTTTTCGGAGTGAGGTCGCTTTCCTTTTCGGGTGGAAAATGAATAAGCACTTTGGAAATAACTACGTAAAGTTCGGGGTGCCAATCCTGCTTATCGTCTGCGGCCTCGCCTATCTGGCCGTCAGCGGCGTGCAGGAGAGCAAGAGCTACTACGTCACCATCAAGGAAATGGGCGACATGGGCGACAGCGTGTACAACAAACGCCTGCGCGTCGCCGGTAACGTGCAGCCCGGCTCCATCCGCCGTCAGGGCACTCACGTCGCGTTCACCCTGGCCGAACAGGGACGCACCCTCAACATCGTCTACTCCGGTACCGAAGCTCCGCCCGACACTTTCAAGGACAATGCCCAGGCTCTTGCCGAAGGCAGCTATGGCCGCGATGGAGTATTCCATGCCCAGCAGCTCCAGGCCAAGTGCGCCTCCAAGTATGCTCCCGCGCAACCCGGCGAACAGCCCGGACAAACCACCACGCCGCCCGAAAACGCCACACCGCAGCAGAAGGCTCAAGCTACCACCCCCAGCGGCCCGCCAAATCGCAATCCCTGAGAGGACGCGTTACACTTCCAACCTGTGACTGACAAGACTCAGCAAAATCCGGGTGGCCCACATCCGCCTTCTGTTGGCGAATGTGGGGACCACCAGCTCCTGGAGTGGGCACAGTGACTGACACCACTCAGCCCGCTGTCTCCATCCGCGATGTCGTGCGCCACTTCGGGCGCTTCGCCGCCTTGCGTGGCATCACCGCCGACTTCGCTCCCGGACGTCTCTACGTCCTCCTTGGCGAAAACGGCGCTGGCAAAAGCACTCTGCTGCGCATCATCGCCGGATTGCTCGCCCCCTCGCGCGGCACCGTCAGCGTCCTCGGCTCGGAAGACATCCGCTCTGTTGCCACCCGCTTCGGCTACATGGGACACGCCCCGCTCCTCTACGACGAAATGTCGGCGCTCGAAAATCTGGAATACTTCGCTGCGCTCTACGGAATCAATGACCGCGTCCGCTGTGAAGAAGCCATCCGCACCGTCGGCCTCGACCCAGCTCTCCAGCGACGCGTCGGACAGTATTCCCAAGGCATGCGTCAGCGCATCTCACTCGCCCGTGCCATCGTGCACGGTCCCGAACTGCTCTTTCTCGACGAGCCCTTCTCCAACGTCGACGTGCGCTCGGCCAAGCAGATGACAACCTTGCTCGCCCACATGCGCGAGCAGGGAACCACCATCTTCGTCGTCACCCATCAGGCCGCCCTCATGGAGCCCGTTGCCGACGAATGCATCGTCCTCGACGCCGGACGCCTCGTCGCCCGCGAGCAGGGAATCCCCGCCCGCCTGCTCACCCCGTACCTCGCCGCAGAGCGCGCCGCCTTGCAATCGACTGCCGTACGAACCGAGGCTCTGCCAGCGGATCTGGAAGCCAAGCCATGACCTCTGCTCCCACCATCTGGGCCATCACCCGCCGCTCGCTCGTAAAGGATCTCCGCCTGGAGTGGCGCTCCAAAGATGCCATCAATAGCATGTTGTTTTTTGCCCTGCTCGTTGTGGTCATCTTCAGCTTCGGCTTTGACCCCACAGCCGAGGAGTCGCGCAAGATCGCCGGTGGTCTGCTCTGGGTGGCAATTCTCTTTGCCACCGTCGTCGCCCTCAACCAAACCTGGACGCGCGAATTGCGCAATCAGGTGCTTGACGCCTATCGTCTCTCGCCCGCACCGCCCCAGGCGCTCTTTCTCGCCAAAACCATTGGCAACTTTATCTTTGTCTCCGTGCTTGAAGTCCTGATGGTTCCGCTCTTCGTGGTCTTTTACAACCTGCGCTCCGTTGGTCCCTGGTGGCAGTTGCTGGTCGTCGCCCTGCTCGCCACCTGGGCTCTGGTCGTCAACGGAACTTTTTTTGCAGCGCTCTCCATCCGCACCCGCAGCCGCGAAATCATGCTGCCGCTCATCCTCTTTCCCATCTCCATTCCCGCGCTGCTCGCCATGGTCGATGCCACCACCTCCATCCTCACCGGCGACAACTCGCCCATCTTCTGGATACGCCTTCTGTCGGTGTATGATCTCGTCTTTACCGCTGTCAGCCTCATCCTCTTTGAACCGGTGCTGAACGCAGAATGAAAATCCTATTCAAGCTTCTCCTCGTAATCACCGCTCTGCTGCTGGGCTACGGCTTCTGCCAAGCCATGTTCATCGCGCCCCGGGAAGCCACTATGGGCGATGTGCAGCGCATCTTTTACTACCATCTGCCTTCGGCCTGGGTAGCCTTCCTGCTCTTCTTCGTCAACTTCCTCGCCTCTGCCTGGTATCTCATCCGCCGCACAGTCGGCGCGGATGCCTTGGCTCTCGCGAGTGCCGAAGTCGGTGTCTCCTTCTGCACCATCGTCCTCATCACCGGACCTATCTGGGCGCGTCCCATCTGGGGCATCTGGTGGACCTGGGATGCGCGGCTCACCAGCACCCTCGTGCTCTGGCTCATCTACGTCAGTTATCTTGTGCTGCGCCACTACGCCACCGGCGGACAGATCCCCGTGCTGGCCGCCGCTCTCGGTATATTCGGATTTGTCGATGTTCCCATCGTCTACATGGCTATCCGTTGGTTTCGCACTCAGCACCCGCAGCCCGTAATCGGCGGAGGCGAAGGCTCGGGACTCGACCCGCGCATGTGGCACGCTGTCCTTTGGAACCTTGCGGCCTTTGCCATGCTTGCCTTCATCTTCGTCTGGATACGTTACCGGCAGGCGCTCGATGAACACGCGTTGGAAGAGGCTCACGCGCAGGCATCGCTCGATTACGAAACGGAGGACAGACTATGAACGGCGCAAACAACAACGTCTATCTCTACTCGGCCTACATTGTCGTCTGGGTCATCCACCTCGCCTACGCTCTCACCCTGGTCAGCCGCAGCAAGCGCATGAAGCGCGAACTCCGCGAACTGAAGCGGAGCTAATCAGTGTCAAGCGCCTTTCCGGGGCGGCGTCGCTGATTTCGCGCCGCCCCCGGTTGGCTTCTCAGGCGGCGCGTTCCACGGACCAGACCTTGTGTGGCGCGCCCACGTAAGGGAATGCGCCAAGCACATCACTGTGCGGCCCTACTTTATCTCCCTTCACCTTTCCATTTGTCAGGATGGGCATGAATACTGCTACGACGTCGTCGGTGAGTAAGCGGCCATTGATGGGAAACGACGCCGGACGTTTGGGATCGTAGAAAAGGATATCGGGCAGCAGTGTTCCTGCCACCCGTTTTGCCTCTTCTGGCGTGTAGCCACCTGCGTGTTCCAGCGCATGTGCGAAGAGGGGAATGAAGCGGGCATCGCCGGCGGGCTCAGCGGCGAGGTAGGCAGCGTTCTCTTCGCCGCTAAGAAAAGGTGTTTGCTGGGGCCGCGCGCCGCGGTCGACCTGTACCCATTTGCCGCTCTGATTGACGAGCGTGCGTGCCCAGAGGCCGACCTTTCTAGCCCCCAATGCGGAGTTCGGCAATTCAATCGCGATGCTGCACACGTCTTTGTCGGCAAAGAAATCGTTGCCGGTGAATTGCAGGTTATTGAGGGCGCCCTGCACGTCGAAGAAGAATGGATCGCTGCGCCAGCCCGCGAAGAAGCGGTAGTCGCCCGCTTCGGTGACGTGCGCCTCCCGGCCCGTGGAGACTGGTGTCCGCTCAACGATGATCTGCCCTGCGTCAGTCGTGCCGGTAGCCTGCGCTCCCTCTATGCGGCGCAGCGTCGCGGTCTGCGTCCCGCTCTCGGAGGCGAAGAAGCGCGCGCGGTATGTGATATTGGCAACGGCGTCTCCGTCAGTGTCGATTTTGAGTTCGTAAAGTGCCTCGGTAGAGAATGGCTCGGCTGTGGTGGTCCCCGGCGGGTCCACGCTGGCGGATGGGTGTACGTTCATAATGAGGATTGACTTGCCGGAGTCACCCGGTTTGGGGAAGGCGTAAAGATCGGTGAAATCGAGGCGGGCGTCCCCATGAGGGAACCCGAAGTTGGGACCGGAGTAGTGATGGGACATGAGTCACCTTCTCTTTTGTTAAGGATCACTATTCTAGATACCCTCCACCCTCCATGAGTTGTGCCGAAAACGTTAGCCATTCTGCTTTTGCGTTGTTCTCTTACTCATCCGAGTTCAGTACAGACAGCCATTCACGCCGTACCATGCAGACACAACCCGTTATGCTCGCTTTTCATCCTGCTTTCGGCAGCTCCAGCTAAGGCAGCACAGTCGAAAGAACTGGCATCGCAAAAGTTTGAAAGAGGATAGACAAATGAAAGAGTTTGCTGGGTTGCTTGCAGCATTGCTGATTTGTTCCGTAGCGGCCGTCGCCCAGGAGCGGGGCCACGAAGCAGCACCGGCCGGCGGACATCCGCCTGCTGCTGGTCATGAAGTTGGTGGCGGCCACATCCCCGCGCACGGCCCCGCGCCCGTAAAACACGCCCCTCCCGCTCCAAAGGAAGAGAGCCGCCCCGCGGTCCCCGACGAGCCCGGACATCCCACAGCGCCGCACGTGCACGCTAACGATACCTGGGTCGGCCATAACACAGGACCCAACGATCCGCACTATCATCTCGACCATCCATGGGAGCACGGACACTTTCCCGGCGAGATCGGCCGCAGCCATGTCTGGCGTCTCGCAGGAGGCGGTCCCAGCCGCTTCTGGTTTGGCGGATTCTATTTCAACGTCGCACCCTACGACCTCGGCTCCTGCGCCGATTGGAATTGGGCCGATGACTCCATCGTCCTCTACGACGATCCCGATCACCCAGGCTGGTATCTCGCCTACAACGTCCGCCTCGGAACTTACGTTCACGTCGAGTATCTCGGCTCGTAACTTTGACCAGGCTCCTTGTCGGATGGGAGCCTGGTTTCTTTTTAACGCTTGCTCTCAATTCGTCTCGCGCAACGATAGACAAGTCAGTTAATCCTCAATTTTCAAAGTTGATCGATCTGCCAATCGTTGAGAAATCCGCGCAACGATTAGCAAATCGGTAACCATCGCCTTTTCAACGATTATCCATTTTGTCAATCGCTTGGTGCGGATCGCGCTAAGCGAAAACTTGGTTAAAAGCCAGAGAAGCTGGGGTCGCGGCTCTCCGCCGGAGGTACGATTAACGATATGGAATCCTGGACGGCGTTTTTGCGTCCAATGGAGCAGGATGCTAAACATCAGTATCAGCAAGAAAGCAGGCCAGCTTGGCAGACTGGTGAAACACTCCGCAATGGCCAAGCGCACCGGCCGTACGCACCACCCAGTGCTAGCCGCAGACGGCCGGATGGGCGTGACCTTCATAGGCCACTCATCGTTCTTTCTGCAGGTCGGTGAACTAAACATCGTAATCGATCCCATCTTCGCGCCCTGGCTCTTTGTTCTCAAACGTCTTCGCCGCCCCGGCCTTCGCATCAAGGAACTTCCGCCGCTCGATGCCGTCTTCGTAACTCACGCGCACTTCGATCATCTGCATCGTCCCTCATTGCGCGCGATTGCCCGCTCCAGCCGCATGAAAAGCGGACGCGCGCCATTACTCATCGTGCCCGCCAACGTTGGCGATCTCGTTTTCGATCTCGGTTTTGATCAGGTAGTTGAGCTGAGCTGGTGGCAGGAAATGCAGTTACAGGGAACTCGCATCACTGCAACGCCCGCCAAGCATTGGGGCGCGCGCGTAATCCGCGACATGCATCGCGGCTATGGCGGCTATGTGTTCAACGGCGGGGGCCATTCCATCTATCACTCGGGAGACACTGCTTACTTCAACGGCTTTGCCGAGATTGGCGAACGCCTACATCCTGAAGTTGCGCTGCTGCCGATAGGAGCCTACCATCCGGAAAGTTTTCGCTCCGTGCACACCAGCCCGGAGGACGCTCTGCGCGGCTTCGTGGAGATGGGCGCGCAGACCATGATCCCCATGCACTTTGGAACCTTCAAGCTTTCGCAGGAACCCGTCGACGAGCCCGTAAAACGCCTGCTCGCAGGCGCCCGCCGCCTCGGCGTTCAGGATCGTGTGCGCGTGCTGGAAGAGGGCGTTGCGGAATTCTTCTGAGGCGGTTCTTCTACCACGCCAGCAACACACGCACGTCGCGCACATTCGTTCCCGTGTATCCAGTCATGATGGTGTCGCCCAGCGCGTCGAAGAACGGGTAGGCGTCGAAGCCTTTTAGTGCGGCCTCTGCGCTCATCCCCTTTTCTGCCGCGCGCGCAACAGTGGTTCCATCGGCCACCGCACCTGCGGCCAGACTGTTGCCATCGATACCGTCAGTGCCCGCGCTGAGCACCGCGATGTTTTCTCCCTGAATGTGCTCAGCGCAATAGAGAGCAAACTGCTGATTGCGTCCGCCTGCTCCCGGTGTTCCGTCCACGGAGACCGTGACTTCCCCGCCCGAGATCAGGCACACCCGCGATACTCCTTTGCGCAACTCGCGTACCCGTTCGAGCAGGTAATCAGCGGCTTTGCGGTAATCCCAGTCATCGCAGGAGTTGTCAATCTGCACGGCAAAACCCTTGATCGCAGCCAGTTCCACCGCGGCCTTCAGCGCGGAAGCATTGGAGAGAATGGTCCACCATCGAGCCCGCTCGAATAGCGGATCGCCCGGCTTCGGTGTTTCTTCCAAGCCGCGCGTCTTGAAAAGCGCCTGTACACTCCGAGGGAATCGCGGCATCAGGTTGTATTCCTGCACAATGTCATAACACTGTTCGACGGTACTGGTGTCGGGCATCGTCGGGCCGCTAGCCAGCGAGTCCGTCGCGTTGTCCGGCACGTCTGAAATCATGATGGAAAGCTGGTGAGCGGGCGAGGCCGCCATGGCCATGCGTCCGCCTTTGACGGCTGACAGGTGTTTGCGAACGGCATTAATTTTTGCGATGGGTGCACCCGAGTGCACCAACGCCCGGTAGCTCTGCACCAGGTCTTCAAAAGATATTTCGTCGCTGATCGGTTTCTCGACAATCGCCGAACCGCCGCCGCTGATCAGGTAGATAACGAGCGCGCGTCCGTTCAGCGAATCCAATGCGCGAAGAATCGCCTCAGCGGCCCGCACCGATTCCGTGTTAGGCATCGGATGGCCGCCTTCAAAATAACGGAAGCCAAAAACCTGTGCACTTGGCACTGTGGGTGCGCAGACAATTCCAGCCGCCCCGGCTCCAGAGCCAAGGCGCGTGACCAGCGCCTCCAGACTGCTGTGGGCCGCCTTGCCGAAGGAGACAACGAAAAGCCGCGAGAAGGTGCCAAGATCGTAGAGATCGTCGCCCACTTGCAGGATGCCGCGCTCGTACTGGACCTTGCGGCTGAAGCCGCGTTCGATGCTGCTCTCCTCTAGAGCGTTCCGGAAAATTTCGCGGGCGATGGCACGCATTTCGCGCGTCATACATTCCGCCGTGGCGGCTTCGTTGAGTACCTTCATGCGCGAGATTATACGGCAGGAAGCACCGGACCCAGAAGTTCGCGCACCCAGAGACTCAAGGCGTTGCGCATTTCCTCCAGGTGTCCGGTAAAAAAATGGTCGGCTTCCGGAATCACGACCAGACGCTTTGGTTCGGCTGCGTTGGCAAATACCTGCGCCAGTTGTTCAGGCGATGCAAATTGATCGCGTGCGCCGCTTAGAAAAAGCTTGGGCTGCTCGCTCTCCCGCAGCAGCGCGTAGGTGTATTCACGGCCATCAGCATTCAGCGGAATCCCCAGCGCGATCAGTGCTTCCACCCGGCGGTGCGGCACCGCCGCACGCAACCCGATGGCTGCGCCAAATGAGAATCCAGCGAAGAGGATGGGCAGGGAGAATCGCTCGGCCAAATAGTCGAGCGCCACTCTCACGTCGGCAATTTCTCCGCGGCCGTAGTCGTGTACTCCAGCACTGGCGCCCGCCCCACGAAAGTTAAAACGCAGAACCGGAAACCCGAATGCATTCAACGCCTTCATCGCGTGGAAGACAACTTTATTGTGCATCGTTCCGCCGAAGAGCGGATGCGGATGGCACACCACGCACGCATATTTTGCGTCGGGTGTGCCCAGGTTCAGCAGCGCCTCCAGCCTTCCGGTTTCGCCTTCCAGGAAGAACGACTCAATGCTGCCTTGGTGCGAACTCACCCCCGCGCCTTCAACTGGATTGAGTCCAGCACAGCGACTCCGGTCTTACCTTCGCGCGAGGTCAGTGGACGATTGGAGTGGCAGGTCGCCAGCAACAGAGTTTTCCCATTGGAGATGAAGCGGACGAACCAGTTGTCGCCTTCCTCGTCGCGAAAACGCGCGCTGGCCCGCTGTTTGGTGCTATCGCCGGTCTGCAGGCGTCCGGCCACGGGAGCAGTATCGAGAAAGTGTTTCAGGTAGTCGCGTGCATCCAGCGACTTCACATCTGCGTTGCGATGGTAAGCCGTCACGATGACCGTGGTCTCACTGGCTTCGGACTCCACCTGAATGTCGTCGTTGGTCTGGCGCAAACTCCAGAAGGTGGGTACCGCGATGCTCACGTGTCCGCGCGGCACAGTGTAAGTTCCGGGGTGAAAGCTGCCATTTTCGGCTTTGGGAGTTGCGGTTTTGGCCGAGGCCGGTGAGGATCTTTTGGTCGAGCTCTTTTTCGCCGCTTTCTTGCTTGCGGCGGTCTTTTTCAGGTTCTTCGCATTTGTGGGCATGTTCTCACTCTAGCGCGAAGCAACGCTGCCGGTCGAGTGGAACGCTACAATTCCTGCGGCCAGCAAAGGCGCACCGTGCGGCAGGGCTGCTCGAAGGCATTCAACTGCTCTGCGTAATCGCGTTCCGCAGGGCCTCCCGCAACGCGTTGGCCGTGCGAATAGGAGGTTGGCAGGTGAAACCGCTGCAGAGCATGGCCACCGCGCCGCCTTCCTGCAATCCAGGAACAGCAGAGATGGTTTCCGCGAGCGTGGGAGGGAGCGCAGTCTGCAGGTTTGCGGCGTCCTTTACGCGGAGCACAATTTTATTCAGCGCAAAGGGAGCAAGCGCCTCTGCGTACAACTTGTCCGCCTCCGCACCTTCGCCGATTACGATGACCTGCGTATAGGCGCGCGCCATCCACACCGATGCGATCCCGTAAGTGCCGGCGTAGATGCCGAACTGTTCAGCGACTCCGGCAAAGACCTCTAACGTATCCTTGGCCAGTTTCTGCAGATGAGCGTCTCCGTTGAGCGCGTACAGGCGCATCAGCGCAATTGCGGCGGCAGGGTTGCCCGCGGGAGTTGGGGAATCCTGGAACGGCTTACGCCGCGCAGTCAGTGCTCCGGCGGATTCCGCGGGCGAGGTGCTATCGAGATCGAAGAAGCCGCCGTCCGTCTCATCGTAGAAGCCGGATATCATGCGTGCGGCAATCTCCTGTGCTCGGGCGAAGTAGCGCAGATTGCTAGTCGTCTCGTAGGCGTCAAGACACGCCAGGATGGTGAAGGCATAATCGTCGAGCACACCGGCGGGCCGCTGGCTGGCTCCGTCTTCGGCATAGGCAATGATGTGGAGCAGTCCGCGTTCGGGTTGGTAGGCCTCATTGAGCAGACGGTCGAGCGAGCGTAGCGCAAACTGTTCTTCGGCGATTTCTCCCAGCACGCGTGCGGCCTGCAATACGGCGGAGATGCAGAGCGCATTCCAATTGGTGTAGAGGGTGCGGTCGATGAACGGCATCGGCCTTTGCAGCCGCGCCGCGTAGAGCTTTGTCTTCGCCGCATCTAGTAGCTCCGCAGTCGTTTCGCGCGCGCGATTCTGATCCGCCGCAATCTGCTCGACGGATTTACTCACCCACAACACGTTTCTTGCGGGATCGTGTGGCATCTCGCCGCGATCGCCAATGTCGTAATGCGCGGCGGCGGCGGCGAGTTCGTCCGCAGTCAACACGGCGCGAGCTTCTTCCAGAGTCCAGGTGAAATAGCCGCCGTCGTCGTCGAGATCGATGTCCGCGTCCTGCGAGCCGTAGTAGCCGCCGCGCGGGCGGTCGCTGAGCCACTCGCGCAGCCAGCGCAGAATGTCGCGCGCCACATCGGCGAAGAAGGGATTGCCGGTGGCCTGCCAGGCATGGACATAGTTCTTCAGCAACTCGGAGTTGTCGTATGCCATTTTCTCGAAGTGCGGCACGCACCAGTGTTCATCAACCGAGTAGCGATGGAAGCCTCCGGCAAGCTGGTCGTAGACTCCGCCTCGCGCCATCTTTTCCAACGTGGTGATCACCACCTTGCCCACCTGCTCTTCGCCGGTGCGCGCATACCAGTCAAGCAGCAGATCGATAACCGGCGGATGCGGAAATTTTGGGGCGCGGCTGAAGCCGCCATTTTCGCGGTCAAAGGCACCGAGCGCGGCTTGCACCATCTGCTCTATGATTCGCGGCGAGAACTCGCCACTATGGCCGAGCATTCCCTCGGAGTGCGCGAGGGCGTGCATCAGTCCTTCGCTTTCGGTTTCCACTTCCTCACGGCGCTCGCGGAAAGCTTGTGCAATCGCCAGGAGAATCTGCCGGAAGCTGGGACGGCCATAAGCATCTTGCGGAGGGAAGTAGGTGCCGCCGAAAAATGGTTTGCCATCCGGAGTGAGGAAGACCGTGAGCGGCCATCCGCCCCGCCCGCTGATTGCTGCAACCGCCGCCTGGTAACGCGCGTCCACATCCGGACGCTCATCGCGGTCCACCTTTACGGCGACATAGTTGGCGTTCAGAATTGCGGCGGTCTCAGCGGACTCATACGACTCGCGATCCATGACGTGGCACCAGTGGCACCACACGGCTCCCACGTCGAGCAGGATGGGTTTGTTTTCGGCTTTGGCAATCGCGAATGCCTCCTGCCCCCACTCGTGCCACTGGGTGGGCTGGTGCATTGCGGATCGGAGGTAGGCAGAGGAGGCGTGGACGAGAGCGTTCGGCTGGCTCGTGCTCATGCCGATCAGTGTAACTCGAAGAGGGCCTGGGAACCTGAGCGGGGTTGAAAATCGCAGCTCTGTTGCGCGAAAACGTTGACCCACCGGAACTGCTCAATTACCCTCAGTTTATTCAATCCATACGGGAAGGCTCATAGGCTATGCAGACTCGTTTCGTATTGCCGCAATCCTCTATTCCTACTCATTGGTACAACTTGACTGCGGATTTCTCCGAGCCCATGTCGCCGCCGCTTCATCCCGGTACGCGCCAGCCTATCTCGCCGGCGGACATGTACGCCATCTTTCCTGAAAACCTGGTAGCGCAGGAAATGAGCACGGAGCGCTGGATTGAGATTCCCGAGGAAGTACGTAATGTGTACGCGTTGTGGCGTCCTACGCCACTGCTGCGGGCGGTTCGCCTTGAAAAAGCGCTGAACACGCCAGCGCATATCTACTACAAATACGAAGGCGACAACCCGGTGGGCAGCCACAAACCGAACACTGCGGTTCCGCAGGCGTATTACAACAAAATCGCAGGCACGCGCCGCCTCTCCACTGAGACTGGCGCGGGACAGTGGGGTACCTCGCTGGCAATGGCCTGTCAGCTTTTCGGGCTGGAGTGCGCCGTGTGGATGGTCCGCGTGAGCCATGACCAGAAGCCGTATCGCCGTCTTATGATGCAGACCTACGGTGCAACCGTGTATGCCAGTCCCAGTGACCAGACGGCATTCGGGCGCAAGCAGTTGGCTGAGGATCCCGGCTGCGCGGGCAGCCTTGGCATCGCCATTAGTGAGGCAATCGAGAACACAGTCACGCATCCGGGCACCAAGTATTCGCTCGGTAGCGTGTTAAACCATGTGTGCCTGCACCAGACGGTGATTGGCCAGGAATCAATCCAACAGATGGAGGAGGCGGGCGAAGAACCAGACATCGTGGTGGGCTGCGCGGGCGGCGGCAGCAACTTCGCCGGAATCGGCTTCCCATTCCTCCGCAAGAAGATCACCGAAGGCAAGCAATATCGCATCATTGCCGTGGAACCCTCATCCTGTCCGTCGCTCACCAAGGGAGAGTTGCGTTACGATTTCGGCGATACCGCCGGCATGACGCCTCTGATGAACATGTACACGCTGGGCCACGACTTCATGCCGCCATCGATCCACGCTGGTGGGCTCCGCTACCACGGTATGTCTCCCGTGGTAAGCCATGCCTACAAGCTTGGACTGCTCGAAGCCGTTGCTTACCCGCAAACCTCGGTCTTCGAGGCGGCCGTGCTCTTTGCTCGCACCGAAGGGCTGATACCTGCGCCGGAGTCGTCGCACGCGATTCGCGCCGTAGTGGATGAGGCCGTCAAGGCGCGCGAGGAAGGCCGCAAGAAAGTGATCCTCTTCAACCTCAGCGGACATGGTTTGCTCGACTTGGCCGCCTACAACAATTATCTAACCGGCCAGTTACAGGATTAATAAATACGCTTACAGTTGGAGGATGCCTCCCCGGTATCCTCCATGTACTTTTTGGTCCGCGCGTTCTCTCGTGGTGTAAGTGTCTCACTGAGCAATCAGCTCAGGAGAAATGTCCCAATGTGCACATACAATTCGATGGCCTGCATCAGCTCTGCCTTGGCCAGAAACTCGCGCTCGGTGTGCGCCACTAGAATGGAGCCCGGACCCAGCAGCACGGGCCGCCCCCAGGAGGACAGCTTGGGGATATCGGTGGTGAACGACGCCGTCATGGTAGGGATGCCGGGAACGGTGAGGAAGCGCATGTAGGGGATGTCCAGAACGAACTCCACTTCGGCCAGCGGGCCTACGGCAGAAACGATTGCCTGCCGAAGTTCCTCAGACGGGGCGACCAGGCGATAGAGCAACTGTGCCTTGGCAAAGTCCGGAATTACGTTGGTGGCGCTTCCGCCTTCGATGATGCCGATGTTGACTGTGCTGGGGCCAATATCCGGATTGTGCGGCAGTTCCATGGCTCGCAGAGCCTGCAGCGCGTCTAGCAGCTTCTCAATCGCGGACTCGCCTAACTCCGGATAGGCAGAGTGCGCCATGCGTCCGTGCGCCGTCACTTCCACACGTAGCGCGCCCTTGGAGGCCAGTGCGATGTGGTTTTCCGTGGGCTCCCCGTTAACCAGGAAACGCGAGCCGCGCGGGTTTTGATTGGCGATGGTTGCGCCTAGCGAGTCGCGCTCTTCGCCGACGACGAAGAGCAATCCGGCGGACTTCCCGGCCATGCGCAGCCGTTCGCAGGCAGCAACCTGAGCGGCAATGATTCCCTTGGCGTCACAGGCGCCGCGTCCGTAGATGTTCGCGGCGTCCTCGCGTGAAGGCAGAAATGGCGGGACCGTGTCGATGTGAGTGGAAAAGACCAGCGCGGGTTCGTCTACATTCGCAGGCTTTGCGAAGACGTTGAAGCGCTCGCCCTGCACTGGCATGCGTTCGACGAGGTAGCCGAGCTCCTCCAGATGATTGGCGAGAAAGCTGGCCGCGTTGCCTTCCTTGCCGGTGATGGATTCGATATCAATAAGCTGACAAGTCAGCGCTATAGGGTCCATGGCAACAGAATAGCAGGAGCCTAGCGCTCGCGGCCGACTTGGCGCCCGCGGCCGGCAGCGCAGCGTTACCCGTTCTGCGAATGAGCAAAAACAGAAACGCCACCCCGAAGGATGGCGCTCCCGTTTGCTTTCGGTTGGTTGATTACTTGCCGGTAGCTGCTGCCTTTGTATCGGCCGCAAGCGCCCGTACGATGCGCATCTTGTAGAAGCTGCGCCATACAAAGGTGACCGACACCAGGAAGAAGCACAGTGCCAGCACATGGGTCGCCAGCGGGCTCCTCGCGGTCAGAGTCACGCCCAAAGGCACGGCCAGCAATCCGAAGAGGGTAGTGAACTTGATGACCGGGTTCATGGCTACCGAAGAGGTGTCCTTGAACGGGTCGCCCACCGTATCGCCCACCACGCAGGCGTCATGCAGCGGAGTGCCCTTGGCCTTGAGTTCGGTCTCTACGATCTTCTTGGCGTTGTCCCACGCGCCACCGGCATCGGCCATAAAGATGGCCTGATACAAGCCGAAGATCGCGATGGAGAATAGGTATCCAATGAAGTAGAACGGCTCGATGAAGGCGAAGGCAAGAGTCGCAAAGAAGACCGCGAGGAAGATGTTGAACATGCCCTTCTGCGCATACTGCGTGCAGATTTCAACCACCTTCTTGGAGTCTTCCACGCTGGCCTTTTCCGCGCCTTCCAGCTTGATGTTGTCCTTGATGAACTCCACCGCCCGGTAAGCGCCCGTGGAGACCGCCTGGGTCGCCGCACCAGTGAACCAGTAGATCATGGCGCCGCCCGTGATGAGGCCGAGGACGAAGGGTGCGTAGAGCAGGGACAACTTTTCAACATCATGGGTGAGTCCGCCGGTAAGGCCCATGATGATCGAGAAGATCATCGTGGTGGCACCGACGACGGCAGTGCCGATCAACACCGGCTTGGCGGTCGCCTTGAAGGTGTTGCCCGCGCCGTCATTTTCTTCCAGCAGGTCCTTCGCGCGATCAAAGTTCACGTCGAAGCCGAAGTCCTTTTTGACCTGTGCCTTGACGTTGGGAACTTGCTCGATCAGCGAAAGCTCATAGACAGACTGTGCGTTGTCGGTGACCGGGCCATAGGAATCAACTGCGATGGTCACCGGCCCCATTCCGAGGAATCCGAAAGCCACCAGGCCGAAGGCAAACACCGCCGGAACCAGCATAAGCGCAGCTAATCCATGCAGACTCACGAAGTAGGCAATAGACATCAGCGCGACCATCGCCAGACCCAGCCAGTAAGCGGAGAAGTTGCCCGCCACAAAACCGGAGAGGATGTTCAGTGACGCGCCGCCCTCTTGCGAGGCGGTAACTACTTCCTGCACGTGGTCGCTGGAGGTAGAGGTGAAGACCTTTACCAGCTCCGGAATTACGGCTCCTGCCAGGGTCCCGCAACTGATGATCGAAGCCAGCTTCCACCACAGCGTCGAATCGCCGCCAAGGGTGGGAATCATCAGGTAGCTGGCAATGTAAGTCAAAGCGATAGAGACCACCGAGGTCAGCCACACCAGTGAGGTCAGCGGCGCCTCGAAGTTCATCGTGTCGCTCGTGCCGTACTTGGCCTTGGCAAATGCATGGTTCAGGAAGTAGGAACCGGCGCTGGCCACCAGCATCATGACGCGCATGACGAAGATCCAGACCAGCAACTGTACCTGTACGATCGGGTCGTGCACGCCAAGCAGAATGAAGGTGATCAGCGCGACGCCGGTGACGCCGTAGGTCTCAAAGCCGTCGGCAGAGGGTCCAACCGAGTCGCCTGCGTTATCGCCCGTGCAATCGGCAATCACGCCTGGGTTGCGCGCATCGTCTTCCTTGATCTTGAAGACGATCTTCATTAAATCGGAGCCGATGTCGGCGATCTTGGTAAAGATGCCGCCTGCGATACGGAGCGCGGCTGCGCCCAGCGACTCGCCAATGGCAAAGCCGATGAAGCATGGACCGGCATAATCGCCGGGGATGAAGAGCAGAATGCAGAGCATGATCAGCAATTCGACGCTGATCAGCATCATGCCAATGCTCATGCCGGCTTTTAGCGGAATGTCATAACAAGGGAAGGGCTTGCCGCGCAGACCGGCAAAAGCGGTGCGCGAGTTGGCAAAGGTGTTGACGCGAATGCCGAACCAGGCCACGCCATAGCTTCCGGCGATGCCCACCAGGCTGAAGCCCAGAATGATCGGCAGTGTGACCGCGACCGGTTTGTCCGGAACCGGGGCAAGCCAGCCAAAATAGGCCGCTATGATTACGGCTATGAATGCCCACAGAATAAGTATGAATTTGCCCTGGGTGACCAAGTAAGTCTTACAGGTCTCATAGATCAGCTCGGAGATTTCGAGCATGGCGGAATGGACTGGCAGGTTTTTCAGGTGGACGTAGATCGCCAAGCCAAACAGCAGTCCGAAGACGCAGAACAGGATGCCGATCAGCAACAGGTTGTGTCCGTTGATAGCTTCGTTGAAGAAGCTGACACTGCGAAGGTTGGGAAGCTTCAGTGCTGCTTCGCCGCCGCCCGGTTCGGCCAGTGCTGCGACGGAGGTAAAGAGAGCCAGGGTGATCAGCGACATGCCGCGACGGAGCAGGGAAAACTTGCTCATACGGCACAAGGAAGTGAGGCTCTGCGAGAGCCACAAATTCATACGATTCCTCCGAGTTCAAACTCGTTACGGGTTATTACTACCCATTCAAATGGCCGTGCGCCTAAACCAGTGCGGCAGAACCACCCGGTAAAAGTTTCGGGACACACAGCAACTGAACCCGAAACGCGCTTCCACTTCAAAGGAACGATGAGGTTTGGCCGCGTTGGGTGTCACAGGGAACTGCTTGCGAGGCGCTCCCCCTCCCCGCTAGCGACGCTCGTCAGCCACTCTCGGGTACGAAAAACTTATATCACGTAAGGCAATTTCGGATCAATGACTTGACACACCTAGCAACGTCAATTCCTACTCCGGCGCGGGGATAACGAATTTCTATTGTCCGCGCATATTGTTCTTGACTTGCCGTGCCAGCTTCTCCATTTCTTCTGCTTTCCGAACGACTTCGAGGGAGAGAACGCCTTCGCCGGACCTGTCCACGTACTGTTTCAACTCGGTCGCCAACTCCAACAGTTTCTGCGACTCGCGCTTAACGTCGTCGAAGCGTTTTTTCTGGCGCGCTATCGCTAGTTGCCGCTCCATTTCCGCGTCCTGTTGAGTCTGCCCGGCGGCGTTGTCGGCACCCGGTATAGGGTTTTGGCCGGGAACGAATTGGGCCCATGCCGAATTCAGGAAACAGGAGAGAAGGAGAGTCGCGATCCCAAGCAAACGAAGGCTATGCATGGCATTCAACCTCGATGCGATTGAGATGCGATGGAAGAGAGAGCCGGATTATAGAATACGCCTCAGCCGGGGACGATTTATAATCCGCAGTCGTGAATCCTACTCAGCTTTCGCACTCGTGGCACGATCTGTTCCGGCTGAATGACTGGTATCAGGACATCTACGTCCTGGTGCATGACAAGCTACCGAAGATTCTTGTCACCGTGGTTGTCGCCGTCATCCTCATCCGCATTCTGAATCTCGCGGGACGGAGGCTGGCGCGAGTCAATCAGTCGAACCTGGTTACCTCTGCGGTGCGGGTGCAGCAGCTCCGCACGATTTCGTCGATTATCCATAGTGTTGGATTGACGGCAATCGTCTTCATTGCGGTGGTTACCGTGCTCTTCGACTTGGGCATTCACGTGGAGCCGTTGCTGGCCAGTGCCGGAATCGCCGGCCTTGCCGTAGGTTTTGGCGCACAGACTCTGGTACATGACGTCCTGAATGGATTTTTTATCCTGGTGGAGAACTGGTTTGATGTGGGGGACGTCGTCAAAATTGGCGCCTTTCAGGGCTCGGTTGAGACGCTAACCCTGCGCCGCACGGTGTTAAGGGATGACAATGGTTCGGTGCATACCATCCCGAACTCAACCATCACGGCAGTCACCAATATGACCCGCGACTGGACGCAGATTGCCATGCAAGTGGCCGTCGATTACCAGGAGAACAGCGACCGCGTGATCGAAATTTTGCAGCAGATTGGCGCCGAGATGCGCAACGATGAAGCCTTCCGCTCGGCCATTGTGGCAGACCCGCAGGTGCCTGGCATCGACCGCGTGACCGGCAGCGAAGTGGATTACCTGATGCTGGTGAAGACCCGCCCGGGCCAGCAGTATGCGGTCAGCCGCGAACTCCGCCGCCGCATCAAGGACTGTTTTGAGCGCAATAACATCCGGCCCGGAGGCCAGAACAGGTACTATGTGGTGGATTCGAGCATGCCTCCTCAGAAATAGCACGGAACCGAGCTGCTGTCGTCGCGGTCGCAGACGTAATTCACAGGGTGCGAATCGGCAATAGCATCTCGCAGCGGCCTCGACTGCATCCCACACCGCAGTTATGCTGCAGTTCGCGCTCATCGCCGTGAGTCTGGGAATCTTGGCCTGCGTCGCCTGGTACTGGTCGTTTCTGTACTTCAACCGGCGGCGCGCGCGGCGCGTGCTGCGCTGGCTGGAGGGGGCGATCGTCTCCCATGGCCGGATCAGCGAAGTTGAATGGACCGGCGCATCGCGCTTCAGGTCGCGTTTGGAGCTGCCGGGTTGCGGCTTCCGTCAGCCTTCCCTGGACACGTGCCTTGCACCTCGACAGATGCCTGCGCGGTGGGCGGCGTGGCGCTGGCGGCAACGGCAGGAAACACTCACCTTCGAAGCAAATCTCATTTCCCCGCCGCAGTGCAACGTAGAGATCGGCCGTACCCGATGGACCGGGCTGACCCGTCGATGGACGGGCAATGCAAGCAGCTGGGCCACGTATCCGGTTGCATCCCTGTTTATCTCCACTCAGCCCGAGTGGGATCCGGAGATTGCAGGCCGCATGAGTTGCGTGGTATCGAACCGGGAACTTGAATTTCTTGCAGTGTCGTTTCGCACTCGCACACCTCATTTTTCCGTAACGTTTTCGCTGCACGAGACGCTCAAGCGTCCCTGCGGGGAGCTTGCCATCTTCGATAACCTGCGCGAGCTCGCCGAAGGCTCACCCACCTCTAGAATGTAGCTCTTGGCTGGACGGCAATGCTGCAACCACGCCAGTAACGCTCGTCATCGATGAGCCGATAGAATATTCGCTGCCGATGTTTTCCTCTCGTGCTATAAACTCTGTCGCAGGCGTGTTCCCGCCTGTATCCTGTAGCTGAGAGACCCTATGTTCTACAGTTGCTTTCTAGAGTCCGTGGAGCGCTGGCCGACGGCCGTGGCAGTCGGAATTCAGCGTCAGCCCGGAACGTCGGCGCTACAATCGCCGCTTTCCAGCGTCATCACCACTGCCGACGGCCACACCGTTGAAAGTTTTACCTATCAGCAGCTCCGGCGCTTTGCCGATGGTGTGGGCGAATGGCTGGTATGCTCCGGCATTGGCGCGGGCGTAGCCGGAGGCACACGTTGCGCCATCCTCGCCTTCAATAGTCCAAGCTGGGTCGCAACCTTTTTGGGGATTGTCGCCAGCGGCAATACCGCGGTTCCACTCGACACGGCTTTCACCGCATACCAGGTTGGAAAGCTGCTCGACGACTGCGGCGCAACCCTGCTCTTTGCCGACGAACGCTGCTTCGCGGTGGCTCAAGAGGCGATTGCCGGCCGGCCGATTCAGTTGGCAACTCTGGAGACGCAGCACGAAGACTTGCCTTACGTAGTGGACATGGTGCTGGATGCGCATCCTGATTTTGTTCCGGTGCAAGTGCAATCGGATGATGTTTTGGCGATCATTTATACCTCGGGAACCACCAGCGACCCCAAAGGCGTCATGCTCACCGATGGCAATTTGACGGCTGAGCTGGAGTGCGTTCACCGGTTCGTTCACGTAGGTCCCGGTGACGGGTTACTGGGAGTGTTACCGCTCTTCCATGTGCTGGCGCAGATGGTCAACATCTATCTACCGCTTGGTAATGGCGCCAAGGTGGTCTTTCTTGATTCGCTGAACACACAGGAATTGACGCTTGCACTGCGCGAGCGCGGCATTACAATCTTCTGCTGCGTTCCTCAGTTTTTCTATCTCATCCATGAGCGTATTTTTGGAGAAGTTTCCAAGAAGGGCCGTCTCGCGGAAAAGATCTTTGCGGTGATGCTCAAGCTCAGTGCGATCTCGCAGAAGATGGGCTTCAATCTCGGCAAGGTGTTTTTCAAGAAGGTCCACGTTCAGCTTGGGCCCCAAATACGCTTCTTTGTCACCGGCGGTTCGCGATTTGACGCGCAGATTGGGCGTGACATTGAAGCCCTCGGTTTCCAGATGTTGCAAGCCTTCGGCATGACCGAGACTACCAGCGGCTGTTTCTGTACGCCTCTGGAAGCCAATGTCATGGGCTCCATCGGTCCTCCGCTGCCAGGATTGCAGGCAAAGCTGATCGATCCCAAGTTGGACGAGAATGGGCAACTTGTGGGAGAGATCGCGCTCTCCGGGCCAACCATTATGAAGGGCTATTACAACCGTCCGGAAGCAACCGCCGAAGTTCTGAAGGATGGCTGGCTTTACACCGGCGATCTGGGCTATGTGGACGACCGGGGCAACTACTTCATCACCGGACGCGCCAAGGATGTGATCGTTCTCAGCTCCGGGAAAAATATTTATCCGGAAGAGATTGAAAGTTATTATCTGCGCTCGCCGTGGATCAAGGAGCTTTGCGTTCTTGGCCTTGAAAGCCGCAAGCCCGGCGAGCCTCTCAGTGAGCGTCTGCACGGCGTGATAGTGCCCAACTTCGACGTGCTCCGTGAGCACAAGATCGTCAACATTCGTGAGGTCATCCGCTACGATGTGGATGGCATCTCCGCAACGCTGCCAGCTACCAAGCGAATTCTCTCGTACGACATCTGGCAGGACGATCTTCCGCGTACAACCACGCGCAAGCTGCGCCGCAATGAGATCGAGAAGAAATTGCTGGCGATGTATGCCAGCGGCAAGGTGGAAGAGATCACGGCCAAGGAGCGGGCGTTCTCCGATGACGACCGTATCTGGCTGGCAACTCCCGATGTGCAGCGCGCCTTGAAGGTGATCGCCGATGCAGCCGGAAAGGACCGACAGAAACAGATCCATCCGGACGACAGCCTTGAGTTGGATCTCGGACTGGATTCCATGGAGCGCGTCGAGTTGCTCACGGATCTGACGCATAGCATGGGTGCGGAGGTAGAAGATTCGGTCGCCAGCGAAGTTTATACGGTTCGAGAGCTGGTGGATGTGGTTCGCAAAAACATGGGTAAAGCCGCGCGCCAGGCTCCGGGCTGGAGCACGGTGTTTGAAGGAGAAACTACCGATCCGGAGGTGCTCGCCATAACCCATGAGCGTCCGGTGGTAGGGTTTTTCTGGTGGTTGTGTGGCAAAGGCGTCAAGTGGGCTTCGCACGTTCTCTTCAAGCTGCGCGTGGAAGGCATGGAGAATCTGCCCGAAGGACCGTGCGTGATATGCCCGAACCACTCCAGCTACATGGATGCGCCGATTCTGACCGCCGCACTCCCTTGGAAGGCGTTTCACAATGTCTTTTACGTGGGGACCAGCGAGATTTTCGGCTCCGGAGCAATGCGAAAATTCGCCCAGTTCCTACACCTCATTCCTGTCGATCCGGATTCGAACCTTGTGCCGGCCATGCGTGCCGGAGCGTACGGTTTGCGCGCCGGAAAAATCCTCGTCATGTATCCCGAGGGTGAGCGCTCCATTGAAGGGCCGCCGAAAAAATTCAAGAAGGGCGCGGCGATTCTTTCGCTGCATCTCAACGTTCCCATCATCCCGGTGGCGGAGTTTGGTTTTCATCAGTGCTGGCCTCGTGGAAAGGGCTTCCAAGGCTTTCATCCGCTGCGCATTCGTGTCGGCAAGCCGATCTATCCGGACCTGAGTGAGAAGCCTGAGCAGGCATACGAGCGCCTCACCGAGGAACTCCGCAGCCAGGTCGTGGAGATGTGGAATGAGTTGGCGAGCCACTCGAAGCCCAAAGAGCCTGCTGAGCTCACCACCGCTTAACGCAAACGAAGCGGTCTTGCGGTCCACGGTAGGCACGCGGCAACGGAGCGCCGCTCCGGCTGCACGCGCTTACTTTGCCCGGGGATGCGTCTTGTCGTAAACGTCGAGCACCTGTTTGGTGGTGAGTTGGGTGTACCGCTGCGTGGTGGAGAGACGCTCGTGGCCTAGCAGCTCCTGAATGGCGCGCAGGTCCGCGCCTTCCTCCAGCATGTGAGTGCCGAAGGCGTGGCGCAAGGTGTGGGGATGCACCTCGCGAGGCAGGCCGCCTGCAATGGCAATGGACTTGACGATTCGCCCCACGCTGCGCGTGGTGAGCCGGCTGCCGCGCAAATTGATCAGCAGCGCGGACTCCGCGGTGCGCCGGTTCTGCTCCAGCGTGCGGGCGCGATGCGGCAGGTAATCGCGCAGCGCGACCTGCGCCGAATCTCCAAAGGGAACCATGCGCTGCTTCTTGCCTTTGCCGCGCACCAGGATCAGCCCCTGGCGCAGATGCATGTCATCGACGTTGATGCCTGTCAGCTCACTGTTACGGATGCCGCAGCCATACAGCAGTTCGAGGATCAGGCGGTCACGCGGGGCAAAGGCTGCTTCCGGCGGCATCTCCGCATCGAGCACGGAGTTCATCTCCTCCATGGTGGGCACGCGGGGCAGCCGTTTCGGCAGTTTGGGAGCGGCGACCAACAGCGCGGGGTTCGATTCGATGCTGTGCTCGCGGCCCATCCACTTAAAGAACGAACGCAGGGAGGAAAGCGCTCGCGCCACCGAGGTCTTGCTCAATCCGCGCTCGTACAGCTGCCCGAGGAAAGCGCGGATCAAAATGTGGTCGATGGCACGGAGTTCTTCTGGACCGACGAAGGTGACGAACTCAGCGAGATCGGTGCGATAGGCCTTGATGGTGTGCGGCGATGCGTTGCGCTGGGTCAGCGTGCGCAGGAAGCCAGCCAAGGCAATGGCCACCGGAGTCTGGACGGGACCGGATGGGGATGGTGTGCTATCGGCGTTGCTCACTGGGGCTCATCCTTGCGCGGGGTGCGCACATGGGCACGGGGATGGTGCGCGGCGTACACCTTCTGCAGTCGGTCCAGCGCAACGTGCGTGTAGACCTGGGTGGTACCGATGTCGGCGTGGCCCAGCACGGTTTGCACGGTGCGCAGATCGGCTCCGTGGGAGACCATGTGAGTGGCCGCCGAGTGGCGCAGCATGTGAGGCGAGGCGTGGCGTCCGGCGGCGTTGGAGGCGAGGTTCACAATCATCCAGATGCGCTCGCGGGTGAGCTTGTGGCCGCCACGCGCCAGGAATAACTCAGCGGCGTTTCTGCGGCCAACCAGAAGCGGACGAGCATCGTGCATATATGTGGCGAGCGCTTGCTGCGCGGGAGCGCCAAGAGGAACGATGCGTTCCTTGTCTCCCTTGCCCCGCACCAGCATGTATCCGAGTTCGAGCTTGGTATCTTCAACGCGCACATCCACCAACTCGCTAACCCGCATGGCGGCGGCGTAGAGGACCTCGAGCATGGCGCGATCACGCAAGGCCAGCACCTGCGAGATGCGCGACTGGTTGGCGTCCGCGTCGCGCTTGCCGGGACTTTCGACCAGTTCGACGATCTCCTCCTCGGAGAGCGCCTTGGGCAACACTTTCCACTGCTTGGGGCTGTCGATGTCCAGGGTGGGATCGTGGTCGATCAGCTTATCCAACAGCAGATAGCGGTAGAACTGGCGCAGAGCGGAGAGCTTGCGGGCGATTGAGCGCGAATCCATGCCGTGGCCGAGCAGGTGCAGCAATAGTGCCTTGAGATCTTCGCGCTGCGCAGTAAGCACCGTTTTCTGGCGCGTCGCCAGGAACTCTGCCCAAAGTTTCAGGTCTCCGCCATAGGAGCTCACAGTAAGCGGAGCCAAGCCCTTTTCCACGCGCAGATAAACGGCAAAGGCGGCGAGGGCGCGGTTCTGCGCTGTCGTTTGCACGGCCGGTTGCGCAACGGACTTTGGGGCGGGAGTCACTGCTAGAGTATGACTGCTTCCGCGCGGCGGCGGGTTGACGCACTTGGTTCAGGCCTCGGCGCGAATAATTCCAAGGAAACAGGCAACCTGAATTTCGCCTTCGCTCTCATAAATGAAGCTGAATTGCGCCATGAGAGGCGGCCTGACGATGTACGCACGAAAGTATTCCGATCTTCCACGAGTTCCTCGACACTACCGCGCGTATCCGAGCGAACCGGAGTTCCCGGTTTCGGATCGAGGGCCGGACCGCATTTTGGGCGGAGTCCGTGGATTGCTGTTTGCAGGCGCGTTGTCAGCTCCACTTTGGATCGCAATCTACCTGCTGCTGCGCTAGAAGGTGCCGCTTTCTTTTGCTGCAGCTGTCAACTGGAACGCGCGCGGCATCGGCTCAGGTATAATGGCCTTGCGCGCCCGTAGCTCAGCTGGATAGAGCGAACGCCTCCGAAGCGTTAGGTCGTGAGTTCGAATCTCGCCGGGCGCACCATACCTCTTTTTTCCTTCAGTAATTTGCAGAGATTGTTGGACAGGCTGATCTTGCTGCCTGTTCTCGTGGTCTTCGCGAGCGCGAGTCGGATCAAGAGAGGGACTAGCAATTCTGGTCAAGCAGGGCGGCGACTTTCGCAAGCATCTGCGACGGAGGGACTGGTTTCGCCAGCACCTCGAATACATGACCTTCCTGCTGCGCTGCGTCCAGTAGCTCCTGCGTATCTGCATTGCCGGAAAACAGCAAAATCGGGCAGTCCGGGTAAGACACTCGGAGTGTCCTGGCAAATGCAATGCCGTTCATGCCGGGCATAACAACATCCGAGATGATGAGCGAAGGTTGACTGGCCGCAATGCGAGAGAGTGCCTCTTCGCAGCTGTACACGGCACTGGCGGTGTAGCCGGCCCGTTGGAAGATAGTGGCAAGCGTATCGGCCAGAGGAGGCTCGTCATCCACCACCAGTATTGTCTTCTCCCATGCAGTCGTCATCAGGGCCCTTTTCAGAGTACTTGCGTAGCTACTTCCGCAGTTGGAAAGCTAATTGAAAAGACGGTTCCTCGTCCAGATTTGCTGCGAACCCGAATCCGGGCCTTGTGTTTCTCAATGATCTGTTTCGTAATCCAAAGTCCAAGGCCGGTCCCGACCACATCCTTCGTGGTAAAGAACGGTTCGAAGATCTTCTCTAACCGTTCACGCGGAATACCTGAGCCAGTGTCGCCGATCGTAAAACGAACCAGGCGAGATCCATCCTTTGCGATCGACCGTGAAAGGCGGAGCAGTATCTTGCCTTGGCGTGGTACGGCATCCATGCTGTTTGAGATTAAATTAGCAATAACCTGCCGAATCTCTCCACTATGCGCCGTGACGCGCTCGACTTCAAGATAGCGTGTTTCCACCGTAATCTCTCTGGACCTTAACCTGTTGGCGAATAACTTCAAGGCACTGTCTATGCATTCGCGCAAGTCGATCGGCATCGGCGTGCGGTTCTCACGATGGAATGCCAACGTCTGCCTTGTGATGTGCGTAACGCGTTCCAACTCCTGGACAGCCATGTTCAAATACGACTTGCCCTGTTCTGAAATTCCGGAGTCGGTTGAAGCAAGATAAACCGCGTGGCCTATGGTCTCCAATGGGTTATTGATCTCGTGGGCGATGGAGGAAGCCATGCGCCCCACAGACGCCAGTTTTTCGCTGCGGAGAAGCGCCTCTTCGGCCTGCTTTTGTGCGCTGATGTCGGTATTCGTGCCGAACCAGCGCACCACTCGCCCTTGCGAGTCAAACAATGGCACCGCGCGGGAAAGGAAGGGGTGAAAGACGCCATCGGCCCCTCGCAACGGGAACACCATATCGAACGGCTCGCCGCTGGCGATTGAAGCCTTCCACCGCTCCATTACTATGGGCAACTCTGCAGGGTCGTGAACCGACTGCCAGCCCCAGCCTTCCATCTGCTGTGGAGTGGTCCCGGTGTATTCATACCAGCGCTGGTTGTACCAGAATATCCAGCCATCGGCGTTTGCCATCCACACCAGTTGTGGAATGGAATCGGCCAGCGTTCTGAACTGTGCTTCGCTCTGTTGCAAGGCCTCCTGGGCCTGCCTCTTCTCGGCGACATCGTGAAAGACAAGGACTGCGCCAACAACGTTGCCTTTTCTATCCAATATCGGCGCGGCGCTATCCTCGATAGGGATTTCGCGGCCGTTCTTGGCCACGAGCGCAGTGTGATTGGCGAGTGCGACGCCACGTCCCTCTCGCAGCACTCGCGCCACGACATCCTCAGCCGGTTCCCGCGTCTGCTCGTTGATAACCTGCAGTACACTCCGGCTAGGCTGGCCCTGGGCCTGCTGTGGTTCCCAGCCAGTGAGCCAGGAGGCAACAGGATTAAGGAAAGTAACCCTCCCACTCTGATCCGCAGTCAGTACCGCGTCCCCAATGCTGGTGAGTGTGACGTGCAGCCACTCTCGATTACGGCGCAAGGCCTCTTCTATACGGGCGACGTTCCGTGCGATCAGCAGAGCCAGCCAGACTCCGGTGAATGATAGCAGGACCATTCCGGCAATCGTCCACCAGAGCCAGCGCTGGAGCTCTGCTCTTACGATGGATTCAGGAACACCGATCACCACCGTCCAACCGGAGTCCGCCGACCGGCTGAAGGCGTCGAACATCAGGGTCCCTTCGTTGTTGGTGACTGTCTCCGTACCCTCTGTAGCTGCTGCCCACTTCGCGGCGTTTGTGGCACGCTGCCCGATGACCTTTTCCGGGAACAGAGTACGGGCAACAGTCACGTAATTGCTGTCCATGATGGTTCCGATCCATTCAGGCGGGAGTCGCTGATGCAAGAGAATGGCGGCGAGCCGATCGGCGGGCAGGGTCATTGTTAAGTCGTAGATCACCCGGCCATTGCGGAACACCGGGACGTCCACACCGATCAAAGGCCGTCCGGTGACAGCGCCGATGAAGAGATTTGTAATGCTTGGCTTGCCCGTAGCATACACACGGCGCACCGCATCGGGAACATTGCGCTTGGGGAGTGTCGTGCCGAATGGCAGGAATGAGTTTACAGATTCCTGGCCAGTGGCGTCCGCCAAGATAATGTCACCGCCCGCATAATCGCGCAGAACCATCTGCGCCTGACGATGAAAAGCCGCCAGATCGCCGGAGTCGAGAGAGGGGGAGGTGGCGAGTACTGTCAAGCTCGCTTGTATGTTGCCCAGTTCCTTGTCGGTCACCAGGGCGAGAGCTCGCGCCGTATCGAGCATGTGGCTATCGATCAGCTCCCGCTTATTCTGGTAAGCGTGGTAAACGAGGAAGCCGGCCGCAAGCCAGACGGGCAGCACACAGGCGGCAACCAGACAGGCGAGCCGGAAGCGAATGCCCAAGCCAATGCCCTGAGTCTCTCCGGCTCGAGCTCCACCGCTCTCGGAAGCGTTGGCGAACTGATGGAGTTCCCCGTCCCCACGGTGCCGTTCTGTATCGACAGTATTCGCCATCCGCTTCCTTATGGATTGATAGGGGTGCAAATTAAAATGCTAACAGTACTCTCCCCATACTGTTCCTAGGTGAATCCATCAATACAATCCTCGGCAGACACCTATGCTCAGTAAAAACAACGAGCCGGGAGTGTTCCCGGCTGGCGCGGTTCCCGCCACTAAGTCGCTGATTTCAGAGCCACTATCTTAGGCTAGATATTTGTGGGAGTACACAGAAATCATCATGAGTCCAGAAATACGATGACGTATTCGTTTGTTGCGCACCAACCGTGTTCTCCGTTCTCCCACACTGTCGAAGCCAGAAGTTAAGGCATGCGAGTAATGCAGAACTGCTCGTCGTGACCAAGCACTTCGGCCTTCGATAGTTTTCCAGACGCAACGGAGAGGATTTCCTGGTAAATCTCAGCACCCATCTCCTGCAGCGATCTTTCGCCGGTTATGACCCTGCCTGCATTGATGTCGATGTTTTCTTTCATCCGTTCATAGGTGCGCGGATTCCCGGTAATCTTGATAACCGGCACGCCAGGGAAGCCCGAGGGAGTGCCCCTGCCGGTGGGAAAACAGATGATTTGCGCGCCGGCTGCTACTTCTCCGGTTGTTGCTTCGCCGTCATGGCCCGGTCCCTCAAGAAGCAACAGACCTTTCTTGGTCGGCGCACTGCCATACTTAAACACCTCAACAAACTGTGCGTTCCCAGACTTTTTCATCCCGCCCAGGGATTTTTCAACGACGCTGGAGAGTCCGCCATCGTAGTTGCCGGTGGAGATCAGATGTTTGCGTTTGGCATTGCTTGAGGCCTGCGTCTGCCGCGTGAGGCGCTCTTCCATGTTGTGAATTACGGTGAGGATGTCCTGCGCCACCTGCTCGTTCACGGCGCGACGCGCCAGGATGTGTTCGGTGCCAAGCAACTCTGTCAGCTCAGTCAGGATGGAGGAACCACCCTGCGCAACCAGTTTGTCTGACGCGATGCCGAGGGCGGGATTGGCTACCAGGCCCGAGGTGGCGTCTGAGCCTCCGCAGTTCAAGCCGATCATCAACTCGCTGACGTCCGTCTCTTGCCGCTGCTCCTGCGATGCCGCCTGCTGCATTCTGCGGGCATGGCGCGTGCCCAGTTCGATGGTTTTCAGGGAATCGCCCTCATCCTGAATCACCACCGTTTCCAGCATTTTGCCAGTTGATGCGATACCTTCGGCCAACTCGTGTGGCGAGAAGCGTTCGCAGCCAAGGCCCACTACCACAACACCGGCAAAATTCGGGTTGCGACCGATGCCTATCAGCGTGTTTGCGGTAACATCCAAGTCATCTCCCACCTGGCTGCAGCCGACGGGATGACTGAAATGGACTGTACCTGGAACGCTTTCAGAAATGCGCTGGGCAACTTTGGCGGAACAGAAAACCGATGGAATAATGGCAATCAGGTTCCTGACCCCTACCGCCCCGTTCTCTCTCCTGTAGCCAAGAAACTTGTCTCCCATCTATTTCATTCCTCTCTCGCAATACATGTTGTGATTATGGATCCATCCGCCCTTCTCAATCGCTGCTTTCATGCGGCCAATTTCTTCGCCATATTTGTAGACGGCTGAATCCTGTTCAAGGCCGACGAGAGCAAACTTATGCCCGAAGGGGATCTTCTCTGTGACGGACACCTCGTACTTCCTGCCGTCGTCATCTGCAACCAGACAAGAATCGCCGGCGGCTAAGTCGGCCAATGCAACCGCGACGTTATCTTTTTTGTCGAGCACAAGTGCGGCTTTCCTTCCGACAAAGCTGCCTATTTCATTTTCAATCAACTTTATCCTCCTGCCGGCTGAACCCCTCTAGTATCGCACCGCTCGTGCGGCCGAGGGCAGCCGTGATGCCAATCCGGCTTTTACTCTTCGGTTGACGCCTTCGACTCGCGCAGCAGCTTCAGAGCTGCCAGCAGAGTGCGCTCATACCGCTCTCGCTCTTTACTAATCTGCTCCGGCGTCCACTCCCAGAATCCGTGACCTGTCTTCATCCCCAACCGCCCCTCAGCGACAACTTCCTGCAAGATTCGAATGGGCTCGGCGCTGGTCGATAGCGACGGATAGATCGAGCGGGCAGCGGAAATCTGTGTGTCCAGTCCGGCGAACTCCTTTTGCAGGATCGGGCCTGCCGCAACGTAGCGGAAGCCAAAGCCGTAGCGCACTGCGGTATCCACGTCCTCGGCCGTGCCCAGCCCTTCTTGAATCACCGAGAAGGCTTCGCGCATGAGTGCGTGCTGAATCCGGTTGGCGAGGAACCCAGGCGCGTCGCGGTTTACCCGCACCGGCATGCGCCCGACGGCTTTCATGATGTTGTAGAGAGTGTCAGTCGCTGCGGGATCAGTAAACTCGCCACGCACGACTTCGACTGCGGGAACCAGGTGAGCGGGTGCGAAGAAATGCAGATTCGCCATGCGATCACGAGTCTTGCAATCGCGCGCAATGTCGGTGATGCGAAATCCGGATGCGTTGGAGCCAATCGGAATGTGAGGTGGGACCAGACGATCAAGGTCTGCGAATATCTTGTGCTTCAATTCGAGCCGCTCCGGTGCAGCTTCGAATACAAGCTTGACTTCCGCCCACTCGATCTCTTCCATGCTCTTGACGATGCGAAGACGTTCCGGATGGCAAGTTCCCTCGAGCTGATGGATGGAGGCGCACACTCTCTCGCGCCGCTTATCCCAACTAGCTGTATCGGGTTCTGCCGCCTGTACGTGCCACCCAGCCGCAAGGAAGATCGCGGCGACATCGCATCCCATAAGACCCAAACCAACAATTCCAATTGTGTCTGTGCTCATTACGAATGTTCAACCTTTCCGGCCAGCTCTCGTCCCGGCTTTCACTCTTGCAAGGACTTACCCGGCGTACCTTTGAATACTACTCGATTGAATCCTACACGAGGAGTATCCGGTAAATCGGAATTCCAGCTTTGCGAACGGCCGCTCCCGTGAGGGCAGCTCAGAGGAATTAAAATGCGGATACGTTGAACCAGAGAGGGAGAAAGTATGGGCGGTGAGCAGGATGGTGCAGTCTGCATTCGTGAGCAGGAATTGAAGCGGTTCTGCCGTGTGGTGCTGGAGCGTCTGGGAGTCCCTTCGGACGAAGCCGCATTGGTGGCGGAGGTCCTTGTAGACGCCGATCTGTGTGGCAAAGAGTCCCACGGCGTGATTCGCCTGCCCGCCTACGTGGAACGCATCAGTGCCGGTGGCATCAATCCCAAGCCGGTGATGCAGACGGTGAAAGAGACCCGCACCACCGCCGTGCTCGACGGTGGCAACGGCATGGGGCACCTGGTTGCAGTGCGAGCCATGGAGTTGGCCATTGCCAAAGCCGCCGACGGTGATTGCGCCTTCGTCACTGTCCGCAACAGCAACCACAACGGCGTCGCCGCCTATTTTGCCGAGATGGCCGCCCGCCATGACATGATCGGGCTGAGCTTCACCATCAGCGGCATGTTGCTGATGCCTCCCTGGGGCGGAGCCGAGGCGATGCTGGGGAACAATCCCATTGCCGTGGCGTTCCCCACTCCCGGCAAGTTCCCCATGGTGCTGGATATGGCGTGCAGCGTGGCGCGAGGCAAGATCCTGTTGGCTTCCAAGAAAGGCGAGTCTATTCCGGCGGATTGGGCCACTGGTCCGGACGGCCTGCCGACGACCGACCCGAACGAGGCCCTGAAGGGATTTCTAATGCCGATCGCCGGACCGAAGGGTTATGGACTGGCGTTAACGATCGGGCTGCTTTGCACCATGCTGTCGGGCGCCAACTTCGGATCGGAGATCGGCGAGCGTCATCGCCAGAAGGATGCCGCTGCGAACATCGGCCACATGTTCGGCGTTCTGCCGATTGCCTCCTTCGAAGACATCGCCACCTACAAGCAGCGCATGGGCAAAGCGATCGCAGACATTAAGAATGTGAAGAAAGCCAAGGGAGTCGAACGTATCTATGTGCCCGGCGAGCGCTCGTATCTGACGAAACAGGAGCGGATTCGCAACGGCATCCCCGTCAGCCCCGGCGTCTTCCAGGAGCTGTGCCAGGTCGGCAAACGCTATGGAGTTGAGCTGGAAACAGTGGTGGGGTAGAAACCGCGAACAAATCTTGCCGACTGGGTATGCAGTCGGCAAACAGTTCTAGTCCGCGATCATCGGCTCACCCGGCACAATGGGGCGCGTCCTCGGCAGTGCTCCGCGATACGCCGCCAGCCCCATCAGCAGTAGTGTGCCCATGAACGCAAGCAGCTTCACCAAACCGGCGGTGCGTGTCTCCGGCAACGTCTTCCAAAGCGCCAGCAGTATCGCCTGCGCCACGGTTGCGGCCCAAACCGAGCCGTAGAAGTACCGCCGTTCCGTCCCTTCACCCTTGGTTGAGGGCCTCACACGTGGCAACACGCCGGTTGCGCCCAGCAGCAGAATCGCCGCGCACAGCGGCAGGTAGGCGTAATGGTAAATCTGCTGCATGTACCACGCGCCAGTCACGGCCGCAACGATCAGACCGGTGAGATTGAGCATCGCAAAGCTCAATGCCGCATTCCATGCGAAGGTGTAGCACACGCGCCGGTAGAGTGGATTGGGCTTGTCCTCATCAAAGCGCAGGATGTATGGTCGCGGCTCCACACCGGGCAATCTGCCGCGCAGACCAGCCACTCCGGTCCCGGCCAGTACCGCCGCCAGCCACGTCAGGTTGCCTCTCCCAAAGCCATGTGCAAACAGCGTGAAGGTCAGCGGTCCCGGCGCCAGGAAGAACACCCAAATCCATATGGGCCAGTGGGCAAGACGGTAAAGACGCGTATTCCGCTCCCGCATCTTCCGTCCCTGCGCGTATTCCAGCTTGCCCCTGTATTGCATGACGTATCTTCAGATCAGATCCGCGATAGGAGTCCAGGGTTTCTTTTGGGATTCGGCGACGGCTTTATAGGTGAGCTTGCCCTGATAAGTGTTGACACCATCATGAATGTCTTTGTAGCTGCGTAGTGCCTCCCGAATACCGTGCTCTGCGAGCCGGAAGACATAAGGGAAGGTTGCGTTAGTAAGGGCGAGAGTTGAGGTGTGGGGGACGGCGGCGGGGATGTTGGTGACGCAATAGTGGACCACACCATGGTCGATGTAGGAGGGATCGCTGTGAGTGGTGGGGTGCGCGGTTTCCACGCAGCCACCCTGGTCGATGGCGACATCGACAATGACGGCGCCCTTCTTCATCCGGCTGACCATCTGGCGGGTGACGATTTTGGGAGCCGTAGCGCCGGGGATGAGCACCGCTCCGATGACGAGATCGGAGTGCTGGACGGCGTCGCTGAGGTTGTGGGCATTGGAGGCCAGGGTATATAGGCGGCCATTGAAGATGTCATCGAGCTGGCGCAGGCGGTTGAAGTTGAGATCGACGATGGTGACCTTGGCGCCAAAGCCGATAGCGATGCGGGCGGCATTGGTGCCAACGACTCCGCCGCCGACGATACAGACGTCAGCAGGAGGCACGCCAGGCACGCCGCCGAGCAGCAAGCCGCGTCCACCGTGGCCGGTTTGCAGGTAGGCGGCTCCAACCTGAACGGACATGCGTCCGGCGACCTCCGACATAGGAGTGAGCAAGGGAAGCGTGCCGTCGTCCTCGCGGATGGTTTCATAGGCGATGCCGGTCATTCCGCTGCTAAGCAGCGCGGCGGTGAGCTCGGGTGCAGGGGCGAGGTGGAGATAGGTGAACAGAGCCAAGCCGGGGCGAAAGTAGCCGTACTCCGAGGCAATCGGCTCTTTGACTTTGACGATCATCTCAGCGGCGGTCCAGAGCTGGGCAGCGCTGGTGAGGATTTCGGCTCCGGCTGCGAGATATTCACTGTTGGGAAATGCTGAGAGCTCTCCGGCTGAAGCTTCAACTAGAACTTTGTGTCCTGCATGAACCAAGGCCTTGGCGCCCGCAGGCGTGATCCCGACCCTGGTTTCGTGATCCTTGATTTCCTTGGGAACTCCGACTATCACAGAGATACCCCCTGATTCACCACAGGTCATCCAAACCCATAGATCACGTACATAGTACTCGCGGATGCCAGCAGCAGCGCAGAAGTTAGCACAAACCGGGCCAGCAGAGCTCCACAGCCGGGTACGCGGCATCGGCCGCCGCTTCGGCCGCGAACCCTCGGCGGGTAAGCGGATCGGTTCACGCTCTGTTTCATCCAATATGGTAGGCTTTTTAATGGTGCGGTGTGTGCCCTGGTGGCCCCGCAAGAATGTGATCTGGACCGAGCTCTATCGCCGGTAAGTTTCTGAAGGACAAAGCATTGATTAACTCTTTAATGGCAAAGATTTTCGGGACTCAAAACGAGCGCGAAGTGAAGAAGCTCCAGCCGCGCGTGGAGCGCATCAACGCGTTGGAGCCCGAGATTCGCAAGCTGACGGATGCTGAACTGAGGGCCAAGACCGATGAATTTCGCCGCCGGGTGCAGGAGCGCATGTCGCTGCTGCAGGAGCCTTCGGCAGAAGAAATGGATGCGGACCGCCGCAAGCAGTGGGATAAGGAACAGTACCAGGCCATCGAGGAAGTGCTGGACACATTGCTGGAAGAGGCATTTGCAGTAGTGCGCGAGGCAGGACGGCGGGCGCTGAACATGCGCCATTTCGATGTGCAGCTGATTGGCGGCATGGTGTTGCACAGCGGGCGCATCGCCGAGATGAAGACCGGTGAAGGTAAAACGCTGGTGGCGACGCTGCCCGTCTACTTGAATTCACTGTCAGGACGTGGCGTACACGTGGTGACGGTCAACGACTACCTGGCTAAACGCGACTCGGAGTGGATGGGAAAGCTCTACAGTTTCCTGGGATTGACCGTGGGCGTGATCGTCCACGACCTCGACGACGACCAGCGCAAAGCCGCCTACGGCAGCGACATCACCTACGGAACCAACAACGAATTTGGCTTCGACTACCTGCGCGACAACATGAAGTTCGACATGAACGATTGTGTGCAGCGCGGACACAACTTCAGCATCGTGGACGAGGTTGACTCGATCCTCATCGACGAGGCGCGTACCCCACTAATTATCAGCGGCGCCAGCGAAGAATCGACCGACAAGTACGCCAAGATCAACGTGATCATCCCGAAGCTGGTGCAGGGCGAGGAACTTCCCGGGGCGGAGCCGACCGAGAAGATTTACACCGGCGACTTTGTAATCGACGAAAAGCACCGGACTGCAATGGTAACCGAAGCAGGCTGGGAGAAGGTGGAAAAGCTGCTGGGGATCGAAAACATCGCCGACCCGGAAAACTGGGACCTCAAGCATCACGTGGAAGTTGCGGTGAAGGCCCATCACCTCTACAAGCGCGACGTGGAATACGTGGTGAAAGATGGCGAAGTGCTGATCGTGGATGAGTTCACTGGACGCCTGATGCCGGGACGGCGCTGGTCCGATGGACTTCACCAGGCGGTGGAAGCCAAGGAGGGAGTGAAGATCGAGCGCGAGAACCAAACGCTGGCGACGATCACCTTCCAGAACTACTTCCGTATGTATCACAAGCTGGCCGGCATGACCGGTACGGCGGAGACGGAAGCCGCCGAGTTCGACAAGATCTACCGGCTGGAGGTCGTGGTGATTCCCACCAACCAGCCGTTGCTGCGCAAGGAAAACAAAGACGTGGTTTACCGCACGGAGAAGGAAAAGTACTTCGCCGTCGCCGATGAGATTGCCAAGATTCACGAGTCGAAACAACCGGTGCTGGTGGGCACGACTTCGATTGAAAAGTCAGAGCGAATCAGCGATCTGTTGAAGAAAAAAGGCATCAAGCACGTGGTGCTGAACGCGAAGTTTCACGAGCGCGAAGCCGAAATTGTGGCCCAGGCAGGCCGATACGGCATGGTGACGATTGCCACCAACATGGCAGGCCGCGGCACCGATATTCTGCTGGGCGGTAACCCCGAGTTCATGGCCAAGCAGGAATCGCTGAAGCGGGGACTGGCGACCGCCGTGAAGGCCGTGGCAGGCGGAGTGGAAGCCCGGCCCGACGATCCCACGACGGCTTACTGGTACTACCAGGGGCAGGAGTTCAGCATTCCTTCCTCAACCTGGGCGGAGCTGTTGACGAAGTACAAGGCTGAGACGGATGTGGAGCACGGGCAGGTGATCGGCGCGGGCGGTCTGTTCATCCTCGGCACGGAGCGGCATGAGTCGCGGCGCATCGACAACCAATTGCGTGGCCGTGCCGGACGTCAGGGTGATCCCGGCGCTTCGCGCTTCTACCTCTCGCTGGAAGACGACCTGATGCGCATCTTCGCCAAGGAGTGGGTCTCAAACCTGCTAAGGCAGTTGGGCATGGAAGAGGGCGTTCCAATTGAGTCGGGACTGATTACGCGGCGCATTGAAGCGGCGCAGAAGGCCGTGGAAGGCCAGAACTTTGAGGCCCGCAAGCATCTGCTTGAGTACGACGACGTAATGAACAAGCAACGCGAGGCAGTCTATGGATTGCGTCGCCAGTTGCTGGAGGGCAACGAGCAGAAGGAGCTGATTCAGCAGGATTATGTGCGCGACCTGCTTGGCGGAATTCTGGAGAAGTTCGCGGGCGAGCAAGTGCACCCCGACAACTGGGACGTCGCGGGACTGAAGGGCGAGATTCATGGCCGCTTCGGAGTGGACATTCTGGCTGAGGGCGTGGACCCGAAACAGCTCAACCATCACGAGCTAGGGGATGCGATCTTTGAACGGCTGATTGCGCGTTACGAGGCGAAGGAAAAACTGATCGGCGCCGACGCAATGCGGCAGCACGAGCGGGTCATCATGCTCAGCGTGCTGGATCAGTTGTGGAAAGACCATCTTCTGCAGATGGACCACCTGAAGGAAGGCATCGGGCTCCGCGGATATGGACAACACGATCCGCTGGTGGAGTACAAGAGGGAATCGTTCACGCTCTTCGAAGAGATGATGGAGCACTTTGAGGAAGAGACGGTTCGCTACCTGTACATGATGCGGGTGGTGGACGAAAACGGCGATGAGATCAGCTATACGGCAGCTGTTGCTCCCAGGCGCAGTGCCGCGGACGGGGCCACGGAAGCCGAGCCCGTGTTGCAGGCGGCGACGGCGGGAGCAGGTGCGTCCGGGAATTCGCGGCGGATGCAGACCTCGCTGGATGACGTCGAGAAGCAATTCCAGCGGCGCAAGTCGCGGGAGCTTGAGCAAGCACGCAGAGCCGGAGCTGGACCGGCGGAAGCGGTACAGCAGAGGGTTCGCGGAGAAAAGGTGGGGCGTAACGATCCCTGCCCCTGCGGCAGTGGCAAGAAATATAAAAAGTGTCACGGGGCAAACGAATAGAGCGTTCCCCATATTTGCCAAAGATGACTCCGGGGCATGGCTCCGGAGTTTTTTTGCTACGTACATAGAGAATGTAAGTGTGCGGCTGCGGGATTATTCGCAGCATGGAATCAAAACCTCTGGGCAGCTTACGGGTTTACTCTTCTGGTAATGTATTGGGTGCAGGAGCTGCACTGAAGTGGCGTTGCCCGCCTTTTCAGAAGGAGAGAACCAAATGAAGTCGTCGTTGCGATTCGGATTTCTAACCGCGCTTGCCGTACTGGCCATCTGCGGATTGGCATTTGCTCAGGACCAGTCCCCGGACCCTCCGGGACGCGTTGCGCGGTTGCAGTTCATCCAGGGCCAGGTTTCTCTTCAGCCTGGTGGAGTGGATGACTGGATTGACGCCAGCATGAATCGTCCACTGACGACGGCAGACCGGATTTGGAGCGATGTGAACTCGCGGACCGAGTTGACGACCGGTTCGGCAGTGCTTCGTCTGGGAACCGAGACCGGTCTGACGCTGACCAATCTGAGCGACAACGCGGCGCAGATGGAGTTGGATCAGGGCACCATGAACCTCTCCGTGCGGAGCCTGAACCCGGGAGAGACGATAGAAATCGACACGCCGAATTTTGCGTTTACAGTTCTTCAGCCGGGCGAGTATCTGTTTAACGTGATGCCGGATCAGGACCAGAGCTGGATTCTGGTGCGCCGGGGCGACGGAGAAGCCAGCGGGGTAGATAGCTCGGTGGATCTGCCGGGCGGCGTCTGGTACCGCTTTAGCCATGGTCAATCGCTCCAATACACCACGGCGCGAGTCCCGGGACGCGATGAGTTTGAGCAGTGGTGTGCGCAGCGTGAGATGGTAGAAACCGCATCGCCTTCAGCTCGCTATGTAGCCGCAGGTACGGTTGGCTACGAGGCTTTGGACGGCAATGGAATCTGGCAGCCGTCGCCGATATATGGTTCCATCTGGTTCCCGAATGTGGCTCCTGGATGGGCTCCCTATCACGCAGGCCATTGGGCCTGGGTCGAGCCTTGGGGATGGACCTGGGTAGATGATGCGCCCTGGGGCTTTGCTCCGTTCCATTATGGCCGCTGGGTGGTGGTGGATGGCCGGTGGGGATGGGTTCCGGGACCGATGGGAGTGCGTCCGGTGTATGCTCCGGCGCTGGTTGCCTGGGTGGGCGGCGTATCGATTGGAATTGGCGGCGGTGGCGTGGCCTGGGTTCCGCTGGGATGGCACGACCCGTTCATTCCTTCGTATCCGGTGAGCGTGGTGTATGCGCGCAACGTGAACCTCTCCAACTCGCGCATGGTCAACGTTACGGTGATCAACAACTACTACTCGACCACTAACGTGCAGGCGCGCAATACCATCATCGTCAACAATATTCATTATGAGAACGTAACCGTGCATGGCGCGGTGACCGGAGTTCCGGCCAACGCATTTGCATCGGGCAGACCCGTAGCGCAGGCCGCTGTAGTGGTTCCGGCTGGCGCGATGGGACATGCAAGCTTTGTGGCCTCGGCCGCCATTGTGCCGACCAAGGCCGCAGTGCTCGGCGGACATGCTCCGGCTATGGCTCCTTCGCGGCTGGTGACACCACGTCAGGTGGTTGCCAGAATGGCTCCGCCTGCGCGTCCGCTGAGCTTTGAGCAGCAACGGCCTCTGCTGGAGAAATCCGGTGGTGTGCCGCTGAGTCCTGCGGTGCGGGCGAATCTTCGCGCATCAAGTCCGGCGCCTGCGGGGGCACGCGTAATGGTGGTTCCCGCGCGGCCGGCGGTTGCTCCGGCGGCTGTTCCCGCACATCCGGCATCTGCACTACCGGTGCGCCCTGCCGCAGCACCGGCGCCTGCACCAGCGGTGAACGCGGAGCGGCCAGCATATCGGCCCGCCCCAACGTCTGGTGTGCCAGCCGCTGCGCCTGCACGTCCGGCAACCACAGCTCCGCAGCCTCCAGCCCCGCCTGCACCGGCGGAAGCTCGACCAGCGATCCGGCCAGCTCCGGCAACGGGTGGAACTGCAGCTCCTCCTCCGCAAAAGAAAACTCCTCCTCCGCCACCAAAGAAGAAAGACGAGAAGGAGCACGGGAAGTAAGCAAGTTAACAGCAGAGTGGTTTAGCAGAAACAGCGGGCCTGGAAACGGGCCCGTTTTTTATTCACGCCCATTTACGTCCGTCTGCCGCAGGCTCGGGCTAACCCCATCTCTTTGTTTTGGGCCAAACATCGGTGGCTTCCATGCGATGAACCAGACGACGGGTGGTGTAGCAAGGAAGGCGCGGTTGTCGTGAACATCCGGGGTAGCGGCGCGGCAGAACTGGTCATGTCGAAGCAGAGGAGGATACGTCAAACGGCCAGACGCGGTTCCGACGGTGTGAGTCAACGGCGCGGAGTGCCGCACTCGTCGAAGGTCATGTTGACGGCGGGACTGCCGGTGCGCTGCTTCCAATGGAAGAAGAGCTCAGCGTAAGAGGCGGTGATGTAGTCGGCCTGGCTGACGTTGATCGATTTGGCGATGCGGTCGATCCAGTGGGGTTCGCCTTCAATTTCGGCAAAATCGCCGATGGGCGTGCGGTCAATGACGACCTCGCCCCGCCCGTCGCTCCACTCGGCGCGATACTTTTCATAGCGGAAAGACGGGACGTAACCGAGGGCGGTGAGGATGGCGTGCATCTCTTCGCCGTTGGCCACGGCGGTCTCATGTTCGACGCGGCTTTTATGCTTACCGGCGGCGCCCGGCGCTTTGTGAGTGAATCGCCAACGGTCGCCATATACTCGAAGCCGCAGGACCTCCCCGGCGCTACGCAGATCGCCTGATGCGGTGTCGTAAAGCGTGTTGGCCTCGAAAGTAGATGCGGTTTCCTCGCGGAAGCCGATGTTTTGCAGAGTGTTTACGAGCGCCGGAACGTCTCGTACTACGAACTTGATTTCGACCTCGTTGCCACCGTGTGCGGTCATATGCGAGAACCAGTGTACTCGTACTCCCGCATTCGGCCCAAGATTAGCGCTTTACCAGAATCCGGTCGGCGGTCACGGCAAAAAGAATCAGCATGGAGATGAAGCCGTTCGTGGTGAAGAAAGCTGCGTTCAGCCTGCTGAGATCGTCGGCCTTAACCAGGCTGTGCTCGTAGATCAGGGCCGCCGCGGTGACAGCCACTCCGGCGATCGCCAGATGTCCGAGGCCGAAGCTGAAGAGCATCCAGGCAAAGAAGGCGAAGGCAATCAGGTGGAAGAGCCGGGCGAGGCGCAGCGCCCCGGCGATTCCGAAGGCGCGCGGAACGGAGTGGAGTCCGCTGGCGACGTCGTACTGGTAGTCCTGGCAGCTATACAGAATGTCAAAGCCTCCGCCCCAGAACATAACGGCGGCGGTAACGATGAGGACGCGGGCGTCCAGCGTGCCACGAACCGCAACCCAGGCTGCGGCGGGTGCAATGCCCATGGCAAATCCAAGAAAAAGATGCGCCCACCGTGTGAATCGCTTGGTGTAGGAGTAGCCGCACACGATGATCAGCGCTACCGGCGAAAGATAAAATGCGAGTGGATTCAGCATCCAGGCTGCCCAAAAGAACAGCGCCGAGACGGCGATTGTAAAGCCGAGGACAAAGCCGCGGGAGAGCAGCCCGGCTGGCAGAGCTCGAATCGAGGTGCGCGGATTAAGGGCATCGATATCGGCGTCCACCAGGCGGTTGTAGGCCATGGCGGCCGAACGGGCGGCGACCATGGCAACGCAAATCCAGGCCAGCGTGCGCAGGGGTGGAATTCCGTTGGCGGCGATCACGGCGCCAGTCAGTCCGAAGGGGAGGGTCAGGAACGAGTGCTCCCACTTAATCATGTCGAGAGTTACACGAATGTTATGCAGCATCTTGGAAAACCAGGGTACGGTTATTGTATCTGGTGGCCGGAGTATTGCGCACCTCGGGGCGGGTGCTAGCGCCTAAGCTGCAGTTCGGGATACGCCAGGCGATGGGTACGCGGCAACCGATGCCGCTCCGTCCGCGGGCGCCCGGTTTGCGATATCATACGAGTCATGCCGGAAGTTCAGCTCCCAATCACGGCGTCGCGTCACAGCTTCTTCACGGAAGATGCGCGGCTCAACCAAATCTACGAAAAAGTGATGGCCCGCGAACGTCTCGATCAGAGCGATGGGCTGGCGCTCTACCGCACGCCAGACATGCTGGCCCTCGGCTGGCTGGCCAATCACGTGCGCGAGCGGATGCATGGCAACGTCGCCTATTTCAATGTGAATCGCCACATCAACCATACGAATGTCTGCGTGGCCGCTTGCCGGCTCTGTGCCTTCGGGCGCAAGAAGGGAACCGAAGGCGCATACACAATGGCTCTCGAAGAGGTCTTCGAGTCGGCGGCATCGGGCTACACCGAGGCGGTGACCGAGTTTCATATCGTCGGCGGATTGCACCCGGATCTTCCGCTGCAATATTTTCTGGACATGCTGAGTGGCCTCCGGGAGCGCTTCCCGCAGGTGCATCGCAAGGGCTTCACCATGGTGGAGATCGCCTTCTTCGCCAAGTTGAACAAGATGACAACTCGCGACGTGCTGCTCAAGCTGAAAGAGGCGGGACTGGATTCCATGCCGGGCGGCGGAGCGGAAATCTTCTCCGAGCGTGTGCGGGCCATCATCTGCGATCACAAGATCGATGGCAGCGAATGGTTGGACGTGGCGCGCGAGGCGCATCTGCTGGGAATCAAATCGAACGCCACCATGCTCTACGGACACATTGAAGGCGACGAAGACCGGGTCGATCATCTGCTCAAGCTTCGCGCGCTGCAGGATGAAACCAAAGGCTTCCAGACATTTATCGGGCTCTCGTTCCACCCTGATCACACCGTGCTGCAACATCTGCCGTGGACGACCGGAATGCTCGACCTGAAGCAGATCGCGGTGGCGCGGCTGGTGCTGGATAATTTTCCGCACATCAAGGCGTACTGGCAAATGCTGACGCCGAAGATTGCGCAGATTGCGTTGCGCTTCGGCTCCGACGACATTGACGGCACGGTGGTGGAAGAAAAGATCTACCACGACGCGGGGGCGACGACTCCGCAGGGCTTGACCCGGCAGGATTTAATCCGCCTGATCGAGGCAGCGGGGCGGGTTCCGGTGGAGCGCGACACGCTGTACCGTCCAGTAACGCGCACGGAAACCTCGGTAACTGTCACCGTGTAGTTTTTCGGCCTGCGGGCGCCCGGCGAGCAACGCCGGTTATTTCTTTAGGCAAGCAACCAAGCCGACTTTGCTTGCCTCTGCATAGGAGTGATAGATTCCATCGGTTTAGGACCGTACCTGCTACAGGCATCGATCTTCACGAGGCACGCAGATGAACGTCCATTTTACCTATAAGCTGGATAAGTCTCCCTCTGCTGAGCAGTATCTCCAATCACAAATTGAAAAACTTGGGCCAAGGTTGCATGTCTTTAACCCGGACATGATTTCCTTGCGCGGATTGATCGAGGAGGCGCCGAAATCGGGCTTTACCGTGGCGCTGAACTTGCGCCTGCCCTCAGGACAGATGGCGGCGAAAGCCAGCGCGGAGACGCTGCACGCGGCCATCCGGATTTGCTTTGACGATCTAACTGAGCAACTGCGCAAGCATAAGGAGCACCTGCGCAGCCAGTACCGCTATCCGCGAGTGCGCGGCGAGGAACGGCCACGCCGGATTGAACCGCAGGCCCGCTTTGAGGATACGGTTGCGGCGGTGATGCCGGAGAAAGTTTCAAGCATCGATGTGGCCGGATTTGTGAATGCCAACCTGGAGCGGCTGCGGCGCTACGTGGAGCGCGAGTTGCGCTTCCGCTGCGACAGCGGACAGCGCCGTCTGCAGGAGGTCAGCGTCGAAGAGGTAATCGACGAGGCCATAGCGAACGCGCTCGACGAGCATCATCCACGGCCGGAGAAGATTGCCTTGGAGCCTTGGCTCTACCGGCTGTCGCGCTCGGCAATGGACCGGCTCGGAAATCAGCTTGATTCGGCGGCGCACTCCGTACGGCTCAATGATGCGGAAATACATCCTGTGGAGGATGTAGACAATGATGAGATGTTGGAGTTCTATCACCCCGACGAGCGGCTGACGAACGAGAGCCTGATCCCTGACCGGCGCTGTTGCACCCCGGAGGATGACGCCTCACGCGAGGAGCTGATGGCGATGGTGGAACGCGCGCTGCGGGGAGCCACAACTCATCAGCGCGAGGCGTTTCTGCTCTTCACCCTTGAGGGTTTTCGCCTGGCCGAAATCGCCTCGATCATGGAGCGGACGGCCGAGCAGGTGCAGGCCGATGTAAGCACTGCGCGGGAGCATCTGAGGCGCTCGCTGGTGGCAGCCGGAGAGCGGCGTCAGAAGCTGGTGGCTGACCGGGTACCGAAGCACAAAACTGCATAGCAGAACCTTGCAGGCGGTTGTCAGGCTTGTACGGGTCAGAGCAGTCGAGTCATAAGCTGGCGGCCACGCGGGCCAAGTTGTTCGCGCAGGTGCCCCACGGCTTTGCTGTGAATCTGGGAGACGCGGGACTCGGTTTTGCGGATGGATCTGGCGATTCGCGCCATGGTCCAATTTTTGAAGTAATACAGAACCAGAACGTTGGCCTCATCCTGAGGAAGCCGCGCAATCATGCGGCGAAGCTCGCGGCGGGACTCGTTCTGGTGGCACACGGCATCGGGACGCTTCTCAGGATCGTCGGCCACACTCTCCTGCACGGAGCGGCGTTCGCTGTCCTCCTGCGGCTCGAAGTCCACCTCCTGGCGATCCTGCACGGCCTGCGCAAATTCATAAAAAGTGTTCAGGTCCATGCCCATCGAGTCGGCTACTTCGTCGCTGCCGGGCTTGCGTCCCAGCTTCGACTCCAGCGCCCGTGTGGCGTTGTCGAGCTTTTGCTGGCGCGTCCGGAAGTATCGCGAGGCCCAGTCGAGTTCCCGAAGGCTGTCGAAGATTGCGCCGGTAATGCGGATGCGGGCGTACTGCGGAAACGGCATATTGCGCTGCGGGCCAAAGCGCCTTGCAGCATCGATGAGGCCAATGGAGCCTGCCTGAATCAGGTCGTCGAGCTGCACCGACGCGGGCAGACGGCGCAGGATGGAACGCGCAATCTGCTTAACGTCCTGCATATGGCTCAGAACAAGTTGCTGCCGCTCGTCTTCCGCCTGGACTTCAGGTGCCGGAGGAGGTGGAAGAACCGGGAATAAGCCGGGAATGATGGAGATCTGCGGGCTAGTCACAGGCCATCCCTTCCGGCGCGGTGATGGCAGCGGCGCTGGTTGGTTTGGCTGGTATGCGTTCCAAGACGCTCTTCGGTATGCGCCCTAAGACGCACTCTCATATGGACTTCCGTCTGAGCATCCGAAGCTAGCCGAGCGGGATACACCTGCATGGGGGATTCATCGGCAACTTGTGCCTTCCTCATCAGGGCTATGACAAAAATTTGTGTGACAAAAGCGCGGGTAGACGTCAGCGGAGGTACATCAGGGGACCAGGTCGTGCCGGGCGGGATTCATGCGCGTTAGCACAAACAATAAGGAGGGCTGGTGCAGCCCTCCTTATTGTGTTCAATATCCATGCGACGATCAGTAGGTCGGTTTGGAACGGTCCTCATCCTTGGTTAGCATGATTTTGGCTTGGGCGGGAGCAGCGTGGTAGTACGCTCCTCCGTGCTGGTCAATCAGCATACTGCGCTCATAGGAAGGAAGAGACTGGGCCACCTTTCCCGCAACGTCGAACAGGTCACCTGCCTTGGTGGTTTGCCATGCCCAGGTGTACTGAACCTCAAATCTGTGCTGGCTAACCTTGGTCACCTTGTCCAGAGAAACCAGCTTGCGAGAAGCCAGTGGCAGGGTGTAGCTGACTGAGCCGTCCTTTTCGGGCTTGCCTGTCACCGCGGGGAAGCCGGCCATAAAGGCCTTGCCCGCAGGGGTCAAATCGACCTGCGCGGCGTAGATGATTCCGTTAGTTGGCCCGATTTTGATCAAGCCGGCCTTTTCGAAGAGCTTGTACTGAGCATCGCTGGGCTTTTCCGCGTTGGAGTAGCTTACGCGTCCGGTGTGGAAGGTTACACTGACCGGCGGCTGCGCCTTCAGGTTGGCTTCGACCGCAGCTTTCGCCTGGTCGGTCGTAAGCGTTTGCTTGCTCTGGTAGATGACCACGCCGATGCCGCCGACAAAAAGGCAGACCATCAGCAGGATAATCACGACGGGACCAATCCCTGAACCTTCCTTCTTTTCCATTTCAATTTCTTGTTCGAACATCTCGATACCCTCCGAAGTGGGCCGTATCAATGCACTTCCGGCAGCGTGTGAACTTCTGCCGGCGACATCATATGCCCGTTCTGTCCGGGTATGAAGAAAAATCATCATGGGCCTCCGCCTCTGTCCTCCTGGTGCTGAAGCGGGAAACTTGGCCCGGATTCCGGAGGCCGGATGGCAGCAACACGGAAAGCCGTCTGGATAGCTGAGCTCAAGGCTGGAAGTGCTACGATGCGATGAATTCCGCGTCAGGCTTTCCCCTGAGAAAGTCTGCGCTGTACTATAGAGGGTTCGAGTTTGCACACTAGAGGAACCAAGCGTGAATCCTTCCAATCATCCTGAGCAAGTAGGGCAGGAAGTTCTAGAAACCAGAGAATGGCTGGACTCCCTGGATTACGTTCTGGAAAATGGCGGAACAGAACGGGCCGGACGGCTGCTGCAGCAACTGGAACTTCATACCGCGCGATCCGGATATCGCCTGCCGTTTTCCGCAACCACTCCATATCAAAACACGATTCCATCGCGGAAGCAGCCGCCATTTCCCGGCAGCCAGGAGCTGGAGCGGCGCATCAAGAGCCTGGTCCGCTGGAACGCGCTGGCCATGGTGATGCGGGCCAATAAGCGGCAGGAGGGCATAGGCGGACATATCTCCACCTACGCTTCGGCGGCCACGCTCTACGAGGTCGCATTCAACCATTTCTTCCGCGCTATTACCCCCGACGGTGACCGCGACCTAGTTTACTTCCAGGGACACGCCGCACCCGGCATTTATGCGCGCGCTTTTCTTGAAGGACGGATCACCGAGAAACAGTTGGAGAATTTCCGTCGCGAAATGGCCGAGGGCGGAGGTCTGAGCTCCTATCCGCACCCTTGGCTGATGCCCAATTTCTGGGAGTTTCCCACGGTTTCAATGGGACTCGGTCCCATCCAGGCCATCTACCAGGCACGCTTCAACCGCTATCTTGAGAATCGCGGATTAAAGAAGTGCAATCAGGGCAAGGTCTGGGCATTTTTAGGAGACGGCGAGACCGACGAGCCCGAGTCGCTGGGCGCCATCACCCTGGCCTCGCGAGAGAGACTCGACAATCTCATCTTTGTCATCAACTGCAATCTGCAGCGGCTCGATGGTCCGGTGCGCGGCAATGGAAAGATCATCCAGGAGCTGGAAGCCATCTTCCGCGGCGCAGGTTGGAACGTGATCAAAGTGATCTGGGGCGGCGACTGGGATCAGATCATCCAGAATGACCGCGACGGCCTGCTCGTGAAGCGCATGGGCGAGGTCTGCGACGGCCAGTATCAAAAGCTGTTCATCGAGAGCGGAACCTACTTCCGGCAGAACTTCTTTGGCAGCGATCCACGCCTGCTGAAGATGGTGGAGCACCTCAGCGACGAGCAGATCGAGAAGTTGCGGCTGGGCGGCCACGATCCCATCAAGGTCTATACCGCCTACAAGGCGGCCGTCGAACACACCGGTTCACCCACTGTGATTCTGGCGCAGACCATCAAAGGCTACGGCTTGGGCGAGAGCGGCGAAGGCCGCAACATCACTCACCAGCAGAAGAAGATCAACGACGAAGAGTTGCTCATCTTCCGTTCGCGCTTCGGAATTCCGATTGCCGACGAACAACTCCACGATGCGCCTTTCTACCGGCCAGCCGACGATAGCGCCGAGATCCAGTACCTGCGCGAGCGCCGCAAGCAACTCGGTGGATATCTTCCCGACCGCAAGATGCGCGCGCCCAAGCTTGAGCCGGTGAGCGAAGAGGTCTTCAAGGAGTTTTACACCGGTACTGGCGACCACAAGATTGCTACAACCATGGTGTTGGTGCGGGTGATTGCCAAGCTTTTGCGCGATCCCAAAATCGGCAAGCTGATCGTGCCGATCATTCCGGATGAGGCCCGAACCTTCGGTATGGAGGCGCTCTTCCGCCAGGTGGGAATCTACTCAAGCGTTGGCCAGAATTATGAGCCGGTCGACATGGACACCTTGCTCTATTACAAGGAGGCCAAGGACGGGCAGATTCTGGAAGAGGGAATCACCGAGGCGGGCGGAACCTCCGAGTTCATCGCCGCCGGAACCTCGCCTGCCAATCATGGAATCAACACAATTCCGTTCTTTGTCTACTACTCGATGTTTGGTCTGCAGCGGGTCGGTGATCTGGTGTGGGCTGCCGGAGATCAGCGGACAAAGGGTTTCCTCTGCGGCGGCACTGCCGGTCGCACCACCCTGGCGGGCGAAGGATTGCAGCATCAGGATGGCCACAGCCAACTCCTGGCCTATCCTGTTCCGAACCTGCTGGCCTACGATCCGGCCTTTGCCTTTGAAATTGCGATGATCGTGCAGGAAGGCATTCGCCGCATGTATGTGGAGCAGGAAGATATCTTCTACTACATCACGGTAATGAATGAGACGTGGGCGCAACCCGCCATGCCGGGAGACGTTCGCGAAGGCATTCTGCGCGGTATGTACCGCTTCCAGAGCTCGACGAAGAAGGATTTCAAACTGAAGGCGCAACTCTTCGGATCAGGCGCAATCATGCTGGAAGCATTGAAGGCCGCCCAAATACTGGAGGAAAAGTATAAGGTCGCCGCCGACGTTTGGAGCGTGACCAGCTACAAGGAACTGTACAAGGACGGCAATGCCGTGGAGCGCTGGAACATTCTGCATCCCGCCGGCAAGCCGCGCGAGTCGTTCGTGGCTTCGCAACTAAAGGACACGGAGGGCGTTCTAGTGGCCGCTTCCGATTACGTGAAGGCCCTTCCGGAGTCGATCTCGCAATGGATGCCGCGGCCCCTGATTGCGCTGGGAACCGATGGCTACGGCCGCTCGGAGAGCCGGGCTTCGCTGCGCGACTTCTTCGAGGTGGACGCCAAGCACATTGTTCTGGCCGCGCTCACTGGGCTTCTGCGCGAGGGCAAGCTGAAAGCCGAAGTGGTGAAGAAGGCGATTACCGATCTCGGCATCCAGACCGAGGGCGCGGATCCGTTCTCTGTGTAACGGTCTGTCGTAAGTAGTGGATGCGTCCGGAAGCGGCCTGTGGTTGTGGCGGCTCCGGGCTCGGAGATTCCAAGTGCGCGGCGATTGGGCCGCCTCCATCGAAAGGAAGCACTGTGGCGACAGAATTCAAACTCCCGGAACTTGGTGAAAACATCGAGGCTGGCGACGTAGTTCGAATTGCAGTTACGGCAGGAGAAACCATCAAGAAGGGCCAGACGGTCGTTGAACTGGAGACCGACAAGGCCGTGGTCGAAGTACCTTCCACGGTCAGCGGCGTGATCGAATCCGTGATGGTGACTCCATCGCAGCGCGTAAAGACCGGCGAGGTGCTGTTTACCTACACGGATGAATCGTCCCAAGCCGCGCAGCAAGAACCGAAGGCCCCGGAAACTCCTGTGGCACAGGAGAAGCCGTCGGCGCAGGCTGTAACGCAGAACGCTGCGCCGGAGCCTCGCGCGCCTCAGACGAATGCACCAGCCGCCGAGTTCAGGCTGCCGGAGTTGGGTGAGAATATCGAGTCCGGCGATGTGGTACGCGTGGCCGTCCAAGCGGGAGAACAGGTAAGTCAGGGCCAGACCGTATTGGAGCTTGAGACCGATAAGGCGGTGGTGGAAGTTCCTTCAACCGTAAGTGGAACGGTCAGCGAAGTGTCCGTACAGGTTGGTCAGAAGCTGCGCGTAGGCGACCTGGTTTTCACGGTTGCCGGAGGAACCGCTACCGTTGCGCCTGCTCCCGAAAAGCCACCCGCAGAAGCCCCGGCTGGGCCGGAGGTTACTCCCGCCGACCAGAGCTCCATGGCTATGGCCCGGCACAGCTTCCGCTCCGCGCGCACCATGGAAGGCAAGACCGAGGAAGAAGCTTTTCCCCGAGATGCACCACCCGAGGTCGCCTCGGCTGTCTATCCCGCAGGCCTCGACAAGCACGCCGGACAGGAGCACAAAACGGTTCCAGCGGCTCCAATCGTGCGCAAATTGGCGCGCGAAATCGGCGTGGATATTTACTTGGTAAAGGGAAGTGGTCCGGGTGGACGCATCAGCGAGGCGGATGTAAAAGCCTTTGCCAAAGGCGTCTTCGCGCGCATGTCCGATCCTGCGTCCTCCGTGCAGGTCGCTTCCGGCGCAGCGGCCGTAGTGGTAAAGCTGCCGGACTTCAGCCGCTGGGGCAAGGTCGAAAAGGTTACGTTGCGCGGAATTCGCCGCAAAACCGCCGAGCATCTTGCGCTGGCCTGGAACGTCATCCCTCACGTCACCCAGTTTGACAAAGCGGATGTGACCGAGCTGGAAGAGCTGCGCAAACGCTTTTCTCCCAAGGCGGAAAAAGCTGGCGGCAGAATGACGATGACCGCTATCGCGCTGAAGGTAGTCTCTTCGGCGCTGAAGGCATTCCCGCAATTCAACGCCTCCATCGACATTGCCAGCCAGGAGATCATCTACAAGCGCTACATCAATATCGGCGTCGCCGTCGATACCGATCGCGGCCTGCTGGTTCCCGTGCTTCGCGACGTGGACAAGAAGAACATCATCGAACTGGCGGTGGAGCTTTCGACCATCTCACAGAAAGCTCGCGACAAAAAGCTTACCGCTGAGGAGATGGAGGGTGGCTCATTCACCATCACCAACCTGGGCGGAGTCGGTGGCACGGCCTTCACTCCCATCGTCAATTACCCGGAGGTGGCTATTCTCGGAATGTCGCGTTCACGCGTTGAGCCGGTGTGGATCAACAATAAGTTTGAGCCGCGCACCATGCTGCCGCTCTCCGTCTCTTACGACCATCGCATTATCGACGGGGCCGACGCGGCGCGCTTTACCCGCTGGGTTGTGGACGCGCTGGAGCAGCCATTCCTGCTCTCCGTGCAAGGCTAGGACGCAGCAGCAGAATTTCAGAACCGGTTGAAGTGAACTGATTTCGTTGATGTGAACTAATTTCAAAGCAGAATGCGGAAGCGAGACATGGCGAACACAAACTTAAAAGTTGCAGTCGTTGGCGGCGGACCCGGTGGTTACGCCGCAGCTTTCCTGGGCGCAGACCTTGGCCTGGACGTCACCCTCATCGACATGGAAAAGAATCCCGGCGGCGTTTGCCTTTATCGCGGCTGTATTCCATCGAAGGCGCTCTTGCATGTCGCCGCTCTGATCACTGAAAGCAAGCACGCGGCCAGTTGGGGCGTGGAATTTGCCGAGCCGAAGATCGACCTTGCGAAGCTGCGCGCATTCAAAGAGGGCGTGGTGGCGAAGTTGACCGGCGGCCTCGGCATGATGTCCAAGCAGCGCAAAGTCACCTACATCCAGGGCGAAGCCAGCTTTGTAAATTCAACCACTCTGAAGATCAAGAAGACAGCGGGCGCTGAAGAGACCTTGCAATTCGACAAGATCATCATCGCGACCGGATCGTCTCCTGCCCGTCCCGGCCCGCTTGCCGCAACCGGCGCAAACATTCTGGACTCGACCGGCGCGCTCGACTTGAAGGATCTCCCCAAGACTTTTCTAGTCATTGGCGGAGGCTATATCGGACTGGAACTCGGCACGGTCTACGCCACGCTCGGCTCCAAGGTGGATGTCGTGGAAATGACGCCCGGCCTGCTTCCGGGAGCTGACCGCGACCTGGTTCCTCCGCTGCAAAAGCGGCTCGAGAAGCTCTTCGGCAAGATCATGCTGAACACCGCGGTGACCGCGCTGAAGGATGAAATCGCCAACGTGAAAGTCACCTTCAAACTGCCCGACGGCACGGTCGAGGAAAAAACTTACGACAAGGTTCTGGTCTCCGTAGGCCGCCGTCCTAACTCGAAGGTTCCGGGTTTGGAGAATACCAAGGTACAGGTCAACGAGCGCGGATTCATTACGGTGAACAAGCAGTTGCAGACCACCGATCCTTCCGTCTATGCGATTGGTGATGTGGCTGGCGACCCAATGTTGGCGCACAAGGCTGCGCACGAAGGCCGCACCGCCGTCGAGCACATCCTCGGTCACAAGGTGGAGTTTGCGCCCTACGCAATTCCCGCCGTGGTCTTTACCGATCCCGAGATTGCCTGGGCAGGTCTCACACAGGCCGAGGCCGAAGCCAAGGGCTTGGATGTTGAGATCGTAAAGTTTCCCTGGGCGGCCAGCGGACGCGCGGTCACCTTGGATCGCACCGAGGGTCTGACCAAACTACTGATCGAAAAGAAAACCGAACGCGTGCTTGGCGGAGCGATTGTAGGTCCGGGCGCTGGCGACATGATTGCCGAGATTGTGCTTGCCATTGAGATGGCAGCCACGGCCTACGACCTCGGACACACCATTCATCCCCACCCCACGCTCTCCGAAACCATCATGGAAGCTTCGGAGATTTTCTACGGAACCTCGACCGATCTCTATCGTCCGAGGCGCAAGTAAAGAAGAACGGCAACGCCCGTGGAGGCCCGGTATGTTCGCCGGGCTTTCCTGTTATGGCGTCGAGGGTAGATCACTGGCGGGTCTGATGCTTCCGGGTTGCGAAATTCCGATTTTGGCAAACCAGCAGCTCTGTTTCGGCATCTGGAACAAGATCGGATGTAATCCCTTCGGCCCGGAGCACGTCCACTAATTGTATGCTCGGTTTCGGCGGTGCCGCGCGGCATCCGATTCCGGCGCTCATAGCTCTCAAAGGTGTCAGATCGTTCCACGACATCTAAAAGCGAACGGAAGGTCTAAGACAATGAAACTCGCGATGCAAACGCGCAAGCTGTTTCCGCTCTCTTCCTTACTTATCACTCCACTCCTCGTCCTTGCGATGAGCGCATCAGCCCTCGCTGCATTGGGCGGAGGGCCAGCGACCATCGGCGAGGACCGCGCTCATTTCAACGCAAAGGATGAGGTCACGCAGGCCGGTCCATATGCCATTCACGAGATGCAGCTTGCTTCCGGCTCCCGTCTGCGCGAGTACGTCTCAACCTCGGGTGCGGTCTTCGCCGTCTCTTGGGTTTCGCCCATGCGGCCCGATCTGAAACAGCTTATGGGTTCCTACTTCAGCCAATATGCCCAGGCGATTCAGCAATCCTCTCGGCGTCATGGTCCGGTAGTTGTGCGAACCGATGGGTTGGTCGTGGAATCTGCCGGACACATGCGCGGCTTCGTCGGACACGCCTACATTCCGTCTTTAATGCCCCAGGGAGTGACAGTCAATGACATTCGATAAATCCAGTGTTGCCTCAGCCTCTCTGCTCGCCTTGGCTACCTTGCTCTTGGTTTTCTCACTGGCCTGCGGCGGTGGAGGAAGTTCGAGCTCGAGCGCCAACAATAATAACGGCTCTTCTACGTCGGCACTTAGCAGCACCTGCGCCAATTCCACCGGCAACTGCGCTACGCTGACGACAAACAACGGCAATGGATACGTCAATGGCGCCTTCACTACCGTAACGGTTTGCACACATGGAAGCACAACCTCCTGTGTGCCCATCTCCGGCGTACTGGTAGACACCGGCTCTGTGGGTCTACGGCTATTTAAGTCGGAACTCTCCGGCGTCACCCTCACGCCGTCCACCTTCGCCGACGGAGATGCAATGGTTGAGTGCTATCCGTTCGTTGCAAGCTATATGTGGGGACCCGTTGCGACGGCAGACGTTAAGGTTGCCGGGGAGACCGCGAGCAACGCGCCGATCATGGTGATCGACGATTCCGCCTCGCCTGCCTATACCCCTCCTGCCGATTGCTCCGATTATCAAGGTATGTCGCCGCCTCCGACGCAGTGGAACTCGATCGCCGCTTTTGGAGCCAATGGGATTATCGGAATCGGAAGCACGCAGCAGGACTGCGGTCCGTACTGCGCGCAGCTAGCCAGCTTGCAAGTGGACACCAGCACCCCCCCACAGTTTAATGGACTCTACTATGACTGCTCTTCCAAAACGATTTGCACGGGAGCAGCCGCGACTACCGCCTCTCAGGTGCCAAACCCGGTCTCTCAATTTGCTACGGACAACAACGGTACGGCAATCAGCTTGCCGTCCGTATCCTCGTCTGGCACCACGTCGGTAACGGGTGCCTTGTACTTCGGTATTGGTACTGAGACCGGCAACGGCACTGAGTCCAGTAACGCAATGCCCAGCACCGCAACCGTCTTGACCCTCGATACGACAGAACAATTCATCTCTACCAGCTTTAACAACGTGACCAATCCCTATAGCTACATCGATAGCGGTTCGAATGGCTTCTTCTTTGTCGATTCGTCGATTCCGGCGTGCGCCAATACTCAGGCAGATCCGTATGCCAGCGATTGGTTCTGTCCCAGCAGCACGCTTTCGCTCAGTGCAACGAACACCGGCGCCTCTGGAAGTTCTGGCTCCAGCACGGTATCGTTCAGCGTGGCCAACGCGGATACGCTATTCAACAACAACAGCGGGACGGACAACGACTTCAGCAACCTCGGTGGCCCTGGCACCTCAGGTACCTTCGATTGGGGTTTGCCATTTTTCTATGGCCGCGTGGTCTATAACGCCATTGAAGGCAACTCTGTCGCCAACTCGAATGGCACCACCTTTACCGGTCCCTTTGTAGCCTATTGACGCTTATAGTTGTATGGAATGAATTCGCACGGGAGCCCGGCATCATCCGGGCTCTTTCTTCGTTTAGCGATTGGTCCGCGCAGGAGCGCTGCGCAGGTACTTCAATGCCTGCGCCACGGTCATCTCCGGTACCTGTCGATAGTCCCAGGCAGATTCGGTCTCCTCGATGTGCAGCGGCTTGAGAACGACAATGTGGCCCTCAAAGACCAACTGCATCCGGGTAATTCCCCAGTGCCTGCCCGCAACCTTGGACTGCGCGATCTCAATGCGTCCGCCGCGATTCAGTCTGCCCAGGAAACCCCATCCGAAGGTGACATCCTTGAAAAGAGTTCCTTCCAGCCGGGTAATGCGTCTGTCGTCGCGGTCGATCAGGATCACCACATTCATTCCCGGCAGCACCTGCGACTCATAATTCGGCGGCGAAAATCCCGGATTCGGCGAACACTCCAGTCGCAGCGTGCGCTCCTCGTGCGTGGCCGTGGAGTACTCGCAGCGATACGCATCGGGAAGGGCCAGCAGAATGCGCTCGATGTGCCGCTGATCGTCACGCTGTTTGTTGGCCTTCTCGCGCATCTGGTTCGAATTGAGCAGCCTGTTAATGCGCTCGTCGTCCTGCCTGCGCTCGTCGGCCGTCAACGCCCTATCGTTGAATTCAATGGTACGGGCCAGAATTCCCTGAGGCGTATTTACCATCAGCTTGGTGACCGAGCCGCGCGGTTTTTGCAGCCGGTCCATCCACGCGTAGTAGTCGTCCTTTTGGGCGGCTTTTTCATTGGATACAGCCTGCCGCAGCAACTCATTCGCGCTCAAGCTTGGCTGGCTGGAATCACTCGGGCGCGCCAGTGCCGGGGTAAGCAGTGCGAGGGCCAGGAGCAGAGCTGCTGCCGTGGCGCACAAACCGGATCTTCTCAGGTGAAAATGCATGCTCTTGAATTATCAAGGATGCGGGCCCACCGCTCAAGCAGTGCGCAGGAAAACGCAAGAATTCGAATTTGCCGGTGTTCGCCCCGCGAGATGAGAAGCTTACCCTTACAATTGGAGCGCGGTGCAGCCGCCGTGGGAGCTCACAGTGAGTTCGGTCGAAAATACAGTTCGAGAATTCGGCGCTCCGGTGCTGGCGGTTTGCGGTTTTTCCGGCTCCGGGAAAACCACTTTGCTGGAAGCGGTAATCCCTCGCCTGGTGAGTCGCGGCCTCGCCGTGGCCGTGGTGAAGCACGATGCTCATGGCTTCGACGTGGACCGTCCCGGAAAAGACTCAGACCGGTTCTTTCGCGCTGGAGCCACGGTCACCCTGCGCGGTCCGGGCCAGCAGTTTGAGCGCCGGGCGAATGCCTCGCTCTCCTTGGAAGCCACCCTTGCGCGTCTGGCCGCCGACCACGATCTCCTCTTGGTCGAAGGGCACAAGGATACCGCGCTGCCAAAGTTTTGGCTAGCTAGCCCCGGCCGCTCCGAGGCCCCTGAGGATGTCGGCAACATCGTAGGCACAATGCCCTGGAATAGCGACCGCTTGGCAAAGTTCATGGAGTACATAGACAGCTGGTTGCCGTTGGCCTGGAAATCCCGCCCACTCTATGGCGGCCTGCTGATCGGCGGCAGAAGCCTTCGTATGGGCGAGCCCAAGCAGCTCTTGCGCTTTGCCGGGCAAACTCTCGGCGAGATCGCTTCGGCGGCGCTGGGCTTGGTTTGTGAGAAAACAGTGGCCTTGGGTCCTGGCCCGCTACCGGAAGCTCTGCGGAAGCTGCCACAGTTGCCCGATGCGCCCGGCTTTGGTGGTCCAGGAGCGGGACTCATCGCGGCCCATCGCTGGGCGCCGCAGGCGGCTTGGATCGTCGCCGCCTGCGATCATCCCTGGCTGCGCGTCGATCACATCGCTTGGCTCGCCTCGCAACGCCAGCCAGGCCGCTGGGCGATAATCCCCAGGCAGAGCGACGGCCATCCTTGCCCTACGCTTGCCCTGTACGAGCCGCAGGCGCTGGAAGCACTCGACCGGCAGGCACGCGCGGATGGCGAGCACAACCCCCGCATGTGGGCCTTGCTGCCGCTGCCCAGCACCCTCTCGCCACAGCCGCCTCCTGCACTGGCATGCGGGTGGACGAACGTAAACACTCCAGAAGAACTGCGCACCGAAGAACAGCGCCCCAAAGAGCCTACGCGCCGCTAAGAAACCCACCGCAAGAGAACTAGACCGGTTCCTGAGTAGTTATATCCGGGAGAGATAAAGTGGAGTAAGTTT
>CAZLJQ010000009.1:0-114447 GCA_964559875.1 uncultured Acidobacteriaceae bacterium
CCGCGATCCCGAGCCGCTTGATGAGTTCTGCGAAATAGACTCCGCTAAAGCCGCCATCGACGGGATTGGTGTACGAGATGGACTTTGCCGCCAGCAAAGCTGCTTTGAAGGATTCCACCGAGCTTATATCAGGGCGTGAGCTGCCACGACGAATCGCAACACTGATACCAACTCGGGCGAGATCCGTACGACCTTGTTCAACCACCTTTCCCAGCTTAACGAGATCCGCCATCGCTGACTCTGAGACGACGACCACGTCAAAAGCCTCGCCGTTCTTGACACGCGCAGCAATACCGCCAGTGGGCCCGAAGGTCATAATGAGCTTATCGCCAGTCTCTCGCTCAAACTGGGGAGCCAATTGAGTGATTGCTCCCTGAAGCCCGAAGGTACAAAAGACCCGTATCTCGGCCCCGAACGCAGTGGACGAAAGCGTCACTATCACGATCAAAAATAACCCAATGACGATACGGCGCAGTGAAGGAATCATGAGCCTGACTATTTCATGCCGTACCGGCAGCGTCAAGCAAATCGTCCTTGCCGACGCCGGATGGGCGGTTCTGAAGGCAGCGGCCGACGCTGCCGCCGAACGGAGTTCACGGCGATGGTCTTGGGGCTGAGATACTGACACACAAGCCGCGGACCCAAGCGAGCACTCAAAGACATCAATGCACACGCAACGTGCAGCCGCTCACAGATCGCGTATCCCACCAACCTCATACACGCGAATCTTTGACGGTCCCTGAATCATCTCGGGGAATTGCTTCATGAAGGCCTGAAAATGCGGCGTTTGGAAGTGCTCATCAAGAGCCTTCTGATCAGCCCACTCTTCTAAGAACAGGAAATTATTGCTGCTAGGTTGTTCGTACAAGTTGTAACTGACGCAGCCAGCTTCCGCCCTCGAAGGCTCAGCGACCGTAGTCGCCAACTGGATAATCTTACTTTTGTATTCTGCCTTCGCCACAAATTTCGCCGTAAGTACAATCATGGTCACTCTCACATTCAGTTTTGAATTCTAACCTAAACTCCCGCTCACACAATCGCCTTGCCCCCGGCCGCATCATCATACTGCACCAGGTCCACTCGGCTGCTGACTTCGCACCCTGGCCTCAACACTGGGCAGGCGGAGGCGTCCATGTTCTGGACGAGCAGCTCCGGATTGACTGATCAATGGGCCTTTGCATATAGGTCTTCGAGGGCTAACCTCGTTTCTGAGCTTGCAATGCTTACTGACACCCTACCAGGTAAAGATGACCGCGCAGGTTTTCTGGAGAGCGACCAGATTAAGACACTGGTGTTGCCGGAGGATGGACAGCTGCCAACGATTGCGCTGTCGATTGAAGCGGCAATGAAGACCGGAAAGACTTCGGATGTCCGAGTCGCTTGCGCGGAGTTTCTGGAGGAAGTCACAGAGTTCTATAGAGTCCCAGCGTGCGGAGTCCGCGTACTTGCGGCTCGGCCCCTTCGTGTCCGCGAGAATTGGACTTCCGAACTATTCGGCGACTACGACCCCGGAACCATGAATATCCGCCTGTGGATGCGAACGGCAGTGCGCAAGGAAGTCACATCCTATGGAACGTTCCTGAGCACGCTATGCCATGAGTTCTGTCACCATCTTGACCTCCATCTGTTCAAGTTTCCTGACTCATGGCATACGCGAGGGTTCTACGAGCGCACTGCTGCGCTTTACCACCATGCACGGGGAACACCGCGCAAACCGCTCTTCTGGGTATCTGTATCAGGCGGACGCTGGAGGATTGACTGGCAGCGCACGAGGCGGGGTGGATGAGTGCCGGGTGTTTTCGAACTCGATAAGTCGGGTGCTCACCTGTGAGCTCTTCTTTACCGCCCAAGGAGCCCAAGACTCCCTCTTCCATTTGAGTGTGCCCCTCTGCTGTGAAGCACACGCGCACTCGATCAGGAATTAGCTCGGCAAGAGCTTCGGCAACAGCCGTAATTACCGAATATCACGCTGATGTGTGACACCAGAGCAGTCTGAGCATCTTTTCACGGTGCAGCATCATCTATTTACATAACAGAGGCAACACCGGGCGCTTTTCCGCAGACTCGGCAGCTTGTTCATTAGGCTGCTCCTCCAAAGTAGTCACTTCCAAATCGAAGTATCCCCGTTTTTCTTCCTACCAAAACTCTCCTGCCCGAGGTGTGCCCAATCGCTGAGGGCGCAACTCTAGGCTCATTGATTGTTCCTGAAGCTCCACCCCTGGGACTATTGAAGAGCACTGCAGGAGCTTTTTGGGGTGGGAGAATGGAACCCAAGGGCATACGCCTTGACAAAATATAAAATTAGATAGAATCTAATTCGGGATGGATGCCGAGGCAATCAAACGATCATTGGAAGCCAGCGGATTGCGGTGCACTCCGCAGCGCTACGCCGTGATGGCATTCTTGATGGAACAAGATAGGCATCCCACGGCTGCGGAAATCTTCGAAGGCGTGAATCGTGCGGATCCGCGCTCTTCAAGGGCCACGACTTATAACAATCTGCGGGATTTGGTGCAGGCGGGTTTGGTGCGTGAAGTGGCCGTCGAGGGTCGCGCCGCGCGATTTGATGCGAAGGGCATGCGGCATCACCACTTCATCTGTGACATCTGCGGCAAGGTTGAGGACATTGAGTGGTACGACGTGCGCAGGCCTGCCTCGGGCTCCCTCGGTAAGCGAGTTCTGCGCGAATGTGAACTCATTTTCCGGGGGCTCTGCACAGAATGCGCTCCGCGGCACCCTCCCCGTTAAGTATCGATGAGCGGCGTGCGTCAGCAAACGCAGGTCGGCGATTACGCGAAGGGAAAGCCAGGATAGGGTTCGTAGTTCGGCACAGTTTTTTCACTAAAACTAATTCGAAGGAAGGTAAACAAATGGATAAACCACTCACCTCGGTAGCTCCGCCTCCCGTTCCCACGGAGCAGGAGCAGAAGCTGGCAGGCGAAGCCAAGTGCCCTTTCTCGGGCGACGCTCGCAAACACACAATCGGTGGGGCTCCAACAAACGCAGACTGGTGGCCCAATCAGCTGAATCTGAAGATCTTGCACCAGCACTCGCCACTGTCCAATCCCATGGGCAAGGCGTTCAACTACGCCGAGGAGTTCAAAAGCCTCGACTTGGCTGCCGTGATCAAGGACCTCCAGGCCTTGATGACGACATCGCAGGACTGGTGGCCTGCGGACTACGGCCACTATGGGCCGTTCTTCATCCGTATGGCGTGGCATAGCGCAGGCACCTATCGTATCGCTGATGGCCGGGGAGGCGCGGGCTCCGGAGCGCAGCGATTTGCTCCCCTCAACAGCTGGCCGGACAACGTGAGCCTCGACAAGGCACGCCGGTTGATCTGGCCGATCAAGCAGAAGTATGGCCGGAAACTCTCCTGGGCCGACCTCATCGTTCTCGCGGGTACCGTGGCGCTGGAATCGATGGGATTGAAAACCTTCGGTTTCGCCGGTGGGCGCGAAGACGTCTGGGAGCCAGAAGAAGACATTTACTGGGGACCTGAGGGCAAGTGGCTGGCAGACGAACGCTACAGCGGCGACCGTCAGCTTGATAATCCTCTCGGTGCTGTGCAAATGGGCCTAATCTATGTGAATCCGGAAGGACCCAATGGCAAGCCGGATCCAGTCGCAGCAGTACGGGATATTCGAGAGACGTTCGCTCGCATGGCGATGAATGACGAGGAGACAGTTGCTCTCATCGCCGGCGGACACACGTTCGGCAAAGCTCATGGCGCTGCCGATCCGATCAAGTATGTCGGTCCGGAACCAGAGGGAGCCGATATCGAGGAGCAAGGCTTCGGCTGGAAAAACAGTTTTGGCAGCGGCAAAGGCGTCGATACGATCAGCAGCGGGCTGGAGGGCGCATGGACTACCAACCCGGTGAAGTGGGACAACAACTATTTCGACAACCTGTTTGGCTATGAATGGGAACTCACGAAGAGCCCCGCCGGTGCTCAGCAATGGACTCCCAAGAACGGATCTGCAGCGGGCACTGTGCCGGATGCCCACGATCCGTCGAAGAAGCATGCGCCGATGATGTTCACCACGGACCTGGCACTGAAGGCGGACCCGAGCTATGCGAAGATTTCGAAGCGCTTCCACGAGAATCCGCAGGAGTTCGCAGATGCCTTCGCTAAGGCTTGGTACAAACTAACCCACCGCGACATGGGGCCTATTTCACGGTGCCTTGGCCCGCTCGTTCCTGCGGAGCCGCTATTGTGGCAGGACCCCATTCCTGCGGTGAATCATAAATTGATCGGGGAGCAGGATATTGCTGCTCTGAAGGCCAAGATCCTCGCATCTGGACTTTCCATCTCCCAACTGGTTACGACGGCTTGGGCCTCGGCTGCAACATTCCGCGGCAGTGACAAGCGCGGCGGGGCTAACGGGGCGCGTATTCGACTCGAGCCGCAAAAGGATTGGGAAGTCAACCAACCGGCCGAGCTGGCGAAGGTTCTTCGGACGCTGGAGGCGATCCAAAAGGACTTCAACGGCGCGCAGTCCGGTGGAAAGAGGGTCTCACTTGCTGACCTGATCGTTCTGGGCGGCTGCGCGGCTGTCGAGGAAGCTGCGAAGAAGGCCGGCCATGACGTGAAGGTTCCCTTCTCACCGGGGCGCATGGATGCGTCGCAGGAGCAGACGGATGTGCATTCGTTTGCCGTACTGGAGCCGACCGCAGACGGGTTCCGCAATTATCTCCGGAAGGGAATGGAGGGATCGGCGGCTGAGCTGCTGGTGGATCGGGCGCAGTTGCTGACGCTAACCGCTCCTGAGACGACGGTTTTGATCGGCGGCCTGCGCGCTCTAGGTGCGAACTTCGGGCAGTCCGAGCATGGCGTTTTCACCAAGCGTCCCGAGACATTGACGAATGATTTCTTCGTCAACCTGCTCGACATGAAGACGAAGTGGCAGAAGTCCGCCACATCTGAAGGCGTGTTGGAGGGGCGTGATCGGGCTACGGGCGAACTCAAGTGGACGGGCACTGTCGTTGATCTCGTCTTCGGTTCCAACTCACAGCTCCGAGCCCTCGCAGAATTCTATGCGTGCGGCGACTCGCAGCAGGAGTTCGTGCGTGACTTTGTGGCGGCTTGGACCAAGGTGATGAACCTTGATCGCTTCGACCTTGCCTGAGCTCGGCGGAAACAGAGCTGTCAGCTTGTACTAATTCCCGCTCCTATTGTTTGAAGCGGGAAAAACAGAGGGGGCGCTTCTCGACTCGCGCGAGCCGGGTCGCGCCCCCTCTGTTTTTGCTTGGTTCTTAATTGATTCCAACGTTCCGCAGCTAGTCCAGTTTTAGCAGGGGAGTTCCCACTTCCGCGCTGAGCGGAAGCGAGAGAAAGGAAAAGGCTAAGGCTTGACCTGCAACTTACCACTGATGATGTCCTTGACAGCCTTGTCTCCGGCAGCCCTGACGGCTGGCTGCAACTTATAAGCGGGGTTGTAGATAATCTTGAGTCCGCCGTTGTTCAGCCGCGCGACATAGCTTTGGCCACCTAATTTGCCTGACTTGCGATTGTTGATGATCTGCTTGACAACTCCGGTCCAGTCATACTGCTGAGAAGCGACGACGATCTGCGGTGCTAGCGGTGCCTGGTTCTGCTGCGTGCCGAACCACAGTACCCGTCCGGTAGCTTTGGCGACGCCGATGGAGCCGACGACAGACTCAGAGGTGCCCGTTAGCACGTCGGCCCCTGCGGCAATGTGTGTTTTGGCTGCCTGAGTCATCTGGGCTATGTCGGAGAACGAACCGGTCCAGGTTTTTGCGACGCGTATCTTTGGGTCCACCGAATGAACGCCTTGAATGAAGCCCTCGACATAGGTCTTGGCGTCGCCAACCTCTAGCGGCCCGGTAACGCCAATGACCTTCGATTTCGTCAGCTTGGCCGCGAGCACGCCATTGACATAGCCGCCCTCTTCTGCGGCCGCAGTGTAGGCGTATACGTTTGGCAATCCAAAGGTTTTTGCGTCGGTACCCCAGGCAAACGTGGTACGGGGGAAGTCTTTTGCGATGTCTTCAACGGCGGATTCATAGAGCGAACTGTGGGCGATGATGATGTCGTAACCTTGGCTGGCATAGTCGCGAATGGCGGCAGAGGCGTCGGGCGGACGAAACATGCTCTCGGTGTATGCGATCTTCATCGCCGATTCGCCACCCATCTGTTTCTGGACGCTCTTCAGAGCGTCAAACATGTCCTGGCTGAACGCCATGTCGGTGGTGGCGCTGGGCATAATGACCGCAATACGTATGGGGCCAGCCGCCATGGCCGGAGTGGGGCACAAGGCGACGAGCGATGCGAAGGTCAGGGCAACAATCGCCAGAATCGAAAAGCTACGATTTCTCATTGTTTATCTTCCTCACTGGTGTACTGGTGAAATTTGCAGTTCTCTCTTTGTCGCTTGATCAACACTAGATGATGATTAGCGCTGACCCTCCCATGAAGCGTTGTGAAACTTACTCCTCTTCGTTGTACACGCTGGAGTCTTCTGCGGTGAGTCCCCACTTTTCCAAGAGGAAGAAGAACAAGCTGAGAAGCATGCCGACGATGGTGGCGAGCACCATACCACGCAACTGGGTCTGACCCAGCTTCAAGGAGACGCCGGATATTCCAACTACCAGGATGATGGCGGAGAGCAGGAGGTTCTTGCTCTTCGAGTAATCTACTTTGGCCTCGATAAGCATTCGCAGACCGGAGGCTGCGATGACACCGAAGAGCATCATGCTGATGCCTCCGATCACCGGCACGGGAATGGTTCGGATGGCTCCGCTCACCTTACCGAAGAAGGCGATGATGATTGAAATGACAGCAGCGCCGCCGATCACCCAGACTGAATAGACGCGGGTCAATGCCATGACACCCATGTTCTCTCCGTAGGTGGTGGTTGGGCAGGAACCGGAGAGGCCGGAGAGCATGGTTGAAAGACCATCACCCAGCAGAGAATTATGGAGTCCGGGAACTTTGAGGAGGTCCCGCTCGACGATGTTGCTGGTGACAAAGAGGTGTCCGATGTGCTCGGAGATCACCACTAGTGCAGCCGGCATGATGATCAGGATCGAGGCCCAATCGAAGACAGGCAGAACAAGACGGGGAAATGCGAACATTGCCGCGCCATGCAAGGGAGAGAAGTCCATTGTGCCCGGCACAAAGATATTGACAACCACTGCCATTAGATAACCGGCGGCAACGCCGATAAGAACGGGAATGGCTGCGAAGAATCCCCGGAAGACCAGCGAGCCAAGGACAACGACGAACAGGGTGAAGAGTGAGATCAGCGTCGCGGTTCCGCTGATTGCCTGTCCCTTAAAGAAAGCCATGCCGGTTGCAACCGGCGCAAGCTCCAGGCCGATCAAGGCCACGATGGGGCCCATCGCCGCGGGCGGAAGAACAACGTTGAGCCACTCCCGGCCAGCGAAGCGGATGATGAGCGAGACAATGGCGAATATGAGGCCGGAGGCGACAAAGCCACCCAAAGCATGCTGGAATCCAAGCCCAGGTGTCTTTGCGAGGGTGATGCAGGTAATGGTCGGAGCGATGAATGCGAAGCTCGACCCGAGGTATGCCGGAGCTTTGCCTCGGCATACGAAGGTATAGATGAGTGTCCCGATGCCGTTCATCATTAACACGAGAGCCGGATCGACGACCGTGGTCCCCGCCGCCTGATTGAAAAGAATAGGGACGAGGATGGAGGCGCCGAACATCGCAAACAAGTGCTGCAGGCTCAGAGGAATTCCCTTTAGTAATGGAACCTTCTGCTCAACTTGAATTGTCTCTCGCGTGGAGGTTTGACGCGGCCTGGGAGTCATCGCAGGTTGCCGCGTGCCAGTTTCAGTGATATTGATTGCCAAGGTGGGACTCCTTCATAAAGGGCTTAGATCAGTACAGCAACGACACAATCGGAACTCCAACATTTTCAAAAACGCTGCCATAGCTTTGCCGCAGAAACCTTGGCTTTTGCCATGATCTCTTCCTCGTTGAGCGTGAGAAGCTTTCTTTCGTGCATGAGAATCCGGCCGCCGACGATCGTGGTTACGACAGCGCGTCCGGAGGCACCAAACAGGATGTGACTGTTGATATTCGAGGCGCACAAGGGCGTCGGCGGATTGTAGTCCACGATAATTACGTCGGCGTGGGCGCCGGGAACTAACTTGCCCACGCATCGTCCAAAACATTCACTGGCGATGGCGGAATTTCCATTGAATAGCATCGCGGGCGCCTCCGTCCAAGCGGCACTCGGGTTGCGTGTCTCATGCTTGTGGAGAATATTCGCAACCTTCATGGATTCGAACATGTCGGAGGTATAGCCGTCGGTTCCCATTCCAACACGCACGCCGCGGGACAGCATTTCCAACACAGGAGCGCATCCCACCGCATTCGCCATGTTGGATTCAGGGTTGTGAACTACGTTTGTGTTACTGGACTGCAGCAGGCCGATCTCCTCGTCGTCCACGTGTACGCAGTGGGCGGCGATTGTCTTGCCGCCCAGAATGCGGTGGTTGTGAAATCGCCGCACAATTCGCATACCGTATTCTTGCTGACATTGGGCAAGATCCTCCGGTCCTTCCGCGGTATGTACGTGGAAGCCGGCGTCGAGTTCTTCCGCTACTTCTCTGGAATGTTCGAGGGTCCTATCACTTAGTGTAAAGGAAGCATGCAGTCCGAAGAGCCCCGTCAACTGGTCATCTGCGGATTTTTTGCAGTACTGCAGAAAATCCCGGTTTTCCTCGATGCTCTGCTCGGTGACCTTTGCGCCATCGCGATCGGAGACCTCGTAGCAGAGACAACTGCGCACACCTGCCTCGCGTGCGGCTTCAGCAATGCGGAACAAACTACCGGATATAGCGTTGGGACTGGAATGATGATCGAAGATGGTGGTGGTACCGTTCTTGATGCAGTCAATCAGCGGCACCATCGCGCTGAGATATACATCCTCTAAGGTCAGGGCCTTATCCAACCGCCACCAGAGACGGGTGAGAATCTGCAGGAAATTGCCCGGCGAAGCATCTTTCAGGGCCATCCCACGCGCGAACGTGCTGTACAGGTGCATGTGGGTGTTGATCAGCCCAGGCATGATCATCCGACGCTGGGCATCGACGAACTGCGCGGCTGGATAACAACGCTGCAGGTCAGCCGTGGCGCCGACAGTGGCTACCAGACCGTTCTCGATAGCGACACACCCGTCCTCAATGAGAGGCAGTCGATTGTCATGGGTGATCAGTCGACCGTTCCCGACCAACAACATTTCAGATGTCTCCGTTGTTGGAGGATTCTAGCATTGAGTCGGGCGATTTCCATCGAGTTCTTTGTATAGCAAAAATTGATTGGACCTATAGAAAAGATGATTGCCGCCGCGCCTAACCTGATGATTCAGACGCCGTTGGGTATGGGAGAATATCGCCTAGGGATTGTGATTTCCATCACTGCGTCTTGGGACAGAGCTCGATAACAATCGGGTTACGCCCGATTGTGCTGGTCTGCCGCGCTGCGGCTCAATCGCCCCGCAGGACGTGCAATTCTATGAAATGCTATTGGCTAATATAAACTCCGCATGGCTCGGAGATGCTTGCAACTGTGCTTATCGGCAGGCGTTCGATTTTCGATGGCTCAAAAACAGGAAGTGATATGGCGAATCTGAGAGTAAGAATCTGTGGCATCGAATTCGAGAATCCAATTCTGCCAGCCGCTGGACCACCAACCAAGGATGGAGCAATCTGCCAGGCAGCGGCCAAGGGGGGAGCTGGCGGTCTGGTTACCAAAACGATTTCGACGAATCCAGCAAAGGTTCCGCATCCCTGCATGGCGGAGATTCGCGGCGGATTTCTGAATACAGAGCTGTGGTCCGAGTTGCCAAAAGAGCAGTGGCTCGAGACGGAATATAGGTTGGCCAAAGAGACTGGATTGCCTGTCATCGTTGGATTGGGATACTCGGCAGATCAGATCCGTGAACTGGCTCCCTTGGTGCGTCCTTATGCGGATGCTCTTGAACTCTCTACGCACTATGTTGGCCACGATATTTCTCCAATAGTTGATGCGCTGCGCGCAGCCAAGAAAGCAGTCGACGTGCCAGTGTTCATGAAAATGAGCCCGCACCCGAACATTCAGGAAATTGCAAAGGCCGTGGAGCAGGCGGGAGCAGATGCCTTGGTGATGATTAATTCCTTTGGCCCATGTTTAAGCATTGATCTGGAGACTGGTCTTCCGCTAATGGGGAGTAGGGAAGGTTTCGGCTGGCTGTCAGGCCCGGCAATAAAGCCGTTGGCTTTGCGTTGCGTTTATGAAGCTGCCCGCACGGTGAATATTCCTATTTTCGGCGTTGGCGGCATCAGCAATGGACGCGATGTTGCGGAGATGTTCATGGCCGGAGCTTCCGCCGTGCAGGTTTGTACGGAAGCTATCCTGAAGGGGCCGACGGTGTATGGAAAGATTGCCAAAGAACTCAATGCTTTCCTCGACAGCCACGGCTACTCCTCGGTTGACGAAATCAAGGGTCTCACCGTTCGCAAGATGGCCGAACGGGGTGCTGCCGTTACTGCGAATCCCCCTGAGGTGGCGATGGATCAGTGCAATCTGTGTGGCTTATGCGAGATAAGTTGCCCATATGGTGCTATTTCCAGGGAGGGAACGCTGAAAGATGGAGGCGAGCTGAAGATTGACCACGAGAAGTGCTTTGCCTGCGGCTTGTGCCTGAGCCGTTGCCGGAAACAGGCTCTCAGGATGACACAACAGAGCGCGTAGCGCGGACTAGCCGAGGGGATTCGAGAAGGCGGGAATAAGATGAGTTACTTGACCGGGCTCCGGTGCATTCATTGTGGGCGTGAATATGATCCCTGCGAAGTTGACTACTACTGCGCAGCGTGCGGGTATCACGACGGCATCCTGGATGTAATCTACGACTATGAGTCGATACGGAAAGAGCTCAACCCCTCTGCGATTGCCGGTAATCGCAATCTTTCGATGTGGCGCTACCTGCCTTTGTTACCAGTGAATGATCCTGCGTTGATTCCACATTTGCAGGTGGGCTGGACCCCCCTGTACGCTGCTCCCAGGCTGGCCTCTGAATTGGGTGTTGCAAGTTGCTGGGTGAAGGACGAGGGCCGCAACCCGACTGCGTCATTCAAAGATCGCGCCAGCTCCATGGGAGTGGTGAAGGCGTTAGAGAAGAAGGCTACGCAGATCACCTGCGCTTCTACGGGCAACGCCGCATCTTCATTGGCTGGTTTTTCGGCAGCGGCAGGACTGGCGGCGACGATTTTCGTTCCGGCGCGAGCGCCAGAGGCAAAGGTGGCCCAGTTGCTCGTCTACGGAGCCCAGGTATTCTCCGTAGAGGGAAGCTACGATGAGGCGTGGGAGTTGTGTATGCAGGCCAGCGCTGAGTTCGGCTGGTACAACCGTAACTGCGCCATCAACCCATACCTGATTGAAGGCAAGAAGACAGTTTCTCTAGAGTTGGCGGAACAGTTCATGACCCTTACGCTGGGTAACTTCCCCGACTGGGTGGTCGTCTCCGTAGGCGATGGTTGCACGATTGGCGGGGTGTGGAAGGGCTTGCGGGAGATGCATATTCTCGGCTTTATTCCCAGGCTGCCCAGGATTCTTGGCGTGCAGGCGGAAGGGTGCAGTCCGTTCCTCACGGCTTGGCAGAAAGATGGCCGTCTGACGCCATGCGACGCCAACACTGTAGCAGATTCCATTGCTGTCGGGCATCCACGAAACTTTGTAAAAGGGATGAGGGCAGTTACCGAATCTGGTGGCGCATTTGTGTCGGTCTCCGATGAAGAGATTCTTCAATCGATTCCCATACTGGCGCGAAAGGCTGGCGTATTTGGAGAGCCAGCGGGTGTGGCAGGGGCTGCGGGAGTGAAGCAGGCGGTGGCGTCAGGAATCATCGACCCATCTGAAAGCATTGCGGTTATCGTTACGGGAAATGGACTCAAAGATATTCAAAGTGCAATACGCGCGGTGGGGCGTCCGATTTCTGTAAGACCTGATATTGAAGAGGTTCGCAAAATGGTAGAAGTTACTGTTACTCATTAATGTTGCGCTAGCCGCAAAGAAGAGAGTCATAGATGGCAAAGATTCCGTTCGGTCCTAATTACGACGAGATGCTCAATCCCGGTCTTATCGATAAAGAGATACGTGCCAAAGCATTGATTGCTCTAAAGGAAGATGAACTCGATCCCATCAACCTCTTCAACATTACCTGGAAGGATGCGACGAACAAGGTTCGCAAAATCGTGTTGCCGCCAGCGCTGACCGGGATTGATGCGAACGTCGTTGTAATGCTAGGCTGCGGATTTCCGTCGGGATCGCACAAGGTCGGTCCAGCGTATAGCACCCTCATGGAAGAAATGGTGGACGGAGAGATCGTTCCCGGCGAACACACCATTCTTGGACCTTCAACGGGAAACTTCGGGATTGGGACGGCGTACATTTCGAAGCTGCTTGGTTTTCGCGCGATCGTTATCATGCCGGACACCATGAGCAAGGAGCGGTACGAGCGGATCAAGAGGTACGGAGGCGAGTTGGAACTGACACCAGGTTCTGAATCGGATGTGATTCTGACTTTGGAGAAGACCCGGGAGCTGATGAAGAATCCGAAGAACAAAGCCCTGGCGCAGTTCGAGCTTTTTCCCAACTATCGCTTTCATCGCCATGTAACAGGTAACAGCGCCATCGAGGCGGTAAAGGGGGTGGGAAACGGACGGGTCGCGGGCTTCACTTCAGCACCGGGCTCGGCTGGCACGCTTGCGGCGGGCGATCAGATCAAGGCAACGTTCCCAGAAGCCAAGATCGCCGCACTGGAGCCGTACGAATGTTCGACTCTGGCCAACGGAGGACGCGGCCAGCATCGCATTGAAGGAATCGGCGACAAGATGTGCACGCTGATTCACAACGTACTGGCCACAGACTTTGTCATCCTCGTCAAGGATGAAGAGACAGTGCAGGGCGTGAAGATTTTCCACGATGGAGCGGATTCGCTGGTGAAGCTGGGAGTGGACCGGAATTTTGCTTTGAACCTGCGCGAGTTGTTCGGACCCTCCGGCATTTGCAATGTTCTTGGCGCAATCAAGCTGGCGAAATTCTTACGTCTTGGACCAGGAGACAATGTTGTGACGGTGGCAACCGACGGCTTTGATCGCTACAACTCTGTGCTGGAGGAGATGAACAACCGCTATCTCGAAATGGCTCCGGTGGTGTTGGACCGCTGGACGCACGACATATTCCTGGGCGCAACGGATGACCATGTGTTCGACTTCCGGAAGCCGTCGGTGAAGGAGCGATTGTTCCTGCAAAAGGAGAATGACTGGGTGAAGTTCGGCTACTCCAAACAGTTCCTCGATTCCATGCGGAGCCAGGATTTCTGGGAAGCCCAGTATGCGAAAGTACCCGCATACAATCAGAAGATCAGTTCGTCGCGGTAGCGTGTACCTATTGGGGGATGCCATTGGCAACTGTGCTGACAGGCGGGGCGGTTGTGAACGCGACCGGAAGCTCGCCAGCGGACGTGCGCTTCGAGGGTGAGACGATTACATCGATTGGCGAGAATCTGCGACAGCCAGCGGACACGCTCATCGATGCAACTGGCTGCTATTTGTTTCCCGGCGGAATCGACCCTCATACCCACTTCAATCTGTCAGTTGGGGTAACGGTTACGGCAGATGATTTTGTGAGTGGCACGCAGGCCGCCGCCGTGGGCGGCACTACGACGGTGATTGATTTCGCCACGCAAAACAAGGGTGAAACTTTAACCCAGGCGGTTGCAAACTGGCACGCCAAGGCTGACGGACGAAGCTTTATAGATTACGGTTTTCACGTCGCCATCAGCGACCTGAATGAGACCGTCCTCCGCGAGATGGCCGTGATCGTGGAAGAGGCCGGCATTTGCTCCGTCAAGCTATACATGGCTTACAAGCAGGTCTTACAGGTCGATGACGGAGCGCTGCTTCGGACACTGCAGAGGGCAAAGCAGCTCGGAATTCTAGTCTGTGTGCATTGCGAAAACGGCGATGTTATCGACGTGCTGGTCGAAGAAGCAAAGGCGCTGGGGCATCGCTCGCCAAAGTATCATGCTCTAACCCGGCCCGCAGCGGTGGAACGGGAGGCGATTTATCGCGCAGTTTCTCTTGCCGAAATCGCTGGCGCTCCGTTGTATGTTGTGCACGTGAGCTCCGGAGAAGGGCTTCGGGTCATCGGGGATGCACGGGAGCGAGGGCTGGAGATTTACGGGGAGACTTGTCCGCAGTATCTTCTGCTGGATGCCTCTAGTTACGATACGAAAGATTTCAGCGCGGCGAAGTATGTGATGTCGCCGCCGCTTCGCACACCGGAGGACCAGGCCCAGTTGTGGGCGGGATTGCGCGGCGGCTCTCTGGCTACCGTTGGCTCGGATCATTGTTCGTTCAACCTGGCCGGACAAAAAGAGCTGGGGCGCGACGATTTCTCCAGAATTCCGAACGGCGGTCCGGGAGTCGAAAACCGATTCGGCCTTTTGTATGCCTATGGCGTAACTACGGGAAAAATTGACATTCATAAATTTGTTGCGATTACGTCCACGAACACTGCCAGAATATTCGGTCTTTATCCCAGAAAGGGTGTGATTGCGCCGGGAAGTGACGCCGACATCGTGGTATGGGACCCGGCGGTGCCGAGCGTCATTTCGGCAAGGACGCAGAAACAGCGTGTGGACTATAACCTTTACGAAGGTTTTCATCAGGTGGGGCAAGCTCGTCATGTATTCCTTCGCGGCAGACAGATTGTGAAGGATGGCATACTGAGCGAAAAGCCTTCCGGTTCCTATATAAAACGCCAGTCAAGTCTTGCAAAGGAGTTGCAACAGTGTTCCAGTTCACACTAAACGGCGAGGCAGTTTCGGTTTCTGCAGAGCAAAACCTACTGGAATTCTTGCGCGAAGACGCACGCCTGATCTCGGTGAAGAACGGTTGCTCCGAGGGTACCTGCGGCTCCTGTACGGTGTTGATCGATGGAAGGGCATGGCGTGCCTGCAAGTTGAACGTGTCCAAGTTGGATGGCAAAACGGTTACGACCGTCGAAGGCCTCTCGGCGCGGGAGAAAGAGGTTTATTCCTGGGCTTTCGGCAAGGTTGGAGCGGTGCAATGCGGATTCTGCATTCCGGGAATAGTGATGAGCGCAAAAGCTCTGCTGGACCGCAACACAACGCCCACTCAAGCGGAAGTCAAAGACGCCATCGAGAATAATCTGTGCCGTTGTACCGGCTATGTGAAGATCGAGCAAGCGATTTTGCTTGCTGCTAAGACATTTAGAGATGGTGTAACTCCCGACGAGGAAGAGAGCGTTAGGGTGGGTGCACGGGCTGTCCGTCCGGATGCAAGTGAGAAGGTTCTAGGAGCGGGCGAGTTTGTGGATGACTTGCAGGTCCCAGAGATGTTGCATGGTGCGGTACTCAGGGCCAAGTATCCGCGGGCAGTGGTGAAGAAGATCGACATCTCTGCTGCACGGAACTGCCCTGGAGTAGAGGTTGTGCTTACGGCGAAGGATGTACCCGGCGAGCGCGTGCTCGGGCACATTGTTCACGACTGGCCGGTGATGATTGCCGAGGGCGAAGAAACTCGTTACGTCGGGGATGCGCTGGTGATTCTTGCCGCCACCACGAAAAAGACGGCAAGGCGAGCGCTGGAACTTATTCAGGTTGAGTATGAGGAGCTTACGCCACTGATAACGCCGCAGGCGGCCATGGCGGAGGGCGCGCCGCGACTCCATCCCCAAGGGAATCTGCTGTCAGAAACCATTGTGAAGCGTGGCGATGCCGATAAGGCTATTGCCGCAGCGAAGCACGTTATTACACAGCGTTACTCAACACCGCATCAGGAACACGCATTCATGGAACCAGAGAGCGCGCTCGCGGTTCCATCGCGGTGCGGCTCTCTTACGGTTTACACCGCTGGCCAGAGTGTTTACGACGATCATCGAGGCATTGTGAGGATGCTCGGTGTAGCGGGCGATAAGGTCCGAATCATCAGTAAGTATGTTGGCGGCGGCTTCGGCGGCAAGGAGGATCTCTCGGTCCAACATCATGCCGCGTTGTTAGCCTGGCACAGCGGCCGGCCTGTGAAGTTGACACTCAGCCGCCAGGAGAGCTTTGCCGTGCATCCCAAGCGTCACCCCATGGACATGGAGTGCACCACCGCGTGTGACGCCGACGGAAAGATCATGGGGGTGAAGGTGCGCATCGTGGCTGACACGGGCGCATACGCCTCATTGGGCGGGCCGGTTTTGCAGAGAGCCTGTACGCACGCCGGCGGACCCTACCAGATAGACCATGTTGATATCGAAGGGCGCGCTTTCTATACCAACAATCCTCCTTCCGGCGCATTCCGCGGATTTGGTGTGATGCAGACCTGCTTTGCCATGGAGAGCAATCTGAACCTGATGGCGGCGAAGATCGGAATCTCTCCGTGGGAGATCCGCTTCCGTAACGCCATTGAACCGGGCGGGGTACTTTCCAACGGACAAATCGCCGATGCGGGAACGGCCTTGAAGGAGACGCTACTTGCGGTGAAGGAAGTCATCGACGCCCATCCCGATGCTGGCATTTCCTGCGCGTTCAAGAACAGCGGTCTGGGTGTAGGCGTACCTGACATTGGCCGAGTGAAATTGAAAGTGCAGGACGGCGTTGTCGTGATCTGCACCAGTGCGGCTTGCATGGGGCAGGGAATCGCGACGGTTGTGTTGCAGATTGTGGCCGAGGCCACAGGTCTTCCGAGGTCCGCCATCCGCGTGCATACGCCAGACACGATGGTGACTCCCGACAGCGGCACCACTACGGCATCGCGACAGACGCTGGTTACCGGCGAGGCTGCTCGTAGAGCTGCGGTCGCGCTGTATCAGGATCTGAGCGATCGCCCGCTGGCCGAACTGGAAGGCCGGGAATACTACCGGGAGTTTGAGGCAGTTACCGATCCCATGACGTCTGACAAGCCGAACCGGGTGAGTCACATTGCATATGCCTACGCTACTCAAGTAGTTATTTTGGACACCGAGGGAAGAGTCAAGAGGGTGGTTGCCGCTCATGATGTTGGCAGGGTCATCAATCTGAATGGCGTCGAAGGACAGATTGAGGGCGGCGTCGTGATGGGATTGGGATACGCATTGACCGAAGAATTTCCACTTAGTAATGGTGTACCGACCGCCAGTTTCTCCACTCTCGGACTCATGCGTTCCACGCAAGTACCGGAGATCGAGTGCATCATCATAGAGAAGAATCCTTCCGGGTTGGCCTACGGGGCAAAGGGAATGGGAGAGATTGTATGCGTCGCGACGCCGCCTGCCGTGGCCGGCGCATTCTTCCGGCGGGACGGAAAGCTGCGTAACAACCTTCCTCTTCAGGAGACTCCTTACAGCGCTGACGCTGCCGCACTCAGGGAATTCCGCGCGCAAAAGGAACGCCTGAGGCAAAGCCAGAACTTGTCATAACAAAGAAGGAAAACCAATCATGCTGACAGCAGCGCGAGAGCAACAAGTCATTGGCTTGTGCCAGGCTCTCATTCAGAGGCAGAGCTATTCCGGGCAGGAAGATGGCGTCGTTGACCGGATGAAGCACGCGTTCCGTGAATTGGGGTACGACGAGGTAATTGTCGATACCTATGGCAATGTTCTGGGACGTATCCAGGGAAGCCGTCTTGGTAAAGTACTGTTGCTCGATGGGCATATTGACACCGTGCCCGTTCCCGACGATACGAAGTGGAAGCATAAGCCTTTCGGTGGCGAACTGGAAGATGGAAAGATATACGGGCGGGGTACCTCGGATATGAAGGGTGCAGTCAGCAGCATGATGACGGCTGCAGCTTTTTTTGCGATGGACACCCACAAGGATTTTGCAGGGGAGATCTATGTCTCCGGAGTAGTCCACGAGGAGTGCTTTGAGGGAATCGCAGCCAGAAAGATCAGTGAGCGCATCAAGCCCAACTACGTGGTGATCGGTGAAGCTTCGGAGCTGAATCTAAAGTGCGGCCAGCGCGGGCGCGCGGAAGTCGTTGTTGAGACTTTCGGCAGACCGGCGCATTCGGCCAACCCGCACGCAGGCATCAACGCGGTTTATAAGATGGCCGAGCTCATTCGTGAGATCAACAAGCTCGAAGCGCCTGCACATAAGGTACTGGGACAGGGAATCCTGGAACTTACCGACATTAAGTCGTCGCCGTATCCGGGCGCGTCCGTAGTGCCGGACTATTGTCGCGCGACTTACGATCGACGCTTGCTGGTTGGAGAAACCAAAGAATCGGTGCTGAAGCCGCTTATCGAATTGATTCGCGAGATGAAGACTAAAGATTCGCAGTTCGAGGCGAAGGCGCATTTTGCTACCGACATTCAAAAGTGCTACACCGGAAACGAAATCGGCGGTGAAAGGTTCTTCCCGGGATGGGTCTTCGAAGAAGGCGATGAGTTCGTGCAAACGGCGCTTGCAGGATTGCGTAGTGCGGGATTAGAGCCGGAGATAACCCAATACTCTTTCTGTACAAACGGCAGCCACTACGCGGGCGAAGCAGGGATGAAGACCATAGGCTTCGGGCCATCCAGGGAGAATCTCGCGCATACGATCGATGAGTACATCGAGGTCGACCAGTTGCTGAAAGCCACCGCGGGTTATTACGGCATCCTGAAATCAGTGTTCTGTCAAAGGTAGGGGCATGCGGATTCTGATCAAGAATGGCTCAATTGTCGATGGCACGGGCAAGCCTAAGTATCCAGCGAGCCTCGTGGTAGAGGACGAGTGTATCGCCACCATCGGCAATGTGGAGCATTCCGATGGATTCGACCAAGTGATCGACGCGCAAGGTATGATCGTCGCCCCGGGCTTCATAGACACGCACAGCCACTCTGACCTACAGGTGATGGTGAACCCCTACGTCGAAGCCAAGATCCACCAGGGCGTCACTACGGAACTCTTGGGACAAGATGGAATTTCAATGGCGCCCCTGCCTTCGCGATACGTTTCGTCCTGGCGAAAGAATCTGGCTGGGCTCGATGGAGACAGCGACGAAGTTGGTTGGGACTGTGAGACCACCGATGGCTACCTGCGGGCGCTCGAGAATAAGGGCGTTGGGCTCAATGAAAGCTATCTGGTCCCTCACGGCAATGTCCGGATGGAGGCGATGGGGCTGGATAATAGGAGGCCGTCGCAAGAGGAACTCTCGCGGATGCGGGATATTACTCGTCGCGAGATGGAAGCTGGCGCGTTCGGCTTCTCGACGGGGCTCATTTATATACCCTGTGCCTATGCCGATACAGTGGAGTTGATCGAGTTGTGTAAGGTGGTCGCGGAGTTTGACGGCGCATTCGTAGTGCATCAGCGCAGCGAGGCCGACACTATTCTATCCTCCATGGAAGAGGTTCTTGATATTGGGCGAAGCTCCGGAGTGAAGGTACACTTCTCGCACTTCAAACTTTGTGGCCGCAAGAACTGGGGCCTCATCGATAAAATGCTTGGCCTACTGGATCGCGCCGCTTCGGAAGGAATCCGGGTTTCGTTCGATCAGTATCCGTATGTTGCCGGAAGTACCATGCTCGGCGTGATCCTTCCCCCGTGGGCGCACGATGGGGGCACAGACAAGCTGTTGGAGCGCCTTCGCAGTCCACAACTGCGGCAGCGCATGATTCAAGACATTGAACAGGGAATACAGGGCTGGGATAATTTCGTGGACTTCGCCGGCTTTGACCAGATTTTCGTAACCAGCGTAAAGACGGATGCAAACCAGGATCTGATTGGCAAGAACCTTCTTGAGATCGCCGAGCTTCGTGGCAAGAGTCCCTACGATGCAACATTCGATCTGCTGATTGCCGAAGAGAATGCGGTTGGCATGGTTGATTTTTATGGCACAGAAGAACATGTGGTTCGATTCCTGACTCGGCCTGAGCAGAATGTTTGCACCGATGGTCTTCTTGGCGGCAAGCCGCATCCGCGAGTCTTTGGCTCATTCCCACGAGTCCTGGGAAAGTATGTTCGCGAAGAGAGAGCACTGACCCTTGAAGATGCGGTTCGCAAGATGACATCGAAGCCCGCCGAGGTTTTTGGCTTTGAGCGCCGAGGAGTGTTGAAGCCCGGCAATTTTGCGGATATCGTCGTCTTCAATCCCAATACGATTATCGACAATGGAACGTTCACCGATCCGGTTCAGTTCCCGGAAGGGATCGCGTATGTCCTAATCAATGGAGATGTTGTGCTGGGTTCCGGCTGCCATGACCGCAAGCTTGCCGGAAAAGTACTCCGCAAATCCAGGCTGCAGTGAGTAGCAATCAACGGGCAGCCGTAAATGTCGACCGTGCCTGTTCCATGGCCAGCAATAACGTTTCACCCGTTGCGGGCAGCGAGAGATTGCTCGCTGCGGTGGGGCTCACAGACGAGATGGCTCGCTTGGCCGCCGTCCATACGGAAATAGCGAGCATGAGCGGCGGTTCGCCCAGAGCCTTACTGCGCAGAAGGCTGATGTTGCGATCGGGGTTTTCAAAAAATTCCAGGTTGAAAATCTCTGGTAAATCGCCGACGTTCGGAATTTTGTAAGTCGTGGGAGAGTGGGAGAGTAACTCGCCAAGACCGGAATACTTGAGCTCTTCGGTTGTAACCCATCCCAGACCCTGCATGAAGCCGCCGGAAAGTTGGCCGCGGTCGATGCCAGGATTGATGCATTGGCCTGCATCGATCAGTACATCCACGCGCTGGACTTTCAACTCTCCGGTAAATCGGTCGATCTCGACTTCGGAGGCAGCGACTCCATTCGTGAAATAAAAGAACGGCGTCCCTTTTCCGGTATCGCGGTCATAGTTAATTCCAGGCGTGGCATAGAAACCTCGCTCACCCAGATCAATTCTCTCCTTGTAAGCTCGAATCGCAAGCTCCCGAAAGGCGATCTTTTGTTCAGGCCGGCTGGAAACGAAACCGTGCTCAAAGCGAAGATGCTCCGGCAAGGGGCAGAGTCCAGTCTGTGGATCTGCCAGCAGTGGGGCGGCGAACTCGGCAAGCCGTTCGCGCAGTGCGCGACAGGCATCCAGCGCAGCGGCCCCGTTTAGATCAGTTCCGCTCGAAGCCGCGGTTGGTGAGGTGTTGTTATTTTTGTCCGTACTGGTTGGGGCGACAATCACGTCGTCGAATTCTACGCCGAGCTCGTCAGCCACGATCTGCCTCAGCCGCGTATTGAGCCCCTGCCCCATTTCCGTGCCTCCAGTGGAGATCATCACGCTGCCATCGGTATAGATATTGACGAGCGCGTTGGCTTGGTTGAGGGTCTTGTTCGTAAAGGAGATACCAAATTTGACAGCCGTCATCGAGAGACCTCGCACTCGAGTCTTGCTAGCCGCGTTGAATGTGGAAATCTCTTGCTGACGCCGATCATATCCACTGGATCGACGCAATTGTGAAAACAACCTTGGCAGAGTGTTGTTTTCCACTCGCTGGCCATAAGGAGTTAAGTTGCGGTCCTCGACCCCATAGCAGTTGATCTGCCGCAACTCAAGCGCATCCTTACCCAGGTGCAGGGCTATCTCCTCAATGATGTTCTCGATGTTTGCAACGCCTTGCGGTCCGCCGAAGCCGCGAAAAGCTGTGTTGCTCGGAAGATTTGTCCGGCACAAACGTCCAGTGACGCGAACGTTTGGAAGATAGTAAGCGTTCTCAGAATGGAGCATTGCCCGCTCCAAAATTGCCAATGAGACATCGCATGCGCAGCCGGCATTGGCGAAAAGTTCAAGCGATAGAGCGGTGATGAGGCCTGACGAATCGAATCCGGCCGACCAACGGCTCTGAAATGGATGGCGCTTACCGGTATATCGCATGTCATCATCTTTGCTTAGCGCGATCCGGCAGGGTCGACGAGTCTTCACCGCTGCGAGCGCTGCCATCGCAGCTGGGGCGGCGGCTTGTGTCTCCTTGCCTCCGAAAGCTCCTCCCATGCGTTTGCAGATCACAACGACATGATTGCAGGGAATGCCGAGTATCTCGGAGACCACCTGCTGTGTCTCAGACGGATGTTGTGTCGAGGAGTGCACGGTCATCCACCCGGACTCGCCCGGTTCAGCAATTGCGGTTTGCGATTCGAAGTAGAAGTGCTCCTGCCCGCCTGTGATTAGGGAACCATGGAGACGATACTCGGCTTGAGCCAGGGCTGCAGTGGCGTCACCCCGGTCAATCAGCAACTGCCCTCCGATGAAGCTTCCGGCAGCAATGGCATCATTGATGGAAAGAATTGGAGAAAGCTCCTCGATCTCCAGCGAAATGGCTTTTTTTGCGGCCTCGATCGCCGCTCGCGTCTCGGCGACAATCAGTACGACTGGATCACCCACGTACTCAACCATTTCATCGGCCAGGAGATGCTCATCCTGGATGATCGAGCCGAAGCGATTCTGCCCGGGAATATCCCGGTGAGTTAGCAGTGCCACAATGCCTGGGAGAGTCTTCGCCACTGAGAGGTCGATGGACTTGAGCCGGCCATGCGCGATCGGACTGCCGAGGAAATCCACCAGCAACTCGTCTCGCGCAGGCACTACATCATCCAGGAAAACGGAACTGCCGCTTACGTGTCCTGCCGAGGAATCATGTGGAATGTCTTTGCCAACCCATGGCATACGTGTCGCTCCTGCTCAACATCACCGATGAATGTGCAGTCCCCGGCATTGATCGCAGTCTTCGGAGAGCGCCGTCTTTCCGGCTGATTCAAAAGAATCTGCCGATGGGTTCCGAGTGCTCAGTTTAGCATTCTCTTAGGTGTTGCTCCTGCGCAGATTGCTCAGGAGAGTGTGGCAATAAGGTCAGTTTGCCAGCTAAGGGAGTATTAGTCTGTTCTGCTTATATAAGCGTAAATAATCGATGTCATAAAAAGAATAGGCTATGCCAACCTGCTTGGGTTCTGGTACTCTACGCCAACTAAGCACAGAGATACAGTTAAGAAAAGTTACAAGCGAAGGCAAAGTACTTTTCAATTGCGTCTGAGGGCAAGTGCCGGCAGATCATGGCCCAACTTGTCAGCGGACACATTTGTTTCTATGAGTTTATCCGGTCCCCCGGTTTCGGAGGTTGTAAACATGCTTAAAAACATCCTGGCGTCAGCAGTTTTGCTTGGCGCTACGTTTTGTGCTTTACCTGCCCACGCTCAGTTTCAGGATAACTCTTTCACCTACTGGTACAGCCCTGAATTCCGAGAGCCGGATACAAATAACGGCAACGCCATCATGAAGAATGTCATCGAGTTCACCCACGTCGATGGCGGCAATAAGTTCGGCAACAACTTCCTGAACATCGATATGTATCACTCCAATGCTGGCGATCCAACTGCTTCGGTCAACCAAAATGGGCCGGCAGTTGGCGCGACCGAAGTCTATGCCGTCTATCGCCACGATATCAGCCTCAGCAAGCTCACGAAAAAGAAGCTTGCCTTCGGCCCTGTGAAGGATGTCCTGGCCACGGTCGGCGTCGATCTCAGCACCAAGAACACCACCTTCGCACCGGGGAAGAAACTGCCTGTGGCTGGCGCTACCTTCGCCATCAAGGTCCCCAAAGGCTTCTGGGACGTCTCCCTGCTGTGGGATAAGGAATGGGATCACAACGGCTATGGCAATTTCAGCGGGAATCCCTCCCGTTATGACGCCGGTGGTGCTGTAACCTTCCACAGCGCTGCAATGGTTTCCACTGCCTGGAGCATTCCCATCAAGGTAGGCAAGGCGCCGTTCTCATTTGAAGGTTTTGGTCTCATCAACAGCTCGAAGGGTCCCGATGGCACGGGCAACGGCACCAAGCCTGAAACCCTCCTTCATCCGAAGCTGATGTACAACTTCGGTTCGCTGTTCAGCGAAAAGCACAACTGGCAGATCGGCGTCGGCTACGAGTACTGGGAGCACAAGTACGGTGAGGACAGCAAGCTTAATCCCGGTTCCGTTCAGAACGCTCCGTTCGCCGCACTTACCATCCACCTATAAGCTCAGGTAAGGGTTCAAGAAAAGTATGGTTGATCCGGCGGCTCTTCACAGGGCCGCCGGACTTGTTTAGTCAGGATTTGCGAGGGTAATGCGTGGTTCTAGAGGGCGCGCTGCTTGCCAGTAATGCGCGCAGCAATACGCCGGTGACGCACCAGCACAGGCGTCAACTCAAGCGTAGTCAGCCTGTGATCGTCCACCACAACCCGGCCTTCCACGATAAGCGTCCGCACAGTGGTTGGCGCGCACAACAGAAGCGCGGCCACGGGATCGTCTGCGCCGGAGTAAGCAGGGTCGCGGAGATCGAAGAGCGCAATATCGGCGCGCTTACCTGGTTCCAGGCTGCCGATATCGTCGCGGCCCAAGCATCGTGCGCCAGTTATGGTGGCCATACGTAGAGCTTGCTCCACCGAGATCGCGGCTGCGCCATGGCCAAGCCGTTGCAGTAAAAGCGCCTGCCGGGCCTCGGCGAGCATGTTTGAACCGTCGTTAGAAGCGCTGCCGTCAACCCCGAGCCCCACGGGCGAGCCAGCTCGCTGCAATGCGAGAGCGGGGGCCAGACCTGAGCCAAGACGCATGTTTGACGTTGGACAGTGGGCGACGCCAACGCCGGCGCGCCCCAGTCTTTTTATTTCGGCTGGATTGAAATAGATGCCATGCGCCACCCAGGTCCGGCTGCTCAGCCAGCCTACATCTTGCAGTAACTCCACTGGACGCATTCCAAAGTGCTCGCGGCAATATGACTCTTCGTCTTTTGTTTCGGCCAGATGGGTGTGTAGTCTCACATTCTCGCGTTCCGCCATCGCCGCGGTGTCGCGCATGAGCCCGGGTGATACAGAGAAGGGAGAGCATGGGGCCAGCGCCACCTGAACCATCGCGCCTGGTTTCGAATCGTGATAGGAGTGAATCAGGCGCTCGCTATCCGCCATGATTGTTTCTTCATCCTGAACCACGCAATCAGGCGGCAAACCCCCATTACTTTCTCCAACGCTCATGGAGCCGCGGGTAGCCGTGAAACGCATTCCAATCTTTCGCGCAGCTGCGATCTCTGCGTCGATTAGCTTTGTCTGACCGTGCGGAAACAGATAATGGTGGTCGCTCGTGGTTGTACAGCCGGAGAGCATCAACTCGGCCATGCCCACCAGCGCTGCAGTGTGTACGGCTTCTTCGTCGATGTGCGCCCACAGCGGATACAACGTGCGCAACCAGTCGAATAGCTCCGCATTCGCGGCCGCAGCCAGCGCGCGTGTGAGCGTCTGGAAAAGATGGTGGTGGGCATTGATAAGACCGGGAATGGCTACACAGCCGGAGCCGTCTATCGTGCTGCTGGCTTGCAACCCGCGCGGCAGATGCTCCCCGACCAGTTTGATCTCGCCACCTTCGGCGTAGATGAATGCGTCGTGCAACTGGCGGCTGTCGGCATCCATAGTCGCCAGCGAGTGAATATTGCGGATCAGCAGCGAGCCGGGTACAAACCTGGGTTTCGTAATCATAAGGGCAAGTGCCTTCGAGACGAAGGACGCTTCCACAAATTAGCCCCCTCCGGTTAGTGCGAGAGTTGCTCGCGCTAATGATCTTAGTGGAAGAACCTTCCAGAGAACTACTCTAAACTGGGATGGATCGATTTGGGTCGTCTGCAAGATGAAGGAGCGGCATAGGAGCGGCGGAGTGTTTCATGGCATCCTCGAACGAGATACCCGCCATCATGAGACCGATTCCCTCAACCGTCGCTTGGCAGCGATCGACCACACCCATGATCTTACCTTCGTACATCACCGCGATCTGATCAGAAAGGCTGCGAATCTCGTCGAGATCCTCGGAGATCAGTAGAATCGCCTTGCCAGCTTCACGCTGCTCAAGCAGACGCTGATGGATGAATTCAGTGGCTCCCACATCCACGCCCCGCGTGGGTTGCGCCGCGATCAGCACCTTTGGGTCGCGGGACAGCTCCCGGGCCATGATCAGCTTCTGGATGTTGCCGCCGGATAGATTCTTGATTGGTGTTTCCAATTGCGGCGTCTTAACGTTAAATTCCGTTACCAATTCTCGAGCCCAAGCTGCCATCTTGGCTGCACTGAGGAAGATGCCGAAGCTGAACTTCGGCGAGGAATGATCGCGTAGGAATAGATTCTCCTGCACTGAGAATTCCTTGATCGCGCCGTCCCGCATGCGCTCCTCAGGAATGTATGCCGCCGCTTCCATTCGTGTGCGCAGATGTACATGAGTCACGTCCTGACCATCAATCGTGATTTCACCAGCAGTCACCTTGCGCAACCCAGCGAGGCATTCCGCCAACTCCCGCTGTCCGTTACCGGAGACACCGGCGACCCCCACGATCTCGCCTGCTCTGATCTCCAAGTTAACGCCGCGCAGCGCCTCGGTGCCGCGGTCCCCTACCGCGCAAACGCCTCTTACCTTGAGGCGGGTTGGTCCAGCCTTCAACGGTTGAGGAGCCAACGGTTTCACTTCTCGCCCCACCATCATGGTGATGAGTTCGTTACGGGTAACGCCCGCGACCGGGCGGGTTCCAATCATCTTCCCGTCCCGCAAGGCCGATACGCGATCGCTGATAGCCACCACTTCGTTGAGCTTGTGGGAGATGAATACCAATCCATGGCCCTCGTCTACCATCCGCTTCAGGGTCGTGAATAAATCGTCTACTTCCTGCGGTGTCAGAACCGCCGTCGGCTCATCCAGAATGATCAGGCTGGCCTCGCGGTAGAGTGCTTTAAGAATCTCGACTCGCTGCTGCTCACCAACCGACAGATGTGCAACCAGCGCCGAGGGATCAACCTTCAACCTGTAGGCCTGTGACAATTCACGCAAGCGTTGCGAAACCACCTTGAGGTCCAGAAATGGTTCACGTGAGGACTTCAAACCCAGCGCCACATTCTCCGCTACGGTCAGACTTGGCACCAGCATGAAGTGCTGATGGATCATTCCGATTCCCGCTCGAATCGCGTCGGCCGGCGAACGGAACACCTGCGGAGTTCCGTCAATCAGAATCTCTCCCTCATCGGGCCGGTACAGGCCATACAGCATCCGCATCAAAGTGCTCTTGCCCGCTCCATTTTCGCCGAGCAACGAATGGACCTCTCCGGCATTCACGTCAAACGAGACGTTGTCGTTCGCCAATACTCCCGGGAAGCGCTTCGTAATTCCGCGCATTTCAACCCGGTCCAGATGGCGTTTCGTAATGGAGCTTGCCGCAGATGTCATCCTTCTTACACCTCTAAATCTGTTGAACTCGTCGCTCCCTGCCCCCGGCGATGCGGAGGCAGGGAGCAAGCCGGAATTACGGAGTAACCTTGATTGTGCCTTTGGAGATACCCAGGATCGCCCTGTCGCCTGCCGCTTTCACGGAGGCCGGCAATTTATAAGCCGGGTTGTATACGATCTTCAGTCCACCGTTACTGAGATGCAGAACAAACGTCTGGCCACCCAACTTGCCGGACTTACGGTCGTTGATCATCTGCTTGAGGATGCCGACCCAGTCATACTGCTGAGAGGCCACGACGAGCTCAGGTGCGATTGGAGCTTCGTCCTGCTGCGTCCCGAACCACAAAACCTTACCCTTTTGCTTGGCCGCGCCAATGGAGCCTACCACTGCCTGCGAGGAACCGGTAAGCACATCTGCGCCCGCGGCGATGTGCGTCTTGGCGGCTTCAGCCATCAAGGCCACATCTGAGAATGATCCCGTCCAGGTTTTGGAGACGCGTATCGACCGGTCGACCGACGCAACGCCCTTGACGAATCCGTTGACGTAGGTTTTGGCATCGCCGATCTCGACCGGGCCAGTTACGCCAATCACCTTTGACTTTGTCAGCTTCGCGGCCAGTACGCCGTTCACAAATCCGCCCTCTTCGGCTGCTGCCGTATAGGCATAAACATTTCGTAGACCGAAAGTGTTAACGTCGGTGCCCCACGCAAAGGTCGTCTTTGGAAATTCTCTGGCTATGTCACTGACCGACGCCCCATACTGCGAACCGTGTGCGATGACGATATCGAAGCCCTGACTTGCGTAGTCGCGAATCGCGGCAGCAGCATCAGGTACCTTGTACATGTTCTCTGAATATGCGATCTGCAGCGCTGATGCGCCGCCCATCTCTTTTTGGATGGTTTTCAGTGCTGAAAACATGGACTGGCTGAACGCCATGTCCGTAGTGGAACTGGGCATCACAACTGCAATGCGCAAAGGTGCTGCTTGGGCGGCGGAGACGCTGAATGTGGTAGCCAGCAACGCCATAGCCAGTGCGACGATCTTAAAACTGCGAATGTTCATTTCATCTTCTCCTCGTTCAAGGTTTCATGCACCCCCGCCCCGACCTTTCGGGAAGAGCGAAGTTCAACGTAAAGGACGTGCGCGTTCGCTTTCCGCGAATCTATGCTAGTGCTCACCCCGTTCAAAAGGTTTATTCAGCGCCACCGGCTGCCGCATCAGTTTTGGCGCAAACGCCAGGGCCGCAATCGTCAACACGTAGGGCAGCATGACGGCGAGATCGGATGGAATTTTGACGTTCAGCACCTGCATCCACAATTGAAACGCGTTTACCGTGCTGAACAGCAACGCGCCGCCCATGATTGCTACCGGCCGCCATCCGCCGAAATACACCAACGCGACTCCGATAAAGCCCATTCCGGCGGTGAGATTCTCCTGAAATAGGTTGACCAGAGCGAGAGAGAGCGACGCGCCAGCAAGTCCGGCCATCATTGACCCGATCGTCACGCTAACGTAGCGCACCACGTTCACGTTTACGCCCAGCGAGTCTGCAGCCGCAGGATTGTGACCGACCGCCTTAATCTTCAAACCCCAGGTGGTTTTGTCCAGCAGTATCCAGGCCAAGGGAACAGTCAGAAACGCTGCATATACCGGAAGGCTGTGCTGGAATAGAATCTCGCCAAGGATCGGAATATCGCCAAGGATCGGAATCTTGATGGGCTGAAATCCCACCACAGTTTTGACCGTGCCGACCATGACCTTGAACAACAAAGAAGACAGCCCCAGCCCGAACATATACAGCCCGATGCCGCTGATACCCTGCTCGGCCTTCAAAGTGACGCTGATTAGTGACATCAGCAGTCCCATCAGTAGACCCACGATTAGGGCTGCGAGTACGCCCAGCCACAGGCTGCCGGTGGTCAGCACAACGTAGAACGAAGCGAAAGCGCCCAGGAGCATGACGCCATCGACGCCAAGGTTGAGCACACCTGAGCTCTGGCCGATAGCTTCGCCCACTGCTGCAAAAAGGTATGGTGTCGCCATTCGTACGGCTGCAGCGAGAATTCCCACCGCAACCGGTAGTCTAAAAATTGAAGTTTCTGCAGTGGCCGCCTGGTACATGTTTAGTCTCCCTCGGCCTTTGCTGCCGCAATTACCCGGCGCGCAGACCACCGGCGAGACAGAAGATTGGAACCGACCACGAACATTACAATTAGGCCCAACACGGTATCGATAAGCGCCGAGGGGACCTGCACTGCGCGCTGCATCTTGTCGGCGCCGACCAGCAGACTGCCGAATAGCCACGAGGCCGGGATCACACCCAGCGGATGCAATCCGCCGAACAGTGCTGCCACAATGCCGGAGAAGCCGTATCCGCTGGTGATTCCATCCATCAGCCGGTGCTGTACTCCGATCACCTCAAAAACTCCTGCGAGTCCAGCAAATCCGCCTGCCAGTGTCAGTGAGAGTGCTTGGTAGACAGGCACGTTGATTCCTGCATGGCGCGACGCCTCGCGGTTCAGTCCCACCGCTCGGATGCGATAACCAATTGTCGTTCGCCAAAGGAAGATGTAGACGACAACTGCCAGCACCACCGCGATAATTGCCCCAGCGTGCAGAAGGGTCTGAGGCACAAGCCGAGGAAGCCATACCTGCTCTGGAAGCCGCTCGGATTGCGGAAGGAATGTACCTTCCCGAACCCCCTCAGGGTCCATGAGAGGGCCGCGTAGCAGGAAGTTCATCAACTGGATTGCAATTGCGTTCATCATCACGGTGCTGAGGATCTCGTTGACACTGAAACGAACTTTGAGAATGCCGGGAATGAAGCCCCAAGCTGAGCCGGCTAGAAATCCCATAACCATGGTTGAGGGGAGCAGCAGATATCCCGGCCACGTCCGGCAGGTCAGCGAGAACCAGGTCGCCATCAAGGCTCCTGCGATGATTTGTCCTTCTCCGCCGATATTGATCACACTGGCACGGAAGGCTATACAGATGCCCAGTCCTACCAGGAGCAGGGGAGTGGCTTTTGCCAACGATTGTGTAAATCCGTAAAGATTTCCGAACACGCCATTTGCCAGGGCGGCATAGGCCGTAAGCGGATTTGCCTTTAATAACAACAACATCAGAGCGCCAATCAGCAACGCAACCAGCATGGCAAGCACTGGTAACGCCAACCGTAGGCCGATATCTTTCCAATCGTATGCAAGCCTGCGGGAAGGTGCAGAGCTTTCTGCGGCTATGTCTGACGACATTGGTACAACCTATCCGCCCCCATCGTGCGGCAAAACAGAATAAGGATTTGAGTTGGAAGCTATTGGTTAAATAACATCATCCAGCATTGGACGCAATAAGGTTAACCGCATGGGCTCGATCAAAATTTCTTATTGATCCCCAAAATGCCTCTCAAGGCCATTCACCTGCCGAAGTCTGTCAACCAGACGGTCAAGAGTTCCTACTAGGGGCGCACGTGGCGACGGTAACTGGCGGAAAAAGAAATGCGAAGGAATCCCGCGAGTCAGAGCTCCAGGCAGGAAGCTCGGTGGATCAGAAGGATTGTTCAGCGCCAGTCTAATTTGCATACTATGAACCATGATCCGGGGCGGAATTTAGACCACCTTATCCGGCCCCAGAGTTAGAATATCTGATAATGTCCGGCTCACATTTGACTTTACGCGTCCTTATCGCTGCACTTCTGGGATTTTCCTGCACGGCTGTGGCTGAGCAGCCATCGGCGAAAGATATTTCCGTGCGTTTCTCCATCAGCTTCTCGCATGCGGCAAGCGAGAAGGCGATTGATGGACGGCTTTACCTACTGCTCTCGACCGATCCGAGCGATGAACCTCGCATGCAGATTGATGACACGCCGAAATCTCAACTGATCTTTGGCGTTGATGTAGAAGGGCTCCGGCCCGGACAAGCGGTGGTGCTGGATGAACGCGCGGATGGTTATCCGATTCGCAGCTTGCGCGACCTTCCGGAAGGCGAATATTTTGTGCAGGCTGTTCTGCATCGATACGAAACGTTCCATCGGTCGGATGGCAAGACCGTCAAATTACCAATGGATCGCGGCGAAGGGCAGCAGTGGAATCTTGCTCCAGGAAATCTCTACAGCAAACCTCAGAAAATCGTAGTGCACAGGAGCGGTGCGCCAGTCAGCATCGTGATCGATCAGGTCATACCGCCGATTCCGGAAGCGAAAGACACGAAATACGTCCGCCATATCCGGATACAGAGCCAGCTACTGACGAAATTCTGGGGGCGGCCAATGTACCTTTCGGCCATCGTATTGGTGCCTGAGGGCTTTGACAGTCATCCAGCTTCTCACTATCCGCTGTTAATTTGCCACGATCACTTTGCTAGCGAATTCAACGACTTTCGCACGGATCCACCAGATCCCAATCTGAAGCCAGACTACAGCGACCGCTTTCACATCGCCGGCTACAACCGCATCCAGCAGGAAGAGTCGTATAAGAACTATCAGCAGTGGATTTCGTCGGGCTTTCCACGTTTTCTCGTTGTGAAGATTCAACACGCGAATCCTTACTATGACGATTCTTACGCAGTGAACTCAGCCAACCTTGGTCCGTATGGCGATGCCATCGAGACCGAACTCATCCCCGCAATTGAGAAGCAGTTTCGCGCGATCGGAGAGGGATGGGCGCGATTCGTGTACGGAGGTTCGACGGGCGGCTGGGAGGCGCTGGCTGTACAGATCTTTCATCCCGATTACTACAATGGAGCGTTTGGAGCCTGTCCCGATCCGGTGGACTTCCGATCTTTTGAAGTAGTTGACCTGTACAACGACAAGAATGCGTTCTATCTGGAAGGTGCACACAAGCGCGTGCCACAGCCTTCAATGCGAGACTACCTAGGGCACACGCTGATGTTGTTCGAGGAGAACAGTGCTTACGAGGTTGCGCTCGGTAGCAAGGGACGGTCGGGTGAACAGTTCGACGCCTGGCAGGCCGTATACTCGCCCGTAGGCGAAGACGGCTATCCCAAGCCTATCTTCGATAAACGCAGCGGCGTGATCGATCACGAGGTCGCAGCCTACTGGCACGACCATTACGATCTGCGCGCGATCCTCGAAAAGAATTGGCCTACCCTCGGACCGAAGCTCAGGGGGAAACTGCATCTTTATTGCGGAAGCGCAGACACGTACTTCCTCAACGACGCGGTGTACAAGATGGAAGACTTTCTGAAATCGACTACCAATCCGCCCTATGAAGGGGAAGTGAAGTACGGAGATCGTGCGGAACATTGCTGGAATGGCGATCCGGAGCAGCCGAACTACTTGTCGCGCCTGCACTACAACACAATGTACCTCAGCAGGATTCTTGAGCGAATTGCAAAGACCGCGCCGGCTGGTGCAGACCTGAGCAGCTGGCGGTACTAAGAATGTTCGCCGTTACACATTGATAGATCGGACTTGCGTAGCAGGCTAAATTGGGGTGAGAAAGCATGAGTTCAGACGAAACGCTTCTGGAGACTATCAAGCGCCAACTCGACGACTTTGTTTTGAATGACCCACAGAACTTTGTATCCGATCTCGGCATGATGCGTATTTACGACCAACCCCTGTTGGCCGTGGCCAGCACCGAGGATTTGCTTTGGGAGAGTCTCAAGCAATCCTGCGTAGTAGGCCCACAGCATCTGTCTCCGGCGGCGTGGTTGAGCGGGGCCCAATCCGTCCTTTCATGTTTCCTGCCATTTACAGAACGAATTCGTTCGGCCAATCGGACCGAGGGCTGGCCGGCTACAGAATGGCTTTATGGGCGCTACGAAGGAGAGATGTTCAACAAGGCCGTGCGCTCCTTTCTGGTGGATGTGGTTCAACAAGCCGGCGGACGCGCGCTGGCTCCCACTCTGGATGAACGTTTTGCCGTTGTTCAGCTACGAAGCAATTGGTCCGAGCGCCATGTTGCTTTCATCGCGGGTTTGGGCACTTTCAGCTTGAATCGGTCGCTGATCACCCAGTTGGGCTCTGCTGGCCGCTTCGCTAGCGTAGTCACCGATATGGCCTTTGAACCAACACGGCGTCCATATACAGAGATCGATGAATACTGCACGAAATGCGGAGCTTGTATCCGCCGCTGCCCGCCTACGGCCATCGACAAGGACGGTAAGGACAACGCTGTTTGCTCTGCTTACGTGAAGGAGATCAAATCGCGCTACGCGCCGAGATACGGTTGCGGCAAATGTCAGACGGGCGTTCCCTGCGAGGCTCGGAAGCCCGAGGGGGCGCGAGCCTAGTCATCCCAGTTTCGGGAAACCTGAAAGACCTGCGTACTATTGAGTCTTTGGTTTGCGAACTCTGGCCGGTGAAGGAGTCCATTAATCTCAATGCGCAAATTCTCTTGGCTGCAAGTCATCTGGCTTTGGCTTCTGATCCTCGCAGGCTACCCATTGGCCAGTCATGGCGAGGCGCAGCCGATTTCCTCCTCTCGGGATGGAGCGCTGCACCGCTCTGCAGATGCGGATCACACCTTCCCCGTGCTCCTGATGAGCGATATCCACTTCGATCCCTTTCATGACCCGGCCAAGGTACAGCAACTCGCCGCAGCCCCGGTGAGCCAGTGGAATTCAATTCTCTCGGCTCTGCCTTCGCCCAATCAGCAGCAGGCCTTTGCAGCACTGCAGCAGACGTGTCATGCGCGCGGCGTTGACACGCCCTACGCCCTGCTGCACTCCAGCCTGCAGGCTATGCGATCCCAGCAACGCGATGCAGAATTTATAACAGTGAGCGGCGATCTGATCGCTCACTCCTTCTCCTGCAGATACACAACGCTTCTTCCCGGAGCGACACAGAGCGACTATCAGGCATTCGTGCTGAAGACCCTCAGTTTTGTCATGGGAGAGCTGCGCGCCGAATTTCCGGACGTGCCTGTCTATATTGCTCTCGGCAATAACGACACGGCGTGCGGCGACTACCGGCTCGATGCGGGAAGCGACTTTCTGGCCCAGACCGGCAGGATCATAGCCGAGGGTCTGCCTCCATCGCAGCAGCAACAAGCGCTGAGGATGTTTGCGAAGGGTGGCTACTACAGTGTCACGATTGCAGCGCCAATGCTTAATACTCGGCTCATCGTTATCAATGACATATTTCTGTCTCCCAACTACAGCACCTGCGCCGGTAAACCCGACGCCGCTGCGTCCACTGCTGAAATGGCCTGGTTGCGGGAACAACTGGCGGAGGCGCGCCGATTGGGACAAAAGGCCTGGGTGATGGGTCACATCCCGCCGGGCATCGATCCGTACTCAACTGTAGCAAGGATCAAGAATGTGTGTGGAAACGATTCCCCTGCGATGTTCCTATTCACGGACCGGCTGGCCGATCTGCTGGTTGAGTATGGCGACGTGATCCGGCTCGGAATTTTTGCTCACACCCACATGGATGAAATGCGTCTATTGAAGCCCGAGAGCAGCGGTTCCCACGCCTCGCTCGGCCAGAGCGTTGCGATCAAAATGGTTCCCTCGATTTCGCCAGTCGATGGCAACATCCCGTCATTCACCATTGCCCGTGTCAATCGATCCGCAGTGCTGCAGGATTACGAGGTGATTGCAGCTTCAAACCAATCCGGCATCGCCGCCACCTGGTCCAGAGAGTACGACTATGCTCAGGCTTACCATGCAGCGCAGTTCTCTCCCTCGACGGTGAAAAAACTGATTGCGGAATTTGCAGACGATCGCGGGGCAAAGACGGAGGCTAGCCAGGAATACATTCACAATTATTATGTAGGCGACCGGTCTTCGGAACTCAAACCGTTCTGGCCGCTGTACGTCTGCGCATTAGCGAATCACACAGCCAAGGGATTTACTGCCTGCGTGTGCTTTGCGGGCGAAAAGAAGTGAGACATGAAAGAAAGAGACTGGCCAGCGTATCCGGTTGCTAGAAGGGTTTCGGAGCTCATTTACCCACGCTTTCTGCAAGGTTTGACGCGAGGGATTGGGGAGCCAGACTCCTTGCACCGTCCCGGTATCGCAGATATCGAAGAGATGATCGATGCAACGTTCTGGGCGAGCCTGCGGCGTGAGGAAGGCTATGTTCCGACAATCTCTGCGGCATTTCTCGATCCGGATGGAGCTCTCGATCCACTACGGTTCGAGCAGCCACTTCCGTTTGCTCCTGATGCGCTCGCGAAAATCGCGCCGGCAGTGGAGCGTCCAGGAGTGCATCTTGGGGTATGGCGGCGCTCGGGTGAATTGCAGGTGTGGGGCACTATCACCAGGATTCCGGAACACTGCTTTGTACTTGAGGTGACGGCGCCCGGGTTGTTGGTGATCAAGGAGAGCCGTGGCGAAGAGACGGGCAAGTTCGCCAACGTCGCCGTGCTCGAAGGTGATCTGATCAAGGTTCTCAGCGAAGATGCCATGAATTTGCCGGACTGTCTGCCACTGGTTCGGTCCATGCTTGGGTTTGGGCTGGCAGGATCTCCCTCTATGGATGACCCGAACGTATTGTTGCAACTCGCGATATCGATGCGCCGCCATGGCCGCGGTGGCTCGCTATTGGTAGTGCCAAGCACGAGCGAAAAGTGGCGCGAATCCATTATCCCGCCGATTCACTATTCAGTGTCGCCTCCTTTTGTGGGGTTACCAGATCTGCTTGGCCGTGGCTCAGTTACACAAGACCCGACATGGAAAAACGCGCTATGGCGAACGATCGATGCTATTGCCGGCCTGACAGCCGTTGATGGTGCTACGGTAATGAGCGACTCGTATCAGTTGATCGCTTTCGGCACAAAGATTGGCCGCTACCAGGAAGGTACCCGGGTAGAACAGGTGGTTGTCACAGAGCCTGTGTTGGGTTCGTCGGCTGAAATTGTACATCCGACGCAGCTTGGCGGTACTCGTCACCTGTCGGCCGCGCAGTTTGCGCAAGACCAACCAGACTCGCTGGCTATGGTGGCCTCGCAAGACGGGCGGTTTACAATTTTTGCGTGGTCCCCTTGCGAACAGATGGTACATGCGCGCCGCATTGAGGCTCTTCTGCGGTAATCACTCCCATTGCAAATGGGCGGGTGGTACACCCTTGATTGCGACTCGGCAACTCTAACGGATGGAGGTGCCAGCTAATGTGCCGCAGCATCAAGGAACTCTTCAATTTCGACCCTCCTGTGACCGCCGAAGAGATTCGTTCAGCGTCGATTCAATACGTGAGAAAGATCAGCGGCTTTCATAAACCATCCAAAGCGAACGAGAACGCTTTCCTGGTAGCAGTGGATGAAGTAGCCAGCATCTCGACTCGTCTTCTCTGTTCGTTGGAAACGAATGCTCCTCCCAAAAGTCGAGAACAAGAAGCCGCAAAGGCAAAGGCTCGCGGTGCCCGGAGATTCCATCCTTAAGTTTGCAGAGACCGCGCAGCCTTGCGCGTGTCCGGATCGGCGGCTGAGCAATTTCGGCCAAATTGCGCGACCTAACGCCAATTTTGTGTATCTAAGCAAGTCAAGCTATCAGGGCAAACGAGCTTCAGTGTCTGCAAAGTACTAAGACCGATTATGGCCAAACCAATCTTGCTGAGCGTGGATGATGACTCCGATGTGCTAAGGGCAATTGAGCGCGATCTTCGCTCGCAGTACGGTGCTGAATATCGTGTGATCGGGAGCGATTCTCCTGAAGGTGCACTCGACATCTTAAAGCAGTTGAAGGTCCGTAACGATAGCGTGGCCCTGCTCCTTGCCGACCAGCGCATGCCGCGTATGGACGGCGTCGAATTCCTTCAAGAAGCCATGGCTATCTTTCCCAGCGCGAAGCGGGCATTGCTCACTGCGTATGCCGATACCAATGCCGCCATCAGCGCCATCAATCAAGCAAGCATCAACTATTTTTTCTTGAAACCATGGGATCCTCCCGCGGAACACTTGTATCCACAACTGGATGATTTGCTCGATGATTGGCAGGCTTCCTTCCGGCCAACCTTTGAAGGCATCCGCGTCTTGGGCACCCGATGGTCGCCGAAGTCGTACGAGCTGCGAGACTTTTTGGCTCGCAACCACGTCCCGTATCAGTGGATCGATGTTGAGCTTTCTGCGAATGATCCGGAGACCAAGCGCCTTCTGGCAGCTCTGGGGCCAGAGGCAGCCGACCTCCCGGTTGTGCTCTTTCCAGATGGAACAAAGCTTCTTGAAAGTGTGCCTGCGGATGTGGCACAGAAGGTTGGATTGCGGACGCGCGCACAAACAGATTTTTACGACCTCGCCATTGTGGGTGGAGGGCCGGCTGGTTTGGCTGCGGCCGTTTATGGAGCTTCGGAAGGCTTGCACACGGTGATGATTGAGCGGGAAGCTCCGGGTGGCCAGGCCGGTATGAGCGCGCGCATTGAGAACTATCTTGGATTTCCCAACGGGCTGAGCGGCGGCGATCTAGCTCGGCGTGCAGTGGTGCAAGCCCAGCGTTTTGGAGTGGAGATTCTGGCGCAAGAAGTTGTGGGCGTCCGAACGGAAGCATCATACCGAATCGTCAAGCTGGCGGATGGGAACGAGATTTCATGCCATGCCCTAATGATTGCTACTGGCGTGCAATGGAGGCGTCTCGAAGCTCCTGGAATAGATCGGCTGCAAGGCGCGGGAATCTATTACGGCGGCGGCGTCACAGAGGCATTATCCTGCCAGGGCGAGATCGTCTATGTAGTGGGCGGCGCAAACTCGGCGGGGCAGGCTGCGATGAACTTTGCGAGATACGCGGAGCGCGTCGTTATTCTGGTGCGTGGCGAATCACTTTCCAGCACGATGTCGCGATATTTGATTGACCAAATTCAGCAGACTCCCAACATTCAGCTATGGAACCATGCCAGCGTGGCTGAGGTACATGGCGAAACACACCTGGAAGAGATTTCGGTTCTTTGTTCTGACACCGGCAAGGTTGAGCGCGTGCCGTCGAGTGCAATGTTCATCTTTATTGGGGCATTGCCGAGGACGGATTGGCTGGCGAACCTCGTCGAACGGGACGAGCGCGGTTTCCTATTGACCGGTCCTGATCTGATACGTGACGGCCAACGCCCCAAGGGATGGGTGCTCGACCGGGATCCGTTCCTGCTTGAGACCAATGTCCCCGGAATTTTTGCGGTTGGCGATGTTCGCCACGGTTCCATAAAGCGGGTGGCTTCCGGAGTCGGTGAAGGATCGGTGGGAGTGCAGTTCGTTCACCAGTATTTGAGCAAAGTGTAATGGCCGACAAGTCAGAACTACTGCGCGTTCCGGCATTCGCCGATCTGCCTGAGGATCAGGTCGCCTGGTTCCTCAGCCAGTCGCAAGAGATACGTCTCAGCGCGGGCGACACCTATGCGCGGCAAGGCGATCCGGCGGATTCAATGTTCGTGATTCTCGAAGGACAGTTCCAATGGCGAGGCGAACTAGGCGGCGAGACCATGGTGTTTTCAAGTAAGCTGGGCGACATCACCGGAGTGCTGCCGTTTTCCCGAATGACACATTTTGTAGTAACTGGGCGGGCGCTTTCCGACGGGCGTGTTTTGAAATTTCCTGCTTCGCTGTTTCCCGAACTTGTGCAGAAGATGCCAGAGTTGGTGAAACGGCTAGTGGGCGTTATGTCCGACCGAATCCGTGAAACCACCCGGATGGAACAACAGCGCGACCGGCTCGCCTCGCTTGGGAAACTTTCGGCAGGACTTGCGCATGAACTCAACAATCCGGCTTCCGCGGCCAAACGAGCCACAAGCCAATTACGCGATCTTTTAAAAAAGTTCAGGGACGCGAGTCTCGAACTCGGCAGGCGTGAACTTACTTCTGCACAGAAAACGGAAATCGAGCAACTGGAAGCCTTGTTCAACCAAACCGACGTTACTCTGCCGGATTCCCTGACCATCAGCGACCTGGAAGGACAAATTGACACTCTGTTGCGCAGCCATGGGCAAAATGACTTGTGGCTACTGGCAGCTGGTCTCGCGCGACGAAGCGTGAAGCCGGAGGTACTCGAATCGTTATTCGCAAAGCTCGACAGCGATACAGCACGGGCGGCCTTGGTCAGGATCGCCGCTTCAGCGGAAGTCGCGAGCCTGTTACATGAAATCGAAAGCAGTACATCGCGAATCTCTGATTTAGTGGATGCAATTAAGGAATACACCTACATGGATCAGGCTCCGGTGCAGAACGTCGATGTTGTGAGGAGCCTGGAAAACACGCTTACGATCATGAATTACAAGCTGAAGCACGGAGTGTCAGTACAGCGCCATTACCAGCGGATTCCTCTCCTGGTGAATTCGTTTGGAAGCGAGCTCAACCAGGTCTGGACCAACATTATCGATAACGCGATCGCCGCAATGGGCGGAAAAGGCGAGCTTCGGATAAGGACGTATCGCGAGGATGCCTGCGTCGTGGTTGAGATTGGCGACAGCGGTCCTGGGATTTCGCCCGACATCTTGCCGCACATCTTTGAACCTTTCTTTACCACCAAGGGAGTTGGGGAAGGAACGGGACTAGGTTTAGACACGGTCCAGCGAATTGTGAAGAAGCATCGAGGAAACATTCAGGTTAGCTCCAAACCAGGTGACACGCGTTTTCGAGTGTGGCTGCCCTTGGCCGAAGGTTCAACCTGAGATCGTGTGTCGCATGGGTGCTAAAAGCAGGCTTCCATGCTTGCCAGCGATAACGATCCACTTCAGCGCCTACATGAACGGAGAATCTCAATGAGCGCGTGCACTCATCTCGATCAAATCCAAGCAGTCAAACCGCATACTCGGGGTTGTGAAGAATGTCTGAAGATGGGTGACACGTGGGTGCATCTTCGTCTTTGCTTGAGTTGCGGGCACGTTGGCTGCTGCGATTCATCCAAGAACAAGCATGCCACGAAGCACTTCCATGCGACAAAGCACCCCATTATGCGGTCAATCGAGCTTGGGGAAAGCTGGGGCTGGTGTTATATAGATGAACTCGAGTTGGACTTTGCCTGAGCTTGCGAGATGGCAAATTCTAACCTGGTTTCGCGGGGCGCGAACTGTGTCGAACGGCTTTGGCGCTCCCGGATATGATTGGGCTGACAGCTGCATGTACAATTTCAGCGGTAGCTCGTCGGCAATGTTCGTGTCTATCATCATTGGCAATCCGGTGAGGGGCGGGAACTTCGAATCGACGCTTGCGTGAAGGACAGAATGTAAGCCACTACACAGAACTAGGGTGCGCCCGCCATGCGGGACGCGCCCGCATCAAGGAAGGCAGGGCATTATGATCAAAGAACGGACCATTGAACTGAAGGACGAGAGTTTGTTCCGGCAGCAGTGCTACATAAACGGGCAGTGGCTCGATGCCGACAACAAGGCAGCCACGCCTGTGACCAATCCCGCGGACGGCAGCGTACTGGGGTATGTGCCCCGGATGGGGGCAGCGGAGACGCGCCGCGCCATCGAAGCTGCCAACGCTGCTTGGCCCGCATGGCGAGCACTGCTGGCCAAAGAGCGTGCAGCGATCCTGCGCCGCTGGTTTGAGCTGCTGATGGCCAATCAGGAAGATCTCGCTCGGCTCATGACCTCCGAACAGGGCAAACCGCTAACCGAGTCAAGAGGCGAGATAGTATACGGCGCGTCATTTGTGGAGTGGTTTGCCGAGGAAGGGAAGCGAGTTTACGGCGACACCATTCCGCAGACTCAGAAGGGGCAGCGCATCGTCGTGGTCAAAGAGCCGGTGGGCGTCTGCGCCGCCATTACTCCATGGAATTTTCCGGTTGCTATGATCACTCGGAAGGTGGCCCCAGCCTTGGCGGCAGGTTGCGTAGTGGTAGTGAAGCCAGCTGGAGTAACACCCTTCTGCGCTCTGGCGCTGGCGGATCTGGCCGCGCGAGCCGGTGTTCCCAGGGGCGTGCTGAACGTAGTAACCGGAGACACACAGGCAATCGGCGGCGAGTTAACCTCAAACCCGCTGGTCCGCAAACTTACCTTTACCGGATCAACCGCAGTCGGCAGTTTGTTAATCAAGCAGTGCGCTGGCACCGTTAAGAAGCTTTCCATGGAACTCGGCGGCAATGCCCCGTTCCTTGTCTTTGATGATGCCGATCTGGACGCGGCGGTAGATGGAGCTATGGCCTCTAAGTACCGCAACACTGGTCAGACCTGCGTCTGCGCCAATCGAATACTGGTTCAGGAAAAGGTATACGACGCATTCTCTGCAAAGCTTGCAGCCAAGGTGAGCCAACTCAAGGTGGGCAACGGTATGGAGGCTGGCGTAACTCAAGGACCGCTGATTAACCAGGCTGCCGTTGAAAAAGCCGAGGAACACATCGCGGATGCGCTTGCCAAAGGTGCGCGCGTATTAATGGGCGGTGCACGTCATGACTTGGGCGGAAACTTCTTCCAACCTACGATCCTGGTCAACGTAACGCCGGAGATGTTAGTAGCCAGAGAAGAGACGTTTGGTCCTGTCGCGCCTCTGTTCAGTTTTCGCACCGAGGAGGAAGCCGTGCGGATGGCCAACAGCACCGAATTCGGCCTTGCTTCGTATTTCTACAGCCGGGACATCGGGCGCATCTGGCGGGTATCAGAGGCGCTTGAATCGGGAATTGTGGGAATCAACACCGGACTCTTCTCCAATGAAGTCGCACCGTTCGGCGGAATGAAGCAATCCGGCCTGGGACGCGAAGGGTCAAAGTACGGAATAGAGGAGTTTCTGGAAGTGAAGTATCTGTGCATGGGCGGAATTAACTAAGCCAGTGCACTATTCCAAAACTTTTCGCCATTCCAGCACCTTATAGATATAAGAAGGTGCTGGAATGGCGGGGGCTCAATGTTGCGATACCCTGTTAGCCGTCATCGAAGATCGGGACGATCCCGTTGCCGTTCCGGGCAGGAGGGTGTTGGTGCAGAGTTCTTCCCTGAGCGAAAAAGTCTTCAAGTGTAAGTAGATTCCATTAGCTTCCTACGGGCTACTCACGTTCACAATAGATTAACTCCTGTTGTCATCGTGAGGATGTGCTGCGCCGTGGTATTCCAGGAGTGCCGCTTTGCCACAGCCTCGCAGGAAGTCATATGTCGAAAGCAAAGCGCGTACAAACTTGCGTGTTCATCTCCCTTCTGCTTGCCAGCCTGCCGTTACATGCTCAAGAGAGTCACGTGTTTTTCGATAGGCAAAACGTCATGCTCTGGTCTGGAGTTGTCTTCGCTCATGCCATGGACTGTACCTCAACATGGAAGATGTTGGATTCCGGCAACGGACGTGAAGTGGAGCTTCCGCCATCGCTTGCGCAGTCGCGTGTGGAAATGTCTCTATTCTCAATTGGAGTGGTAGGGGCTCAGGTCGGCGGCAGCTATTTGCTGCACCGCATGGGATGGCACCGGGCCGAACGCTGGACGAGCGCGGTGCACGCGACCACGACGGGTGCCACGGCCATGCACAATTACAGTCTGAAGCGATTGGCGCCAGTTCCACCCCAGCCCTAGAAGAAATGCTCCTAACCCTGCCGTCACATTTATCTGTCTGCCAATAGGCGTGCCCGCCTCTAGATTGTCGATGGCGCAATTTACCGGCTCAATGGATTAAGTAGCGCCTATGATGGCTTAACGTATCCTTGCGATACCATGCCGAGCACAGCTCTGCAATCTTCTGCGCCGAGGCAGTCGCCCCATGCACAGACAATTCCTTCATACCAAAGGAACGGGATTCCCCCCGGATGCGGACATTTCGGTAGACTTTGTGCGATGTACGCAGCTCGAGCCTGCTAAACTCAGCAACTTAGAACAAACTATGGCGAATTACACACTGACGTCGATGGAAGGTTCCTGGAGCGGATCATAAACTCCGGGCAACACCGGCGGAAGGTGATTAGGAGAGTCTCATATGCGCGCCGAACTCGTGTCGATACCAACTAGTGCTGAACCGCTCGACGGGCTGCTCTATATGCCTGAAGGCGGGAAAGTCACCGCTGCCGCATTAATCTTTCACGGCAATTGCTGCAACTTCTACATCGGGCCGCCGCGCTTTCTCCCTGAAGTTCTGGTCCCTCGCGGCATAGCCTGCCTTGCATTCAATCGGCGGGGACACGACATGGTCGCCTCGCTGCAGGGCCGGTCTGCAACCGGCGGATCTTTTCAGCTTGCCAGCGAGGGGATCGACGATAATCGCTGTGCCTCTGACTGGCTAGAAGCTCGCGGGTTCAAGAATCCAATCATCATCGGTCATAGCAATGGCGGAATGCTCGCTGCTCAGCATTGTGCCGATAATTATGGAACCCCACGGGCTCTTGTGATGCTGTCGGCTCACGGTGGTGGCCGTGATCTTGCGCAGCACAGCAATGCGGCGGGTCTTTTCGCGCGCGACCGGCAAGATGAGCTGACTGCGCAAGCAGAGGCAATGGTTGCCGAGGGAAGAGGGCGCGAGCTGATGTTGTTGCCGGGCTGGTGGTGGGTTATCAGCGCGGAGAGTTTTCTCGACCGTTGCCGGAACACTCCCGACACGGTTGAACTTGCCTCGAAGATTCGCTGTCCGTCTCTCTACTTTCGTGGTGACCAGGAAGTGCCCGCTGCTTATCCGGCAGAGGCGTTTGCCGCGAATGCCTCTGCACCCTGCGAGGTACGTATCCTGCCCAACTGCAATCATTGGTACATAGGGCATGAAAAAGAAGTCGCTACCCAGACAGCCGACTGGTTAGAGAAGCATTGCTGACTTACCCACAACAGCCATGGGACTGCATCGGCGGGCACTTCACTGACCCGTATGAGCAGAACACACAGCAGTCCCCTGGCTTAGGGCGTAGCATCGTCTTGCAACTCGCGCATTCGTAGAAGAACTGACAGGCGGTAGTCGGCATGACCTCCCGCTTTGTGTAGCCACACTCTGGACAGATCAGCACCGATTCGAGAAACACCTTCGCCATACGCTACCTCGAAGTCTTAATGCTTACCAGTATCCGGCATTCACTGAAGCTTAGGACAGTGCTTTTCGCATTTGTAGTCGCTGATTGTCACTGTCACTTTATTGAGCGCGTTCTGACTTTTCACTCCTCCCACAAGCTCGGCCTGGTTAGCATCTTCAACCACCAAGTATCGCGGCATGTTGTCCCATTGCAGAGAGCAGTTTGCATCCAGCCCAGTGACTCCGGCGTAATGGCAGTTGCCAACACTGTCACCGCGAGCATTCTGCACCGACATGTTGACGGGAAATTGAGAGTTCACTTGCAGGTTGATGAAAGCGTTGTCGGTGCCACCAATTGGCAGAAGCTCCAGCGGTAGTCTTCGTTTCGCCCGGTTTGAAAGCGCAAACTTCTCAGTTGGCCGCTCTTTCCATCCATACCGGGCTGGATGGGTTTCAGAAAACAATGTACAGCTGAGCAGCGCCACAAGTGCAGTGATTGCGGTCTTCTTCCACATATTTGTCAACCTCTCATAAGGGTGAGTCGGTTCTTCCATCTTCTAGCATTGCCGTCCGGATGTCAGATTGTCCGTGACAGAGTAAACACCAGCGGAAAATGAGAGTTGCTGGATAAATGCTAAATTCTTAATTACGGGAAATCGAAAGGGACAGCCGTTTGCTGTCCCTCGCTCATCTTGATTTATATGCGTTCGGCTGTGATGTTGTTGTTAACGGACGGAGGTGTTGTGCTTGTCCTTGTAAATGTTATTGCTGACATGGTCGGCCTCGCGGTTCAGCTTCGCCTGGTCTTTTGGAGTTAGGCGGCCATTGTCCTTCGCCATGTCATGCTTTTCATTCTTTACCAGCTTATTTTCCTGTTTCTCTAACTTGGCAGTTTCGCGAGGCGTAAGCTGGCCGCTCCGAACACCATTTGCAATGCGATTCTGCTGCTTCTGTTCACGCGCGTTGATCTCATTTACGCGCAGATGACCCGGGTCATACACGCCCGGACCTGCACCCATGGTGTTGGGATTCTGTGCCACTGCGGAGCCAACCAGCAAGCTGCCGAGCGTCAACGTAAGAAGCATATTCCTCAGATTCATTGTCATCTCCTGCCTTCGTTCACCGTAAACACCTGTGTGGAAGCAGAGTTTCGGGAGTGAGGACAATTTCCTGTGAGTACGTTGGGTCCCGGCGAATGAAAAACAGTGTGATCGGCTTGGCCGCGACGTATATTAGTGTGAACTGCTCGGAGGAGAATCCAAGATGGCCAGAAGTAGAAAAGCAACGGCAACGGATGCAGAGCTCTGCATAAAGCTCTACGAATTGCGACGCGAAGCAGAAATGCGCAAGGCGCGTGACTTCATTACCTTTCAGTTCCATCCCCAGGGAATAGATGACGTCCTCAAACTCATGCAGGCGATCGGAACGCCTGAGAACGCATGGGCGCGGCAGGTATTTTCCTATTGGGAGGATGCGGCCTCTCTCGTTCTGAACGGCATCGTCCACCCCGGTCTATTCTTCGCGTGGAATGGCGAAATAGTTTCGGTTTACGCCAAGGTCAAGCCTTTCCTCAAGGAAATGCGGCAACAAATGGAAAATCCCACTTTCCTGGCAGGCGTGGAAAAGGTCGTGACCAGTTCGCCAGAGGCGCGCAAGCGTGTGGTGATGCTCCAGAAGCGGATGGCCAAGATGGCGGAGAAGGCTCAAGCCGCCAAAGCGAAATAGCAGCAGGGGATCTCGTCTGCCCGCAACCATGCACGCCCATCGCCGATAGCTGCCTGAACTGGCTGATGGGCGTGCGCCGGACTTACCCCCGGATTTCGGCTGGAGTATCAAGAATGTGTTTCGCAACCAGTCCTGGGGCGCTGTTAGCTCGTCCGAACGGGAGTCGCAGTGGCCTCAGGTGAGTCTACATCCCGAAACATCGCGTGGGGAGCTTGTATCGTCGTTGCGATCGGGGCGATCCTGCTTCTGCTTGGCGCTTGGCGCTTCGTTCATGCCGCTCGATTTGGGCCCATGGATGTACTTTACTGCTGCCTTGCAGTGATTCCCGCGATGCTGTTGCTTTTGGTCTTCGATTACGTCCTGCATCACGCAATTCTGGTAACGGTGATACCGCTTGTGGTTGTGCTAGCTCTGATCGCCTCATCGCCCGCATTTGATGTTGCTCTCGGGCTCGCACTGGTGGGAGCCATCGCGATGCCTGCACTGAATGAGTGGAAGCAAGAGAGGCGTTTGCGGCGGTCAGCGCCAGTGCATAAGTGCGAAGACAAGGAGCGTCTGTAATCGCTCACTTTTTCCGGTAAGCGACAGGGTCAAATTCCTGTGGCGAGAACTAAAACGATGACTCAGCAAGAGCGCGAGAACAAACTACGGCAACTTGCACTCTGTAAGCAGACCGGTGAGCAAGCTTACGATGACATGTATGAGAAGGCACACTCACCGAGCGCCGCTACTGGCTATTACAGTGACGCAAAGGAATCCTTCTACACCGCCATTGGATTGGCTCGCGAACTTGGCCTCAAGCAGGAGATCGAGGACCTGGAGAAGCGGTTGGAGCACATCAAGAGCGTCTTCCGCAGCCAATTCAACTAGGAAGGATTCTGTTCACCGGGGCTCAGCTCTGGAGCAAATCTATTTCTGGACGGCAAGGAGGAAACAGCCATGCACTCAGCCGTACTCGTCATTGTTCCGCAAGACGGTTTCGTAGCCGATGCCCTGGCGCCCTTCCGCGACGTCGAATTCGACTACTACGTAATAGGCGGCCGTTTTACCGGACTCTTTGATGGCTACGATCCGCGGCAAGACTCGGATAACTACGAAACCTGCGTGCTTTGCAACGGAACAGGCAGGCGCCTTGAGCTTCCTTCACCCATCCAGACCAGCACGCTCGAAGCAGGCCAATGGATCAGGCAGATGGACTACTCACGAACCACGCGCGAGTACATGGAAAGTCTCGGCGGCTGCAATGGATGCGAGGGCAAAGGCATTCACCTGAAACCCAGCTCGGATTGGAAGCCTTACGAGCGCGATAGCATCCTGGTATCGGAATTGACCGCCGAGCAGTACGAGGGCAAGTTCTACGCGGTTTGCATCCGCGGCATGGACTGGTATAGCTCGGAGCGGCACATCCCCTGGGCTCCCGAGGACAAGCGCGTACAACCTCTTGAACTGCCACCGCTCCAATGGCTCAAGTCCATTTGCTGGGAGGGCGACCGGGCCGTGGTTGTTGATTGTCACAGCTAGCTACGAACCAGCATTGAGCTGTGCCCCTGTTCATGGTTTTGGACTCTCGAAGAGACCAACGATCGCGGGTTTTGTCACCTTACCCATCGCATTTCGGGGAAGCGCATCGACGATCAGGAGCCGCGAAGGAATCTTGTGAGACGCCAGACGTTCCCTCGCCCAATTTCGCAGGCGCTCCAGGTCAAGCTTCTGCTCTTCGCGCAGCACCACGGCAGCCGCCACGCGCTCACCCCACTCGGCGTCTGGTATGCCGACCACCGCGCACTCCGCGATAGCCGGGTGCTCGCGAAGCTGCTCTTCAACCTCCAGCGCTGATACCTTATGTCCGCCTGTCTTGAGGATGTCAATGTTCATGCGCCCCAGGATGCGGTAGCGTCCGTTTTCCAAGACCGCAACGTCGCCGGTGCGAAACCAGCCATTACGAAAACTCTGTTCTGTCGCCTGCGGCTTGCCCCAGTATTCCTTGAAGACGCTTGGGCCGCGCACCTCGATCTCTCCAGGAGTGCCCGCCGCGACCGCCTCGCCGTGCTCGGCCACCAGTTGCACCTCAACATCGGGCAGCGGTACGCCAACACTACCTGGCACTCGCTGGCCTTCTAGAGGATTCGACAGCGCCATGCCAATCTCCGTCATTCCGTATCGCTCAAGTAATGTATGGCCGCTGATCTCTTTCCAGCGATTTAAAGTTGAGACCGGCAATGCCGCCGAGCCTGACACCATCAGGCGCAGCCGTGCACACCCCAGGCTTAGAACAGTCCTGCGCTCCGGCGTCGCCGCTTCCCAGGCCGAAATCAGCCGCACGTAAATTGTGGGCACCGCCATGAACAGGGTCAGGCTGCCGCTGGCAATCCGATTCCAGATAGCATCAACGTCGAAGCGGGGCAGCATCTCGCAGATGGCTCCCGACCACAGCGCACACGAGACCACATTGACGATTCCGTGAACGTGATGAAGCGGCAGAAAAAGCACGATTCTGTCATCGGTGGACCACCGCCATGCTTGGACCAGGGCTGTAATCTGCGCCATGATGTTCTCGTGAGTCGTCACCACGCCCTTGGGGCGTCTGGTGGTCCCACTGGTGTACAGAATCATGGCGCGGCGCTTGCTATCGACCTCAGGCAGCGGCCCAGCCTTTGAGATGAGCGCCTCATCGCACCGCACAAGGCGCAGTCCGCGTGCCGCCGCAATCGGTGCGAGTACCTTCATTCCTGCAGCATCTGCCACCAGAGTTGCTGGCCGCGTATCGTCGATGAAGTATTCGAGTTCTGCGGCTGGAGAGTCTTGCGGGAGCGGCACCGCGATTCCGCCAGCCCGCCAAATGCCCCACTGCACTGCCACCCACGGAAAACCGGGCGCAACCAGGAAGAGGACAGGTTTTTCATGGAGGTCGCCGAGGCCGTCAAGCAACGCCGATGCGACTCGGGCTGACGCATCGAGTAGGCGCTCGTAGGTGTATGTTCCCTCGCCGTCGATAATAGCTGTCCGCTCCGGGTGACTCCCGGCACGCGCAAGCAACGGAAGTTGAACTGCTGTGTCTCTCATCGTTGAAGTCCTTCCTATACCTACCTATTTCGGTCGCAGGCGCTCGGGTTCGGCAACTTCACGAAGTGCTCTCGCATCTCTCGCTGTCGCAAGCTTTCCAGAACCATCCCGGAGGAGTTCTTGTGGCAGAGCGCGCAATTCCCCTTGAAGCACCGCAGCGTGCGACTAAACTCACGCGTGACCAAATTACAGGATTTTGGGCTGCTTGGACAGGTTGGACGTTGGATGGCATGGATTCCGTCATCTACGCTCTTGTGCTCAGCCCGGCACTCACGGAGCTCTTGCCGAGATCGGGGATGTCCAATGCTCCCGCCAACGTAGCTCTTGTGGGTTCGACCCTCTTCGCCCTGTTCCTCATCGGATGGGGGCTATCGTTTATCTGGGGTCCCATCGCAGACAGATTCGGACGAACGCGGGTACTTGCAGCCACCATTCTGGTCTACGCGGTATTCACCGGCGCCGCGGCCTTGTCGCAGAATGTCTGGCAGCTTGCTGCGTTTCGCCTCTTGGCGGGAGTAGGGATTGGCGGGGAGTGGGCGCTTGCTGGAACTTACGTTGCGGAGGCGTGGCCCGAGAACCGGCGCAAGATGGGAGCCGGTTATTTGCAAACCGGATACTACGCCGGATTCTTTCTTGCCGCCGCTCTGAATTACACAGTCGGCGCGCACTTTGGCTGGCGAGCCATGTTCTTGTGCGGCCTGGCTCCAGTCGTCCTCTCGCTGATGATCATTCTGCGAGTCAAAGAACCTGAACGCTGGGAGCGCTCTGCAAAAGTCGCGCCGATCCGCCGCCGATCTCCTCTCGCAGAGATCTTTCGAGAGCAGTACCGGCGCCGCACCCTGGTAAACACAGGATTGTTGACCGTAGCCATCATCGGGCTGTGGGCGGCTGCCGTCTATGAGCCGACGGCGATAATCACCCTCGCGCGCAAGGCGGGCACACCACTCCCCGTCGCGGTACGGTTGGCCTCGCTCGGCACCGGCCTCCTATCGATTGGCACCATCCTGGGCTGTCTTGCATTGCCGCCGCTCGCCGAGCGCTTTGGACGAAAGCGCACCCTGGCGTTCTACTTCGCAGGAATGGGCGTCAGCATTCTCCTCAGCTTCGGATGGGCCTTCTATCTGTCGCACGGCCTTCGTCCGTTCATCGCGCTGCTCTTCGTGCTCGGCTTTTTCGGCGGCAATTTCACGATGTTCAGCTTGTGGTTGCCGGAGCAGTACGGCACTTCGGTCCGAGCGACCGCGTTTGCATTTGCAACTTCGTTTGGCCGCTTTATTGGTGCCGGAGTGAACTTCGCACTGGGAGCGATGGTGCACAGCATGGGAACGCTGGGGAAGCCTGTCGCTCTCACGGCAATTGCATTCGGAATCGGATTGCTCTTGATCCCCTTCGGTCTGGAGACTCGCGGAAAGCCTCTGCCGGAGTAGCTGCGGTTCTTGCGAACAGCTCTCGCAAACAAACGCGGCGTGCCATCGAAACAGAAATTCCGGGTAGAATATTCCGAAGCCCCGACGTCGGCTTCTCAGATTGACGAATATCGAACGCCTATATCCGGGATTCTCGATCGCTGCCGCTCAAGTGAACGGCATCACGATCCCGTACGTCACTGCGGGAACGGGCATCCCGCTTCTTCTTCTACACGGATTTCCCCAGAACAAAGCCATCTGGCACCGGGTAGCGCCTGCGCTCACTCGCCGGTTTACGGTGGTCATCCCGGATCTGCGTGGCTACGGCGACGCCGGCAAGCCAACGGGGCCACCGGATCATTCCACTTACAGCAAACGCGAAATGGCACTCGATCAGCTCGAGTTGATGCGCTCCCTGGGACACAGTACCTTCTCCGTGGTTGGCCACGACCGCGGCGCGCGCGTTGCACATCGGCTTGCGCAAGATCATCCTGCTGCCGTCACCAAACTGATGACGCTGGACATTTGTCCCACGCTCGCGATGTACGAGCAGACCAATATGGTCTTTGCCACGGCTTATTGGCATTGGTTCTTTCTAATCCAGCCCTCTCCGCTGCCGGAAACGCTGATTGACGCCGATCCGGTATTCTTCCTGACAAAGTACATGGGCAATCGCCACGCGGGCCTCGCTCCCTTCGCTCCAGATGCATGGCAGGAGTACACGCGGTGCATGAGCGATCCGGCCGCGGTGCACGCCATGTGTGAGGACTACCGGGCGGCAGCAACCATTGACCTCGTCCACGATCGCGCCGACCGTGCGGCAGGACGCAAGCTCTCATGCCCCATGCGTGCGCTGTGGGGTAAGCACGGCATCATTGAACGCTGCTACAAGCCGCTCGAAGAATGGCTCAAGGTAGCGGAAATTGTGAGCGGCCATGCGCTCGAGTGTGGTCACTATATTCCGGAAGAGGCGCCCGAAGCGCTCATCGCCGAGATCGAGAGTTTCTTCTGAAGTCGAACTTCGCGGGCGGCGCGCTCCTTGCGGTTCGGCAATTCTGATGTGAGAGCCTGCCGAGGAAAGAAAAGCAGCACTCAATAAATGGTTACAGATCACCTCGGAGTTAAGCCAAGTCGGGCTAAAATGTCTGCGTGGGGTTGCAGAGGCTGGCTTCCCACTTGAGTTATGGATTCGAAGGCTGGAGGGGTTCCAGGAATGCTATGTCTCGAAGCCACATGCCAAGAGCCGCTGCGACCATCAGGGAGCAGCGGCAGGGCAAAATTTGCAAAGGATATAGTTTCCCTGGAACCGCTCTAGTCATTAGCCGGTCTACCACCGGCAATTAAAAGCACACAAGGAGACACACTCGATGAAGCGCTTTATGACGATTACCGCAATGCTGGCTCTGAGCGCCGGAATGCTGATGGCCCAGGACGGCCCAACGCTGTTCAAGAAGTGCGCCATGTGTCATGGCCCAAATGGCGAAGGTAAAATGGGTCCCGCCATCAAGGGCAAGGACGTGACCGCTGTTCTAACCAAGGGCGGCCTCGCGAAGGCTCCGCACACCGCGAAGTTTGCCGGGCTCACCGACGATCAGGTCAAGACACTTGCAGCGTATGTAAAGGGCTTGAAATAGTCTCTTCGCCCTCGGAGTTCCAGGGTCAGCCGGTTTCCCGGCTGACCTTTATTTCTTATTTCTCTGCTAACGACGAAACATGCAGCTCCGCGGGGCTCTATTTTTGACGCGCGTTCAGCCTGTCGAGCGCGATCTTCAACTGTTCGAGCTTTTGACCGGCCTCGCCTAGTTTCCCCTCCGCTGTCAGGCGCTGATAGTCGGAAAGATTCTTTGCCGCATCCTTGATCATTGAGTTGAGATCTGTTGCGGGCGGGGCAGCATTTGCAGTTTGTGTTTCACGTGGCCCGGACTCCGCTGCCGCCGGAGCGCTCGTCGAAGAAATCCCTCCACCAAAAAGCCCCTGCATCGCTGACTCGAATGTCGGTCCGTAGGCAAGCCGATCTTGCAGGGCGAGCACAACCAGTCGCAATTCCGGCATAGGGCTTCGGTCCGCCTGCAGATAAATCGGCTCCGCATACAGTAGTGCTTTCCCGGTCGGAATCACCAGCAAAGTTCCGCGACGGACATGCGACCCTTGCTGATTCCACAACGTCAATTGTCCTGACAGTTGCGCGTTCTGATCGATTCGCGCCTCGATTTGCAGTGGCCCGTCCACCAGCTTGGTTTTGGGGAAGTCATAAACCACTGATGTGCCGTAATGTGCGCCGTCGCTGCGTCCGGCGATCCAGCCAATCAGATTATTCCTGTTAGCAGGTGTGAATGGCAGAATCTCTGCAAACTCCATTTCGTTTTCGCCCGGCAGTTTCATCATTACGAAATTCGGTTGCATCGTCTGGGTCGTCTGCTCACCGGCTTGGCCCATGCCGACTTCGGTAGCCACTGTCCAAAGATCTTCACGGTTGTAGAATGCGCCCTCGTTCGTCATGTGATACAGGCCGTACACCTCCGCCTGCAACTTGAGCAACAGCTCGGGGTAGCGCACATGTTTGCGCAGCCCTGCCGGCATCGCGGACGCATCCTTGAACAGCTCCGGAAAGATTCGGCGGTAGTCCGCAATGATCGGGTCGTCGTTGTCGAAGACGTAGAACGTGGTTGTGCCGTCGTAAGCGTCAATGACCACTTTGACGCTGTTCCGCATGTAATTGATGAGGTTGCCATCGAGCTTGTAGTGGCTTGAGTAAGGATAGCTGTCTGACAGTGTGAACGCATCCATGATCCAAGACAGCCTGCCATCGTCGCCCAGCACCATGTACGGGTCCGCATCGTAGTGGAGGAATGGCGCTAATGCCGCTACGCGTTGGCGGACGTTGCGCCGCATCAGCAACCGGCTATCGCTTTTCACATCATCGCTGAACGGCAGCTTCGCAATGTCACCGCGTTCGAAGGCGATAATTGTGCGGCGCAGGAATCCTCCGAGCACGATTCCCCCGCTGCCCGTGTAGGAGGTGAGGCTGTTGCTTGGGCCTTGCGGGTAGTCGAACTCTTTTTGACCCGTCTTCACGTACACGTCGGTATTGGTCAGTTCGCCAAAATAAATCTCCGGACGCGTTACATTCAGACCACGCACCGTGCTCTGGACCGGCATGTTGCTCAGCAGCAGCGTTGGCAGTCCCTCTGGCGTGAAGCCGTTTACGGGGTTCATCGTCATCCCATAGCCATGGGTATAGATCAGCTTTTCATTGATCCAGTTGCGGCTGCTCTCCGGAAGCTTGTTAACGTTGAGCTCACGCGCTGCGAGCATCACCTCGCGGGTCGTGCCATCGATCTGGTAGCGGTCGATGTCGATGTCAGGGAAATCGTAGTAGGTGCGAATCTCCTGAATCTGACGCAGAGTGTCCTGCAGTGCATGGATATCCCATAGCCGGATATTTTGCAGCGTGGGCTGATTATTCGCCGCGTCTGCCGCCTCTACCGTGGTGTCCGCAGGAAACTCGCGCTGGGTAAAGCGGTCCAAGCCGTAGGCCTGCCGCGTCAGTTCAATGTTATGGGCAATGTAGGGCTGCTCGCGAACCAGTTCGTTTGGTTTGACGATGAAACTGCCGACGTACCAGCCAATTGCCTGTACTGCGAAGAAACAGATCACGGCGGGAAGAACCGCTACCACAAGCTTGCGCCCACGTGGCAACACCGAGCCTGCATTAACAATTGCGAGTGCCGCGCCCAGAACCAGCGCCGCGCAAACAACCAGCAGGCCGTTAATTAGGATGTGCGCGTCGACGTAGGTTACACCGCCGAAGATCGTGTGGTCCGCTAACAACGTCTCGAAGCGGCTGATATACACACGCAGCGCAAGGAACAGTAGTAGAGCCGCAAACGCTATGGAGAATCCGCGCCATGGCAGTGGAACGTAGCTGTCGTGCTGCGTGGCGAGCGCCCGAGTTCCTCCCGTAATGAGGATGAAGAACACGGCAAGCGCGCAGGCAATCACCGCCATGGACAGCAGCCAGCCAACAATGAGCTGCCATGCGGGCAGCGTGAACAGATAGAAAGTCAGTGGCTTCCCGAAGATCGGATCTACCACGCCACCCGTTACGCGCGGAGCGTACCAATAAAGAGCAAGCGTCGGCCACTCCGCCATCATGCCTGCGCCAGTCACTCCGGCAATCAAAAATGAGACGCCAGGTCCAATGACGCGCAAAACGCCCTCGACCGGCAGCTGCACTGGCTGCCCGCCGACGAAAATCGTGTGACTGCTCGGCAAGTGTGTGAGGCATGCTCGCTTCAGTGCCAGGAACGAGCCGTAAATGATCAGGAATGTGACTACGAAAAATGCCGCGAAGATTGCCCACCGAATACCAAGGGTTCTTGCAAACACACTCCAGTAGCCAAGGGAGCTGAACCAGAGCGCGTCAACGTAATATGACAACGCCGTTCCGCCACCGGATACAATGACGGCCACAACGGCGAGCAGCCATAAGAGGCGCCGTCCATGCCGCGGGGATTTACTCCGAGGCCAGTCAATCGAGTTGGGCATTACGCTACCCCCGCCTTAGTAAGTAATTTTAAAGATCATAATCCTAAGCCTCGTATTCTACAGGTCTGCAGGCAGAGTAGCTAATTTGAGGGTCGCAGGGATGAGATGAGGCTCACCATTCAATAGCGCCAGACCTTCGGCTTGACGGAGCAACGGCATACCGGGGCATGTCATCACATTTCGCAGCGGAGATCAGGAACGCTGCCCAACCCCCCAGAAACCGCGCCTGGTTGGACGGATGATCTGGAAAAGAGCGATTCTATGAATCTGACTGAACGACCTACGACGTGGTTGATGCTTGCGCTCGCCCTCATTCTTGGAACCGCGGGATGCAATCAGAATCCAGCCCAGAACTCCCAGGTTCAGAACGCGACTGCGGATCAAAGCGCACAAGATCAAGGTGACCCCGCTGCCGCCAACATGGCACCCGTGGAGACTGCAGCGGCGGTTGCTCCTCAGGCGCAACCTGCTCAAGATTACAGTCAACCAGCTCAAGACTATAGCGAAGCATCTTATAATCCGGCACCGGTGGAATATGCTCCGCAGCCGCCGCCTCCTCTGCCGGAATATGATCAGCCGCCCATTCCTGAACCGGGTTATGTCTGGACTCCTGGCTACTGGGCGTTTGGTTTGGCGGGCTTTTACTGGGTGCCTGGAGCATGGACCCAACCTCCATACGTCGGAGCTCTTTGGACGCCCGGTTATTGGGGCTACCGCCGGGGGCGATATGGTTTCTATCGTGGCTACTGGGGTCGATATGTTGGATATTACGGTGGCGTCAATTATGGATTCGGTTATGCCGGAAGGGGTTATCAGGGCGGCTACTGGCATGGCGATGAGTTCCGCTACAACCGCTCGGTCAATAATATTAGAAACGTCAACATCACGAATGTCTACGAACGCCGCGTGGTCAACTACACCACCGTCAACCGGGTGAGTTACAACGGTGGCCCCCAGGGCGTTCAGGCCGCACCAACTGCACCGGAAGTAGCGGCATTCCGCGCTCCGCATGCCGCGCCAATGACCTCGCAGGTGCAGCTTGCAAAGGCAGCGGCAAGCAACCGTGCGCAGCTTGCCTCCGTCAACCACGGCAAGCCCGCAATGTTCGTGGCCCCTAAACCGATTCCGGCCGACAAGGGGATTGCTCCAGCTCCCGTGATGCGGGCCGCCGCTAGGCCTGCAGCGCGGCCAGAAGCTGCCACGCAACCACGGTCTGAGATGAATAACCCGCGTCCTGCACCGGAAGCCAGGCCCGCGCCTGCAACTCCCAACCGGCCTGTCGAGAGCAGAGCCGTGCCGACCAGGCCCGAAGCGAAGCCTGCACCGGCGCGGCCCGAGGCGCATCCATCAGCACCGGCCCGACCGGCTGCTCCACCCCGGCCCGAAGCGAACCGGCCTTCCCAACCTGCTCCAGCCAGGCCAGCTCCGGAAGCAGCCCGTCCTGAGAGTCGACCTGCTCCCAGCAAACCGGCTCCTGCACCCAAGCCTGCTCCTCCACCTAAGCCTGCTCCGCAAGCGAGGCCTGCTCCTCCACCCAAGCCTGCTCCGCAAGCGAGGCCCGTTCCTCCGCCTAGGCCTGCGCAACAAGCGAAGCCAGCTCCTCCACCGAAGCCCGAGTCCAAGCCCGAGCCTAAGAAGGAGGATGAGCATCGATAGCCTAGGCGTCTTTCTGTCCGTGGAAGGAATGACTCTGGGTTCGCAGCTGAAACAAAGGGAAACTCAGACTAGCTTTTCGCGGGATAATAGAGTGCGTGACCGAGGCGCCCCATGACTTCAACTGACGGACCTACACCAGAAAAATCCGCGAGCAAAGCGGCAGCCCATATTGCTGACGCTCACCAGCTCCTGAAGAATCTTCAGGAGCAGTTAGGCAAACATCCGGAGTTGGAGGAGGCAATCGAAAAGCTCGAACTGGCGCTCAGTGCGTTGACCCTGCAGACGGGCGGCTTGCTCTAGCCCGAGCAAGCAAAAGCCCCTTCAACGTGCGCCGCTGAAGAGGCCAGAAAGAGGGTAAGCTGCGAGGTTAGCGGCGTCCGCCGTGTCCCGCGAAGCCTCCACCGCCGTGTCCCGCAAAGCCTCCATGCGCGCCACCACCGCGTGCTACAAAGCCGCCACCACCGCGTCCTGCAAATCCGTTACCCAGTCCGCGTGGCGTATATCCTCCGCGTCCACCATAGCCATATCCGCCGCGATACCCGTAACCACGGTATCCGTAACCACCCCACCAACCGCCGCCGATCACCACCCCAGGATAGTAACCAGGATAGTAGTAGGGATATGCGCATGCCGGATAATAGTTTGGGTCACATCCGTAAGCATAGGGCGTGTAGGCATAGGGAGCTACCGGGACACCAATGCCAATTCCGACTCTCACCTGTGCGCTTGCCGCCGGGGGTGCCGCTAAGGCCAACGCAATCAGCAGACCGAATAACCCTAATACCATGCTCTTCGTAATCTTTTTCGTCATGTTCCAGACCTCACTGCTCTGTGATCATTAGAACCCTCGCTGCAAGAAAAGTTTCGTGCGATTCCTTTCCAGGGCAAAGGCGCGCCGCAACGCTCTGTTCCCCCGCAATCATCTTCGGATAGGTGCTCTGAGATCGAGAATGCGCGGAAACGAAATCGCCGAGAAGGAATACAATGGAATAGGACGATGAAATCCTCTCGGGCAGGAGTCTGCTGATCTCCCTTGCCGGGCGGTGCGTGCCGTGTTTTGCCGGATCATCGGCACCGCTCCAAGCTTTGCAAACCTGTGGGCGGTTTACGATTGCTGGCGGCGGCTGCCGCATATACGTGCGCGAATTTTGGGAAACGAGTGAAACGTGCGAGCCGGTCCATCGGCTCGAATTCAACATTCACGGATTGGAGTGTTAATGGCAGGAAACTCAAGGACTACCTTTACCAAGCGCTCGAAAGAGCGGGCTCGCCAGGAAAAGCGAGCAGAGAAGTCACAGAAGATGGAGCAGCGCAAGTTGGAGAAGCAGGCCGAACCGGTTGAGCGCAGTGGCGAACCGGTCATCCAGTATGACGAGGACGGCCAGCCGATCGCGCTGGATTTCAACGACTTCTAGACTGCCAGCGAGTTTCGAAGCGGGCCGCGGGCGAGTCTGAAAACAGCCCAGGCTCTTTCAGCCACAGTTATTCCAGCCCCACGTTCTTTGCCGAGCGTGGGGCTTTGTCGTCTTCACAGGGCATTCGCGAAAGGGAATCGTCTCACATTGCCAGGTCATCAAACAGACGGAGCCGCATCAAACTTAAGACATAAAAAAGAGGTGGAGGCGCATATGTACGTGGTGATGGGAGCAACTGGAAATACCGGCAGTGTGGTTGCCAATCGTTTGCTTGCCGCAGGGAAACAGGTGCGTGGTATTGGCCGCTCGGCGGAGCGTATGCAGTGGTTGCAGCGAAAAGGCGGCGAGCCATTCGTCGCCAACGTCACCGATCAAGAAGCACTCATCGACGCGTTTATCGGGGCCGAGGCCGTCTATGTCATGATCCCTCCCAATCCAATAGCGTCGCCTTTTCGCGCCTATCAGGATACGGTGACCGAGTCGGTGGCCGTTGCCTTGGAGGGTTCTAAAGTGAAGTACGCCGTCACCTTGAGCAGCTTCGGCGCTGACAAGCCGGACGGCACCGGACCGGTGGTGGGCTTGTATCAAATGGAGCAGCGCCTCAACCGAGTTGCCGGGCTCAACGTGCTTCATCTCCGTGCCGGATATTTCATGGAGAACACCCTTGTGCAGGCCGGGATGATTCGCAAGGCAGGCGTGGCTCTGGGGCCACTCTTGCCGGAGCTGGAGATTCCAATGATTGCGACCCGCGATATTGGTGCTGCCGCCGCCGACGCTTTACTGAAACTCGATTTCACCTCACATCAAAGCCGCGAGTTGCAAGGTCAGCGCGACCTCACCATGAACGAGGCTACTTCCATCATTGGTGCCGCCATCGTCGAGCCGCAGCTCAGCTACCATCAGGCTCCGGAGGATCAGGTTCGCGCCGCCATGCTGCAAATGGGAATGTCGGCAGATCTGGTAAGGCTGATTCAGGAGATGGCCGTGGCCATGAACTCCGGACACATGCGTGCCTTGGAGGCGCGCAGCGCCCGCAACACAACCCCTACCAGCTACGAAACCTTCGTGCAGGAGGAATTCCTGCCCTACTACCGTCAGGGTGAAGCCGCCGCCTGATGTTAAGCAAGTGGGAGGAGCCGGTCTGGCTTGACTCTGGGATCGGGAACGGGCTATAACGATTTCATCATGATCGTCTGCTGCCAGAGCTGTCGCGAGTGTACCTGCTGTTGTTGCGGGACGCGCCCTGTTGGCGGAGTTGCGATCGTGAAATAGAGTTAGTGTTCACAGATTTTCGCGAACCCACCGCCAGGAGCCCCGGCCGGTGGGTTTTTTTGTTCGCCGGAACGAGGTTGTGGCGCATCGGATGAGTAAGGCTCTCGTAGCAATCCTGTCGTGCGGTTTGCAGAGTGCAACCGCCTTCCAGGCGTAGTCAACTTTCGTGGTTCGCCGATCGCGGGCCGGATGGAGATGAAATGCCAATTGCAAACAGCATCATCGAATTGATTGGAAACACGCCGCTTCTCTACCTCAACAAGATTACCGGGGGAGCCCCAGGCAGAGTTGCCGTCAAACTTGAGAGCCAGAATCCGCTGGCCAGCGTCAAAGACCGCATCGGCGCGGCCATGATCGAGACGGCTGAGCGCGAAGGCAAAATTCATCCCGGCAAAACCGTGCTCATCGAGCCCACCAGCGGCAATACGGGAATCGCCCTCGCCTTCGTCGCTGCAGTCAAAGGCTATGAGTTGATTCTGACCATGCCGGAGACGATGAGCCTGGAGCGGCGCGTCCTTCTGCTGGCTTTCGGCGCCAAGATTGTGCTCACCCCTGGCCCTAATGGCATGAAGGGTGCAGTGCTCAAGGCCGAAGAGATTCTCGCGACCACTCCCAACGGCTACATCCTGCAGCAGTTCAATAACCCCGCCAATCCAGCCGTTCACTACGCCACCACTGGCCCTGAGATCTGGAAGGACACCGACGGCAAGGTCGACATCCTCATCTCCGGCGTCGGCACTGGCGGTACTCTTACCGGCATCTCCCGCTACATTAAAGAGAAGAAGCCTTCATTTAAGGCAATCGCCGTCGAACCCACGGACAGCCCGGTCCTCTCCGGCGGCAAGCCCGGACCGCACAAGATCCAGGGAATCGGCGCAGGCTTTGTTCCCAGCGTGCTCGACACCCATTTGATTGACGAAGTGGTCCAGGTCTCAAACGACGAAGCCCTCTCCTACGCTCGGCGCCTGCCCAAGGAGGAAGGACTGCTCGTCGGAATCTCCGCCGGAGCCGCCGTCTTTGCGGCTGTGAAGGTGGCCCAGCGTCCGGAGAATGCCGGCAAACTGATCGTCGCCGTCATCCCCAGCTTTGGCGAGCGCTACCTGAGCACGGTTCTCTTCGAGGAACTGCGCAAGGAAGCCCAGGCACTACCCACCACGCCCGTCGGCGAGCCGGCCAAAGCCTAACTTGGGCTACGACTTAAGGAAAAGTCCCACGAGGCCAACCGTGGGGCTTTTCTTTGCAGTCCAACTCACGTGTGAGCGGGGTTGTGAGTACCTGGGCAAGAACGACCTTGTCCTCGTCCAAGGCGCTATAATCTTTGCTGAACGAGCGGGGGAATCACACCTATGCCGTTGCTGTACGCAATTGACAAAGACCGGCAACTTATTATCACAACGGCATCGGATCGTGTGACGTACGAGGAAATTAAAGACCATCAAGGCCGGCTATTGAGAGACTCCAATTTCGATCCACGGTTCAATCAGATCATCGATATGACAGCGGTAACAACTCTCGATATATCAATCGAAGAAGCCAAGCGTATTGCCCAGCGCCCACTTTTTTCCAAAACATCACGGCGTGCTTTCGTGGCCTCCGATCCTGGGGTCTTTGGTATGGGAAGATTGATGGAGGCATATAACGAGATGTCGGACGCAGCTTCGCGCACCTATGTGTTTTCCGATTTACCTTCGGCGTTGATATGGCTCGGCTAGTCGCGCGAAATTCTCATCCCGCCCCACGCCAGTCCTGAGCCCACCACTGCCATGTGAATTACCGAGTGGTGCAGTTCGTCCCAGTTTTGTGAGAGCACGCTGGGCGCGCCTGCCGCGCCGCAATTGCCGAACCAGGCGACATTGGAATAGTGATCTTCCAGCGCCACGCCCGTCCGTTTGCAAACGTTCTCCAACATGCGCAGATTGGCCTGATGGCCAATGAAGACCTGGCGGCGTGTCTCCGACTCCGGCACGGACGATTGCAGCTTCTTGAGCACGCACGTCGTGGTGCGTATCGCAAAAGCCTGCACCGCGTGTCCCTCCTGCGCAAAGTGTCCACCGGTGGGAATGGTGATCTGGTGTTGCCCTGCTGGGTCACTGCTGAAGCTGGTTTCAGAGATCACCGATGGCGCGGGCACGCGTGCTGAAACAATCACTGCCGTGGCCGCGTCGCCAAACAGCACTGCCTGCCGACGGTCACTGTAGTCAATGCTGCGGGTGAACGTCTCGCTGTTGACCACCAGCACGTAATCGGGGAGTGCCTCGGGCTTCATCTGGTCCAGAAAGTGAATCTGCGAAGCGAAGCTCGAGCACGCCGACTGCAGGTCGAAGCAAGTCGCGCTGATTCCGAGCGCATTCGCCACTCTGCTGGAGTCAGCCGGAATCTGCATCTCCGGTGAGCAGCCGCCGGCGACGATCATCCCCAGTTGCGCGGCTTCCAGTCCGGCGCGTTTCAGCGCCATCTGCGCCGCGCACACAGACATTTGCGTCGGGGTGGTGTGGGCTGCTTCGGCAGCAGCGCGAGGGTCCTGATTCTTCGTCTGGCGCAAATATTCCAGCGGCAACGTCGTGTGCCGCTCAACGATGCCGACACGGTCCTCGATCCACTTCACGTCCACCCCAATGTCCAAGGATGACAGAAAGTGATTGTCCAGTACCGTCTCCGGATGGAAATGTCCCAGTGCGTGCAGATACAGCAAAAGCATCTCCTGTTCGATCCTGCAGGGTGCAATGGATCGACCAACGCATTGAATCTTAATCGCTATTGATCGCCCGGAGCAATGCTCGCACCCGGATTGCAGACGCAGAAAGCGGGTGTGACAGAAGTATTACCTCGAATGCCTGCTTCCGCAGTTTGTGAAACGCTGTTTTGATCGGCTGTCAAGAAATAAAAAGGCAATTGGCGATCAGGTTTTCAACATGAATGTGGAAATGCTGGTGTAAAAGGACGATGAACATTCCTCAACCCTAGTTTCTACGGCACATTCTCCGCCTTGCACAAGCTTAGGTGCGGGTGAGGGAATCGAGCAAAGAAAAGCATGAAGCCTGTAGCTCGCCGCTCGCTGGGTGCTATGCCTCCAGCGCCGCTGACTTACACTAACCTTTATGAAGAAGAATTTGCCCGCTGTTCTTCTGTTGCTGATCGTGCCGGCAGTGCTGATTTCGGCGCGTGTCTTCCACACTTCCCATTCTCCGGCAGCCTATCTCGGATTCGACCGCAACGACTATCCCGGCGACGCCAACCTTCCGGCGCTGCGCAACACCTTTGCCTTTACCGGCTATTGGCTGAACAATCCGCCCGGCGAGAACTCGAACAGTTGGCTGGGCAAGCGTGCCGTCGTAGAGCGTGCGGGCTTCGGCTTTCTCCTGCTCTTCAATGGACGCGCCTACGCTGCGCTAAAGGGCTTGCCCAATCCCGGTGCAGCCGATGGCGCCGCCGCCGCTCATGCCGCAAAAGCAGAAGGCTTTCGTCGCGGAAGCGTCATCTTCCTGGACCAAGAGGAAGGTGGGCGAATGTTGGACGAGCAGAAGCAATACGTCTTCGCTTGGGCCGATACGGTAAAGCAGGCCGGATATCGGGCCGGGATCTACTGCTCAGGCATCGAAGTTGCTGAGGAGGGAGGCACCATCAGCACGGCTCGCGACCTGCATGATTCTCCCTCGGGACACGAGCTCGTCTTCTGGGTTGCAAACGATGCCTGTCCACCCTCGCCCGGCTGTAGTTTCCCCAAAACGCCTCCGCTGCCCGAAGCCAGTGGGGCACCATTCGCCGAGGTTTGGCAGTTCGCGCAATCTCCCTTGAGGAAACAGTTTGCCGCTGCTTGCGCCCAGAGCTACAACCCTGATGGCGACTGTTTTTCTCCAGGTGTCGGTGGTCAACAAGTCCACCTCGACCTCAATTCCGCTCGCGTGCCCGATCCCTCGCACGCTCGCCAGTAGCGCTACTGAAGTCGAGCGTGCTATCATTAGTCGTCGGTTCGCTGTAGTTTAGCGGACAAAACCGATTGGTTGCTCCGGGAAGCTGAATTGCATCTTGCACTGCGGATTGTGCAACTGAAATCGTCACCTGAGGTGCACGAAAGTATCAGACCCCCGGTGTTTCTTTTCTGGATTCCATATAAATCAATAGGTTAACTTAGCAAAAAAGAATGTTGACCTTAGCTAGACAAAGCTTTAATGTACAAAATGTCAGCGGCACCGTACACGGGGTTCATCGGTAAAACCGTTCATCTCCAAGCCCGGAAATGGCAGGGCAACGGCAAGGTTCTCCAAGCAAAATAGGCTGTCTCGGAAGAGATCGTGGCCTTGTTGCGTCCAGAACGCGGGCTAATGGAAAGATGAAAGCCGCCTCAGTCACAGATTTGGTGGAGAAAGTAATCCATCGTGAATTGCGCGACGAACTGAATCCGCCTCGCATCTATTCTGTGTAGGGAATCGGAAGCGAAGCCGATAAGTGAAGCGATATGAGCCGGAATACCGGCAGCGATGGCAAAAGTTCGCCAATCGTGCACAGGAATCACACTAGTCAGGTCGACCTCGTATGGAGTTGAGTACCGGCTAGGTTCATGTAAAAGGAGAAGTCATGCGTTCAGATAAAGTCTTTGAAGCTTTACATACATTGCAGAATCGTTATATGCTCTGCCAGATCGCTTCCAAGGCAACACGTAAGTTCCACAAACCGAACACCCGCATTCAGGACACGACGAACGATGTTCTGAACCGCATTTCCGATAACCAGCGCGACAACGTGATGGCTGATCCGGTGAATGCAAAAGACGCTCAGCGTCGTGCGGCATAACGGCTAAAATTTCTGGATTTCCATCTTGCGGCCAACCGCTTCTGCGGGGGTTGCAAGGTGGAAGCCTCAATCGTGACGCAGCAGTTGGCACTATCTGTCTGAACCACCCATCCGGCCACTAATGGCTCCAGGCCGGTTTCCCATCTCAATGGTTGCTTGGATAGCCGAGCCACATTTAGGGTAACCACATTCCCAGTCGCCTCACGGCGCACCTGATTCCTTCCTCTCGAACAACATTCCGTAGGTGGACATGACGATCGCTGAACTCAAAGAAAAGAACATTACCGAGCTGACCAAGATCGCTCGCGAGCTCGACCTCCCCGGTGCGAGCGGCCTGCGCAAGCAGGACCTTATCTTCAAAATCCTTCAAGCGCAGAGTGAAAAAGAAGGCCACATTTTTGCCGAAGGTGTTTTGGAGATTCTCCCCGACGGCTACGGCTTCCTCCGCTCTCCGGACTACAACTATCTTCCCGGTCCTGATGACATCTACGTATCGCCCTCGCAGATCCGCAAGTTCGATCTCAAGACCGGCGACACCGTCAGCGGACAGGTTCGTCCTCCGCACGAAGGCGAAAAGTATTTTGCGCTGGTCAAAATCGAGGCCGTCAACTTCGAGTCGCCCGATGAGGCCCGCAACAAGATTCTCTTCGACAACCTCACTCCACTCTATCCGCAGGAGCGGCTAAAGTTGGAAACCGTGCGCGACAACATGAGCGCCCGCGTCATGGACATGCTGATTCCTATCGGCAAGGGCCAGCGCGGACTGATCGTCGCTCCGCCACGCACCGGCAAAACCATGCTGCTGCAGAACATCGCCAACTCCATCACGGCCAATCATCCGGAGGTCGTGCTCATCGTGTTGCTCATCGACGAGCGCCCGGAAGAAGTCACGGACATGCAGCGCTCGGTGAAGGGCGAAGTCATCAGCTCCACCTTCGATGAGCCCGCTGCCCGCCACGTGCAGGTCGCCGAGATGGTGATTGAAAAAGCCAAGCGTCTGGTCGAGCACAAGCGCGACGTGGTGATTCTGCTCGACTCCATCACCCGCCTCGCCCGCGCCTACAACACCATCGTTCCGCCCTCCGGCAAAGTGCTCTCCGGCGGCGTGGACTCCAACGCCTTGCAGCGTCCCAAGCGCTTCTTCGGTGCCGCCCGCAACATTGAAGAGGGCGGCTCGCTCACGATCATTGCCACCGCGCTGATCGAAACCGGCAGCCGCATGGATGATGTGATCTTCGAAGAGTTCAAGGGAACCGGCAACATGGAAGTCATCCTCGACCGCAAGCTCAGCGACAAGCGAGTCTTTCCGGCGATCGACATCCAGCGCTCTGGCACCCGTAAGGAAGAGCTGCTTCAGGTCAAGGAAGATCTGCAGCGCATCTGGGTCCTGCGCCGCGTCCTCAACCCGCTCTCACCTGTCGAAGCCATGGAACTGCTAATCGACAAGCTGAGCAAGACGCGCGCCAACGGCGACTTCCTCTCCAACATGAGCAGTCTGTAGCAATCTGTTTTCGCAAGAGAAAGCGCCCGGTTTCGACTGGGCGCTTTCTCTTGCGTCTGGATTATTTGTTGGCTCACCTCTAGTCGCGACTCTGTACTTGCGCTTCCGTCCATTTGCGGCAACGCTCCTGAACTTCCAGACGCTTTTCTGGCGTCAGACTTCCGCCCATTTTGTCGCGTTCTTCTCTAGCTGATTCCAAGGTTGCAGCTGCCAGATTCAGCCAGAAATAGGCTTCGGCTTCATCCTTTGGAACACCCTCACCAAGTTCATACGCCGCGCCAAGACTATTCTGAGCATCTGCGGCCCCCTGCTCTGCGGCTTGGCGATACCAGCGTACGGCTTCGGCCTCATCTTTTGGAACGCCTTGGCCATTGCTGTATGCCACGCCCAGGTTGAACTGAGCATCCGCGTCTCCCTGTTCAGCAGCTTTGCGATACCATCGCACGGCTTCAGCCTCATCTTTTGGAATCCCCTGGCCATTGCTATATGCCACGGCCAGGTTGAATTGAGCATCCGCGTCCCCCTGTTCAGCAGACTTGCGGTACCATCGCACGGCCTCAGCTTCATCTTTTGAAACACCTTGGACGCCATTGCTATACGCCACTCCGAGGTTGTACTGAGCGGTTGCGTCCCCCTGCTCCGCAGCCTTGCCGTACAAACGAACAGCCTCCGCCTCATCCTTCACAGCGTCTTTGCCATCCTCAAGCGCCACGCCAAGCTTGTCCTGAGCAATCGCCCCTCCCTGTTCGGCAGCCTTGCTGTTCAAGGGAACAACCTCAACCTCGACCTTCCCTACAGCTTTGCCATTGTCATCGGCCACTCCAGCGCTGTACTGGGCAGCGGTACGTCCTTGATCGGCGGCCATGCGGTTCCATCGTGCGGCCTCGGCATCATCCTTAGGGACACCGATGCCATTGTGATACATCAAGCTAAGCTGGTACTGAGCATCTGCGTTCCCCTGCTCGGCGGCCATTCGGTACCAGCGCGCGGCTTCGGCTTCGCGCTTTGGAAGACCTCGTCCGTTGCTGTACATCACGCCGAGGTTGTACTGGGCATCCGCGTCTCCTCGCTCGGCTCGCACAATGAGTTCGGCAGTGTTCGCCGCGGGGGGCTGTGTCGTACCCTGAGCCATCACATGAGTGGAGATCGAAAGAATCCAAAGGAGGGGGAGAAGCCAGCGAAGAGAACGGCCGCAGAAACGCATCAAGGCACCTCAAGGCGAATAGAAACTGATAAAGATAAAAAGGTAAGCATCATTCTGCTGCTCTGCATCCAGAGCACGCTGGATAGAAACCCAAGCCATGGGGAAAGTTGCAGGATTTTTCTCGCGACGGTGCCTTCGTTGTTCGGACTGGTCTTCGCGTGGGATGTTGCTCTTGATCTTGATCTCCTGAACTTCGCCTTACAGCCCCGCTCCTGCCTTATACGCGCGCAGCAACACGCGTGCGCTGAGCTGTGGCTTTGCGCTCTGCGCTGCCAATCCAACCCAGAGCTTTGCCACCGGACGCGCGCCCATGCAGTGGGCCGCCACTCGCAGAGCCTTCGCTGCTCCCGTGGAAATCGGAATGAAGACTCCCGGCGCCGCCGATGAAGCAATTAGCACCGCCTTGCGCGGCAACTTCTTGGATCGAGGTTTGGGAGACCACTGTCCCCACGGCCAGTAAACGGCTCCCACCATCCGCTCCATAAACGTGCGGAAGACTGCCGTCACATTGTAGAAGTTTACCGGCGAGCCCAGCACCACGGCGTCCGCGCTCTCAATCTCGGCGCGAATCGCAGGCATATCGTCGTCGATGGCACACACGCCGCGCGCCGTCTCTTTCTCCAGGGTGCAGGCGCGGCAGTTGTGGCAGTATTCAATCCGCTGGTCGATCAGATAGATCTTCTTCGTCTCAGCTCCGCTCTCGCGTGCGCCGTCCAGCACGGCATCTACCAGGGTGTCCACGGTGCCGCCCTTGCGATAGCTGCCAACAATTGCAACCACTCTTCTCGCCATCGTCTCTCCTCTGCGCTTGCATTGTATTCCACGGCCGTTACGGCACCGTGACTCGCCCTCCTGTGCCTTCCCGGTATAATCGGTGGTTACACATTCCGCTTCGTAAGGACAACATTCGTGCACATGCATGAACATTCAAGCGGCCCGCAACCCGAAGGCCCGCAATCCATTCCCGGGATCGGTTCCATCATTGCGGTCGGCTCCGGCAAGGGTGGGGTCGGCAAGACCACGCTCGCCGTCAATCTCTCACTCGCTCTCTCGCGCCTCGGCTTCAAGGTCGGACTTCTCGACGCCGACATCTACGGCCCCAACGTTCCACTCATGCTCGGAGCAAGTGACGAACCCGAGCTAACGGCCAATAACATGATCGTTCCCTCCGAGCGTTACGGCCTCAAGGTCATCTCCGTCGGCTATCTGAATCCCGGAGACAAGCCGCTGGTGTGGCGCGGACCCATGCTCCATGGCGTCATCAAGCAGTTCCTCGGCCAGGTGGTATGGGGAGATCTCGACTACCTCATCATCGATTTGCCTCCTGGCACGGGCGATGTGGTGATCTCGCTGACCCAGACGGTGCCACTCACCGGCGCGGTCATTGTTACCACGCCCTCCGATGTTGCCCTGCAGGACGCCCGCAAGGCGGTTGAGATGTTCAACCAGGTGCGCGTTGAAATCCTGGGCATAGCCGAGAACATGAGTTACTTCGTCTGCCCGCACTGCAATCACGAGATCGATGTCTTCTCCACTGGCGGTGGCGAGCGCACGGCAAAAGAGTTCAACGTGCCATTCCTTGGACGAATCGAACTGGACCCCACCATCCGAGAAGGCGGAGACTCCGGTCATCCAGTAGCTCTCGGAGGCGAGCAGGCCAACAATGCCAAGAGTCTTTTTGCGTTCGCGCGCAAGGTCCTCGCTCGCGCCGAAGAGGTGAAGAGCAACGGCGGCGGCAGCATTCTCAGCATCGACTAGCACGCAAGGAGAGCCATGGAGAGCACCGCGCCTGACGCCTCACCTACGCCGGGGTCAGCACATGATGCCGAGTCTGGGGCTGCCATCAACGCTGCGTTGCCGCCGTCAGGCCAGCGCCCTATTCCGTACTGGCACACCGTCGCGCTCATCGCGGTGCTCACCGTCTTCAGCGTGCTCAACGCCCGCAACACTCATGGCCTCCACTCCGGCCACTCGCATGTGCGCATCTACCTTGCCACCATGGCCTACGAGTGGATTCTCACCGGCTACGTCTGGTGGGGAGTGCGCCACTGGGGTGGAACGCTGCGCCAGTTGATAGGCGGGCGTTGGCAGCGGGTGGAGGACTTTCTTCTCGATGTTGCCATTGGCGCGGGCACCTGGTTCGGCGCTCTCGTGGTGCTGGCCCTGGCAGCCGTCGCCATGGGCATGAACCAGGTTGGCAGTCTCGACGACACGCGACGGCAGATTGGTTTTCTCGCGCCGCAGAACTCGTTGGAAGTCATCTTGTGGATCTGCCTCAGCGCCACGGCGGGCTTCTGCGAGGAAGTTCTCTTCCGCGGCTACTTCCAATTGCAGTTCACGCGATGTCTACGCAGTCGCTGGATTGCCTTGGTGGTCGTGAGCATTCTCTTCGGCCTCGGCCATGGATACGAGGGAGCACAGCGCATGGTGCTGATCGCTCTGCTCGGTTTTGCTTTTGGCCTCATGAGCCTGCTGCGAAAGAGTCTGCGTCCGGCGATGATGGCACACACGATGCAGGATACGATCTCCGGTTTGCTGCTGCGAGCCCTTCGTTAGACCTTCAATCGACCTCGATGATCGAGTCATGAGCGTCGAAGATACACTCCCATTTTCTTTTTTTGCTTGACATCAAATTGTAATCAACATATACAACTAGCAATTGCAACGTTCGCGTTGTAATTACATTCCAAGATTGTTCAAAGGGAGAATAGTCATGGCAACGAAGAAAGCTGCGAAGAAGGCTGTTAAGAAGGCCGCGAAGAAAGTCGCCAAGAAGAAGTAGTAACTTTCACAAAAAGGCTACACGAGAGGGGAGCGCGAAAGCGTTCCCCTTAGTGTTTATGCGGGTCAAACGCACTTCTCTCGTCCATCCAGAATTGCCGCCGCAAGTGCCGCTGCGGCAATCGCCGCCGTCTCGGCACGCAGAATTGTCGCCCCCAGGGTCACGCTCTGCCAGCCTGCCGCACTGAATTGTGCCAGCTCATCGTCCGCCCATCCGCCCTCCGGTCCCACCGCAAAAGCCAGTGGCGCGGTTGCTTTTTTCAGAGCATCGCAAACTTTTTTTTCGCTCTCGTCCTCATTCAGCAGCAGACGCGTTCCAGCCTCCAGGGTCACTGCGGCTTTCAGCTTCACCGGCTCGTCGATCTGGGGAGGATGCAGCCGTCGTGACTGCTGCGCGGCCTCATGCGCAATCCGCCGCCAGCGATCTACGCGCTTGCCTGCCGCGCCCGCCAGGTGAGAATCGGTGCGTCGCGCAATCACCGGTACGATCCGCGTCACGCCCAGCTCCGTGCATTTTTCAATCGCCCACTCCAGCCGGTCAAATTTGTAGATGGCCATCACCAGCACGATCTCGTGTTCGTCTCCTGCTTCCACTTCATCGCCCAGCGAAAGTTCTACACGGTCGTCGGCGACCGAGAGGATCGTGCCCAGACGCACGTTTTTGCCGCAAGCGATGTCGTACTCCTGCCCCACGCGGGCTCGCAACACCCGCGCCAGGTGCGCGGCGTTTGCTCCCAGCAGCAAAGCCCGGTCTTCGGAGAATTCATCGGCGATCCATCTTCGGCGTGTCATGCATCCAGCCTAATGCAATCAGCCTTGGCTTTCAAAAGGATTGGCCGGGGAACTTCCGGCGATCAAAAAAATGAGCGCGGAGTTTGTCTCCGCGCCCATCGATCGCCGTTGCCCGGCAGTTAGCTGAAGATGTCTTTCATTTTATTCAGTAGGCTGCGCTTCTGCGGCAGGTTCTCCTGCCCCAGAGTCGCGGCCAGTTGTTCCAGCAACTCGCGCTGCTGCCGCGTCAGCTTCTCCGGAATAGCAACCTTCACTTCCACGAAGAGATCGCCACGCGCGCTGCTGTTGAGCACCGGCATGCCTTTCTTGCGCAGCCGGAAGCTGGTCCCGCTCTGCGTGCCCTCCGGAACTTCCAGCACCGCCTCACCCTCAAGCGTTGGAATCTTCAATGAGGCGCCCAGCGCGGCCTGCGTAATGGAGATAGGTATGGCGCAATGCAGGTCTTTGCCCTCGCGCTCGAAGAAGGAATGCTCGGTCACATGTAGCACAACGTAAACGTCACCCGCCGGACCGCCGTTGAGTCCAGCGTCGCCGTGTCCGGAGAAGAGAATCCGGGTTCCATCCTCCACTCCCGCGGGCACCTTCACCTGCAGCGTGTGGTTGCGGTTCAGCAGGCGCTGCCCTTTGCACTTCGCGCACGGATTCTCAATCATGGTGCCGGTGCCCTGGCAGACAGGGCAGGTGCGGGCCACGCTGAAGAAGCCCTGCTGATAGCGAACCTGGCCGTGGCCGTTGCACTGCTTGCACTGGCTTGGAGCCTTGCCCCCCGTCGCGCCCGTGCCATGGCAGGAGTCGCACGGCTCATGGCGCCGCACGGTGACTTGCTTCTCCACGCCAAAGGCCGCGTTTTCGAAAGTGATGGTCAGGTCTTCGCGAATGTCGTTGCCACGCTGCGCCCGGCTGCGCCGTCCGCCGCGTCCTGTAGCGCCGCCGAACAGATCGCCGAAGCCGAACATCTCTCCGAACAGGTCGCTGAGGTCCACCTGCTGGAAGCCGCTCTGTCCCTGTCCGCCGCCATTGGTGAAGGCGTCGTGGCCGAAGCGGTCATAGGTAGCGCGTTTCTGCTGGTCGCTCAGTATCGAGTACGCCTCGCTGCACTCCTTGAAGCGCTCTTCAGCGCTATCGTCGCCGGGATTGCGGTCTGGGTGGAACTGCAGCGCCAGCTTGCGATAGGCGCTCTTAATCTCGGTGTCGCCCGCCGTGCGGGAGACACCGAGTACTTCGTAGTAGTCGCGTTTCACGTTGGTAGCCAGTGTTCAAAAGACCGCCGGAGCGGTCGTCCTCCGTAGCGCAAACGATGCGCAAGTTTTAGTGCTGCTGGTTTTGAGCCACACGAACCATGGCGGCGCGCAGAACTCGGTCGCGAATGCGGTAGCCGCGTTGCAACTCATCGATCACGTGCTGGTCGGGAACCTCCGAGGTCTCCACCATCTGGATAGCCTGGTGCAAATTCGGATCGAAGGGCTGTCCCACGGCGGCAATCGGCTCTACGCCGAGCCGCGTCAGCACGTCATGGAACTGGCGATCGATCAACTCCACTCCGGAGCGGAAGTCCTCCACTGAGACGCCTTCCGCCTTTATCGCGCGGTCCAGGCTGTCCAGAATCGGCAGCAACTGCTTCAATGTGTCGCTGAGCGCGTACTCGCGGAACTCCTGCTGCTCACGCTGATTGCGTTTGCGGAAGTTTTCGAACTCCGCCTGCAGACGAGCCAGGCGATCGAGGTAGAGTGCATTTTCCGACTTTAACTTCTCCAACTCAGACGGCTGCTCGCTTGCGGTGTCATCGCTTGCATCGCCCTGGGGAAGCTCGTGCTCCACATCCACCGGAGCGTTCTTCAGTTCTTCTTCTGTCATATGTGTTTGTTTATTCCGGGTCATTTAGTAGCTTGTCGAAAAGCCGTGCAATGTAGGACACGGCGGTGATGGTATGTTGATAGTCCATTCGAGTGGGGCCAATGACGGCCAGACGGCCCAGTATTTCCTGCCCGCTGCGTGCAGGTGCGCCGATGAGCACGAAGCTGCTCAGATCAGGCAGCGTCTCGTCCGGGCCAATGATTACGCGTACGGCCTCCTGGCGCGTGTCCACATAGGAGGAGAGCAACTCGACGATGCGGGTTTTCTCTTCCAGCGTCTTCAGTAACACTCGCAGGCGCTCCGCGTTGTTCTCGTTGCGAACCAGGTTGGCCGTGCCTTCCACAAATACCTCGGCGCCTTCGTCCTTCGCCGCCAGCGCGCCGCTTTGGTAAAGCTGGGCCACCGACTGCATCAGCCGGTCGCATTCACTGCGCTCTTGCTCGATGCGGTGTTCCAACTCGCGGCGCACATCCTCGAGCATCCAGCCGCGGAAGTTGTCATTGATGTAGCGCGCCGCCAAATCCAGTTCATCCTGATCCACGTTACGCGGAAGCCGCAGCACGCGGTCGCGTACTACGCCACTGCGCGTAACCACAATGGCCAGCACCCGCTGTTCGGAGAGCCGCTGGAAGTGAACGTGTTCGAGCGCTTTGTGGTGCGGTCCGGACGCGGTCATGGCCACGCCTACACCCGACGAAATCAGCGAGAGCACATGTGAGGTGCGCTCCATGAACTCCTGAACATCATTGACGCCTTGGAAGTATCGCTGAATGGTCTGCGCGTCATCCGGCTTCAAACTCACATGGTCGGAGAGCTTCTCGGCATAATAGCGGTAGCCATCCACCGATGGCACTCGGCCCGATGAGGTGTGTGGCTGCGCCAGCAATCCAGCTTCGGCCAGGTCGGCCATTACGTTGCGAATGGTTGCGGCGCTGAGTCCTTCACTATTGCGCCGCGCCAGCGTGCGCGAACCAACAGGCTCACCGGTCGAGATGTAGGTCTCGACGATAGCCGTCAGAATTTCCTGCTCGCGTCTGCCGATGGTCGCCATTGCATATACCTCACCGTACTCCCGGCGGCTGTGTTCCTCAAGGAGCGGTCATCCCATTTTGATGCAGCAGGTTATCTCTGCGATGCGGGTGGTAGGCCCGCTCTGGCTTAAGGAACTAACTCAAGTTTAGCAAAGTTAGCTCAAGTTTGCGATGACGATTCAGGGTGCTAGGCTAACGACGTCTTGGTGGCATTCTCGCAGGCGGGTAGGCGGCAAAAGATGCCGCTTCGGCTGCGGGCGCGCAGGCCTAACCATTACCAAACTGGTGAATCGTTGAAAATCACGAGTTGGCAAGTTGAGCAATGGTTGCGCGGGTCGCGCAACCATTGCTCTTTCATGCACTCCCGCCCTCGCAACGATTGACCGGGTAAGCAATCGTTGTGAGTTGGTGCAGGCGATGGAAGATGCCGTAGAATGACTCACGATTCCTAAAGTGACAGCCATTCGCAGGCAACAATCCATTCGGCCTGCATGAAGGCGGCATTCGTATGCTTTTTAAGACCCTGAGCGCAGCCGTATACGGCATCGACGCCAACCTGATCGACGTGGAAGTCGATGTCTCCGGCGTCAAAATGAACGAGGACCACTTCACCACCGTCGGTCTGCCGGACACAGCCGTGCGCGAGAGCCGTGAGCGCGTACGCGCCGCTCTAAAAAATTGCGGCTACGATATTCCTCCAACCCACATCACCATCAACCTGGCTCCTGCGGATTTAAAGAAGGAAGGCTCGGGCTTCGATCTGCCGATGGCCCTTGGAATTCTGGGCGCATACGGCGGACTGACGAAGCAGGAGCTGAGCGAGTACGTCATCGTGGGCGAACTCTCGCTCGATGGCAGCTTGCGGCCAGTGCGCGGCGCTCTGCCGATTGCGGTAGCGGCGCGTGCGCGCAAGGTTCCAAACCTGCTTGTGCCGGAGCAGAATGCGCGCGAGGCCGCCGTCGTCGAAGGCGTGAAGGTCTTCCCGATGAAGAGCCTGCTCGACGTGGTGCGCCTCATCAACACGGGAGTTGGCCCTGCTCCGCTGGAGGTAGACAGCCAGGCGCTGCTCAATCAGGTGGAGCACTTTTCCGTGGACTTCAAGGATGTGCGCGGCCAGCACACGGCCAAGCGCGCCATGGAGGTGGCCTGCGCGGGCGGACACAACATCCTGATGATCGGCCCGCCGGGCGGCGGCAAGACGATGCTTACCAAACGGATGCCGACGATTCTTCCGCCGCTGACCTTTGAAGAGGCATTGGAGACCACGAAGATTCACAGCGTAGCCGGAGTGCTGGACACCTGCAATGGGCTGGTGGGTGTGCGGCCGTTCCGCGCTCCGCACCACACCATTAGCGACGCGGGATTGATTGGCGGCGGCGCGGTGCCGCGTCCTGGAGAAGTTTCTCTGGCGCATAACGGCGTGCTCTTTCTCGATGAACTGCCAGAGTTTCCGCGCAACGTGCTGGAGGTGATGCGGCAGCCGCTTGAGGATGGAACGGTTTCGATTGCCAGGGCCGCGATGTCGCTCACGTTTCCGGCGCGCTTTATGCTGGCGGCGGCGATGAACCCCTGTCCATGCGGCTTTTTTAACGATCGCGCGCGCGAGTGTAAATGCACGCCGCCGATGATTCAGCGCTATATCTCCAAGATCAGCGGGCCGCTGCTGGACCGCATCGACATCCACATCGACGTGCCGGCGGTGAACTACAAGGAGCTGCGCTCGAAGGTGCAGGCCGAGCCCTCAGCCGCAATCCGCGAGCGCGTACTGCGCGCCAGAGAGCGGCAGTTGCAGCGCTTCCGCGCGGCGGGAGAAAAATTCTTTGCCAACGCGCAAATGGGCTCGCGGCATATCCGCACCTTCTGCGAACTCTCTGCCGATTGCGAGCGTTTGCTGGAGCGCGCCATGACCCAACAGGGACTGAGCGCCCGCGCCCACGACCGCATATTAAAGGTTTCGCGCACAATTGCCGATATAGAAGGCGTGGACCAGCTGGAGGCCAAGCATATTGCTGAGGCGATCCAGTACCGCACGTTGGACCGCACGTACTGGGCCTAGAGGACGTGCAACATGCTCGACCCGATCGGCAATATCGGCGATTCGCCGGGCCTGCAATTGGCTCGAATCGGAGGCGCACCCGCGCCCACGGATGCCGGCAGCGGACAGCTTGGACAGATGCTGTCTCTGCTGTCGAATGATTTCAGCGGCTCCAACTCACCGGATCAGCTCGCGACGATACTGGGCAGTGCCCGCTTGGTGGTGGGTACTGGGCTGCCTGCATTGGACGTTGCCGATGCCATGTACAGCAATCCCCTGGTGGTCGACGCCATGCGGGATGGTAATCCTGACATTGCGAAGCAGGCTGTCGTCTCGCAGTTGACCGAGACGCTGGCAAGCCTACGTGCCTCTGGCGCGCCTGAGGCAAACCTGCAGACGCTGAGTGCGTCGGGATTTGCGGCAGGAGAGATTTCTTCCGCACTCAGGACCGTTCCAAGTCTGCGCGAAGGGTTGGCGCAGGGCGACCCCGCGGCGTTGAAGCAGACGCTCTCCTCGCTCCACGACACGTTTCGCGAGGATGGGCGCTCCATGCACGGTGACCCTTCGGTCCTGGCGGCGCTGGGCGAGCGAATGGTTCCGGGGTTAAGCGGCGCACAAGAGACATGGTTTGAGCGATACATGAACCGGATTCGTGCGGCGCAGAAGCGAACTGTCGGCGAGTTTCGTCCAGAGGACCACCCGGAACTCATGCTCTTCTCCGGACCGGCGCAGGTGGAGCCGGAGGAAAGCGATGCAATTTTTGGTGCGTGGATCATCGCATTTATCATTGCGGCGGCTGCACTGCTGATCATCGCATCGCGGTGCTGAGAGACCGTTACCGATGCGGATGTGGACCGCCGAGGCGACCCAGCACAGGACGCTGGATAGTGCGTGCTACCTCAGGTAGGCGGCAGAGCCCGTATTACTCTTTCCCCACCTCATCTGCCGCATCCAGAATCAGCTTCCATGCCAGTTCCACATCTTGCAAGCCGGTGGCGATGTTGCCGATGGCAATGCGGATGACGTACTGGTCGTTGAGAGCGGTGTGGGAGAGGAATGTGCTTCCGCTGGCGTTTACTTTGTCCAGCAGAGCTTTGTTACGCTCGTCGCTGCCGCGCAGGCGGAAGCAGACGACGGAGAAGGGAACTGGTGCAACGCGCTCGAAGCGTTCGTCGGCATCTACCCATCCGGCAAACTCGCGGGCGAGCTGGTTGTGGCGGCGGAGGAACTCCATGATGCCGTCGCGTCCGAAGTAGCGCAGGATGAACCAAAGTTTTAGTCCGCGAAAGCGATGGCCGAGCGGCACGCCGTAGTCCATCAGATGCACGGCGCGCGGGTCCTCGGAGGCGCGCAGGTATTCGGGGACAAGCGAGAGCGCCTGGCGCAGAATCTCCGGCTTGCGGGTGTAGAAGGCGCTGAGGTCCATCTGCGTCATCAGCCACTTGTGCGGGTTGGTGACGACGGAGTGGGCGCGCTCGATGCCACGGAAGTGTTCGGCGCACTCGGGCAGCAGGGCGCAGGGACCGGCGTAGGCGCAATCGACGTGCAGCCAGAGTCCGAATTCTTCCGCCAACTGGGCGCACTCGGCGACCGGGTCAACGCTGGTGCTGGAAGTTGTGCCGATGGTGGCAACGATGCAGGCGGGCTGAAGTCCGGCGCGGCGGTCGGCTTCGATAAGTGAGCGCAGCGCATCGGCCTTCATGCGGAACTGGTCGTCGGTGGGCACCTTACGCACGTTCTTCTGTCCGAAGCCGACGGCCATTGCGCCTTTCTCGACTGAGGAGTGCGCCTGTTCGGAGGTGTAAACGACGAGGTTGCCACGGTAGCCTTCGACACGGCTTTCGGGCTGCGCGAATTCGCGGGCGCAGATGAGGGCGTGCATGGTGCTGGTGGAGGCGGTGTCGTAGATGATGCCGAAGAATTCAGGCGGCAGGCCGAGCCACTGGCGAAGCCATCCGAGGGCGACTTGCTCTAGCTCAGCCACGGCAGGCGAGGTCTTCCAGTGCAGGCCGTTGGTGTTCATGGCGGCGATCAGCAGTTCGGCGAGGATGCCGGGAGTAGAGGCCGTGGTGCCGAAGTAAGCCATGAAGCCGGGATGATTCCATTGGGTGACGGCCGGTAGGATCTGGCTGCGAAAATCTTCGAGGATGGCAGCGAAGCTCTCGCCCTGCTCGGGAGCGCGCGCGGGAAGTGCATCGACGAGCTCACCGGGTTGGAGAGTGGGCAGAACGGGAAGCGAGCGAATGTTGGTGAGGTAGTCTGCAATCCACTCCACGCTGCTGTGCGCGGCTTGACGGAAGTCTTCAACGTACAAGGCCCAGGCTTGCGGGTCCTGAGGATCGGGAAGATGATTTCTTGACATGAATGCTCCGGAAAGCTGAATTTTACCGCAGCAGGAACATTCATTGAAACCGCCAGCGCCATCGCGGAGCTGTATCGCTTTCCTATAGTGGCCGCATTGCAGTAGAATCCAGCCGCGCCGGGGCACGAGTTCCGGGGACTCCGAAGGACAGAATCCAATCCCGGCTTGAACGCATCATTCCTTATCGCCAGAGGAGAGCGAAGATGAAACGCGTCTACATTGCTGCTTATCATCAATCCAAGTTCGGCAAACTGCTCGGTATGACGGTTCCGGAAATCGCGAAGAACGCGATTGAAGGCGTCTGCAAAGAGATCGATGTGCCGCCGTCGGTGCTGGATGTGGGTGCGGTCGCGGCTGCCTGCAACATCGCGCTCAATGAGCAGGGACTGGTCAGCGGTCTGGCGGCGTCGGTTCCGGGGCTGGCCGGCAAGCCGATTGAGAGCGTGGAGAACGCCTGCGCTTCGGGCGGGCAAGCGGTGCTTTCCACGATTCTGAAACTGCAGGCCGGATGGGGCGACACGGGCTTTGCGATGGGTTATGAAAAGATGCGCGACGCCGAGGGAAAGATGGACGGCAAGCTCGTCGGCAAGTCGCTGGGATTTTATTCGCATCCGGACGAGCGCGCAGGCAAAACCTACATCTTTCCGCACTTGTTTGCCGAGATTATGGAGTGTTACATCAAGCATCACAAGGTGACGGAAGCCGAACTGGCGGAGATTGCCGTGCAGGAGTATGCCAACGCCAACCGGAATCCGCTGGCGCAGATGAACAAAGTGAAACTTACGATCGAGGAAGCTACGACGATTGGAGACAGGAACCGCTACATTGTCGACGGTCTGCCGCTGAAGACGTACGACTGCTCGCAGATTTCCGATGGCTATGCGGCGCTGATTCTGGCGACCGAGGAAGGATTGGCGAAGCTGGGTGTGAGCAGGGCCGATGCCGTGGAGATTGCTGGCTACGCGCAAGCCACAGATCCGCTGCTGAAAGAAGGACGCGATGTGTTGCGTCCGGCTGGCGCCAACGGGGCGATGAAGCGCGCCTATGAGATGGCTGGGTTGACGCCTGCGGATGTGAATGTGGCAGAGGTGCATGACTGCTTCTCTGTGATGGGCGCTATCGGCGCCGAGGTGATCGGCAAGGCGAAGGTGGGCGAGGGTGCGAAGTACTGGGGCGAGGGCAAAGCTCGCGTGGATGGCGAGTGCGGGATCAATCTCTCCGGCGGACTGATTGCCAAGGGCCATCCGATTGGCGCCACCGGCGTTGCCATGCTAGGCACATGTTTCTGGCAATTGACGGGGCGGATGCCGGAAGGTTTGCAGGTGAAGAACCCGAAGGTGGCAGCGACGTTCAATGTGGGGGGCGCGATTTGCGCTTCAGTGTGCACGGTGCTGAAGCAGTAAGAACCTTTTTGCTGCGGAGAGTGGGCCGGCGATTCGTCGCCGGTCTTACTTGCGCTCGCTGACGCGAAGTCATTCCATTTGGCGGGAGGGTATGACTTGGCCTTCGCCGGGGATGAAATCGGCGGTTGAGTAATCCTGAAATTCGTGGCAGTGCGGGCACTCGAAGCGACCGGCTGCGGTGTTGGGAACGAGAGAGTCGGTGCTCTTTCCCGTGACCGCCTCACGGGGCAGCAGAGCGAAGCGCAGGGCGCAGATTTTGCATTCCACCAGCCAGACTAGAGCCATACATGAATGTTACCGCGAAGCGGGTAGAAATGCGCAATGTGCAAAAGTGCCGTAGGACTAGAGACTGAGTGCGCCCTGAATCTTGGCTAGGAGCGCGTTACGGGAAAACGGTTTTTGCAGGAACAGTGTGCCCTCTTCTAGCACTCCATGATGCACGATGGCGTCGGGAGTATAGCCGGACATGTAGATGACCTTGAAGCGGAAGCCTTTCTCATAGAGACTGTCGGCAAGCTGCTTGCCGTTTCGCCCCTTCAGCACAACATCGGTGAGGAGAACGTCTATCTTTGTGCCGTCCTCGGCCGCGCGCTTCAGCGCTTCCTCATGAGACTCCGCAGCAATTACGGTGTGACCGCCGGATTCGAGGAAACTGGTGACCACTTCGCGCAATGCGGGCTCGTCCTCCACGAGGAGAATTGTGGCGGCTTCGTGGGTTGAAGCAGGAGAAGACAGAGGCGTAGCCAACAACACCTCGCTGGATTCCGCCAGTTCCGCAGCGGGCAGGTAAATTTTGAAGCAAGTTCCTACTCCGAGTTCGCTGTAGAACCAGACGAATCCACCGGCCTGTTTCACGATTCCATAGACCATGGAAAGCCCGAGTCCGGTCCCCTTGCCAAACTCTTTGGTGGTGAAGAAGGGCTCAAACATGTGGGCCTGCGTCGCCTCGTCAATGCCGACGCCGGTATCGGAGACGGCCATCATGAAGTACCTGCCTGGGGGAAACAGCGGATGAGTAGCGATGTACTCCGTGGTGATTTCCATGTTGTGGGTTTCGAGCGTGAGTTTGCCGCCATTGGGCATGGCGTCGCGCGCGTTCACAATGAGATTCATGATGACCTGCTCGATTTGCGAGCGGTCCGCCATCACCGGCCAGGGCTCGTTGCAAAGCCGGGTCGCGATCTCAATGTCTTCGCCCACGAGGTGTGTGGCCATCTCTGCAATGTCTGATAAAACCGTGTTCAAGGTGAGTACCTTGGGCTGAGTGATCTGCTTGCGGCTGAAGGCGAGAAGCTGTTGTGTTAGCTCCGCTGCGCGCTTGGCTGAGGCCATAACGTTTTCCGCGCGCGCCAGGGCTGTGCCGCTAAGTTGCAGGCTCAGGAGTTCGGTTTGGGCCATGATGACCATGAGCAGGTTGTTGAAGTCGTGCGAGATTCCACCCGCAAGCCGCCCGATGGCCTCCATCTTCTGCGCCTGAAGAAGCTGTCCCTCGACCTGCATCCGGGAATAGCGTTCCTCCTCGGCTTGCTCACGGAGGCGGAGCGAGGTCAGGGCAAATGCCAGATTACTGGCCAGTTCGGAGGCGAGGCTGAATTCCTGGCCTTCGAAGGCATTCTCTTCAGCGGCGTAGATGTTGAGGGCGGCATACGTCTTGCCTTGCACAACCAAAGGAACGTGGATGGATGAGCGGCATCCATGCTGCAAGGCAAACTCACGCCAGGGAGCGTAATTCTGATCGCCGAGGAAGTCTGGATTTACTACGATCCGGCCCTCCCGCAAGGCAGTTCCGGTCGCCCCGCGCCCGAGCGGCTCGTCGCTCCAAGTCAGAGCCATTTTGGATATATATGCAATGGCCCTGCCGGCCGCAGCTCCAACACGAATGCTGCACTCGGGATCGTCATTGCGGATCGCAACCCAGGCCAGAGGGTAGTTGCCCTCATGGACGATGACATTCACCGCCTGCTCTAGCAGTTCGCTTTCGTTTGTGGCGTGGAGCAATACGTGGTTGACTTTGCTCAGCGCGCCCAGAGCGCGGTTTACGCGCTTCAGTTCGGTTTCCACGCGGCTCTGCTCGGTTACATCCAGATCGATCCGGAGCGTGAATCCAGTCTCTTCATCCAGAGTCCAGGAGCTATCGGTGATGACGCTACGGCCATCCTTGGCCTTCCGGACGAGCTGTCCATGCCAGTGCCCATGTTCCTTAAGCTGGCGGTGGATACTCTCTCGCGGCTCTGGGAGGCAGGTTTGCAGAAACTCGTTCGGTATCTTGCCAATGGCTTCCTCTGCAGTCCAACCATAGAGCTGCTCTGCGCCTCGATTCCAATAGGCTACGCGGTTCTCCGCATTCGTAAAGTAGATGGATTCGGTGGCGCCTTCCAGCAGTTTTTGCTGCAGCCGTTGGGAGCGCTCGATGCGCTGACGATGGCGGTCAAACACCCAGGCAGCGCCGCTCATGGCAAGGAGGAAAAGAACCTCTTTTCCTAATTCACTGCGACTCAAGGCAAAGTGGTAGTACGGGGGGAGCAGGAAAAAATCAATCGCCACAGCCGAGAGCACGCAGGAAACGATGGAGATGCGAAAACCGCCAATCCAGAGCGAGAAAAACACCGCAGGAATGAAAAAGAGGAATGGCTCTTCCCGGGCCAGCGAGCTGAAGACAACCGACGCACATGCGCTGACAAACACTGCGGCCAGCGACAGCAGGAAGCTCTGAAGCCAGGATTTGACTGTCGATTTTGTGTGCGCCGCTCGAATCTGGCTCACGTTTCCCCCTCGTGCTGTCCCCAGCAAACTCCAGTACTTGCGATCGCGGCCTCCGGGGGGAGTGAGATACGTAAGGGCTTAAAGAGCGGAGTCTAGCAGAGATTAAATATATTACAAGTCAGGAGAGCTTTGAAATTTTGCGACCGGTGGCTCTCCGTAGTCCATTTTGGGAGGCGCGGCAAACGTTACATTTCCGCGTTTGCCCGCGCCTCCTGAAAACGCTACCAGATGCGTACGCGATCGGCAGGTGCGAGGTAGAGCTTTTGTCCCGCAACAACGTCGAAGGCGGTGTACCAGGCATCGACGTTGCGCACGGTGGCGGCGCGGAACTCCGCGGGGGCGTGCGGATCGGTCAACACCTGCCGGCGAAGCGCGGCCTCGCGTGCTTTGGAGGCCCAGTTCTGCCCGAAGGCGATGAAGAACTGCTGATCACCAGTGAAGCCATCCTGCAGTGGTGCGGACTGGCCCGCAAGGGAAGCACGATAGCCGTCGTATGCAGCGGAGATTCCACCTAAATCGGCGATGTCTTCCGCTAGCGTCTGCTGGCCGTTCACTGAGATGTCAGGAAACGGCTTGTAGGTGTCAAACTGAGCGGCAAGATTTTTGGTTGCAGCAGAGAAGTGGGCGAAATCCTCGGGGGTCCACCAGTTGCGCATCGCACCGGTGGAGTCGAAGGTGCTGCCTTCGGTGTCAAAGGTGTGGCTGATTTCGTGTCCGATGATGGAGCCGATAGCGCCGTAGTTGACCGCCGCAGGGGCCTTGGGATCAAAGAACGGCGGTTGCAGGATGGCTGCCGGGAAGTTCAGTGCGTTCTGCAGTGGAAGGTTGACAGCGTTCACGGTCTGCGGCGTCATTGACCATTCCTTTTTATCGACCGCCCCTCCCAGCCGGTTTAGGTCGCGATGATAATCGAACAGTTGGCTACGCCAGAGATTTCCGAAGATGTCATCGGGCTTGATCTGAAGCGCCGAATAGTCACGCCAGCTATCCGGGTAGCCGACGCCCACATACAGGTTGTTAAGCTTAGCCTGCGCTTCGGCTTTGGTGGCGGGAGTCATCCAATCCAGCCGATCGATGCGGTGATGGAAAGCCACGATGATGTTGGCGACCATGAGCTGCGCCTGCGCCTTGGCTTCCGGCGAGAAATAGCGCTGGGCAAAGATCTGTCCGACGGCATCGCCCAGCACGCCGTTGACGACCTGCACGCCACGCTGCCAGCGGGGACGCTGCTGTGGCGTGCCGGAGAGCGTCTGGCCGAAGAAGGCATAGTGCTCGCTGGCAAAGGATTTGGGCAGTATCCCGGAATACTCTTCGATCAGGTGATAGGCCAGCCAGTCCTTCCAGGTATCCAGCGGTACGGAGGCGACCAGTGCCGACTCCGCAGTGAAGGCCGTGGGCTGCCAGACGGTGAAGCTTGCCTGCTTGCCGAGCCCGGCGGCGCGGAAGTATTCCGCCCAATCCAAGCCGGGCGCCTTGGCCGCAAAGTCGGATTGCTTCCAGGTGTTGTCTGCCCGGGTCACGTCTTGATCGTCGGCCAGGCTGGTGTGCTTTTCAGCGATGGCATGTTCGAGCGCGACAATGCGGGTGGCGCGCGCATCACTGTCCGCGAAGCCAGCGAGCTTTAGGACGGCAGCGACGTGGGCCTGGTACTTGGCTCGGATCTCGCGCATGTGGGTTGTGTCCGCGAGGTAGTATTCACGGTCAGGAAGCACAAGGCCACCCTGGAGAAGATAGGCGGTGTAGTGGGCGGAGTCGTGGAATCCGGGCGCGACCCAGAGTCCGAAGAGGTGGGAGGTGTGGTAGTTGGTGTTGTTCAGCGGATCGACATCAGAACGCAGCGACTCACCGAATGCGTGCGCGAGCTGGCGCTTGTTCTTGATCTCGCGGATCAACTTGAGGCGCGGCTCGATGGGCGCAAGGCCCTTGGCTTCAATCTCCTTTTCGTTCATGTAGGAGTTATAGAGGTCGGCGATTTTGCGGGTGCCTGAGCCGGCGGGAGCGTTGGACTTGGCCGCTTCCTCGATGATTGCCGCGGTGCGCTTGTTGCTGATGTCGTCCAGCGTGCTGAAGACGCTGATGGCGGCGCGATCAGCGGGAAGTTCGGTGTGCTTGATCCATTCTCCGTTGGCGTAGTGGTAGAAGTCGTCGCCAGGGATGATGGAACGATCGATGTGGTTGATGGCGATGCCGTGCGTCTCCTGCGTGGGGGGCTGTTGCGCCGATGCTATGGAGGAGAGGGTGAGTGCGGCGAACGCAAAGAGTGCGAGGCTGAGGGAGCGTCTCATAGAATCTCCAGATATGTAAGTTGGCCGCAACAAGTTTAGACGACGGCGCACGAAGATGGATAGCAGGCCGGGTACAGCGGCTTCCGGCCGTGAACTCAGAAGAAGAAAACGCCTCAGCGATGGCTGAGGCGGAGTGGTTGAAAGGGAATTACTGAACACGCTCGAACTGGTATCCAGAGGCGGCCAGCGCGGTGAGCAGAGTTTCGACGTGGTCGTTGCCGCGCGTCTCCAAGGTCATATCGATGGCGGAGTAGCCGAGATCGACGCCGAACTTGCGGTCGTAGGAGGTTTCCACGATGTTGGCGCGGTGGTCGGCCAGCACACCGGTCAAGGTATGCAGAGCGCCGGGATAATCCGGCAGATGGATGCGGAGGCGGATGAGGCGGCCATCCTTGGCAAGTCCGCGCTCAATGATGCGCGAGAGAATGCCGACATCGATGTTGCCTCCGCTGATGACGGCGGCGATGCGCTTGCCGGTGCAGTTGAGCTTGCGATGCAGAATGGCAGCGACGGCGGCTGCTCCAGCGCCTTCGGCCACAGTCTTCTCGCGCTCCAGCAGCAGCAGAATTGCGCTGGCGATTTCTTCCTCTTCGACGGTGACGATCTCGTCCACGTATTTTTGCACCATGGGCAAGGTGCGCTCACCGGCGCGGCGCACGGCGATGCCGTCGGCCAAGGTCGAAGCCACCGGCAGCGTAACCAGGTGCCCGGCATCGACGGCGGCCTTCATGGAAGGCAGGCGCGAGGTTTGCACGCCAATCACCTGGATGCGCGGGTTGATCTCCTTGAGTGCGCAAGCCATGCCGCTGATCAGCCCGCCGCCGCCAATGGCGGTGACGACCACATCGACATCGGGAGTCTGGCTGAGAAGCTCCAGGCCGAGCGTGCCCTGTCCCGCAATTACGGCGTCATCATCGAAAGCGTGGATGAAGGTGAGACCGGATTCGGCGGCGCGCCGCTTGGCTTCGTCGCAAGCTTCGTCGTAGTTGGCGCCGAATAGCACCACATCTCCGCCGAAGTTGCGGGTGGCCATCACCTTGTTCAGCGGGGTGGCCATGGGCATCACGATCTGGGCTGGAATTCCGCGCTTGGTGGCATGGTAGGAGACTGCCTGCGCGTGGTTGCCAGCCGAGGCCGCAATCAATCCGCGATCCCGCTCTTCCTGCGTAAGCTCCAGAATCTTATTGAGCGCACCCCGTTCCTTGTACGCGCCGGTCATCTGCAGATTCTCCATTTTGAGGAAAATCTTGTTGCCGGAGAGCTGAGAGAAAGTTTCCGAATGCGCACACGGAGAGAGGAAGAGCGACTGGCGGATTCGCGAGTACGCCCTTCTTACGTCGTCAACTGTCACCATTGCGGTTGCCGCATTTGCGGACATGAGTCCTTTCCTGAATGCGATGCGCTTAGTCCAAAAGGCTTAAGAGACTCGCGGGAGGTTGTATCCAGTATATGCGATTTCATCGCGCCGGGCGAAATGCGCTTTTGGGTCAACGTATATACGCGCACTCGCATCTACTTACCTTGACCGAACCCGAGAGAGGCACCGCCTTGCAAGCCGGCAGTGACGAGGAATCTTAGAAATGGGAGTAATGAAATCAGAGTTCCGGTCCATCGTTATCTTTGGAGGAGCTGGATTCATTGGCTCCAACTGGACTGAGCGGCTGCTGAAAAGCACCGACGCAAAGGTGCATGTCTTTGACAATCTGTCGCGGCAGGGCGCCCGCCACAACCTGGAGCACCTGCAGAAAACAGCAGGGCGCACCGGACGTTTGCAGATCACGATAGGCGACGTTCGGGATGCGGAGATGGTAGGGCGGGTGGTGAAGTACGCCACCGAAATCTACAACTTTGCCGCACAGGTCGCAGTGACCACATCGATGATGGACCCGAGGCTTGATTTTGAAGTGAACCTGGGCGGTACCTTCAATATTCTGGAGGCGGCCCGGCGGCACGGACAAAATCCTTTTCTGCTGTTCACCTCCACCAACAAGGTTTACGGCAACTCGAACGCGGACGAGGTGCGCGTAGAGGGAAATCGCTATGTATCGCTGACGGGCAAGGGAAGCGACGAGTCGCAGCCACTGGATTTCCACTCGCCTTATGGTTGCTCGAAGGGAGCAGCCGACCAGTATGTGCGCGATTACGCGCGCATCTATGGCCTGCGCTCGGTGGTCTTCCGGATGTCGTGCATTGCAGGGCCGCGCCAGTTCGGCAGTGAAGACCAGGGCTGGGTGGCGCACTTCCTGTACTCCGCACTGCAAGGCAAGCCACTCACCATCTACGGCGATGGCCGGCAGGTGCGCGACATTCTCTATGTAGAGGACTTGGTACGCGCCTTTGAGGCGGCGTACGCGAATCGCGAGAAGACGGCTGGGCAGATCTACAACATTGGCGGAGGCGAACAGAATACTGTCTCGTTGCTGGAGCTGATGGATCGCATCGAGGAATTAACCGGAGCACGCGCGGGCTACAACTTTGGCGAGCAGCGCGCGGGCGATCAGCTCATCTATGTGACCAATCACGGCAAGTTTTCGCGCGATACCGGGTGGCAGCCGAAGGGAAGTGTGGACGATATCCTGAGAGCTATCTATAAGTGGTATCGCAGCAACCACGAACTGTTAGTGCCCTCGCGCGCTGAGCGTCTGCGAAGTCCGGAGTTGCTGACGCCGCTGCGGAGGGTTGCGTAGTGGCCCGTTATGCCCTGGTGAATCCGAACTGGGACTTTGCAGGCTCCACGTACTTTGGTTGCCGCGATCCGCATACCCCGCTGGAACTTCTGTTTGCGGCGCAGAAGATTGGCGCCCGTGGGCATGAGTCACTGGTCATCGATGCGCAGACCGATGACCTGACAATGGCTGAGACACGGGAACGGGTGGGTGCCTACGATCCGGATTTCCTGGTAATTCCCTCGGCACCGTCCTACCTGTTCTGGCGCTGCCCGCCGCCGGAGTTGAGAATTCCGCAGCAGTGGTTTGCGGGACTCGAAGGACGGGCAGCAAAGATACTGATCGGGCCGCATGGCTCGGCTACGCCGCGAGCGGCAATGCACAAGAGCGGTGCCGATGCAGTCATCAAAGGCGAGAGCGAGGATGCGCTGGTCGCCCTGGCCTCTGAGCCATGGGAGATGATTGACGGATTGTGTTTCCGCGACCAGGACGGGCGCGAGCACTACAGCTCCGGCCTGGCCGTGGTGGAGATGCAGACACTGTCCGCGCTGGACTACTCCAACTACAACGTGGAGAAGCACTGGCACAGGCATCACGTCTTCCACCAAGGCAGCGGACGCGGCGCAGAGGTTGAGTTTGCCCGCGGCTGCCCGTGGAATTGTACCTTCTGTAATAAGCAGCTCTTCCGCAACAAGTTCCGCGAGCGCGACGTGAACGAGGTACTGCTGGAGATCGACCGGTTGATCGCGCGCGGAGTGGATTACATTTATTTCATCGACGAGATTTTTGGGGTTGGTAAAAACGTGCTGCGGCTGCTGGAGGAGATCGCGCGGCGCAATGTCCGCATCGGCTTCCAGACGCGGATCGACTTGTGGGACGAGGAGAAGCTTGACCTGCTTGGCCGTGCCCACACCATCTCCATCGAATGCGGCATTGAGTCGATCACCGAAGCTGGACGCGACGAGCTGAACAAGAATTGCCGCATGAGCACCGCACGACTCAGTGAATTGCTGATCTACGCCCGGAGTCGCATCCCCTGGGTGCAGGCCAACCTCATCCTTACCGAGCATGATGATCGCGAGCAGATTCGCCACTGGCAGGAGCGGATGAAGGCCGAAGGGGTCTGGGTTAGCGAACCGGTGCCAATGTATCCATTTCCTGGGTCGCCTCTCTACCTGCAAACCTTTGGCGCGGCTCCTGACGACATGGCCTGGGAGCGCGCCCATCATTACTACACCACGGCATTCGACTCGCGCGGCTACAGCGACATACAGGAACAACAGCCTGTGGCGCTGCACGAGTTAGAGAAGCATTAAAGTCCGGAGCTTGTTCCGCCGTTATACCCCTTAAGACCTCATCGGGGTCTCAACAAGGGAGCGGAATGGCACTTGTAAACTGGAGCACTGACTACTCAGTCGGAGTGAATTCGATCGACAAACAGCATCAGATCCTCTTCGACATGCTGAACAATCTGCATGACGCCATGAAGACGGGCAAGGGTAGCAAGTTAGCACCTACTATTCTAAAGAACCTGGTGCAATACACTCGCGAGCACTTTGCGAACGAGGAGAAACTGATGTCACAGGCTGCCTATGCCGATTTTGCCGGGCACAAGGCTGAGCACGATAAACTGACCGGCGAAGTTTTGCAGATTGTGCAGGACTCTGAAGCGGGAAAACTAGTATTGAGCATGAAGCTCCAGGATTTCCTGCGTAACTGGTTGCAGGCACACATTCTCGGCTCCGACAAGAAATACACTGCCTCTCTGCAGGCTGCTGGAGTTCGCTGAACCTCGCCGGGCGCACATCTACGGAAGATTAAGAAAGGAGAGGCGCTATGAATTCGAGCTACGTGTATTCTCGTACCGCTGCCTCTTGGAGGCTGGCGTTTTTGCATGCCGGCAAAATGCTGCATTTTCTGACGCGTGCTCTTCTCCTGTCCCTGGCTTCGATGGGTCTGGGATGGGCGTGGCTGTGCTGCTGGTTGGAGCACTTCGCCTCCAGCAAGGCGACCACTGCATGGATCATTCCCGCAACTGGATCTGCTTCCGGGCGTAACCGGCGACCGGTGGTGCTTGCGGATAGGAACTCATTGCAACACGTTACGCAGCATCTTTCGCAGCATGTTTCGCAGCATGTTTCGCAACCCAGGACGATCGACAGCCTGATCCGGAGCAAGGAAGCGCACGTCTAAGAAATCAGGGCTGATAGTGCCCTCAACGAGGTAAGGGACTGCTCTCCCCACAGTCCCAGAGGCAGCCGCTTAGCTTTGGTCTAAGGATCAAAGTAGAGCGACTGCCTCTTCTTATCCTTAATGTAGAAATATAAAGTCAACACAAAACCCTCACAATTTCGAGCGCAGCACGCCTCGCGCGCCACTCGGATTCCCCCCACGCGGCACCGCAGCTCCAACTACAACCAATGAATCGTCTCAAAGTGAGCCGAAGGAACTGATCCGGCAGCGGTGTGGGCGGCTCCGCTCCTGTGATTAAGTACAAAAAAATAATCAGAAATGGCGATTGGCCCTTGACAGAGGGAAGAAAGGGGATAAAGTAGAGCGAGGTGGAGTAAAAAGGATTGAAAAGGACTAAGTCCTTAGCATCCTGGCTCAGAAATGTACCTCAACCTCCTCGCTGGACCGGCCAGCCTGAGAGCTAAGCCCACGAAAGGGCTTTTACATGTTTCGCGGCAACTGCCCAACTCGACTGGATGAAAAGGGCCGCCTCAAGGTGCCCGCCGATTTTAAACGCGAAATCGACAGGAGTTATGACGGCCAATTCTATATCACCAGTTTCAATGGGACTGTTATCAAGCTTTATCCCCTTAAAGAGTGGGAGCTGTTTGAAGAGAAGATCAAGAGCCAGTCGACGTCGCACCAGAGGCTGGAGAAGTTTCTGGATGTAACCAGCTATTACGGGCAGGTTGTGGAGATGGACACCCAGGGCCGGCTGACGATTGCCGAGTGGCTCCGCAACAAGTTTGGACTGAAGGGCGAAGTGGCCGTGGTTGGCAAGTTGGACCACCTAGAGATCCGGATCATGGAAGACTTCGGCAAGGCAGTGGAGGCAAATCCACTTACGCCTGAGGACATGGACGAGCTTCTGCGACCTAGGAATTAGCGGATGGACAGCAGCATTGAGTCCGAAGGCAATGAAGGCGCTCTGACGGGCGCACATGGCGGAAGAAGATTCAGTCATGTACCGGTTCTTTTAAAAGAGGCAATCGACTTCCTGGCCGTAAAGCGCGGCGGAACCTATATCGATGCCACTCTCGGATTGGGCGGACACAGTTCGGCCATTGCCGCACTTCTGGGCTCTGAGGGCAGGCTGATCGGCTTCGATAAAGACACCTTCGCGCTGGAAATGGCTGGCAAACGGCTGATGGCTCCCGAAGGGCGTCAGCAGGACTGGCCCGAGATCACGCTGCACCATGCGTCCTACGCCGAGATGGCGGAACGCGTGGCCCCCGGCAGTGCAGATGGCGTACTAGCAGATCTGGGCGTGAGTTCGATGCAGTTTGACGATGCCAGCAGAGGATTCAGTTTTCAGGCGGATGGACCTCTCGATATGCGGATGAACCCGCATGACGAGCTCTCCGCCGATCAAGTGGTAAACCAGTTCGACGAGAGCAATCTCGCTGATCTGATTTACGAATTCGGTGAGGAAAGGAGGTCACGGAGAATAGCCAGAGCCATTGTACGGGCGCGGCCGATAAAATCGACCGCTCATCTAGCACAAGTTGTATCGGCCGCAGCCCGGCCAATGAATCAGCCGCGAGGCAAAGGCATTCATCCCGCGACCCTGACTTTCCAGGCGATCCGAATCTACGTAAACCGCGAACTGGAGGATTTACAGGCGCTGCTCAAGGGCGCGCCCCAGGTTGTAAAGCCGGGTGGAAGGCTGGTGGTGATCAGCTTCCACTCGCTGGAAGATCGCTTGGTGAAGGACGCCATGCGAGACGGAGCCCGTGACGGCATATGGGAACCGCTGACCAAGAAGCCGGTGATTGCCTCCGACGAAGAGAGCTCGGAGAACATGCGGGCGCGTTCGGCGAAGTTGCGTGCTGCAGTGCGGATGGAAATTCGCGGGCGCGCGAAGAAAAGATAGATTTATTAGAACAGTTATTCACAATATGTGGAAAAACCTGTGAATACTGTGGAGAACTTTAGGAAAACCAGGAGTGGCATATGGCGATCTGGGCAGCGGCACTGCCGCAGAGCATGAGCAGAACATTAAAGAGCACGTCTCCGGCCACTCCACGGCGGTACATGCCGGGAGCGCCAGAGATTTATTTCCACAAGGCAATCGACAACTCGCGCCTGGTGCGTACCACCGATCCGGTTCGTGAACGCGAAATGCGCATTTTCACCGCGACCGTGCTGATCTGCAGCCTGATGTTGTTTGCATATGTGGGCCAACACCTGAGGTCGATTGAGTACGGCTACAAGATTGAGGATTTGCGCGCCGCGCGGGACCAGATGGCGGACGTGAACCGCACTCTGAAGCTGGAAGAGGCAACGCTGAAAGATCCGGAGCGGATCAACGCTTTAGCTGGAAAGATGGGACTGGCGCTGCCCGCAGTGGGGCAGGTGCAGCGGATGGATGACGCCGGTGCGATCGATAGCAGCGCTCCCGTGATGGCGCTTGCCAACAACGTTTCAGTTATTTCCGTTCCAAACTGAGTTCGAATCCAGGAACTGGACTACGACTCTAGTGCGGGATTTGCACAATCAGCTTTTGTACGGGCCGTCGCCGCTGTATTACCTTGGAGATGTGCAGTGCAACGGCATTCTTCCAGTATTGAGGCGCATTCAGCGCCAATCTCCAGCTGCTTCGCGGAGTTCTGTCCATAGCTCCGATTCGGCCAGCATTTTCAATTTTTGCGCAGGGGACGTTCCAGGCTCCCCGGCACTGCGGGTGTGAGCGATGGCCCCAGGCGGCAGAACTCCAATCAGCGCCAACTCCCGCCTACTCAAGTTTGGTGGATTTCTCCTTGTTTGGGCCCTGCTAATAGCTGGGCGGCTGGTGGTGCTGCAGGTGCTGCACTACGGAGAATGGGTGCAGCGGGCGCAGCGTCAGCAGCAACGCACGGTGGAGATCTCGCCGCAGCGCGGCATCATTTACGACCGCAACGGGCAGGAACTGGCGATGACCGTGCAGGTCGATTCCGTCTTTGCCGTTCCCAGCGAAATTCCCGACCAGAAGACCACTGCGGAGTTGCTGGCAAAGGTGATCGGCGACGACCCGGACGCGGTTCTGGAGCGCATGGAGGCGCAGAAGAACTTTGCCTGGATTGCGCGCAAGGTGGATAGCGACACTGCGGCGCGCATCAAGTCGCTCGGATTGCGCGGCATTTATTTCCAAAAGGAATTGAAGCGCTTCTATCCCAAACGGGCGCTGGCGGCGCAGGTGCTGGGCTATGTGGGGATGGAGGATACAGGACTGGCCGGTATCGAGCATCTTTACCAGAGCCAGTTGAACGGCGTAAAAGGCCGCGTGGTAATCACCATGGACGCGCGGCGCAAATGGTTTGGACACATGGAGCATCCGCCCGAGCCGGGCTCCAATGTAGTGCTCACCATTGATGAGCAGATCCAGTTCATCGCCGAAAAAGAGCTGGAGCAGGCGATGCAGGATACGCACGCGGCCAGCGGCACGGTGGTGGTGCAGAACCCGCGCACCGGCGAAATACTTGCCCTGGCGAATGCACCGTCATTCAATCCGAATCTCTCGCATGAGATTACGCCGGAAAAGCTGAAAAACCACGCACTGAGCGATGTCTATGAGCCGGGCTCGGTCTTTAAAACGGTCACCTACTCCTCGGCCTTTGACGACAAGCTGGCACGGCCGGAAGAGGTGATCAACTGCGATCCCGGCTACATTATAGTTGGCGGAATTCGCATTCACGATTCGCATCACATCGGCACGGTCACGCTGGAGAAGGCATACGCGGAGTCCAGCGACGTGGGTGCCGTGAAGATGGCGCTGCGCATGGGGCCGGAGCGCTTCTACAAGCACATCTCCGACTACGGCTTTGGACAGCTTACGAACGTGGAACTGCCGGGCGAGACGCGTGGACTGGTGCGCAAACCCGAACGCTGGGCAGCCTCGTCGATTGGCTCCATGGCCATTGGGCAGGAGGTCGGAGTAACGCCGCTGCAGGTGGTGTCGATGATGTCTGCGATTGCCAACGATGGCGTCTATTCTCACCCGCGGATTGTTGCTGGAGTCACGCCGCCCAACCAGGGATACCAGCGCATTGAGTTTCATCCCCAGGCACAGCGCCGCGTCATTTCTTCCTATACGTCGGCGATCATGCGCCGGCTGACCGAAGAGGTGGTGCTGGAGGGTACGGCACGCCGCGCTATTCTGGATGGCTACACTTCGGCGGGAAAGACGGGTACTGCAGAAAAGGTCGATCCGCGTACCCACGCCTACTCCAAAACCGATTACGTTGCCAGCTTTGTAGGATTTACCCCAGTCAACAATCCTGTGCTTACGATTGCCGTGATTCTGGATTCGCCACGCGGGCTGCACCAGGGCGGACAGGTCTCGGCACCGGTGTTCAAGCGGGTTGCCGAGCAGGTGTTGGCTTACTACGGCGTTCCGCACGATGTAGAACCGAAGCATAACCTGGAACGCCGTGCGCTGGTGGCACGCGCCGCCGAAGGCGATACGGAAGATGCGCAGTCGCATGTCCCCGGCGGAGTGCTGACGCTGGAAAGCGAGCCGGCGGCATCCGCTCCGGCGGGCGTGCAGCCGTCGACCACGGCGCCGAAGCCAGCGACGGTTGCTGCGGAGCCATTGCATGCGCCCGTTCCGGCACAAATTGATGCGCGTGGCGGGACTGTGGTACTCGATGTGGGAGGCAGTTCCACGGTACCATCTCTGCTGGGGCTTTCTATGCGCGGGGCGGTAGAGGCTGCGCATAAATCCGGATTTGAGTTGCAGGTTGTAGGCAGCGGAACGGCCCGCGAACAGCAGCCTCCGCCAGGTTCGTACCTGCCGCCGGGCTCCAGGATCGCGGTTCGCTTCTCGCGTAAATAATTGCCTGCCAAGCAGGCATTGGACAAAGTTACGGTGATGAAATTTCTGGACATTCTCGATGGTGCGGAGGTGCTCTCGCAGAGCGGCGATTGCACGGTGAAGGGGCTTGACTATGACTCGCGCCGCATAAAGCCTTCGTGGGTCTTTGTCGCCATGCGCGGCGAAAGTACGGACGGCAATCGCTACATTGACGCGGCGGTTGCCGCAGGAGCAGCGGCGGTGGTCACGGATTGCGCCGGGGAAACTCTGCGCGAAGGTGTTGCCTGGGCGGTTGTAACCCACGGACGGCGGGCGCTGGCACGGTTGAGCGCAAACTTCTACAAGCATCCGGCCGAGCGGCTGAGGGTGACCGGCATTACCGGAACCAATGGCAAGACCACGACGACGTTTATTGTCGAGGCGATTTTGCGGGCTGCCGGGCGCAAGAATGCGCTGGTCGGCACCGTCGAATATCACCTGCCGGGAGAAACTCTTGCCGCGCCCCACACTACGCCAGAAGCGCTTGAACTGAACCAGATCTTCGCCCGCTCGCTGGCCCATGGAGCCACCGAAGCGGTGATGGAAGTTTCCTCGCATGCGCTGCAGCAGGAGCGCGTCTTCGGGGTCCCGTTTGACGTGGCGATCTTCAGCAACCTGACGCAGGACCACCTCGACTATCACGGGACGATGGCCGAGTACTTCGCCGCCAAGCGTATTCTGTTCGAAGGTTGCGGCACGGAGCCTGCACGCTGCGCGATCGTGAATCTGGATGATGAGTACGGGCGCAAACTGGCGGAACTGTCGCGCCGCCGTTCGCAGCTTTTCACCTACGGCATCGAACAGGGCGACTTCCACGCGGAGCATCTTGAGATGACTCCGCAGGGTAACAACTTTACGCTGACCACACCGGATGGCCCTATCGAACTGCGCTCGCCGCTGATCGGGCGGGTGAATGTGTACAACGTTCTGGCGGCCTGTGCGGCGGCCTATGCGCGTGGCTGCACGGCGGAGCAGATTGCCCGCGGCATTGCGGGGATGAGCCGCGTTCCAGGACGTTTTGAGCGAGTGGACGAGGCGCAACCTTTTGCCGTAGTGGTGGACTATGCGCACACCGACGATGCGCTGAAGAACCTGACGCGGCTGGCGCGCGACTTCGCACGGCGCGGCAATGGAAGGGTGATCACAGTCTTCGGATGCGGCGGGGATCGCGACCGTGGTAAGCGTCCAAAGATGGGTCGCGCTGCAGGCGAGGGAAGTGACTTCGTGGTCGTCACCTCGGACAACCCTCGCAGTGAAGATCCAATGGCCATCATCGAGGATTCATTGGTGGGAGTGCGCGAGACCACAACTCGGTTTGTGGTTGAGCCCGACCGTCGCAAGGCAATTGCATTGGCTCTGGCCGAAGCGCGTGCGGGAGACATTGTGCTGCTTGCGGGTAAAGGCCACGAACGCACCCAGACCACGCGTGACGGCGTCTTCCCGTTTGACGATCACCAGGTGGCGAGTGAGGAACTCAACCGCATCGGATACAGACGAGGAGGCGCGCACGCATGAAGCTCTCGTTGAACAGGGTTGCGGAATTCACCCAGGCATCCGGCAGCTTCCCTCCAGCCGCGATTGCCGAGGGCTACTCCATCGACACGCGAACGCTGCGCCCGGGCGAGTTGTTTTTTGCCCTGACGGGCGAACGCCTGGACGGGCATGACTACGTGGAAGCCGCTCTGCAGGCGGGTGCAGTGGCTGCCGTCGTTGCGCACAAGCAGCTCTCACGCTTTCAGGATCACGGTAAGCTGGTTGTGGTTGACGACACGACCTTGGCTTTACAGCACTTGGGTGCAGCGGCGAGGCGGCTATGGGGCAAGAAGCTGATCGCAGTTACCGGCTCGGCGGGCAAGACCACCACCAAAGAGTGCATTGCGCATGTGCTGGGCGGGCAGTTTCATGTCTTGAAGTCGCTGGGAAATCTTAATAATCATTTTGGACTGCCAATGCAGCTGTTGCGTCTGGAGCCGCAGCACGGGATTGCGGTGGTCGAGATGGGCATGTCGCACGCGGGTGAGATCACCAAACTGGCGCAGATTGCAGCGCCGGATGAAGGCGTGGTGACCAACGTCGGCCTGGCACATCTGGAGAGCTTTGGCACGCAGGACAATATCGCACGTTCGAAGTATGAGTTGATCGAAGCGCTGCCCGCCGGAGGCCATGCGTATCTGAATGCCGACGATCCTTACGTATCGCAGTTTGGTCGCGACTTTCACGGCAAGGTCACGCTGTATGGGATTCAGCATCCATGCGATTACCGCGCACAGAACCTTACGCTGCGCGGCGTGCTGGGCTCGGAGTTTGACATCGTCGGCCCCGGCTTCCGGGAGTCAGTGAAACTCGCGCTGATGGGACGTCACAATGTGCTGAATGCGCTGGTGGCGGCGGCGGTGGCCGTGGAGCACGGCGTAAAGCCCTCCGATGCGGTGGCCCGCCTGGCCTCGCTGAGCGCGGGCGATAAGCGGGGCGAGACGCGCGAGGTTGGCGGCGCGATCCTCATCAACGATTGCTACAATTCCAACCCTCAGGCTTTGGACAGCATGGTTGCAGCTCTGGCGCAGACACCGGCACGGCGGCGCGTTGTGATTGCGGGTGAGATGCTGGAGCTGGGAGCGGGCGCTCCTGAGCTGCATCGCGGGTGCGGCCGCAACATGGCCGTGCAGAAGATCGATTACGTGGTTGGTGTGCGCGGGAACGGTGAGTTCATCGCTGAAGGCGCGGCCTCGGCGGGACTGGCGGCGGAGTTCGTTGAAACTCCCGAGCAGGCGGGAGAGTGGCTGGCACGTAATTTGCGTGAGGGAGATGCAGTGCTGCTGAAAGGTTCGCGGGGTGTGGGCCTGGAACGTGCGCTGGCAGTGTTTGAAGCGCAGCGAAAAGTTTAGTTCGGCATATTAGTTTGGCGTATTAGCTCGGCGTTTTAGTTCAGCGTTTCAGTTCAACAAGCGGGCCGTTGCCCGTTAAAGATCGAGGACTCATTGCTCTATTGGCTTTTATACGAGTACATTTTCCGCCACTTCAACGTGGGGCCGTTCCGGATCTTTCGTTACCTGACGTTCCGCACGGCTTTCGCGAGCCTGACCGCGTTGTTCATGGCGCTCATCATCGGGCCGTCGGTGATCCGCCGCCTGCGCGAGTTCCAGATTGGCCAGTACATTCGCGAGGAGGGGCCGCGCTCGCATCAGAAGAAAGCGGGCACGCCGACCATGGGCGGATTGCTGATCGTGGTCTCCATTGTGCTGCCCACGGTACTCTGGTCAGACTTGTCGAACAAGTTCGTCTGGCTGGCGGTGCTTTCGACGCTTGCCTTCGGTGCCATTGGCTTTGCCGACGATTATCTGAAAGTGGTGCACAAGCAGAACCTGGGATTGAACGGGCGCAGCAAGCTACTGCTGCAGACACTGGCAGCGTTCCTGATCGCCGTAGCGTTGATTCTGATGCAGGCTCAGGGCATGTACTCCACGCACCTGATGGTGCCGTTCTTCAAGCGATTCCGCCCGGATCTGGTGATCGGCGCGCTGGTCGGCAATCCTCATCTGTGGCCGATTGCGTTTCTTCCGTTCATCATTTTTGTCGTTTTTGTGCTGGTGGGTTCAACCAACGCAGTCAACCTTACGGACGGTCTTGACGGGCTCGCCATTGGATGCACGCTGATTGCCGCCGGTGCGCTGACGGTGCTTACCTACGTTAGCGGCCATGCGGTTTTCTCCGATTATCTGGAGTTGCAGAAGATGCCGCAGGTCGGCGAACTGACAATCTTCTGCGGCACAATGGTTGGCTCATCAATCGGCTTCCTATGGTATAACGCACATCCGGCAGAGGTCTTTATGGGCGACGTTGGATCGCTAGCCCTGGGCGGCGCGATTGGTACGGTCGCGGTGATCATTAAGCAAGAGCTATTGCTGCCCTTCATTGGCGGAATCTTCGTGTTGGAGGCGCTCTCGGTGATTCTGCAGGTGGGCTCGTTCAAACTGCGGCGCAAGCGCATATTCCTGATGGCTCCGCTGCACCATCACTTCGAACAGCTTGGCTGGTCGGAGTCCAAGGTGATTGTGCGTTTCTGGATCGCTTCGTTGATCTTTGCTTTGTTTGCACTCACTACGCTGAAATTGCGTTAAGTTAAAAGGTAATCTGCTCGAAGGCAGGAATGAGTCTATGGAAGTTAAAGGCAAACGGGTTCTGGTGGTGGGTCTGGGCAAGTCGGGCGTGGCCTCCGCTCTGTTTCTAGCGTCGCGTGGCGCGCGCGTCACCGTGAGCGACGCCAAGAGCGAGGATCAACTGACCAACGAGATTCCGGCGCTGCTCGACCGCGGCATTACGGTGGAGACCGGCAAGCATGGCGAGCGTACCTTCCGCGATCAGGATCTGATTGTGGTGAGTCCCGGCGTCCCCAGCGAAGTTGGCCCGTTGCAGCACGCGCGCCGCCTCGGCACTCCGATCATCGGCGAAATCGAACTGACTGCCCGCTTCCTGCAAGGAACTATCGTCGCCATCACCGGCTCCAATGGCAAAACGACTACCACCACGCTGACCGGCGAGATCATCGCCTCCGGCGGGCGCAAGACGCTGGTGGGCGGAAACATTGGCACACCGGCGGTCACCTTTGTCGAGCAATCCTCGCCAGACACCTGGGTGGTGCTGGAGATTTCGAGCTTCCAACTGGAGTCAATCGAGACCTTCCGTCCGCATATCTCGGCAATCCTCAATATCACGCCCGATCACCTTGACCGCCATGGCTCCATGGAGAACTACATTGCGGCCAAGGCACGGATCTTCGAGAACCAGACAGCAGAGGACTACGCGGTCCTCAACGCGGATCACGAAATCAGCCACAAACTGGCCAAAGGATTGAAGCCGCAGGTGCTGTGGTTCAGCCGTCAACAAGCGGTGGAGCGCGGCGCGTTTGTGCAAGGCGATGTGATCGTCTATCGCGACGGCCAGGATGTGGAGATCATGCCGGTTCGGGAGATTGCCCTGAAGGGCGCGCATAACGTGGAGAATGTGCTGGCCGGTGTGGCTATCGGCATGGCCGCCGGTGTGGAACCTTCGGCGATTCGCCGCGCAGTCAAGGACTTTCGCGCCGTTGAGCATCGCCTGGAGTACGTGGCAACCTTGCGCGGCGTGCAGTACTACAACGATTCCAAGGCGACCAACGTGGATGCGACGATCAAGGCTCTGGAATCTTTTCCGGCCAACATTCACCTCATCCTCGGCGGCAAGGACAAGGGTAGCGACTACAGCGAACTAGCGCCGCTGATCGCCGAGCGGGTGAAGCGCGTGTATACCATTGGTGCGGCTGCCGCCCAGATCGAAGCGCAGATTGGCCATTCGGTTCCCGTGGTGAGTGCGCAGACGCTGGAGTCGGCCGTGCGCAAGGCCGCTGACCTGGCCACCGAGGGCGATATCGTGCTGCTGGCGCCCGCCTGCGCCAGCTTCGACCAGTTTCCCAGCTACGAGCACCGTGGACGAGTCTTCAAGGAGCTGGTGCAATCCCTGGCAGCCTTGCAGTCTGCCTCGCCCAGCGGAGGAGACTAGTGGCAAAGCGGGTCAGCGTGGACGGATGGCTGTTTGGCGTGACCCTGTTGATGGTCTTCGCCGGACTGATCATGGTCTACAGCGCATCAGCGATTGTGGCCAAGGAAAAGTTCGGTTCTGAGGCCGCATTCCTGTTGAGGCAGCTCATTTACGCGGCGATCGGACTGGGAGCGATGTTCGGCTTCATGCATCTGGACTATCGCAAGCTCAACCGTCCGGCGCTGGTGTTTACCACTCTGGGCGTGACCTCGTTGTTCCTGGCAGCAGTGTTTCTGCTTGACCGCTCGCATAACACGCACCGCTGGATCAAGCTTGGCATACTCTCGTTTCAACCCTCCGAACTTGCCAAGCCCGCGATCATTCTTTTCATGGCGCACTTTCTGCAGAGCCGCCTGCGCGCGATCACCAACCTGCGCCATACCTTGTTGCCGGCGGTTGCGCCCACGGCCGTCTTTTGCGTTCTTATCGTCTTAGAGCCCGATCTGGGAACGGCCATGACCTGCGCGTTCATCACAGCCGCTATCCTGTACGTTGCAGGCATGGAGTGGAAATATTACGGGTACGCGCTGGGGATTGCAGCCGTGCCGCTTTACTTTCTACTTTTCCGCACTGCATGGCGAGCCCGCCGCCTGGTTGCCTTTGTTCATCCCTTTGCGGACCCGCAGGGCGCCGGCTTCCACATCATCCAGTCGCTGATCGCGGTGGGCACCGGAGGCCTGACCGGACTGGGATTGATGGAGGGAAAGCAAAAGCTTTTCTATTTGCCCGAGCCGCAAACCGACTTCATTTTCGCCGTGGTCTCCGAGGAGTTGGGGCTGATCGGAGCGGTCTGCTTCGTCGCCGCATTTGCGTTCTTCTGCTTCCGGGGCCTGCGCGCGGCGTGGAATACGCGCGACAATTTTGCCCGCCTGCTGGCCATTGGAATTACGGCGATGGTCGGCATTCAGGCGTTCTTCAACATCAGCGTTGTGCTCGGACTGCTTCCCACCAAGGGGATTCCGCTGCCGTTTATCTCCTATGGCGGCTCGTCGCTGATTGTTACACTGGCCAGCGTGGGAGTGCTGCTCAACATCACGCAGCAGACGGATTGATATGAAGATCATTCTTGCCGGCGGAGGTACCGGGGGACACGTGATCCCGGCCCTTGCGATTGCAGAGGAGCTTCGCCGGGGCGGCCACGAAGCCGCTTTTGTGGGAACGGAGCGCGGCATAGAAACTCGGTTGGTTCCCAAGGCTGGCTTCCCGCTCTTCCTGGTCAACGTCGGTGCGTTCAATCGCGTGAACCTTAGCACCCGGTTCCGCACCATGGCGGGCTTGCCGCTTGCAGTCTTTGCCGCAATGCGCATTCTGCGCCGCTTTCGGGCGCAGGTGGTCATCGGCGTGGGTGGTTACGCTGCAGCTCCGGCGACGATGGCTGCGGTGCTGTTGCGCATCCCAATAGTGTTGTTTGAGCCGAATGTAGTCCCCGGATTCGCCAACCGCGTGGTGGCCCGCTTCGCCACTAGCGCCGCGGTTCACTTTGAGCAGACGGAGAGCTGGTTTCGCGGCGTTGGAGTGGAAGGCGTAGAGGTGACCGGAGTTCCGGTGCGTCCTGAGTTTTTTGCCCTGCCCGCACGGCGGAGCCAGCCGCCCACACTATTGGTCTTCGGTGGCAGCCAGGGAGCGCGTGCATTGAACCGCATCGTCTGCGACTCCGCCGTGGAGTTGCTCCGGCGCATCCCGGAGCTGACGATTGTGCACCAGACGGGAGAGCGCGAGTTCAGCGGTCTCAGCAACTTCTACTCGAAACGTCAAATCAAGGTGGAGGTGAGCGCATTCATGGATGATATGCCGCAGCGTTTTGCGGATGCCGATCTGATCGTCTGCCGCTCCGGCGCTTCCACCGTGGCCGAGATCGCAGCGGGCGGCAGATGCGCAGTATTTGTGCCGTTTCCCGGCGCTGCCGACGATCATCAGCTACGCAATGCCGAACTGCTCGCGAGGGAAAACGCCGCGCTGCTGATCCCCGAGAGTGAGTTGACTCCGGAGCGATTTGTGGAGCAGGTGGTGTCGCTGCTCGCCGATCCGGCGCAATTGCAGACGATGGGCGCGAAGGCCCGCACCCTGGCTTATCCGGATGCCGCATCGCACATTGCCGGGATGGCGCTCAAGGTTGCAAAGCCGTCATAGTGTCAGGTAATCACGAATGTAGGTGTTGTTGGAGTTCGCGATCTCGCCCGCGTCACCCTCGAAAAATTTCTTGCCATCCTTGAGCACAAGGAAGCTGGTCTTCGAGTCCCAATCCCAGCCACGCGGCACCTCGACCATCTTGTTTTTATCTTTATTGAAATAGTGTGTTGCCATGGTGAAGGCGTCCTGCAGGCGGTGCGTCACCAGCAATGCGCTGGTCTTGTAAACGTCGCGCTGCTTCACCAGCAGTTCCACAATCGTGGTTGAGGTCACAGGGTCCAGTCCGGCGGTGGGCGAATCGTAGAGCAACACTTCGGGATTCGTAATCATGGCGCGGGCGATGGCCACCCGACGCTTCATGCCGCCTGAAAGTTCGGAGGGAAACAACTTCAGGGTGTGCTCCAGTTCCACAAATCGCAGCGCTTCCAGAACGCGGCGATGGATCTCGGCTTCGGAGACTTTTTCTTCGCTCAGGCGAAATGCAACGTTGTCCTCTACGGACAGCGAATCAAAGAGTGCCGACTCCTGGAAGACCATTCCGATGCGGTTGCGCAGTTGGAAAAGTTCCGTCTCACGCATCGCCGTCACTTCCTGGTCCAACACAAAAATGCGTCCGCTATCGGGACGCAACAATCCAAGCGTGAGTTTGAGGATGGTGGTTTTGCCCGAGCCCGCGACTCCCAGCAATACTTTGGTGGCGCCAGTCTCAAGCTCAAAGGAAAGGCCGTCGAGGATCACCTGCTCATCGAAGCTCAGGCTCACATCCTCAAAGACTACCGCCTTCGACGTCCCGTTGTGGCTGGCCTCGCTCATGGTTTATAGAGGCCCCAGCACCACCATTAGCAGGCGGGTCACAAACAGATCGACGGCCAGGATGAGGACGCTGGCTGCGACCACCGCCTGGGTAGTGGCGCGGCCCACGCCCTGCGTTCCGCCCTTGGCGCTCATGCCGTAGAAACAGCCCACGGTGGCGATGATATAGCCGAAGAGCACGGGCTTGAGCAGCCCCATGAAGATGTCAGAGTAGCGAAGTGTTTGCCAGGCCGATGTCCAGTACTGGTTCAGATCCAGGCGCAGCAGCAGCAAGGCGATGACCGAGCCGCCAGCCAGCCCAACCAGGTCGGAGAGAATGGTGAGGAAGAACAGCATGAACATCGTAGCCGTCAGACGCGGCGTTACCAGCTTGCGGCTAGGGTCGGTGCCCAGCGCGCGCATTGCATCGATCTGCTCGGTCACCTGCATGGAGCCCAGTTCGCTCGCCATGCCGCTGGCATTGCGTCCGGCCACCATCAGACTGGTGAGCACCGGTCCCAGCTCGCGCACCATCGACATGGAAACCAGTTGCCCGGTGAAAGAGAGCGCACCGAAACGCGCCAGCGAGTTGGCGCTCTGCAAGGCCAACACCGCGCCGGTAAAGAATCCGGTGAGAACGACGATGGGCAGCGAGCCCACGCCGATGACGTCCATTTGTTGCAGGATGTCGCCCAGATAGCGCGGCTGGCTGAAAAGATTGGCAAGGGCTCGCCAGGAGAGGATGGAATACTCCTGTACCGCCAAAACATTGCCCTTCGCGTATTCGGTCAGCGAGAATGCCATTCGGTACGGGACGCCGCATTTCAGGGTTGTCGCGTGTCGCGCGGCTCTTTAGCGACTATATCAAAACAGAAGGTAAACACCTATGACGTGCTCGCTGCCCAACACTCAGAAACAAACCTGCGCGCTGTCGCTGTTGCAATTAATCGCGTTGCCCGCGCCGCTTGATCTCGATATTCAGCCGCTTGATCTTCTGGTTCAGGGTGGAGAGCGGAACATGGAAGCGCTCGGCGGCCTCCGTCTGGTTCCATGCGCAACGCTCCAGCATGGCAGTAATCACCCGCCGCTCACAGTCCTCCACAATTTCAAACAGTGAAGCATCAGGCTTGTTGGCGATCAGCGGCAGGGTGTCACCACGGCTCACAATGTCTTCAGGAAACAGGTCGGCAGTGATCACCGGATGGGCAGAGAGCACGACAGCGCGTTCGATTGCGTTTTCCAACTCGCGCACGTTGCCCGGCCAGGAGTAGTCCATCAGGGCACGCAGCCCTTCCGGGGCCAGCGTCCGCTTGGGCTTTTCGTTTTCCTCGCAATACTTGAGCAGGAAGTGCTGGGCCAGCATCGGAATATCTTCCCGGCGGTTGCGCAGCGGAGGCAGTTCGATGGTGATGACGTTGAGGCGGTAGTAGAGGTCCTCGCGGAACTTGCCATCCTTCACGGCCTGCCGCAGGTCGCTGTTGGTGGCGGCGATCACGCGCACATCCACCTGGATCTCCTGCACTCCGCCCAGATGCATGAAGCGCTTGTCCTGCAGCACGCGCAGCAGCTTGGACTGCGTCTCCATGGACATGTTGCCGATTTCGTCCAGGAAGATGGTGCCGTGGTCGGCCATTTCAAACAGTCCCTTTTTGCTGCTGATCGCACTGGTGAAGGCGCCCTTGACGTGTCCGAAGAGCGTGGATTCAAGCAGGTCGCTGGGCATGGAGCCGGAGTTGACGGGAACGAAAGGACGGTCTTTGCGCGGCGAGTTGGCATGAATCGCCTTGGCGATCAGCTCCTTGCCGGTGCCGCTTTCGCCCTGCAGCAGAATCGTGGAGCGCGAGGGCGCAACCTGTGCCACCAGGTCGAATGTGCGCAGCATCAGGTCACTTTTGCCGATAATGTTTTCGAAGTTGTAGCGCTGCTTGAGCTGGCGCTTGAGCTGGATGTTCTCCTCTTGCACGCGCTTGTGCCCAATGGCGGCGCGCACGTCAGCTTGTAGTTTTTCGTTGGTCCACGGCTTGGCGATAAAGTTCGCTGCACCGCCTTTGATGGCAGCCACCGCGTTTTCCGGAGTGCCATAGGCGGTGATCATAATGACCGCCATCTCCGGATCGCGTTCGCGAATGTCCTTCAGAATCTCCAGCCCGTTGCGGTCAGGAAGCTGAAAGTCGAGCAGGACCAGGTCGACCGACTCCGAGTCCAGAAGGCTCAATCCCTCTTCGCCGTCCTGCGCATTTACCACCTCATAGCCTTCGTCTTCCAGCAGAATCTGCAGCGATTCGCGAATCGCCGCTTCGTCATCGATGATCAGCACCCGGCCCGCGTTAGAAATTTCCAGCGGTGCAGAAGTGCGCTTCACCCCTGCTACATCAGACATGAATTGCCTTTCTCGACATTGGGAACTCCATACAGAAACTTGTGCCTTCGCCAGGACTGCTCTCCACGCGAATCTTACCGGCGTGTTCCTGGATGATGCCGTAGGTCACCGCCAATCCAAGGCCGGTGCCACCGCTGCCGCCCTGCTTGGGCCGTGTTTTAGTGGTGAAGAACGGATCGTAAATGCGATGAATATGTTCGGGAGCGATGCCGGTTCCAGTGTCGATGACATGCACGCTCACGCCATGATCGTACACGGTCCGCACCGTCAGGGTACCGCCGTGAGGCATGGCGTCCTTGGCATTCAGGAACAGGTTCAGGAAGACCTGCTGTAACTTTCCCTGGTTGCCGTGAATCTCCGGCAGTGCCGGCTGCAACTCGCCCACGACGCGGATACGCGTGGTCTTGAACTGATGCTCCAGCAGCGCCAGCGTGTCATGAATAATGCGATTCAGATCGACGTTGCCGAATTCGGTCCCGCTGGTGCGCGAGAAGTTCAGCAGGTTGTTAACGATCTCCGATGCGCGGAAGGTCTGTTTCGTAATCTTCTCCAGCAGCGCCGAGCGACGCTCATCGCCCTGCAACTGCTTGGCCAGCATCTGCGCATAGGAGCTGATAACGGCCAGCGGAGTGTTGACCTCGTGCGCCACTCCGGCGGCCAGCAGTCCGATCGAGGACATCTTGTCAGCCTGCGCCAGCTGCGCCTCCAGGTCAACGCGCTCGGTGATGTCATCGACGATGACCAGCCGCCCAACTACGCTGAAATCCTTTTTGATCAGCGGCGCGATTGCCACGTTGACCACCCGCATATCTCCGGCGGTGGTGCCGAGGCGGAACTTGTACAGGTTATGGATGCCGGGATTGCTGCGTACGCGGAAGAACTCCTCGCAAAACGCAGGGGGCAGAACTTCGAGAATCGACTTGCCGATGGCATCGGCCCGCGGCAGCGCGTACATCACTTCCATCTGCGAGTTCCAGGACTCGATCTTGTCCTGCAGGTCGGCAGCAAAGACGCCCACGTTGATCGACTCGACGATGTTTTCGTTGAACTCCTTGAGGCGTTCATACTCCTGCGCCTTCTCTTCCAGGGAAGCGTACAGGCGCGCATTCTGCAGCGCGATGCCGATGTAGCCCGCCAGGGTTTCCAGCAGTTCCACGTCTTCGCTAGAGAGGAAATCTCCGTCGCTCGTTTTACCCAGACCGAGCATGGCAATGGTGCGGTTCATCACCGTGCAGGGAATGTAGTAGTTCAGGTCGAGAACGCGAATTGTCTCTTGCGCAATCGGCTCCTCGCGCACCGCCTGGTGCGTGTTGTCGAAGAACAGGTGGCCTTCGGCGAACTCCGGACGCTGGCTGCTCAGGAAACCGAAGTCCAACCAGTTGGTTACGGCGATGCCGCTGGATTTTGCCAGCACAAAGCCTGGGCGATCCACCTCAGCCAGAAACACGGCCATGCGGTCCACCAGCAGAGTGCGCTGAATCCGCTCCTGAATTGCCTCCAGCATCTTGTCGAGATCGCGCTCGGAGTTCAGCTCGCGGCCAAACTCGATCAGCGTTTTCCGATAGTCATAGCGCTTCCGGTAGAAGAACTTGTCGATGCGCTCCCGAATCCAGTTCTTGACTGGATCGAAGAGAATCGAGGTGACCACGATGGCCGCCACCAGACCACCCCAACCGGTGCTGGGAAAATTCTTATTGAACAGCACCGCCGCTACGCCAATGGCGGCAAAATACACCGCTGCGATGGTGCCGGCGGCGATGGTGTAAGCCATGCCGCGCTTGAAGATCAGGTCCACATCCATCAGGCGGTAACGCACGATGGCATAACCGAAAGTCAGCGGAAGAAATACCAGCGAGAGTACGCTGATCTTCATGGCCGCCGTCGGTCCGCGTCCATAGAGGAACGGGATGACGTAGAAGACCGTGAACGGAACCACAGCCAGAAAGGTTCCGCGTGTGACCCACTTCATCTGTTGGCGCAGAATAGGAGTGCGAGCGTGCAGGTAGGTGTGCCAGAGGACGAGGGTCGCGGTCATGAAGAGCGCCGCCAGGTAGCCCATCTGCATGCGGTCCAGATCGAGCAGCAGCAACCCGCTGGGCTCAGCGGCCGTCACCAGCAGCACCCACAGGCCTAGCATCAGCAATCCCGGCACATACACCAATGGCAGAATCCAGCTCCGGCGCTGCACAAAGGACTTGCGCTCGGGAAAGCTCAGCGCAAAGTGCAGGAACATAGCGGGCTGCAACATTCCCGCAACTACATTGCCCCAGTAAATCGTCCAGTCAAACTCGTTGAGTTTGCCGGTGAACTTGAAGGAGTAGAAGATGAACGAAACCAGGCAGAACAGGTAGAAGTGGCCCGCCTTGGGTGCGGTCCAGCGGCGCAGCAGCACGTAGATTCCAATGCCCAGGTACACCAGTGCGATCAGCCGCAATCCCTGATTCAGGCTCTTATCCAGCGGCTGCAGAATCACCGGAATATCCAGGCCTACGTTTCCCCGCTCCAGTGTGTAACTGAGCTTGGTCCAGATGCCGGAGCGATACATCTGGCGCGCGATATCCGCGGTTCTGTGAACCGGGTTGCCAGCCACGGCTACCAGGACATCGTCCGCCTTGATGCCGGCACGATCACCGGGGCCAAGCGGGTCCACCCGCTGCGCCACCAAATGTCCCTGCGACTCCACCCACCAGACCCCATCCGTGGGAGTAGAGAACGCTTGCTCCTTCTGGAAATTGATCCACGCAAAGACCACCGCCGTCACGGTCAGCAGAATGAATACAACGGCGATAAAGCGAACTTGGGTTTCTTTGGTCATGGGCGATCGCGCAGCTACCCGCACACTGCCTGGCCCCGGCACGGAAATTGGCCACTGCTTTGTTTGCAAGTGAGTTGCCAACTTCCCATTCATCATAGGTCGCCCAAATATTGAGTTTGCAAGGGTATTCCGACGATTATACAGCCGGGGAATACATCGATACTTCTGAATCAGGAACATGCCTATGGTTTATGGGATGTCCAGGACTCAAAAAAGGGGGAGTTTTAGGGACTCCCCAATGGAATCGACATAGGCAATTACACCTACTACGATGCCTCTATGGGCCATCCGGTTGCTAAGGTCGGGCCGAGGAAAATAAATATGGAGACGATATTGCAGGAATCTCACCGCTTTCGGCAGGATCGGGAGTTCTGGTATCGCTGTGGGGAGTATCGCATGCGCTATCTCCACCTGCCTGCCGCTGCCGGGTGCCAGTTGCCGGCGGTGGTGTTTGTCCACGGCCTCATGGGATACAGCTTTAGCTGGCGGCACAATCTCGATTTCTTCGCCCAGCACCGGGATGTCTATGCGGTAGATCTGCTTGGCATCGGGCACTCCGACCGGCCACAGGCGGGCGAGGTGGATTTCAGTCTTGCCGCCGCTGCATCCCGGCTGCAGGGATTTCTGCGCTCTCTCGGCCACTCTCAAATTGATCTGGTGGGAACTTCGCATGGTGGCGCCGTTGCCATGCTGACGGCAAGCCAGGATCGCTCCTCGGCTGCGCCTCTCATCCGGAGCCTCGCCTTGATTGCTCCGGCCAATCCCTTTATGACGAACGCCCGCCTGCGGTTAGCTTTTTTTCGTACTCCCTTCGGGCGAATGGTACTGCGGAAGCTGGGCGCATACAGTGCGGTCTTCCGTCGCATGGGGATTGGACGCATGTACTCGGATGAGTCGAAGATTACTGAGGAGACGCGCGCAGGCTATGCTGTCAATCTTGAGGACCCGCGATCCTATGACTACGCTCTGGAAATTGTCCGGAGCTGGAGGCCGGATATGCAACAGCTCCAGGCGGCGCTGCCCTCTATCTCTGCGATTCCCGCGCTCTTGCTCTGGGGCGCCGATGATCGCGCCGTTTCCTCACGGTCGGGACTGCTGCTGCGCGAGTCCTTCATCGACGCCGAATACGTAGTGCTGCCGGGCGTGGGCCATCTGCCCTACGAGGAAGCGCCGGAGGAGTTCAATCGGCACCTGCTGCGCCTTCTGGAGAAGTAAGCCGCTCAATCCTGCGCAGCGCGGTGCGATGTCATAATGAACGCATGGGTTTTCGCCAGCAGTTCGGGGAAGCGCTTCGCGGCGTCGAACGTGGCGCCTGGGTCCGATTCTTCGTTGCCATCTTCGGGCTTTCGCTGGCCTTCGCCTCGGCGTTGCTCTCCACTGCTTCGCGCGAGGCTGGAGATGTGCTCGCCACCGCCATCTTTGCCTCGTTCGCCTTGCTGCTGGCTGGAGTGGTTGCCGTCACCATCGTTCCGTACTTGACGCGGCGTGTGGTGGCTCGCCGCGTGCGTGATGCGCTGAACTATGAGGTCACTCGCGAAGGCGTGGTGTACCTGCTGCTTACCCTGCTGATCGGCGTGGCCGCTCTGAACACTGGAAATAACCTGCTGTTTATCGTGGTCGCTGCCATGCTCGGAGCGGTGCTGGTAAGTGGCATTGTTTCGGCCGTTATGATCAACGGGCTGGAGATCACGCTGCATCTTCCTCGCCACGTTTTTGCCGGGCAGAATTACTCTGGAGCGGCGCTGCTTCGCAATCGCCGCCCCCTGCCCGCATTCTCCATTTCCGTTGTACCGCCGGTGGACAAATCAGAGCGGCCAGTGTGGCGATGGCAGCGCACTGAATTCGTCTATCCCGCGGCGCGCACTGGGCGCAAGGCCATCGTCCGCTGGCCTGACTTCGCCTTTGTCAGGAGCTATCCGCCGCGTCAATCGCCGCCTGTTCTTGAGCAGAGCGTGTATTTCCCTTATCTTCCCGGCGGACATCGCCAGAGCGCCGAACTGAATCTCCGCTTTCCCCGGCGCGGACTCTACGCGCAACGCGGCATCGGCATCTCGACCCGCTTTCCGTTCTCCTTCCTTACCAAGACGCGCGTCGTCGCGCTTGACCAGGAGGTGCTGGTGTTTCCTTCGGTTGAGCCCACCGACGAAATGTTTGAAGTGCTGCCCATGATCACCGGCGAACTGGAGACCAACCAGCGCGGTCGCGGCTCGGATCTTTACCGCATCCGCGACTACGAACCAGAAGACAGTGCCCGCCATGTCGATTGGAAGGCCACCGCGAAATCCGGCGAACTCAAGGTGCGCGAATACACCCGCGAAGATGAACGCCGCGTCTGCATCATCTTCGATAACCCCGCTCTCGGAGTCCTTGACGACCCGCACTATGAACGCGCCATCAATCTGGCGGCTTCCATCGCGTGGCATTTTTTCGAGGAGAATACTGAGCTTAGTTTTGCCGCTCCGGCGCTGGCTCCGGAGGTAGATGTGTATGGCTTCCTGGAATATCTGGCACTGGCAGCGCCGAGCACGCGGTCCGATGAGTTCCTTGCCTCGCTGGCCGCCGATGGACAGTACAACATCATCATCACGGCTTGTTCGCGTGGCCAGATTCCTACCCCGCTCTGGCAATCTTCCTGGGTGTTGTTCGCGCAGGAGTAAGTTGAATGCGCATCGCGAACATGGCGAACCCCGCTTCACGATTCGCGCGGACGTGCTTGAAGCTGAAAGCCTCAGCTAGTACCTTGCAAGTAGCACATTGCACAATCCAGCAAGGAGAAGTTACCAGACCATGCAGCCCGAGCAGAGAACGAACGTCTTATGGATTGCGCTCTTCCTTCTGCTGAGTGGATCGCTGGCAATTCCGTTTCTGTTGGTGCGCGAGCCGCCAATGCTGGACTACGCCAATCATTTGGCGCGCGGCTTTGTGCTGAATCATCTCCACGACCCGGTCTATCATTTCGCCCAGTATTATCGCGCTGATTGGAAGCCCTATCCTTACGTCCTATGGGATCTGCTGCTGCTCGCATTTGAACAGGTGCTGCCCGTAGAGGCTGCAGGCAAAGCGTTGCTGATGCTGACCACTGTGCTGCTGCCGGTCTCGGTTGCGTGGTTTCTTTGGCAGGCTAACCGGAGCGAAATTGAACTCTCGCTGCTGGGTTGCGCACTCGCCTACAACGTTTTGTTTTTCTGGGGATTCACCGCCTATCATCTCAGCGTTTCGTTCTGCTTCCTGATGGTGGGGACGTGGCTGTGGTACCGGCGCAAGCCGTCGCCGATGCGCGCGGCGCTGTTTACCATCGTCACGTTTCTGGCCTACTTCGCGCATTTGCTAGGCTTCGCGGCGGCGGCTTTCATTCTTGTTTTCTATGAGGTGACGCGCTGGAACTGGCGTGAGTGGCTGCGGCTGGCGGCGTTTCTGGCTCCGCCGTCGCTGCTGTTTTTGTGGGCGCGTCCCGGACTCACCGGGCAGAAGAGCGGCGTGGAGTGGCGTCCCATGCTGGATAAGCTGCAAGCGCTGCGCAATCTGCAGACTCAGAGTTACGACTCCAAACTCGACCAGATTTTTCTCGGCGGACTTGTGCTCTGTTTGTTGATTGCCGTGGTGCGCAATCGCGAGCTGCGAGTGAACTGGCGCTGGCTGGCAGCGACAGCGGCATTTTTCGGAGTATATCTGCTGCTGCCGTACGGATGGGGGTCGAGCTTCGATCTCGACGTGCGTTTGGTGGCACCGCTTTGCCTGTTGCCGCTCGCCGCACTGCGCATTGGCCGCAGGGCCAACTGGATCGCCGTGCTGGCCGTGGCGCTGACCGCGCTGAGGGTCTTCAACTTCACCACTGGCTTTCAGGATGAGGCGCAGAAGAACGTAGCGATGAATCGTGGCATCGAGCAGATTGCGCGCAATGCAAAGGTCTTTCCGCTGGTGGACACCTGCAAGGACGAAGATCCGCTCGACTACTACTACGTGCACTACTGGGCTTACGCGGTGATCCGTCGCGGAGCCATCTCGCCGTACTTGTTTGATATTCCCGGACAGACGCCGATGCGCATTACATGGGAGCCGTATATGTCCGACGGCTACTGGGGACATTGCTATGACGTGGAGCCAGAGTGGGAGCAGGTTGCGGCCGACTACGACTACATCTGGAGCTATGGCGATCAGCGTTACACGCGCGGAATCAGCGAGGTTGCCGACAAAGTCTTCGAGCAGAGTCCGCTGATTTTGTATCGGGTGAGGAAGCAATAGAGCGAGAATTCAGCGGAAATCCGAGACGTGCGCGGCCGAACAACGATGTACGAATTAGGCAATCGTTGGAAAGGCCGAAGTAGCGAAATGGTCAATGGTTGCGCGGAATTCAAAACGATTGACCAGTTGAGCACGGGGCGGTCGCGAAGGATTCACTGAAAGAGCAATGGTTGGGGAAGGTCAACGGCCCCACCCTCCGCCCAGAAGAGCGGGCGGAAGGGTAGGGCACCCCGAATCGAAATCAAATTCGAAAGATCTCAGACTACAGGCAAGATCAAATTCAAAAGTTCAGAGACCACAGGCAAGGTCAAATTCAAAAGCCCCGCCCAAGCAACAGAAGCTTGAACGGGGCACCCTCATGTTTTCTGCACGCGCTTTCTTCGCGCTACTTAACCTCTGGCTTCCAGCGGAGGATTGGTTTGCGAGCGGCAGCGGTTTCGTCGAGGCGCGAGAGGCGCGTCGAGTTGGGCGCGTTGCGGCTCAGCTCGGGTGAGTCGATGGCTTCTTGTGCGATCGACTTCATGGCATCGACGAAGAGGTCGAGCTCTTCGAGCGGCTCGCTCTCGGTGGGCTCGATCATGAGTGCGCCGTGGACGACCATGGGGAAGCTGACGGTGTAGGGATGGAAGCCGTAATCGATGAGGCGCTTGGCGATGTCCCCGGTTTTGATGCCGAGCTTGGACTGGAGTTTGTCGCTGAAGACGACCTCGTGCATGGTGGGCGTGGCGTAGGGAAGATCGAAGGTGCCTTCCAGTTTCTTGCGCAGGTAGTTGGCGTTGAGCACTGCGTCCTCGGTGGTTTGGCGAAGGCCGTCGGGGCCGTTGGCCATGATGTAGGCGAGGGCGCGGACAAACATGCCGAAGTTACCGAAGAAGGCGCGCACGCGTCCAATGGATTGCGGACGGTGGTAGTCAAGACGCAAGGTGCCGACGACGGTTTCGACGATGACGGGCTTGGGAAGAAATGGCTCAAGGTACGCCTTGCAGGCGACCGGACCGGAGCCGGGACCGCCTCCGCCATGCGGAGTGGAAAAGGTTTTGTGCAGATTGAGGTGCATGACATCGACGCCGAAGTCGCCGGGACGAGCCTTGGCGACGAGGGCGTTCATGTTGGCTCCGTCCATGTAGAGCAGGCCGCCCTTGCGATGGAGGATTTCGGCGATCTGCGCGATCTGCTCGTCGAAGATTCCGAGGGTGTTGGGATTGGTGAGCATGAGGCCGGCGACATCCTCACTCATCTGCGCTTCCAGGGCAGCGAGATCGACCATGCCGTTCTGATTGCTGCGCAGATTTTCAACCTGATAGCCGACCATGGCGGCAGTGGCGGGATTGGTGCCGTGAGCTGAGTCGGGGATCAGAACTCGCTTGCGCGGATTGCCTTTGGATTCAAGATAGGCGCGCATGAGCAGGATGCCGGTGAGTTCGCCGTGAGCTCCGGCAGCGGGTTGCAGGGTGATGGCATCCATGCCGGTGATTTCGATGAGCTGATCGGCGAGAGACTTCATGATGCGCAGGGCGCCTTGCGAAATCATCTCCGGCTGATAGGGATGGGCACCAGCGATTCCATCGAGGCGGGCAACGACCTCGTTGACGCGGGGATTGTACTTCATGGTGCAGGAGCCGAGCGGATACATGCCGTGATCGACCGCGTAATTCCAGGTAGAGAGGCGGGTGAAGTGGCGAATGATTTCAACTTCACTTACTTCCGGAAGCGCGGCGGATTCGGTGCGCAGAGCATCGCCGAGTTCGGCTGCGGCATCGATCTCGGGCACATCGAGCGAGCGCAGGCGATAGGCTTTTTTGCCGGGCGAGGAGTGCTCGAAGATGAGGCCCTCGTTCTGCGAGATGTGGGTGCTGGCCTTACGGATATCCTGATTACTCATACGTTCACCTTGTTGGCGGTGGTCAATAAGACGGGTATCGCTACGCTGCCGGCCGCTGGCGCTGGGTTCATGCGTTCACCTCGCTGGCGGCTGCGTCGATGGCGGCGCGGGATGTGAGTTCAGTGGCGCACCAGACGGCGGCGTTGCCGAGTTCGGGATAAAACTTGGTGAGGGGAAAGCCTCCGATGATTTTCTTCTCGGCGAGACGGTGGGAGATTTCGTAGGCTTCTTCACTGGTCTGGAGAACAAATTCATTGAAGCGCGGCGCGCCATCGAAGAGAACTTTGGCCTTTGCGCCGAGCGTGCGGCGGGCGTAGGCAGCCTTGGCGAGATTCTGTTCGGCTAATCCCTTGATGCCCTCGCGGCCATAGACATCCATGTAGATGTTGACCATGAGCGCGACCAGAGCCTGGTTGGTGCAGATGTTGGAGGTCGCCTTCTCGCGGCGGATGTGCTGCTCGCGAGTGGAGAGGGTGAGCACGAAGCCGCGTTTACCGTTGCGGTCGGTCGTCTGTCCGACGAGGCGTCCGGGAATCTGGCGGATGAATTGTTCGCGCGTGGCGATGACTCCGGCGTACGGGCCTCCGTAGCTGAGAGGGACGCCGAAGGATTGCGCCTCCATGGCGACGATGTCAGCCTGCGAGGGGGGACGGACGATGCCGAGAGAAAGTGCTTCGGCGATGGAGACGACAAGGAGCGCGCCTTTAGCGTGGACGAGATCGGCGATGGCGGCAACGTCCTCTATGGTTCCGAAGAAGTTGGGCGACTGGATGAGGACGCAGGCGGTCTGCGCGGTGATGGCGGCATCGAGGGCGGCGAGATCGACGCGGCCATTGCTGGTGAAATTAACCTCGGTGAGCGGCAGACCCTGGTATTTGGCATAGGTGGCGATGACCTCGCGATACTCGGGATGAACGCTACGGGCGAGAATGGCGGAGGTGCGTCCGGTGATGCGCATGGCCATCATGACGGCTTCGGCGGCGGCGGTTGAGCCGTCATACATCGAAGCGTTGGCGACCTCCATGCCGGTGAGCTCGCAGATCATGGTCTGGAATTCGAAGATGGCCTGGAGGG